>CAJUSE010000006.1 GCA_910588975.1 uncultured Oscillospiraceae bacterium | reverse complement strand
AGGGCCAGCTGGTGGAGGTGGACCGCTCCGGCCTGGTGGCCGGCTTCGTGGGCCAAACCGCCCTCAAGACCCAGGAGGTCATCGACAAGGCTCTGGGGGGCGTGCTTTTCATCGACGAGGCCTATGCCCTCACCAGCCACACCGGCCAGAACGACTTCGGCCAGGAGGCGGTGGAGGTCATCCTGAAAAATATGGAGGACCACCGGGACGACCTCATCGTCATTGTGGCCGGCTACACCGACCTGATGGGGGATTTCATCCACTCCAACCCGGGCCTGGAGAGCCGGTTCAACAAGTATTTCTACTTTGAGGACTATACCGGGGAGGAGCTCTTCCAGATTTTCCTGTCCACCTGCGGGAAAAACGGCTACACCCTGGACCAGCCGGCCCAGGACTACGCCAAGAGTTTCCTTCAGGAGATGTACGAAAACCGGGATGAGAACTTCGGCAACGCCCGGGACGCCCGGAACTTCTTCGAGCGTACCGTGGCCTGCCAGGCCGACCGGGTGGCCGCACTGGACCAGGTGGACAAGGACATCCTCATGGCCCTGACGGTGGCCGATTTGAAGCAGGCCGCCGGCGACGAGGAGAACGAGCCCACCGGGGAGGGGGAGACCGCCGAAGCCCCCGAAACCGCCGGCGAGCCCGGCTCCGCCCCCGCCGAATAACGCACGAAGGGCGGGGCTGTGCCCCGCCCTTTCCCTTGCCCCCCAAGCCCTGCGCCCCACAGTTGACAAAAAGAACGCCCCGGGTGGTGGCCCTCGAGACCGCCCTATGCTACCCTAAGAGGGAAAGGAGGGATGCCCCATGACACTGGGAGAGCGCATCCAGGAATGTCGAAAGAAGGCCGGCCTGAGCCAGGAGGCCCTGGGGGAGGCCATGGGGGTGACCCGCCAGTCCATCTCCAAGTGGGAGAGCGACACCACCGTTCCCGAGCTTGACAAGCTGGTGGCCCTGAGCAAGCTCTTTCACATCCCCGTGGGGGCCCTGTTGGGGGTAGAGGAGGGGGAGGCCCTCCAGGAGCTCACCGACCGGGAGCTAACTGCCCTGTCCGCCATCGCCGAAAAGCTGACACCCCCCGCCCCCGAGCAGCCCCCAAAGAAACGCTGGCCCCGGGCGGTGGCCGCCCTGGCCGCTATTGCCCTCATCCTCTGGGGCGTTGGCTTCTCCAGCCGGATGAGCAGCCTGGAAAACCGCCTGCAAAACGTCCAGTATGACGTGAACGACATCAACAGCGATGTCTCCCGCCAGATCAACGGCATCGCCCAGCGGGTGGAGGAGGTGTTACAGGCCCAGGATAGCATCACCGCCGATGTGGGCTACCAGTGCGAAGAAAGTGATCTGCTCGCCGGAACGATCACCTTTCGGCTTTGGGCTGTGCCCAAGACCTATCAGGAGGGGATGACTGCCAGCTTTACTGTGGATGGAGAAGCGTTTGAAGGGGTGACGGTGGTAGGCAGCGAGGGGACCGGTCACAGGTTTGAGGCCCTTGTCACCTGTCCTCTTGTGGACGATATCGTTCTGTCGGTCACCTTCCGTGCCGGGGAGGAGAGCCGGAACCAGATCATCGCCCGGGAGAGCAGGCTGCTGTTTCGGAGCCAGCCGGAGGTATTCTTTGCAGGCAGGCACCAGGTTTACAACGTCTACAGGGTGGAGGGGGTGCCCAGATTATCAACGATGCTTTCCTTTCAGGTGGAGTCTGGGCAAAGCCCTATGGGAGAAGAAATAAAGGCCACAGACATCACGTTTTATCTCCATCGGGGCGATGAGCTGATCTGGACAGAAAAGGCCGATATATCCCAGGCGGGGACCAATCATGGTGGGCCAAGGCTGGAGCTGGAGCTGAAGGATCTGCGGGAGGGAGAGCTGTTCTGCTTCTCGACCCGGTATACAGATAGCTTGGGCCGGGAGTGGGAGCGGAAGCTGGAGACTCTGGTGGCCCAAGAGGGATCTGTCATCATCAGGTCAAATGGAGAAAAGTATGTCTCGGAATACAAGTTGAGCTCTTGGTCGGAGGAGCACGGAAAACCATGGTCGGAACTAATATATTCCGGTTGACAACACCCCCCAAACCCTTGTAAAATCAGGATAGCAACTGCCAGTTGACAAAAAGAAGCCACCGGTTGGTGGCCCGTTTGCACCCCTGCGTGCTACGGTAAGGGCGAAAGGAGGGATGCCCCATGACCTTGGGAGAACGCATCCAGGAGTGCCGAAAAAACGCCGGCCTGAGCCAGGAGGCCCTGGGGGAGACCCTTGGGGTCACCCGCCAGTCCATCTCCAAGTGGGAGAGCGACGGGGCCATTCCCGAGCTTGACAAGCTCATCGCCATGTCCAAACTGTTCCACATCTCGGTAGGCGCTCTGCTGGGGGTGGAGGAGGGCCAGGCCCCCGACCGGGAGCTCACCCAGCGGGAGCTGGCCGCCTTGTCCGCCATCGCCGAAAAGCTGACGCCCCCCGCCCCCGAACCGCCCCGAAAGAAGCGCTGGCCCCGGGCGGTGGCCGCCCTGGCCGCTCTGGCCCTGGTTTTCTGGGGCGTTGGCTTCTCCAGCCGCATGAGCAGCCTGGAAAACCGCCTGCAAAACGTCCAGTACAACATGAATAACATCGACAGCAACGTCTCCCGCCAGATCAGCAGCATCGCCGGCCAGGTGAAGGACATCCTGGACGAGCAGAACAAGGTCACCGCCGACATGGGCTACGAGGTAGCCGCCGCCGACCTCGCCGCCGGCACGGTGACCTTCCGCCTCTGGGCCATTCCCCGGACCCATCAGGAGGGCATGACCGCCCAGTTCACCGCCTCCCCCACCGGGGAGGCCGGGGGTTACCGTTACACGGTGATAGACGCCGCCGGAGAGCAGCAGGCCGCCCAGCTGACCCATTCTGACCGGGAGGCCGTCACCTTCGACCCAGTCACCGTCCAGGCCACCGAGGGGGAGGGCCACCGCTACGAGGCCACCCTCACCTGCCCCCTGGCCGACGGCATCTCCCTGTCTGTGACCTTCCGCTCGGGCGGGGAGAGCCAGAACCAGGTCCTGGGCCGGGAGACCGACCTGGCCCTGTGGACCATGCCCCAGTTCTATGTGGGGGGCGGCCTGTTCTTTGCCGACATCCCCGTCAAGCAGGAGGTCCCCACCCTGACCCTCCACAGCCTGGACGTCCATGTGGAGCCGGGCTACCACCCCGCCGACAAGACCGAGATCCTCCCCACTGCTGTCACGATTCACCTGTGGCGTGGGGAGGAGGTGCTTTGGAGCCAGGCAGTAGCCCAGAAGGAACTTGCCGCCGGCGGCCATGTGGACGTGCCCTGCGACATCCAGCTGCCCCTTCAAAATCTGAAGGTGGGGGAGAGGTTTTACCTCTCCGCCCAGGTTACCGACAGCGCCGGCCGGCAGTACGAGCAGTGCCTGGACGAGGGTGTGGTGGAGGTGGGCCGGTCCTCCACCATGAACGGCGTGACCACCATCCATGAATACGACCTGACCTCTGCCAACATGGATAGCGGCGAGGGCTATCCATGGGAGAAATAAGCTATAACCATAAACAAGGGGCGGGCCATCACGGCCCGCCCCTTTCTGCTATATTCCGTAAAATATCCCGCCGGGGGCGCCTCACTTCACCCGGATGCCCAGCAGCTTCACCAGCTCCTGGGCCTGGTGGGGAGCGATGGTAAGCCCCTGAAGCTCGCTTTTGCTCTGGCCGATGGTGAGCCCCTCGATGTGGCAGTCGGAGAAGTCCAGCCCTGCCAGAGGGGTGCGAAAAAAGGACACCCCGGCCAGGTTGGTCTCCCCAGCGGTGAGCTTTTTCAGCTTGCACTGGGTGAAGAAGCTGCCCCGCCAGTCGCACTCCTCCCAGCGGCAGCCCTCCCAGCCCGACTGGTCGGCGTTGACCATCCCCATCCGGCAGCGGCGCAGGGTCGACTGCTTCCACATGCTCTCCCGCAAATCGCAGCCCTCCCCCTTGCTGTCCGAAAGGGTGCACCCCTTCCAGTAGCTGCCGGTCAGGGAGCAGTTGGAGAAGTCGCAGCTCTCCCACGCCGTCCGGTAGAAGGAGGCCCCGGCAAAGGAGCAGGCCACAAAGCGGCAGCGGGCAAAGGTCACATCCTCAAATTCCAGCTCCTCCAGATCCAGCCCGGTAAAGGTCTCCCCCGAAAAGGCCAGACCCTTGAGGGTCTCGCCCTCCTCCCGGGCCCGGGCGGCAAGTTCCTTTAGCATGACGCTGCCTCCTTTTCGTGGTGTTCCGCTCAAAATATGATACCATGGTTGCCTGCCCAAGGCAACCTGTCCGCCCCATTTCAAAAAAATTTGACATTCGTGATAAAATGGGCCGGTGAACCCGTCTTATAAGTGAAAGGAGGGGAGAGAAGATGACGGAACAGGACTATTGCCGCAAGGTGGAAGAGGTGAAGCCCCGGCTCTACCGCACCGCCCTGGCCTACCTGGGCAGCGAGAGCGCCGCCATCGACGCCGTGGACGAGGCGGTGTACAAGGGCCTGCTCTCCTGCCCCAGGCTGCGCCGGGAGGGGGCCTTCCCCAGCTGGATGGGCCGTATTTTGATGAACGTGTGCAATGACGAGCTGCGCCGCCGCAAGCGGGAGACCACGGTGGAGACCTTTCCCGAGATGGCCCGGGAGGACTTTGACGCCCTGCCCCTCATGGAGGCCCTGGGCAAGCTGCCCGCCCCCCTGCGCCAGGTGGTGACCCTGCGCCATCTCACCGGCCTGACCCTGGCCGAGACGGCCAAGGTCCTCTCCATCCCCCAGGGGACGGCGGCCAGCCAGGAGCGCCGGGCCCTGCAGCTGCTGCGATTGGAATTGAGTGAAGAGGAGGGAGCCATATGACACGAGCACAGGAGTGGGCCGATCTGCTGGCCCTGGAGCCCCCCGCCCGGCTGATGGACACGGTGGACCGTGCCCTCCGCCGCCGGGAGCAGGAACAGGAGAAAAAGAACCGCCGGAAAGCCCTTCTGGCCCGCTGGAACCGCCGCCTGGCCCCGGCCTACGCCCTGGCGGGGGCGGTGTGTGCCTTCGTCCTGGTGGTCAACCTGTCCGTCCCCTTCGCCCTGGCCTGCGGGCAGCTGCCCGGCCTTAAGGCGGCGGTGACGGCAGTGGCCTTTGACCCCACCCTGAAGGCCGCATTGAAAAGCGACTACTATCAGATCCTGGAGGGGACCTATACCACCGAGGAGGGGGTGGAGTTTAAGCCCTACTGCCTCATGGCCTCGGACCAGCGGGTGAGCCTGCTGTGCGCCTTCAATAAGGGGGTGGCCGAGCCCATTCTCACCGATGAAGCGGGGGAGCAGCTGGGCTACTGCACCTTCTATCCCGAGAGCGGGGACATGGTCCTCTCCAACTTCGATTTGATAGACCAGGAACTGCCCGAGAAGCTCACCTTCACCTATTCCTTCTTCGATGGGGGCCGGGTGGGGGAGCCGCTGAGCGCCCACACCGGGGAGGAGTGGGGGGAGATCACCTTCACCGTCCCGGTGGACGAGCGGTTCCGCCGGGCCAAGCGGGAGGTGGCGCTGGGCACCACCTTCACCCTGGACGGCCAGACCCTGACGGCAGAGAAGCTCATCCTGACCCCCATCGCCTCCCAGATTGTCTTTTCCGGTGATGAAAATAACACCGCCGATCTGAAGAGCCTGTCCTTCTACCTGGAGGACGAAAAGGGCCGGCAGTACACCTGGACGGGCACCATGTCCCAGGGCAGCGGAAACCCCCACTTTGCCCAGGACGGGGGCGAGTTTGTGGGCAACTACCGCTTTTCCGGCCTCTATGACGTGGACTTTGAGCACCTGACCCTCCACATCACCGCCACCCAGTGGCTCACCAGGGACCGGCCCGACACCGTCCTCCATTTGGACACGGGCAAGGCCAAGCACCTGCCCGAATATGTGCAGGACTGGTGGTGGGAAGATGGCTCGGGGACGGAGAGTGCCCTCCATGAGGTGGACCCCCTCGGGGCTTGGAGGGGTCTCCATTTCTATACCAACGTGGACCTGCCCAGCATCCCCTTTGTGGCAGACTTTGACAACGATTTCTCTAAGCGTACCCCCAGCTGGGATACCCCCGACCCGCCTAACCCCCTCCATTTCATAGAGAAGGTGGAGGGCGACCCCGGCGATACCATCACCTTCCGGGTCCACTATGACAGCTATACCACCGGCCGGGACGTGGCCATCGAGCTGAAATAAAAGGAAAGACGGGGCGGGGAGCACACTCCCCGCCCCTTGCATTCCCCCTCTGGTTGTGCTATGCTATCCCCAACCGATCCCAACAGGAGGCCCCCACCATGAACACCTGCACCACCCTGCCCGAACACTATGAAGAATTGCTCTCCATCGACCTGCAGCGGGACAAAAAGCTGGCCCTGGTGGTCAACGGCCTGTCCCTGGTCATAATGGGTATTTTGGCGGGTGTGGGGGCGGCGCTGGTACCCCTGTCCACCCTCTTTTCTGTGGAGATAGGTCTGGGGGCCTACCTTCTCCGCATGGCCGCCCTGCTGGTGGGCATCCCGGTCTATCTGGTCCTCCATGAGCTGGTCCATGGGGTGTTCATCCGTCTGTTCAGTGGTCGGCGGCCCTTTTACGGCTTCACCGGCCTGTATGCCTACGCCGGCAGCGACGCCTATTTCGGCAAGGTCCATTACATCATCATCGCCCTGGCCCCCATTGTCGTTTGGGGCGTGGTGCTGGCCCTGGTCAACTGTCTGGTGGCCCAGGACTGGTGGTGGGTGGTCTATTTCATTCAGATCATCAACCTCTCCGGGGCGGCGGGGGACCTGTACGTCACCTGCCGCTTTATCCGCCTGAGCCCGGACATTCTGGTCCGGGACAGCGGCACGGCCATGACCGTCTACGCTCCCCGGTAAGGGGCATATCCCATGGGGTGTCCTTGCCACGTTCTGCGCTGGGCAAAAAGCACCCCTTCTTCGGCGCTATTTCCATCACAGGTACATCCCAACCAACAAAAATTCCCGGGGATCACTCCCCGGGAATTTTGCTGTCTATTTCAGGCGTCGTCCTCAATGAGGCCGTAGCCGCCGTTGTTGCGCTTGTAGACCACTGCAAAGGCCCCGCCGGCATCCTCATTGCGGAAGGCGAAGAAGGTGTGGCCCACCAGCTCCATCTGGAGGATGGCCTCCTCCACCGCCATGGGCTTGATGGGAAAACGCTTGGTGCGCACAGGGGTGAAGGACTCCTCCTCCCCCTCCTCTTCAACAGGGACAAAGGACACATCCTCCTCGGCCGAGCGGACAAAGGCATCCTTGCGCAGCCGCTTTTCCAGCCGGGTCTTATGCCGGCGCAGCTGGCGCTCGATGTCGGCCACGGCGGTGTCGATGGAGGCAAACATATCGGCGGTGGACTCGGCCGTGCGCAGGATGGTGCCGCCGGAGCGGATGGTGAGCTCCACGTTGTTGCGCCCCTTCTCCACGCTAAAGACCACGGCGGCCTCGCTCTCGGTCTGGAAATACCGCTCCAGCTTGCCGATCTTCTTCTCGGCGTACTCGTGGACCTTCTTGGGCAGGGTGACCTTCTTGTCGGTGAACGTGAACTTCATACTGCTGTCAGCTCCTTTCCCCAAAGGGAACTTATCCGGTCAGGGGCGGTGGTCCTGGCCCCTATGGCATAAGTATACCACACCCTGGAGAGAAAGTCATCATTTTTTGTGCAAAATAAATGAAAAAATTGTAAATATAACCGTATCTGCGCCGTGCCGGGCAGAAAATACCCCTTCTCCGGCGGCATCTCTATCACGTGGCCGGACGGGGCCTGACGGTTTCCCCTCTGCGCCGTGGCGCCGGAGGCGCCCCCCAATGCCCTGCGGACATTGTCCCTATCATAGGAGCCGGAGAGGGGGTATTTTTTGCCCGGCTCATCCCACCCAATCCCCCGGCACGGTTGAGCAGGCCAAAACAAAACACCGGGGAGGACCTTCGGCCCTTCCCGGTGCTGTATTCAGAACTGATTGGCCCCCATCAGGGTGATGGTGACAGTGATGGTCTCTCCATCCCGCCAAAGCTCCAGCTCCAGGCTGTCCCCGATGGCCAGCGCCTCCTTGGCAAGCAGCAGATCGTCGATGTTTTGGACCACCTGGCCATTGGCCATGAGGATGACGTCCCCCTCCCGAACTCCCTGCTTCTGGGCGTCCGAGCCGGGCTGGACCGACTTCACATAGGCCCCCGCAGGGGAGTCTCCATCCAGCGGACCCACATTGCGCACCGTGACCCCCAGCATGGGGGCGCCGTCGTAGCTGCCCTTTTCAATGATCTGGTCGATCACCTTTTTGGCCAGGGAGGTGGGAATGGCAAAGCCCAGCCCTTCAATGGTGTCAAAGGTGGACATCATCTTCATGTTGGTGATGCCCACCACCTGGCCCCGGTCGTTGACGAGGGCGCCCCCCGAGTTGCCCGGGTTGAGGGCGGCATTTGTCTGGATGAGGTCCACGCTCTGGCCCTCAATGTCCATGGGCCGGTCAATGGCCGAGATGATGCCGCTGGTCATGGTGCCCCGGAGCCGGTCCCCCAAGGGATTGCCGATGGCGTAGGCCGCATCCCCCACCTGGAGGGCGGCCGAGTCGCCAAAGTCGGCGGCGGGGAAGTCCTCCCCCTCGATTTTCAGCACGGCCAGGTCGGTGCCGGCATCGTAACCCACCAGCAAAGCCAGGTGGCTGCTGTCATCGGCGAGGATGACCGAGAGAAGGGCACCTCCCGAGATGACATGGGCGTTGGTGACGATGTAGCCGTCAGAGGAGAAGATGACCCCGGTGCCCAGGCTGGTCTTGTCCTTCAGGGTGGCCGTCACCCCCACCACCGAGGGGTTGACCCGGCTGTAAATCTCTTGGGCCGTCAGGGTTTCCCCCTCCAGGGGGATCAGGGTGAGGGTGGTGCCGTCCCCGGTGGGGGCCCGGGGGGCGGTGGTGTCGGGGAGGGTGGCCACCCAGTCATTGTCCTCCTGGTCGGGGACAGAGGGGGTGTCCTTTTGGTCAAAAAAGGGGTTTTTCAGGGGCAATTCCCCCTCTTGAAGGTACACAAAGAGGGTCCCACACCCTCCGAAAAAGAGCAAAAAGGCCAAAAGCAGGGCGATGCCCCGGCCCTTTCCGCCGGTTTTTCGGCGTTTTGGACGGCCTTTGGAGGCCTTTTTTACCCGTTTTCCCCCTGCCCGGACAGGGGAAGATCCCTCCCCAGGGGAAGGAATGTCCTCCTCTCCCGGCAGCTCCCCATAGGGCTGGGCGGGAGGGGTGGTGACCCACTCCCGCTCCCGCAGGGGCTGCTTGGGGGCGGGGGTCAGATTGTCGTCGTAATATCCTTTGGACATGGGGTTCCCTCCTCTCTCTTTGGGGTGCGCTTAAGGAAACTTAAGAGAATTAAAAATGTTTAAGAGCACCGGTGAAGGACTGCTTTAGGAAACTTAAGAAAATTAAGATTGTTTAAGAAGCCCCTTTCGGACGGGAGCGGTCAGGCGATGGTCAGGGTGAAGGTGAAGGTGGTCAGGCCCTCCTCACTGGTGGCGGTGATGGTCTCCTTGTGATTGTTCAGAATGGTCTTAACGATATAAAGGCCCAGCCCCACGCCGTCCCGGTCCTCGCTGCGGGAGCGGTCGGTCTTGTGGAAGCGGTCGAAGATCTGGCCCAGCTCCTGGGGAGGGATGGTCTCCCCCAGGTTGGCCACCGACACATAGGCCTTTTCCCCCTTGACCTGAATGGCCAGGCGGAGAGCGGTGCCGGCGGTGGCAAATTTGATGGCGTTGTCCAGCAGGTTGTAGCACACCTGGGTGATGGCATCGGGGTCGCCCCAGACCATGACGGGCCCGTCGGGCAGGTGGGTCTCCACGTCCAGGCCACGGCTGTTGATCTTGCCCTCCAGGCTCACCAGCACCCGGATGAGCACCTCACTGACGTCAAAGCGCTCCTGGGCGGTGACATTTTCGCTGGACTGGAGCCGGCTCAGATCCAGCATCCGCCGGACAAGGCGGCTCAGCCGCCGGGTCTCGGAGGAGATGGTCTTGAGGGCCTCGGCCTCCTTCGAGCGGGGGATGGTGCCGTCCAGGATACCGTCGGCAAAGCCGGCGATGGTGGTCATGGGGGTCTTGAGCTCGTGGGAGACGTTGGCGATGAACTCGCTGCGCTGGGCTTCGCTCTTGGCCAGGGAGTCGGCCATGGCGTTGAAGGCCTCGGCCAGCTCGCCCACCTCGTCACAGCGGCCCTCGCAGCCTGACACCCGGGTGTCAAACTCCCCCTGGCCGAACTTTTGGGCGGCCTGGGCCATGTCCTTCAGGGGCTGGGTCAGGTGAAGGGAGGTGAAGGAGGAGGCGGCGGCGGCCAGGAGAAAGACCACCCCGGCGGCCAGCAGGAAGATGAGGGTGAAGTCCTGCCACAGCCGGGTGAGAAGGGAGACCTGGCTCACGGCAAAAACCATGCCCCGCTGGTAGGTCTGGCCGGTGATGGCCGAGTGCTGGAGGATAGGCAGGCCCACCACATAGCACTTGCCGCTGACCAGTCCCCCCAGGTTGCCCGGCTTGGCGTAGGTGCCCTGCTGCTTGACGGCATTGACCACATCGGCGGGGATGGAGCTGCGGAGCAGGGCGTTCAGATCCTCCCCCCGGGCGGAGGCGGCAAAGACCACCTGACCGTCATTCTCCGAGAGAATGACGGTGGAGTCAGAGATATTGGCCACGGTGGAGATGTAGAGCTGGTAGACCGGGTCCTGGATGCTGGCGCCCAGATTGCCCAGATAGGCCCCGGTGAAGGAGGCGATGTAGCTGGCGTTGTTCTCCATGCTCTCCCGCTTGTCGGCGGTGATGTACTGGTAGCTCAGCCCGGCAAAGGCACCCCCCAACAGCAGGAAGGAGATCAGCACCAGGGAGGTCATCATGATGAATTGCCGGCGGTAGAGGCTTTTCACGGCCCGGTCACCTCGAATTTATAGCCCACGCCCCAGACCGTTTTCAGGCTCCAGAGGGGGCTGACCCCCTCCAGCTTTTCCCGCAGGCGCTTGATGTGCACATCCACCGTGCGGCTGTCGCCAAAGTAGTCAAAGCCCCAGACCTCGTCCAGAAGCTGGTTGCGGGTAAAGACTCGGTTGGGGGCGGCGGCCAGGTGGTAGAGCAGCTCCAGCTCCTTGGGAGGGGTGTCCACCCGCTTGCCGTCCACCAAAAGCTCGTAGGCATCCAGGTTGATGGTCAGCTTGTCAAAGGAGAGCTTTTTCTCCCCGGTGACCTCCTCTCCGTCCTGGGTGCGGCGGAGGACGGCGTGGATGCGGGCCAGCACCTCCTTGGTCTCAAAGGGCTTGACGATGTAATCGTCCGCCCCCTGCTCCAACCCGGTGACCTTGTCCCCGGTCTCCCCCTTGGCGGTGAGCATGATGACGGGGGTCTTGGACTCCTCCCGGATCTTTTTCAGCACCGACCAGCCGTCCATGACGGGGAGCATGATGTCCAGCAGCACAAGGCTGGGGGCGAAGGAGCGGAACAGCTCCACCGCCTTGCCCCCGTCGGGGGCGATGGCCGTCTCGAAGCCCTCTTTTTCCAGATAGAGATGGAGAAGCTGGGCGATGTTTTCCTCGTCCTCCACGATGAGAATTTTCTGCGCCATGGGGATCCCTCCTTATTGATATGGGGGTGCGGATATCTTTCCTGTGGTAATTATACTGTTTTTCCCCGGGGATGGGTGAATGAACTGTAAATTTTATGTCTCCGGTCACACCAGGGCGGTGAAGGGGTGGTCCACCTGAATGACGGTGATGTAGCGCTCGTTGTACTCCCGGGCCAGCCGGGCGATCTCTGCCTTGACGGCCTCGTCGGAGAGGGGGCAGCCATGGGGGACCACCACATCGAAGATGAGGTTGGTGTGGGTGGGGCCCTCGGTCATGCGGAAGTCGTGGAGGGTCATGGCCGGGTCCACCTGCCGGATCAGCTCGGTCATCTCGGCCTTCCGGGTGTTGACCAGCTCGTCATTGGTGGCGATGGGGTCCATGTGGATGGTGGCGATGAGGTGATACTTCCGGGCCAGCTCCTTTTCCACGTCGTCAATGACGTCGTGGGTGGCGGCCATGTCGGCGTCCAGAGAGACCTCGGCATGGAGGGAGGCCAGCAGCCGGCTGGGGCCGTAGTCGTGGACCATCAGGTCGTGGACACCCACGATCTCGGGGTGGGCGAGAACGGTCTCCTCAATGCCCTTCACAAGCTCGGGGTCGGGGGCCTGGCCCAGCAGGGGGTCGATGGTGTCCTTGGCCGACTCCCAGCCGGCCCGGAGGACAAAGGCGGCCACGATGATGCCCGTCCAGCCGTCGATGGAGACCTCCCACAGCCGGCTTGCCACAAGGCCCACCAGGACGGCGGCGGTGGCCACGCAGTCGGAGAGGGAGTCGGCAGCGGTGGCCGCCATGGCCGCCGAGGAGATGCGCTTGCCCAGCTGGGAATTGAAGCGGTACATCCACAGCTTGACGGCGATGGAGGCGCACAGGATGCCCACGGACAGAGTGGAGAAGACCACAGGCTCGGGGTGGAGGATCTTCTCAACGGCCCCCTGGGCCAGCTCTACGCCCACCAGCAGAATGACCACGCTGACGGCCAGGCCGGCCAGATACTCCATCCGGCCGTGGCCGTAGGGGTGGTCGTCGTCGGCCTTCCGGCCGGCCAGCCGGAAGCCCACCAGGGTGACCACCGAGGAGGCGGCGTCAGAGAGGTTATTGAAGGCGTCGGCGGTGATGGACACCGAGCCGGTGAGCAGCCCGGCGAAGAATTTGCCGGTGCACAGCAGCAGGTTGAGCAGGATGCCCACAATGCCGGACAGGGAGCCGTAGGCCTCCCGGACGGCGCTGTCGCCGGTCTGGTCGTAGTTTTTGACAAATTTGCGTAAAAGCAGCTCGGTCATGGAAGGACCTCCTATTTTTGATGCTTATTAGCATGGTAACACATATTATCCCACATGGGGCAAGCTCCGTCAAGGGGGGGGGAGAGGGCAACGGGCGGCCACAGGCCGCCCCTACAGGGTGCGGCGGTTGCACCTGCCCAGGCGGCGGGGATGGTAGCAATATATCCGTCAATGTCCAGATATTCAGCGGCAGCGGCGCAAGAGGGGAAACGGGTCGTTCAGACGCTGGCCGCCGGAAACAGGTGGATAGCCTTGCAGATTTTTACCCGAGGTATGGAAGGGCGGGGTTGGAATTTTTGCGGTTGTACCGTAGGGACCTATGATTTCCGCTGGTCTGGCCCTTTAAGTTCGGAGTCCAGAACCGCTTTCTAAGCGGTTTTGGGCCCGGCTGGCAAGCCAGAAATGAGTTTATGAAAAAAAGATTGCAAAATTGGAAAGAGCGGGCGGCTGATAGCCGCCCCTACGAAGGTATTGCCATAAGCACAGAGAGTGCAAATGTGCAAGGGGCGGAGGATGGCCCTCCGCCCCGGTGTTCGTCTTTATTCCAAATCTTCCAGCTCGTAGCAGTTCGTGGGCAGTAGGTGGGACAGCTCGATGAGGATGGGGGAGTAGCCCCCGGTGAGAAGAAAGCCCATTTTGGGGGCCTCCACCCGCTCCTGCCCCTTGGGGGCGGCGGGGATGGAGAGAACGGAGCAGACCCCCTGCTCGTCGTTTTCCAGTACCAGGGTGCCCCGGTGGAGGGTGGCCACCCGCCGGGCCGATTGAAGCCCCAGGCCCAGGCTCTCCTCCAGGGCCTGGCCGGCAAGGCCGGGGCCACTGTCCCCCACGATGAAGATGGCAAGGCCGTTCCGGCTCCGCAGCCGCAGGCTCACCCGGCCCCCGGTGCCGGCGGAGGCCACGGCGTTGGAGAGCAGGCTCAGAAGGGCAAGCTCCAGAAGGGCGGGGTCGGCCACGGCGGTGAGACTGTCGGGCTCGATGTCCCAGCGGAAGTCCACCTCCAGCGCCCGGGAGAGCCCCTCCATCTGCCGGCCCAGCTCCCGGCACAGGTGGGTCAGGTCGGTGGTGCGGGGGAGAAAGGTGGGGCTTTGCTGCCGGGTCAGCTCCATGTGCAGAAGGGTGCGCAGCTGGCGGTAGAGGGCCTGGCTGAGCATGGCCAGGTGGGTCACGTCCTCACTGCCGCCCCGCTCCCGGACCAGGGGCACCAGGGTGTCCAGCGCCCCCAGGGCGTTGGACAGGTCCTCCCGCATTTTTTCAATGAGCCGGTCACGCTGCCTTTCGTCCATGGGAGCGCCTCCTGTCTGTTTTTTCTATCATGCGCAGACTGTCTATCCAAGAGTATACCAAAATCTGGCCGATGCAACAACCGCTTTTGACGAATTTTGTCGAAAAAAGCAGGGGGAGACCGGAAGGGTGGGGAAACGTTGCGGAAAAATTTTATGGAATTTCACGTAAAAATACCCAATACCCCTTTCCATTTGTGTGAAAAGAGGATATAATATCCCTGTATAAGCGCATGGCAAATTACCCTTATTAACTTTATAGGAGGAAGAAGAAATTATGGCTGTCAAAGTTGCAATCAACGGTTTTGGCCGGATCGGCCGGCTGGCCTTCCGCCAGATGTTCGGCGCAGAGGGGTATGAGGTCGTGGCCATCAACGACCTGACCAGCTCCAAGATGCTGGCCCACCTGCTGAAGTACGATACTGCCCAGGGCAACTATGCCCGCAACCACACCATCACCTACAACGAGGGTGAGGGCGAGGACAACTATATCGTGGTGGACGGCAAGAAGATCATCATTTACAAGCTGGCCGACGCCTCCGAGTGCCCCTGGGGCAAGCTGGGGGTGGACGTGGTGCTGGAGTGCACCGGCTTCTACACCTCCAAGGAGAAGGCCCAGGCCCACATCAAGGCCGGCGCCCGGAAGGTGGTCATCTCCGCCCCCGCCGGCAACGACCTGCCCACCATCGTCTTCGGCGTCAACCACACCCAGCTCAAGAGCGAGGACACCATCATCTCCGCCGCCTCCTGCACCACCAACTGCCTGGCCCCCATGGCCAAGGCCCTCAATGACCTGGCCGGCATCGAGAGCGGCATTATGACCACCGTCCACGCCTACACCGGCGACCAGATGATCCTGGACGGCCCCCAGCGCAAGGGCGATCTCCGCCGTGCCCGGGCCGGCGCCCAGAACATCGTGCCCAACTCCACCGGCGCCGCCAAGGCCATCGGCCTGGTCATCCCCGAGCTCAACGGCAAGCTCATCGGCTCCGCCCAGCGGGTGCCCACCCCCACCGGCTCCACCACCATCCTGGTGGCCAAGGTCAGCAAGGCGGTCACCAAGGAGGAGATCAACGCCTATATGAAGTCGGTGGCTGACGACAGCTTCGGCTACAACGAGGACCAGATCGTCTCCTCCGACATCATCGGCGAGACCCACGGCTCCATCTTCGACGCCACCCAGACCATGGTGGGCGAGGGGAATTTGGTCCAGGTGGTGGCCTGGTACGACAACGAGAATTCCTACACCAGCCAGATGGTGCGGACCATTAAGTATTTCGCCGAGCTGGGGTAAGATTTTTCCTGTTTGGGATATTTGGAATGAACAGGGCCGCCGTCCAAGAGGACGGCGGCCTTTTGTTGGTTGGAGGTACAGGGAAAAGGCAGAGGGCCGGGAGATTTCTCCCGGCCCCGGTTTTTATCTGTTCAGGAGGATGTTCTCCACCTGCTGGAGCTGCTCCACGGTGTTGACGCCCAGGAGCTCCTCCTCGGTGCAGGCGGCGCAGACGCCTACACGCTCCCCCTGCTTCACCAGCCAGATGGGGGCGTCGGTGAGGTAGTACTCCCCCTGGGCGTTGTCGGGGCGCAGGGTGGTGAGGCTGCGCCACAGGTCCCGGGAGCGGAAGATATACACGCCGGCGTTGATCTCCCGGACCTTGGCCTCCTCCTCGGTGCAGTCCTTGGCCTCCACGATGCGGGCAAAGCCGCCCTCCTCATTGCGGATGACCCGGCCATAGGCGCCGGGGTCGTCCACCACCCCGGCCATGAGGGTGCAGGCGTTGCCCTCCCGGGTGTGCTGCTCCCAGAGCTGGCGGTAGGCCCGGCTGGACATGAGGGGCATGTCTCCGCTGCAGATGAGGATGTCCCCCTCAAAGCCGCTCAGCGCCCCTTCGGCGCACTGGACGGCGTGGCCGGTGCCCAGCTGGGGGGACTGGAAGGCGTGGGGGTAGCCGGGGAAGGCGGAGACCACCTTGTCTCCCTCATAGCCCACCACCAGCACGATGTCCTCGGGGGGGAGGAAGTCCAGCTGGCTCAGCACATGGGCCAGCAGGGGCGCTCCGGCGGCCTGGCGGAGGACCTTGGGCAGGTCTACCCCCTCGGTGCGCAGACGGGTCCCCTTGCCGGCGGCCATGACGATGGCTTTTAACGGTTCAGACATGAAGATTACCTCCTGTGGAACAGTTTTCTGCCAACAGTATAGCACATGGGGAAGGATTTGGAAAGGGGGCAGGCCGGATGGGACAAAAAGAGAAAATTCCTTGCGGCTTTCCGTTGAAAAATTCCCCGGGAGCAAGTATAATAGGGAAGATAGAAATTGGGGGAGGTGAGGGAGCATGACGGAGCTGGAGCGACTGCCCATCCCCCTATTAGCCTGGTACCGGGAGAACGCCCGGGTGCTGCCCTGGCGCAGTGCCCCCACCGCCTACCATGTGTGGGTGTCCGAGATCATGCTCCAGCAGACCAGGGTGGCGGCGGTGATGGACTACTACCGCCGGTTTCTGGAGGCCCTGCCCACGGTGGAGGAGCTGGCCCGGTGTGACGAGGACAGGCTCATGAAGCTGTGGCAGGGGCTGGGCTATTACAGCCGGGCCAGGAACCTGCAAAGGGCCGCCCGGCAGATCATGGATGAGCACGGCGGGAAATTTCCCGCCGACTACGCCGCCATTCGGGCCTTGCCTGGAGTGGGGGACTACACCGCCGGGGCCATCGCCTCCATCGCCTTCGGTCAGCCGGTGCCCGCCGTGGACGGCAACGTGCTCCGGGTGGTGACCCGGCTCACCGCCGACAGCCGGGACGTGACGAGACCGGCCACAAAGAGGGACATCACCGCCGCACTGGAGGCCGTTATGCCCCTTCAAAGCCCCGGGGACTTTAACCAGGCCCTCATGGAGCTGGGGGCCACCGTGTGTCTGCCCAACGGCGCCCCCCTGTGCGAGAGCTGCCCGGCCCGGGCGTTCTGCGCCGCCCACCGGGACCAGCGGGAGACCGACTTCCCGGTGAAGCCCCCCAAAAAGGGGCGGCGGGTGGAGGAGCGGGCGGTGTGGCTCATCTTCCGCCAGGGGCGGGTGGCCCTGCGCCGCCGGCCGGAAAAGGGCCTGCTGGCCGGGCTGTGGGAGTATCCCAACGACCTGCTGCTTCCCGGAGAGGAGCCCCGCTGTCCCGTGGCGGGGGAGGGGGCCTTCGTGGCCGCCGGCAAGCATATTTTTACCCACATAGAGTGGCACATGAATGCCTATGTGGTCCAGGCCCAGAGAGAGGAATTGCCGGAGGGTTGGGTTTGGGCGGACAGGGGGGAGCTGGCGGAGAAATACTCCCTGCCCAGCGCCTTTGCCCCCTTTGCCCCCGTTGTGAAGGAGAATTTATAAGATATAAGGCCCGGAAAACAGAAACAGATAAGGTGGAATGAAGGATGGCAAAGCTCTATTTTCGCTACGGAGTCATGGGCTCCTCCAAGTCGGCCAACGCATTGATGGTGCGCTACAACTACGAGGAGCGGGGCCAGCAGGCCCTCATGGTCAAGCCCAACATCGACCAGCGGGAGGGCAAAGCCGTGGTCAACTCCCGCATTGGGCTGAGCTACCCCTGCACCTGGTTTGACGACTTCCACGCTATGGGCGCCCAGGAGATCAAGAAATATCAGTGCATCATCGTGGATGAAGCCCAATTTTTGAGCCGGGAGGAGGTCCGCTTCCTCACCGACGTGGTGGACGATATGGGGGTGCCCGTCATTTGCTACGGCCTGCGGGCTGACTTCAAGGGGGATCTGTTCCCTGGCTCGGAGGCCCTGCTGGCCTGGGCGGACATCCTGGAGGAGGTCAAGACCATCTGCTGGTGCGGCCGCAAGGCCCTCTACAACGCCCGGTTTGACGAGAGGGGCACCGTCCTCAAGGAGGGGGAGCAGGTGGTGCTGGGGGCCAACGACAAGTACATCGGCCTGTGCCGGCGGCACTGGAAGGAGGGCAATCTGGGGCCGGATTGGGATTGAGCACTGCATGAAAAGAGTGAAGGAATATCACTGCTATGATTATAGCGATGAGTGGTATCTTATTGAAATGCTTCTGGAGAGGGCGCCCCGGGAAATCGACTTTGGCGCTTTTGTGGTTCCGGAGGCCGGTGTAGACAGGGATAACTGGCAGACTGCCTATCTGGAGCAGTATTTGAATGAGAGCGGCACAGAAAAAATTTGTGCATTGTACGATGTGCCAAGGGAACCTATGCCCTTTAGCAGGGTCGCCTTTTTTGTCTGTAAAGTCGGCGCCGATACCTTGCAGACCCCCTTTGGGGATTTTCCGTTGCATGCGGATACTCCCGCTCCGTCCAGATTGCGGAATTTGATTGAGATGGAGGAAGATTGACCTGCGGCGAAATGGGGGGAGATCTGCTCCTGCAAGGGACGGGCGGGTCTGGGACCCGCCCCTACAGAAGGCACTATGCTCACACAAAGCGTCAAAAAGGGACGGCGGGAGCCGTCCCTTTTTGATGTATTCCTGGGATGTGGGGCCTTTAGTGTCCCCGGTGCTTTTCCCTGTGCTTTTGCTGCTTCAGGTCGAACCGGCGCTGTTGCTCTTCTTGACGTTTTTCACGCTGCCGAGCCTTTTTGGCTACGCCCTGCTGCTCCTGGTGCAGCTTGAGGGCCTGTTGGGCCTTTGTGCCTACGCTGGAACTGCGGACGGCTCCCCGCACCTGCCGCCGGACGCTTTTGGGGCTTTTGGGAATGGCGCTTTTTGCCGTGTTCGGCAAAGGGGGGCTGAAGGACAAGACGGCGTAGTGGGTCAAAAGAAAATCATAGACCTCGTAGTCCTTCGGTTCGGCCCCAAAGGTGATTTTGGATACTGAAAGGGTCCCGCCCTCCCGACGCTCAAATATGCCGACCCAGAAGGGGTCGTCAAACAGTACGGTCAGGCTGCTTTCTGGTACGTCCATGGTGCTTCCTCCTTAAATGAAATTGGGAACAGCGAATGGACGACCCAAGGAGGGAGGGCTACTTATGCCGGGCTGCCGGCACGGACGGACTACCTACCGTCTCTGCAGGGAAGGGCCTGCGTTTGTGTTTTTATCGCTGCTGTGTTGACGGCGTGTTTTGCGCCTCACTCCTTTCGATTTTGATGGTTTGATGATACCACAGCGGTGAGGAAAATGCAATCGGTGGAGCGGCCCATACCACAGAGATGGCGGGAGTAAGGCGGTGAACAGGAAAAGGGACGGCGGGAGCCGTCCCTTTTTGACGTTTGGTCGTTCAGCGGAGAAAGAAAAAACGTATGGTGCCAACAATGAGGGGAAAAAGCACCAGGATCTGTATAGAGAGTCTGAAAAATTTTACGTCGTCCTCGTCCTGGCCCGTCCACTTGTTCAGGGGCTCCAGAAAAAAGGTGGCGAGGATGGCGAGACACATTGGCAGGGGCATCAGTTTATCAAGGGGCGGGTAGGGCTTGGGATAAAAAGTGCGGACGGACCACCACATGGCCCACCAGAGCCACAGGGCGAAGATGATCCAGTTCAAAATTTGGCCAAGCTTCTTTTTCATAGGTCACACCTTGTTGAGGGTCGTTTATACGTAAATATTTTAACACAGAGGGAGGGGGAAAGCAAGGGGAGCGGGCGGCCACATGGGGCCGGTCTCGGCTCCGTCTCGGTCAGCGCAGGACAGGCGCCACCGGCGCCTTGCGCCCCTACTTGTGCTTTTGGGGGGAGACGTGTTATAATACTACAATACGGAATTTATGAGGAGGTGAGACCATGACCTTTGACGAGCTGAAGGAAAAAGCCCACGCTCTACCCCTGAAGCCGGGGGTGTACATCATGCAGGACGAGAAGAACACCGTCATCTATGTGGGCAAGGCCAAGGCGTTGAAAAACCGGGTGTCCCAATATTTTGCCAACCTGGCCAGCCACACGGAAAAGACAAGGGCCATGGTGGCCTCTATTGACCATTTTGATGTCATTGTGGCCGACAGCGAGTTCGAGGCCCTGGTGCTGGAGGACTCCCTCATCAAGCGGCATCAGCCCCACTACAACATCATCCAGAAGGACGACAAGGGCTTTCCCTATGTGCGCCTGGACGTGAAGAGCCCCTACCCCAAATTTTCTCTGGTGGGCCGGGTGGCCGAGGACGGGGCCAGGTACTTTGGCCCCTACGGCAGCCGGGGGGCCACTTACGGCATTCTGGACGCCATTCGCCAGGCGCTGAAGCTGCCCTCTTGCAACAAAAAATTCCCCCGGGACATCGGCAGGGAGCGGCCCTGTTTGAACTACCACATGGGCCTGTGTGACGGCTACTGCCGGCCCGAGATGGACCAGAGCCGCTACCGGGTGCAGATCGACCAGGCGGTGCGGCTGCTGGAGGGACAATTTAAGGAGGTGCTCTCCGACCTGAACGCCGAGATGGCCCAGGCCGCCGAGGAGCTGCGCTTTGAGAAGGCCGCCGAGCTCCGGGACCAGGCCCAGGCCATTGAGCTGCTGGGCAAGCGGCAGAAGGTGGTGGCCGGCTCCCTGTCCGACACCGACGTGGTGGGCTACCACGCCGGGGAGGCCAAGGCCTGCTTTGTGGTGCTCCACTTCTCCGAGGGCAATCTGGTGGACAAGGATTACAGCCTGTTGGAGCGGCCCATGGAGGAGGACGAGGGGGAGGTGCTCTCCGCCCTGGTGCGGCAGTACTATGCCGGCCGGGGGCGGCTGCCCCGACAGGTCCTGCTGCCCCGGGAGCTGGAGGACGAGACCCCCCTGGCCCGGATGCTCTCCGAGGCCTGCGGGCACAGGGTGGAGCTGCTCACCCCCCAGCGGGGGGCCAAGATGGACCTTATCCGGCTGGCCAACAAGAACGCCGTGGAGGAGGTGGTCCGGGCCACCACCAAGGCCGAGCGGACCAGCAAGACCCTGGAGCTGCTGGGCACCATGCTGGGCATGAAGCAGGGGCCCAACCGCATCGAGAGCTACGACATCTCCAACCAGGGGGCCGACGACATCGTGGCCTCCATGGTGGTCTATGTGGGGGGACGGCCTTTGAAGCGGGATTACCGGCGCTTCAAGCTGAAGGATATGGACGGCCCCGACGACTACGCCTCCATGGATCAGGTGCTCACCCGGCGGTTCCAGCGCTATCTGGACGGGGACGAGAAGTTTTCTGAGCTGCCCGATGCGCTCTTTATCGACGGCGGCGCCGAGCATGCCCGGGTGGCAGTGGCGGTGGAGGAGAAGCTGGGGCTGCGTATCCCCATTTTCGGCATGGTGAAGGACGACAGGCACCGGACCCGGGCCCTCGTCACCCCGGAGGGGGCCGAGATCGGTATTCAGCGCATCCCCGCCGTCTTTGCCCTGGTGGGCCAGATCCAGGAGGAGACCCACCGCTTTGCCATCGAGTTCCACCGCCAGCAGCAGAACCAGCGGGTGAAGGGGTCCGAGCTGGACAAAATTCCCGGCATCGGCCCCAAGCGGAAGGCGGAGCTGCTCAAGGAGTTCAAGAGCGTCAAGGCCATCAAAACGGCTACCCTGGCCCAGCTGCAGCAGGCGGCGGGCAAGGCCACGGGACAGGTCATTTACGACTATTTTCGGGAGAGGGAGAGGACGGAGTGAAGATGCAGCTGGTTTCCGTGCTTTTGGCCCTGTCCCTGTTGACCTCCTGCGCCGCCGGGCCGGTGAAGGGGGATGCCGTTATCCTGACGACCCAGGAGGGTGCGGAGAGTGCCGCCGGGGTCATTCTGGACAGCCAGAGCGATGGGGAGGATTACACCGCCCTATCGGAAGAGGATATGGATTTCTATTTGCGGGAGGTCTACACCATCCCGGGGGAGATTTTGGATAAGGGCGAATTTGGGGCCGTTATTTACACCGCCGGGGAGGTGGACGCCCGGGAGATCGTTGTCCTGGCAGGTTTGAGCTCGGCGGACAGCCACACTGTGGCCGGGGCGCTGGAGGCCTACCGCCAGGGCCGGGTGGGGGACTTCACCGGCTACGCCCCCCAGCAGGCCCAGGTGGCGGAACAGGGTTTGGTACGGGAGGGGGATCTGACCTGCCTGCTCCTGTGCAGTGACCCGGAGGGGGCCGGGAAGGCCCTGGAGGAGGAGTTTGCCCAGATGGCCCTTCGGCCCTATGCGCCGGAGGATGCTGCCGGGTCCACCGGGTATATCGACCAGAGAGAGTACGACGAGGAGGGCCGCCGCATTTTCCACCCGCCCGGAGACCATGATATGACCCTCTATGACACCTCGGCCATCAAAGCGGCCTGGGCGGCGGGGGACCCCTCCAATTTGAGCGAGAAGGACGCCGCCATTTACGAGGCCTGTGAAACCGTTTTCCAAAAGGAAATCAAGGAGAGCATGACCAAGGTGGAGAAGGAGCTGGCCCTTCACGACTATCTCGTCAGCCACAGCGAGTACGACCGGAAGGCGTTGGGCGGAGGGGCCGGCCGGGAGGACAACAACAACCCCTACGGCCCCCTGGTGAAGGGGTACGGCATCTGCCTGGGCTACGCCACCAGCTTTCAGCTGCTCATGGATCTGGCCGGCATCGAGTGCATCACGGTGGTGGGGGCCTCCTCCGGCTCCAGCCAGGACCACGCCTGGAACATGGTGAAGCTGGACGGGGAGTGGTACTGCGTGGACACCACCTGGGACGACCCTGTTACGAGCATGATACAGGGGATCAGCTACACCATAGAGCGCACTTATTTTAATGTGACCAGCCAGTTTATGGTGGACACCGACCACCAGTGGGACTATGAGAATGTCCCCTGGGCCACCGCCGATACCTACGGCTGGGACAACCGGGCCGGCTGGTAAGGCCCGGCCCCATCCCATACCTGCAAAGGAGACCCTGCCATGAAACGTTTTGTTCCCGCCCTGCTGGCCCTGTGCCTGCTGGCCGGCTGCACGTCTGACCTTGTGCCCACGGACACCCAAACGCCCGCCCCGCTGCCCTCCGGGGCCCCCCAGGGGGCGGTGGCCTTTGATCCTCCGGGCAAGCTGAACACCGACCTTTATGATACCTCGGCCATCCGCAAGGCCTACGAGGCGGGGGCGGCGGCCGACCTGGAGGGGCTCAGCCAGAAGGACACCCGGGTGCTGGCCTGTGTCCGCTCGGTCATCAAAAACCATATCACCGAGGATATGACCGACTATGAAAAGGAGCTGGCTCTCCACGACTGGCTCATGTCGGTGGGCACCTTTGACCGCTCGATCTACGATCCCCGGACCCCCCAGGGGGCGGACGACAGCTCCATCCCCTACGGGGTGCTCATCAACGGGGCGGGGACGGCGGTGGGCTATGCCTCGGCTTTCCAGCTGTTCATGGACCTGGTGGACATTGAGTGCATCACTGTGGTGGGGGCGGCGTTCTCCTCTATGGAGGACCACGCCTGGAATATGGTGAAGCTGGAGGGGGAGTGGTACTGCGTGGACCCGGGTTGGAACAAGGCCGGGGAGGACAGCCACCTCTATTTTAATGTGACCAGCCAGTATATGGCCGACACCGACCACCAGTGGGATTATGAGAATGTCCCACTGGCTACCGCCACCAAGTTTGGCTGGAAGGGGAAGAAATAAGGGGCGGGAGGGCCGTGGTTTTCCGGTGATAGATGGTCGCTTGAAGGAGAGAACATACCGTGAAAAGAGGAACGAAATGGTTCATAGGGGCAATCCTGCTTCTGGCGCTCCTGTTTGGCTTTTGGGTTTGGGCTGTGGACAGTCTGTTTGCCGATATGGCGGATACCACTTATAAATATGAGGAGACCTTTCCCTCACCGGATGGGGCCTATACTGTGACGGTGCGGCGCAGCGATGCTGTTTGGTCTTTCGGGCCGGTCAGTGTTCAGGTGGTGGGGACCTCTGAAGCGGGAGAAGGGAGCTACAGGACAGAGATCCACGCCGATGGCGGTCAGGGGAGCGTAGAGGTCTCCTGGCCGGAGGAAAACCGGGCGGTGGTGACCCTGTCCGGCAAGGAACAGCAGGACGAGGTCATCACCGTCACCTTCGGTGAGAATGGCGTTCGGCTTACCGCCGTCCGGGAGGAGCCCCCTGTCACGCCGGCCCCCACATCTGCCCCGGTCCTTACACAGGTACCCGACCCTGCCCCGATGGGGATGGAGGTGGACGTAGGGGACGGGGAGCATACCTTTTGGGTGGAGGTGGTAGAACAAGAAACATGGGGCCTCTTTGAAATCAATATCTATTGCGAAAAGGGAGATGCGCAGTCGTTCCAGACATTGGAGGGCTACAGCGAAGAAACGCTCCAACAGCTGTCCTGCTATGTGGAAGATATGGATTTTGATGGAGATATGGATTTTGGTGTTCGTATCTCTGAAACTCCGAATGGACACGCCATATATTCCTATTATATTTGGGATGAGGAGTCGGCGCAGTTTATTTCTGACCCCTATGGTCTGAATGAACTTTTCAGTCTGGGCCCTCCAGAGTTGATACCGGAGGAAAAAACCATACGGACGTATACAAGATGGGGAGCGGGATCGGTGGGAGAGGTTCACCTTTACCGCTATTTGGAAAAAGGCTTTACCTGCGTTCGCCAAATGTCTTGGAACTGGCATGAGGATGTGCAGGGGGCAGATTTTTTGGTGGAAAATTACGAGGATGGGGAAATGCACACGGTTTATGAGGAAACGTGCTCCGAAGAGAGCCTGGGTGAGTATATCTGGTCTGAGGAATTTTCCAATTGGTATGATCCGAGCTACCATGGAACATAAAAGACAAAAAAGTTCAAAAAATATGCCTGAGGGATTTGCGTAACAGCTCACTTTCTGTTATGATAGAGGCAACTATTTGTAAGGAAAGGATGGAGGACCATGCGTGTCATCACCGGCTCGGCCAGGGGGCGGAAGCTGAAGGAGCTGCCCGGCCTGGATACCCGGCCCACCACCGATAAGGTGAAGGAGTCCATCTTTAATATCGTTCAGTTCGACGTGGAGGGCCGATCGGTGCTGGACCTCTTTGCCGGCACCGGCCAGCTGGGCATCGAGGCCTTGAGCCGGGGGGCGGAGAAGTGCGTTTTCGTGGATTTCTCCCGCCAGGCTGTGGGGGTCATCCGGGAGAATGTGGAGCACACCGGCTTTACCCAGAATAGCCGGGTGGTCCAGTCTGACGCCCTGGCCTTCCTCACCTCCTGCCGGGAGAAGTTCGCCCTGGCCTTTCTGGACCCGCCCTATGCCTCCGACCTTTTGGAGAAGGCGTTGGAAAAGATGGCGGCGATTGACATTATGTCGGAAAATGGTATAATTGTGTGTGAGAGCAGTATGGACAAGCTGCTGCCCCAGCTGCCTCCGCCCTACCGCATGGGCCGGGAGTACCGCTACGGCAAGATTAAGCTGACCCTGTACCACAGGCAGGCGGACTAAAAGAGCGCCCGGCAATTCACATAAAAGGGAGCGACAGGATGAAGATCGCCATTTACCCCGGCAGCTTTGACCCCATCACTCTGGGGCATTTGAATATCATCAAGCGGGCCAGCCTCTGCTTTGACAAGCTCATCGTGGTGGTCATGGTCAACGCAGAGAAGGTGCACTCGGGCACCTTTACCCCCGACGAGCGGGTAGAGTTTATCCGCCGGGCCACCCAGCGTTTCCCCAATGTGGAAGCCGACCAGTCCTCCATGCTGGTGGCCGAGTATGCCCGGGAGAAGAAGGCCTGCACCCTTATCAAGGGGCTGCGGGCGGTGTCCGACTACGAGTACGAGCTCCAGATGGCCCTGGTGAACCGAAAGCTGAACCCCCGGCTGGACACCATGTTCCTGCCCTCCAGCGCCAAGTATACCTATCTCAGCTCCAGCATTGCCAAAGAGCTGGCCTCCTATGGGGCCGATCTCAGTGACTTCCTTCCCCGGGAGATCATCGGGGATGTAGAAAAGAAATTTAACAGCAGGAGGGAACCGTAATGGCCAGTGGTGTGAACGAACTTTTGGATATGCTCTTTGATATGATCGACGAGGCCAAGAACATGGCCTTTTCCAGCGACAAGTGCGTGGTGGAGCGGGACAAGGCCCTGGACCTCATCGACGAGATCCGGGGGGCTTTCCCCATGGAGCTGGCCGAGGCCAAAAAGCTGCTGGCCGCCCGCAGCGACTATCTGGCCTCTGCCAAGCGGGAGGGGGACCTGATCATCCAGCAGGCCGAGGAGAAGGCCAAGCAGATGCTGGCCGAGGATGAGCTGCTGGCCCAGGCCAAGCAGCGGGGAGCCGCTCTGGTCCGCCAGGCCGAGGACCGCAGCGCCGAGCTCATGCGGGCGGCCAACGCCTACTGCGAGGACGCCCTGCGCCGCACCGAGGAGGCCGTGGCCGAGGCCTATGACGAGATCAAGAAGTCCCGGACCCGGTTCCGTTCGGCTGCCGCCGGCGCCGCCCCCCAAAGCCAGGTCCAGAGCCAGGTCTTTGACGCCGAGACTGACGGCTGAAGCAAGTCATTTCTGTCACCAAATGAGGGGGACCCCAGAGGGTCTCCCTCATTTTATTTCTCCCTCCGGACACCCCCGGGGGGGGTGAACTCTGCTTCCCCAAAAAAGTATCCACATCCCATGGACGGGATGTGGATACTTTTTTGTTTTGAGACGGCAAAATGAACAAAACACAAGATATTGCCGGCGTTTTCCCGGGCACCGACTATAAAATGTGGTTTTGCCCTTCAAAAAAGGTTACAAAGAAAAACAAAAAGATTTTTCGGGTACGGAAAAGGAGAAAATTTTGGCGTAAAAATCTGAAATATCTCTGAAAAAAATACCGATAAACTATTGCAATTTGGTTACAGAAACAGTATACTAAACCACGGTGGGGCAAAGTGGAGCAAAAAGCCACATTTGCCCATTAAAGTGGGGGGTGAGGCCATGACCGGGACGTATGAACATTCCATCGACGCCAAGGGCAGGCTCTTCATCCCTGCCAAGCTCCGGGAGGAGCTGGGGGTCACCTTTTACCTGGCCATGGGCGTGGATGCCTGTCTGGCCATCTATCCCCAGGAGACCTGGAACCGCTTCACCGAGAAGTTTGCCGCCATGCCCATGAGCCAGTCCAAGGCCATGCGGACCCTCTTTGCCAACGCCGCCAAGTGTGAGCTGGACAGTCAGGGGCGCATCGTCATCCCCCAGAAGCTGCGCAAATATGCCGGGCTGGACAAGGACACCGTTATCATCGGCGTCAATGACCGGGCGGAGATCTGGGCTGCCGAGACCTGGAACGAGCAGGAGGAGGAGAATATGACCCCGGAGAAGATGGCCGCCTGTATGGAGGCGTTGGGGGTCTGATGAGCGAGGTATATACCCACGCCCCGGTGCTGCTCCACGAGTGCATCGAGGGACTGAACATCTCCCCCACGGGCTGCTATGTGGACGGCACTCTGGGCCGGGCGGGCCACTCTGTGGAGATCGCCAGGCGGCTCACCACCGGCCACCTCTACTGTATCGACCGGGACGACGCCGCCCTGGCCGCTGCCGAGGAGCGGCTGGCCCCCTGGCGGGACAAGGTCACCCTTATCCATGGCAACTTTGCCGACCTGAGCGCCCTGCTGGATGGGGTGGGCGCACCCCCTGCCGACGGGATGCTCTTTGACTTCGGCGTGTCCAGCCCCCAGCTGGACGACCCCAGCCGAGGCTTTTCCTATATGCAGGACTCCAGCCTGGATATGCGCATGGACCGCAGCGAGGGCCTTACTGCCCGGGTGGTGGTCAATGAGTGGCCCCAGGAGGAGCTGAAGCGAATCCTCTACGACTACGGGGAGGAGCGCTACGCCCCCGCCATTGCCGCCGCCATCTGCCGCCGGCGGGAGGAGAGGGCCATCGAGACCACATTGGAGCTGGTGGACATCATCCGCTCGGCCATGCAGGCCAAGGCCCTGCGGGAAAAGCAGCACCCCGCCAAGCGGACCTTCCAGGCCATCCGCATCGCCGTCAACGACGAGCTCACCGCCTGCGAGAGGGTCATTGACCAGGCGGTGGACCACCTGACGGTGGGGGGGAGGCTGTGCATCATCACCTTCCACTCCCTGGAGGACCGTATTGTCAAGACGGGCTATCAGCGGCTTTTGAAGGGCTGCACCTGCCCTCCTGATTTCCCCGTATGCGTGTGCGGGAAAAAACCCTCCATCCGGCTGGTCAGCCGCAAGCCCATCCTGCCCGGTGAGCAGGAGCTGAATGAAAACCCCCGCTCCCGCAGCGCCAAGCTGCGGATCGCAGAAAAGATATAGCACCGCCCATTACGTCAGAGAAGAACGGAGTGTGACAAGCCATGGCCGAGGCCGTCAAGCGCAGCAGCTACGACCCCTATCGGAATATCAGCTATGCCTATGACGGCGCCGCCGCACGGGTACTGGAGCCCGAGGTGGCCCAGCCCCGGCCCAGGACGAGGACACACACCCGCCCCCGCCAGGAGGAGCTGACCCGCCCCCGGGTCGCCACCCGGGAGGCGGGCAAGGTCTCCCTCTTTGCCGTGGGGGGCTTTGCCGCTGTGGCGGTGCTGGCCGTGTGCATTCTGCTGTCCTATGTGCAGCTTTCCTCCATCTCCCACGAGATGGTGCAGCTCAGCAACGATCTGGTGGCTCTCCACAGTGAGGAGGCCACCCTCCGGGCCCGGTACGAGCTGGCCTACGACCTGCGCTCCATTGAGACCACCATGACCGCCGACGGCTCCATGGGCCGGCCCCAGACCGGACAGATCGTCTATGTGGACATGACCGAGCCCGACAGCGTCACCGTCTACGAGCGGACCCAGGAAAAATCTACGTTTACCCAGGGGATCAAAGAGATCGTCAACAATATCCTGACATATTTTTAAGCCAGCCGCCATAGGCTTGAGATGGGTTGGGAATGTAGAATAGAGAGAAAGTGAGGGGCGTAAGAAAGATAATTTTTCTTACGTCTTTTTCTTTTGACAGCAACCGGGAAGGGAGGGACCTATCACATGGCACGAATGACCCAGGAGGAGCGGGAGCGCCGGGCCAGAGAGCAGCGGGACCGGGAGCGGGCCGAGCGCAAGCGCCGCATCAAGGAGCGCCGGGAGCGCCGGGAGAAGGGCCCCACCCCCGATATGCAAAAGACCAACCGCTCCATTCTGTTCCGCACAGGCCTGCTGGTCCTCATTTTCGGCATCGCCGCCTTTTTGCCCCTGTTCCACCAGCTCTATGTGATCCAGATCGAGAAGGGGGCCGAGTATCAGGAGCGGGCCATCAACCAGCAGACCATGGACAACGCCGTGGCCGCCAACCGGGGCCAGATCACCGACGTCAACGGCAAGGTGCTGGCCACTTCGGCCACCGTCTACGATGTGATCCTCTCTCCCAACGACTTTGCCAAGCTCCAGGAGCGCTGGGACGAGGCATTTATCGACGATGAGGGGAACATCCGCTCCTCCAGCAAGAACTACTACCCCCGGCCCGAGGCCAAGAATGTGGCCGAGGGACTGGCCGAGATCCTGGAGGCCGATGTGGAGAAGCTGACAAAGCATATGGAGCTGAACAGCTACTACGAGATCATCGCCTACCGGGTGGAGAAGGAGGTGGCCGATGAGATCCGCTCCTTCATCGTGAAAAACCACCTGTCCAACTCCATCCAGCTCATCCCCACCTCCAAGCGCTACTACCCCTACAACTCCCTGGCCGCCCAGGTCATCGGCTGGGTCAACTGGCGGAATGACGGCAAGGGAGCCTACGGCATGGAGGCACTCTATGAGGAAAATCTGGCCGGCCAGACCGGCCGGGTGGTCACCGCCCGGGACGGCAAGAGCCGGGAGCTGAAATACTCCTTCCAGGACTACTACGACGCCACCGACGGCAACGATCTGACCCTGACGCTGGACGCTACCATCCAGTATTACTGCGAGCGTATCCTGGAAAAGGGCATCGAGATGTTCGACGTGCAGGATGGGGGCTTTGTCATTGCCATGGACCCCAAGACGGGGGCCATCAAGGGCTGGGCCAACTCCCCCACCTACGACCTCAACGACCCCTGGGAGGTCACCGACCCGGTGCTCAGCGATTACCTGGAGCGGGTGAAGGCCGCCGGGGAGAGCGGCGGGCTTACCGACGAGGAGAAAGAGAAGGCCTACAACGCCGCCCTGGCCGATATGCGCAACCGCCAGTGGCGCAACAAGGCCATGAATGACTCCTACGAGCCCGGCTCCACCTTCAAGTCCATTGTACTGGCCGCCGCCCTGGAGGAGGGGGTCATCAACGAGAACTCTACCTACTACTGCCCGGGCTACTACATGGTGGACGACACCAAGATCGAGTGTTCCCAGAAGGCCCCCGGCCACGGCCAGCAGACCCTGGCCAAGGCGGTGGCCAACTCCTGCAACCCCGCCTTTATGATGATCGGCCAGGCCCTGGGCCCCAAGAAGTTCTATGACTATCTGGAGGACTTCGGCTTTTTGGAGGCCACCGGCATCGACATGCAGGGGGAGGGCAAGAGCATCGTCCACTCCCGCAAGACCTTTGAGGCCCCCGGCACCCGGGACAACACCTACCTGGCCACCGCCTCCTTTGGGCAGCGGATCACGGTGACCCCCATCCAGCTCATCACGGCGGCCTCTGCCGTGGTCAACGGGGGCTACCTCATGCAGCCCTATGTGATGAAGTCGGTCACCGATCAGCAGGGCAATATCATCGCCCAGAACGAGCCCACCGTGGTCCGCCAGGTGGTCAGCGAGGAGACCAGCCAGCGCTGTCGCACCATCCTGGAGGGAGTGGTCAACGGCGGCACAGGTAAGCGGGCCTACGTCCCCGGCTACCGCATCGGCGGCAAGACTGGCTCCTCCGAGACGGTCAAGAGCGGCGAGGACCCCATCATCAACAAGGGTAAGGATTACACCATCGTCTCCTTCCTGGGCTTTGCCCCCGCCGACGACCCCCAGATCGTGGTGCTGCTGGCCTACAACGCCCCCAAGCCGGTGAGCCCCGGCAGCAACTATACCGAGAAGAAATATTACATCTCGGGCGGCAACATGGCCGCCGTGATGGCCGGTGAGCTCATGGAGAACATCCTGGACAGCATGGGGGTGGAGCGGCGTTACAGCGACACCGAAAAGGCCATGATCGACGTCACCGTCCCCAACCTGATGGGCCAGACCGCCCAGATCGGCAAGGAGGCGGTGGAGAGCTCGGGCCTCACCGTCCGCACCGTGGGTCAGGGAGAGACCGTCACCGCCCAGATCCCCGTGGGCGGGGCTGTTATCCCCAGCGGCAGCCAGGTGGTCCTCTACCTTGGGGAGGAGAAGCCCACTGATTTGGTCACCGTCCCCGACGTCCGGGGCCAGACCGCCGACCAGGCCCAGCAGGCCCTGGCCCGGGAGGGGCTCTACCTGAAGGTGGGCGGCTCCAGCCGCTATATGGCCTCCAGCTCTCTGGCGGCCAGCCAGTCCATCAGCCCCGGCGCCCAGGTGGAGCGGGGCACTGTGGTGGAGTGCCGCTTTATGGACAACACCATGACAGCCGAATAACCATTCAAAAAAGAAACCGATAGAGAAAGAGAGGGATACTTGCGGCAAGGAGATGTTGGCATGGATCTGCAAACGCTGCTGTCCGGCGTCAGCTATACCGGAAATGTGGCCCAGGATGTGGAAATCAAAGGCGTCTCCCATGATACAAGGACCCTCCAGCCCGGCGAGCTGTTCGTGGCTCTGAAGGGCTACAAGACCGACGGCCACCGCTACCTCGACGAGGCCCGGGCCAAGGGGGCAGCTGCCCTTCTGGTCCAGGAGGGGGAGGGGGAGGATGTGCTCTTCACCGAAGACACCCGCTCCGCCCTGGCCCAGATCTCGGCCAACTGGTTCGGCCACCCCGGCCGGGAGCTCCGGCTGGTGGGCATTACAGGCACCAACGGCAAGACCACCACTGCGAGCCTGGTCCATGCCATGCTCACCCGTGCCCTCCGCACCAAGGTGGGGCTTTTGGGGACCAATGAGATCCGGGTGGGGGAGGAGACCTACCCCGCCCAGCGCACCACTCCTGAGAGCTATGACCTGCAGCAATGGCTGCGGCGGATGGCCAATGCCGGCTGCACCCATGTGGTGATGGAGGTCTCCTCCCACGCACTGTGCCTGAGCCGGGTGGAGGGGCTGGATTTCGCCGTGGGGGCCTTCACCAACCTGACCCAGGACCACCTGGATTTCCACGGCACCATGGAGGCCTATCAGCAGGCCAAAGGCCGGCTTTTTGACCAAAGTCAGGTGGCTGTGCTCAATTACGATGATCCGGCGGGCCGGGCCTACGCCAAGAGCACCCCCTGTCCCACCTTTACTTACTCCGAGGGCCACGACGAGGCCGACCTGACGGCCCGGGACCTGCGTCTGCGCCCCGACGGAATCGATTTTGTGGCCGTCACCCGATACGAGATCGCCCGGGTGAGCCTGCCCATCCCCGGCTCCTTCTCCCTCTATAATGCCCTGTGTGCCCTGTCCTGCGGGCTGGCGCTGGGGCTGCGGCTTCGGGACTGCGCCGCCGCCCTCACCGATGCCCCGGGGGTCCGTGGGCGGATGGAGGTGGTGCCCCACATGGGTGTGGGCACGGTGGTCATCGACTACGCCCACACCCCGGATGCGCTGGAAAAGGCCCTGCTCTCCCTGCGGACCTTCACCCCGGGCAGGCTGTTCTGCCTGTTCGGCTGCGGCGGGGACCGGGACCGGGCCAAGCGGCCCATCATGGGCGCCATCGCCGCCACATTGGCCGACGGGTGCATCCTCACCTCGGATAACCCCCGTAGCGAAGAGCCCACGGCCATCATGGCCGAGATCCTGGCGGGCATTGAGACCCTGCCCCACACCTTTTTGATGGAACCCGACCGGGTGTGTGCCATCGGGGCCGCCCTGCGGCTGCTCCGGGAGGGGGATACCCTGCTGCTGGCGGGGAAGGGCCATGAGACCTATCAGGAGGTCAACGGGGAAAAACGGCCTATGGATGAGCGGGAAATCGTTGCAAATTGGGGCAAAATATGATAAAATAGCCCCTCACGTGCCCAATGGGCAGGAATGTTGAAATGCTGGGGAGGACCTCAAGCCATGTTGAATGTAAAAGACGCTGTCATAGAAATCCTGTTGGTGGTTGGCCTCAGCTTTGCCCTCACCGCCTTCTTCGGCCGGTTGCTCATCCCAGTGCTCCGGGCCCTTCACGCCGGCCAGTCCATCAAGGAGATCGGTCCCAAGTGGCACATGTCCAAGCAGGGCACCCCCACCATGGGAGGGCTTATGTTCATCACCGCCATGGGCCTTGTGACCCTGGTGCTGGGCTGGAGCCACATCTCCTCGGGCAACCGGGGAGGGCTTTACGTCTATCTCTTTGCCCTTGTCTTTGGGGCCATCGGCTTCATTGACGACTATATGAAGGTGGTCCACCATGAAAATACCGGCCTCACCGCCGGAAAGAAGTTCCTCCTCCAGCTCTCCGCCGCCATTTTGATGACGGTGCTGCTGCGCAGCGAGGGCTATCTGTCTCCCAACCTTTACATTCCCTTTGTCCAGACCACCATCCCCCTGTCCTGGACGGTGTATATGGCCTTCGCCGCCTTTGTGATGGTGGGCTGTGTGAACGCCGTCAACATCACCGATGGGGTGGACGGTCTGAGCTCCAGCGTAACCGTGCCCGTGGCCCTCTTTTTCACTGTGGTGGCCGCCCTCTGGGGCCGTGGGGAGCTGGTGACGGTCTCCTGCGCTCTGCTTGGAGGGCTGCTGGGCTTCCTGCTCTATAACCACTACCCCGCCCAGGTCTTTATGGGGGACACTGGTTCTCTCTTTCTGGGGGGGATGGTCTGCGGGCTGGCCTTTGCCTTGGATATGCCATTGGTGCTCATCCCGGTGGGCATCGTCTATATTGCCGAAACCATGTCCGACATCCTTCAGGTGTCCTACTTCAAGCTGACCCGGAAGCTGACCGGGACGGGCAAGCGGCTGTTCAAAATGGCCCCTCTCCACCACCACTTTGAGATGTGCGGGTGGAAGGAGAAGAAGGTGGTTGGAGTCTTTGCCACCGTCTCCGCCCTGTTCTGCATTATCGCCTATTTTGGCGTGCGTCAGCGCTACGGCCTGTAAGTTTGGCCTAACATGAAAAAACGGAGGTGACCGCCATGCCCACCATCAAGCGTGATCTGACCATGGAGCAGCAGCTGGCTGCCGCTCCCCTGGACCTGCCCTTTCTGATGCTGGTGGTCCTGCTCACCGGCATTGGGGTCATCACCGTGTTTTCGGCATCCTACCCCACCGCCATCAACGAGGGGGCCAAGGCTACCACCTACTTCGTCCACCAGGGCATCTACGCCCTTCTGGGCTTTGTGCTCATGTATGCGGCCAGCCGGATCAACTACCAGTATTACCGCTTTTTCTCCATCCTGCTGCTGGGGGTGGCCCTGGTGCTGCTGGTACTGGTGCTGATCCCCGGCGTCCACACCGTCCGAAGCGACGGCGTCAAGCGGTGGATCCGCCGCATCGGCCCCATTCCCTCCTTCCAGCCCTCGGAGGTGGCAAAGCTGGGGGTCATCCTGTTCTTCTCCGCCCGAATGAGCCGCCGGCACGAGGTCAAGCGGACCCAGTACGACCCCAATGTCTATCTGGGCAAGTTCCCCGCCGGTAAGGTCATGCAGAAGCTGGAGGACTGGGGCTTTCTGGAGCTGGTGCCCTATGGGGTCATCCTGCTGCTCATCGTGCTGCTGATGAAGGCGGAGCCCCATATGTCGGGTACCATCCTCATCCTGATCCCCGCTGCCGCCATCCTCTTTGCCGGGGGCATCGGCTGGCACTGGATTCTCATCGGCGGCGGTGTGATAGGGGCGGGCTTGTGGTACATCATTCAGAATACCAGCTATATGTCCCTGCGCCTTCAGGTCCAGGCCGACCCCTGGGCCTACCCGCAAAACGGCGGCTATCAGATCATCCAGTCCCTCTATTCCATCGGCTCGGGGGGACTGTTCGGCGTGGGCTTCGGCCAGGGGAGGCAGAAGCAGCTATTCCTGCCCGAGGCGGAAAACGACTTCATTTTCTCGGTCTGGTGTGAGGAGATGGGCCTTGTGGGGGCCTATCTGGTGCTCATTTTATTCCTGCTGCTTATCCTTCGGGGCTACTGGATCGCCCTTCATGCCCGGGACCCCTTTGGCTCGCTGCTGGTGGTGGGTATCATCACCCTGATGGCCGCCCAGGTGTTCCTGAACATTTCGGTGGTGACCAACTTCCTGCCCACCACCGGCGTGTCCCTGCCCTTCTTCAGCTATGGAGGCACCGCATTGGTCATTCAGCTCATTGAGATGGGTATCGTGCTGGGCGTGTCCAGGCAGATACCGGCACCCAAGCAAGAATAAGTGTGGAGCAAGGAGGGTAGGGGCGGCCTGTGACCGCCCGCTCTTTGCGAAAATTGATCTATGCCGTAAAAGGATCGGGCGGCCGCAGGCCGCCCCTACGAAAAGCAAATGGCGAAATACCCGGCGAGGTCTGCCGCCCCGCTTTTAGCCCTTTACAGTTCGCTTTTTCACTGTTTCACTTATCTGGGGGGATAAATTATGAATATACTCTTCACCTGCGGCGGTACCGCCGGCCATATCAACCCCGCCCTGGCCCTGGCCCGGATGTTCCGGGAGCGGGAGGGGGCGGAGGTCCTCTTTGTGGGGGCTGACGGGGGCATGGAGGAGCGGCTGGTCCCCCAGGAGGGCTTTCCCCTCAAAACGGTGACCATCACCAACTTCCAGCGCTCCCTCACCCCCAAGGCGGTGGGGCACAACGTGCGCACGTTGGTGAATATGGCCCTCTCCGACACCCAGGCTAAGCGGATTTTGAAGGAGTTTCAGCCCGATCTGGTGGTGGGCACTGGGGGGTATGCCAGCTATCCCGTGGTCAAGGCCGCCGCAAAAATGGGCATTCCCACCGCCGTTCACGAGTCCAACGCCGTTCCCGGCCTGACCACAAAGGCCCTGAGCAAGGTCTGCGACGTGGTCATGGTGGGCTTTGCCGAGAGCCGCAATGCCTATGAGCAGCCGGAAAAGGTGGTCCTCACCGGCACCCCCGTCCGGGGGGACTTTTTCCGTTACACCCGCCAGGAGGCCCGGGAGAAGCTGGGCTTTACAGATGACCGGCCCCTGCTGGTCTCCTTCTGGGGCAGCCTGGGGGCCCGGGTGATGAACGGCTATATGACTGACTTTATGATTTTGGAGAGCCGGGAGGGCGCCCCCTTCCGCCACATCCACGGAGCCGGCCGGGACTACGCCGCCATGGCCGGAGATCTGGCCGCCGCCGGGGTGGCAGAGGACTCAGGGGTGGAGCTGCGGGCGTACATTGACGATATGGCCCTTGTGATGGCCGCCGCCGATCTGGTGATCTGCCGCTCGGGGGCCTCCACCATCTCCGAGCTGGCCGCCATTGCCAAGCCCTCCATCCTGGTGCCCTCTCCCAACGTCACCGCCGACCATCAGACCAAGAACGCCAGGATCCTCTCCGAGGTGGGCGGGGCGGTGCTGCTGCCTGAAAAGGATTGCTCGGGTAGGGCCCTCTACGAGACGGCCACCAGCCTGCTCCACGACCCTGCCCGGCGTGCCGATATGGCCCGCTCACTTACCGCACTGGCGGTGAGCGATGCCAACGAAAAGATCTACACCACCCTGAAGGACCTTATAGCCCGGGGGTAAAACCCGCTGATACACCCACGCCCCTTCCCACGCATAGGATGGCCCAGAATTCATCCTGGGAGGGCGTGTTATGAGCGTATTTACCATTCGGGGGGGCCACCCCCTCTCCGGCTCGGTCCCCATTCAGGGGGCTAAAAACAGCGTGCTGCCCATTCTGGCAGCTACCCTGCTGGCACCGGGGGAATGCATGATCCACAACTGCCCCCGGCTCACCGACGTGGAGTTTACTTTGGACATTCTCCGCCACCTGGGCTGCAAGGTCAGCCGAGAAGGGGAGACGGTCACGGTGGATGCCTCTGCCCCTGTGGGGTGGGACGTGCCCGATAGCCTGATGGGGGAGATGCGCTCCTCCGTCATATTTTTAGGGCCCCTGTTATCCCGGATGGGCCGGGCCGAGTTGAGCTATCCCGGGGGCTGTGAGCTGGGCCCCCGGCCCATCGACCTACATATCTCCTCGCTGACCACCCTGGGGGCGGATATCCAAGAGGAGGGGGGGCGGCTCCTCTGCACCGGGCCCCTCCATGGCGGTGACATCGCCCTGTCTCTGCCCAGTGTGGGGGCTACCGAAAATGCTATGCTGGCCGCCGTTATGGCCCCGGGGACCACCACCATCACCAACGCCGCCCGGGAGCCCGAGATCGTGGATCTGCAGGCATTTCTCAACACCTTGGGTGCCAGGGTCCGGGGAGCGGGCAGCTCGGTGGTGGTCATCGAAGGGGGCGTGCCTCTCCACGGCGGCGAGTACACCGTCATGGCCGACCGGATCGTCTGCGCCACCTATCTCTCCGCTTTGGCCGCCACCGGCGGTCAGGGGGAATGTACCGGGGTGGACTGGCGGCACCTATCCACCGTTACCGCTCTGCTCAGCGAGGCGGGGTGTGAGATCAAAAGCAGCCGGTCGGCCATCTCCCTGAAGGCCCCCCGGCGGCTGAAGGCCGTCAGCCCTGTCCGCACCGCCCCCTATCCCGGCTTTCCCACCGATGCGCAGGCGGTGGTCATGGCCGCCCTGACCTGTTCGGAGGGGGCCACCCTCTTTGTGGAGAATATGTTCACCAGCCGCTACCGCCATGTGGACCAGCTCATCCGCATGGGGGCGGACATCCGGCTGGAGGGCCGGGTGGCGGTGGTCTATGGCGTGGAGAGCCTTCACGGAGCCCGGGTGGCGGCTACCGATCTGCGGGGGGGCGCCGCCTTGGCTGTGGCCGGAGCGGCCGCCCGAGGGGAGACGGTGATCCGCCAGCTGGAGCATATTGACCGGGGTTATGCCGACCTGGCGGGAGACCTGCGGGCGCTGGGAGCGGATATTTGGCGGAAAGAGGAGCAGGAAACCGAATAAAAAAGCAGATTGTAAGACTTTTTTAACGATTTTTTCACCAATGGGTGGTATGATAACAGCAATACCCCACTGCCCGGCCGGGCGGGGGACAGAGAGAAAGGCAGTTGAGGCAGTTCCATGGCAAGGAGGAAAAACCGGGATCGGCACCGGCGACGGGGAGGACGCTTCGGCGGCCTCTATAAGTTGCTGTCCCTTCTGGTCATCCTGCTGGCCATTGCCGCCGGCTGTGTCGCCTTCTTCCGGGTCAACGAAGTGGTGGTGGTGGGCAACAGCCGCTACACCGCCCAGGAGATCGCCGCCGCTTCGGGGGTGGAGAAGGGGGACAATCTCTTTCTCATCAACCGGCCCCAGACCATTGTGAACATCCAGCGCAAGCTGCCCTATGTGTCCAAGGGAGCGGTGGTGGTCCGGCCCCCCGACGTGCTGGAGCTGCGCATCGTGGAGTCGGTAGCCGTGGCCGCCGTGGACACCGAGGAGGGCCGATGGCTGCTCTCTGCGGGGTGCAAGCTGCTGGAGCTGTCCGGCGGCAGCGAACTGCCCAGTATCCTGGGTATCACCCCTCAGCCCCCCAACCTGGGCTCCCCCCTGGCGGTGGAGGCCGAGGAGCAGCGGAAGCTGGACAGCCTGAAGGCCCTGTTTGCCGCTCTGGAGGAGCGGGGATTGTGCCAGGGGCTCACCGGCTTTATTGACCTGTCGGCCATGAACAGCATCTATTTCGGCTATGGGGAGGGCCTGACGGTGGAGATGCCCATGAGCGGAGATTTCCAGCGTTTGGCCTTTTCCCTGGAGCGGGTGATGGAGACCTTTGCCCAGCGGGGAGAGCAGGTCACGGGCACTTTGGACTTGACCTATGGCAGCGGCGAGGCCCGCCTGCTGCCCGATCAATGGCTGCCTGTGGGGTGGCAGGGATAAAAATGTTGTAAATTGTTTCGGGAAATACGCTCAGAACTCTTGACCTGAGAGGAAAAGAGCGATAAAATATAACAAGATATAGAGTTGGGCCCTGCCTGTTGCACAAAATGACAGGGCCCTCGGATAATAATTTCACACTTTACATAGGAGGAGCAGTTATGCCGTTTGGATTGGATACAGGCCCCGAGTCCGTTGTCAAGATCAAGGTCATTGGTGTGGGCGGCGGCGGCAGCAACGTAGTCAACCGCATGGTCCGTGCCGGGATGCAGGGGGTGGAGTTTGTCGCCATCAACACCGACAAGCAGGCGCTCAACGTCTCCAGCGCCAACCAGAAAATTCAGATCGGTGAGAAGATCACCGGGGGCAAGGGAGCGGGCAGCGATCCCGAGGTGGGCCGCAAGTCCGCCGAGGAGAGCAAGGCCGTCATCACCAAGGTGCTGGAGGGGACCGACATGGTCTTCATCACCGCCGGCATGGGCGGCGGCACGGGCACCGGAGCTGCTCCCATCGTGGCCGACATCGCCAAGAGCGCCGGGATCCTCACCGTGGGCGTGGTCACCAAGCCCTTCCGCTTTGAGGGCAACCGCCGGATGCAGCAGGCCGAGATCGGCATTTCCGAGCTCAAGGACAGGGTGGACTCCCTGGTCATCATCCCCAACGAGCGGCTGAAGTACGCCACCGACCAGAAGATCACCTTTGCCAACGGCTTTGAGATCGCCGATGACGTGCTGCGTCAGGCCGTCCAGTCCATTTCGGACATCATCCGCAACACCGGTTACATCAACCTGGACTTTGCCGACGTCACCGCCGTTATGAAGGACGCCGGTATGGCCCACATGGGCGTGGGCCGGGCCGCCGGCAAGAACAAGGCCGAGGAGGCCGCCAAGATGGCCATTTCCAGCCCCCTGCTGGAGACCAGCATCAACGGCGCCCGGGGCGTGCTCATCAACATTACCGGCTGTGCCGATCTGGGCATGGAGGAGGTGGAGATCGCCGCCGACCTGGTGCGGGAGGCCGTCCACCCCGATGCCAACATCATCTTCGGTAACGCCTTCGACGAGACCATGGAGGACGAGATGCAGGTCACCATCATCGCCACCAACTACGATGAGGGAGCCGGCGGGCTGCCCAGCGGCGACAAGCCCTTCACTAAGGCCGCCGAGAAGGTGGAGGAGCTGCGCCGGGAGGAGGCTGCCCCCGTTGTGGAGCTGGCCCCCGCTGAGGGCCAGGCCGAGGAGGACAAGCAGTGGGAGGATCTGTTTAAGATCTTCAACCGTCCCAAGGGCGAATAAACTACAAGCGTTAAAATGAAACCGCCGACCCGGTAGGGGTCGGCGGTTCTTTCTTTACGGCAGCAGTGTTTTCAGGTAGGCCAAAATGCCGGCGGCCGCCCCCTGGGCGATCTTCTCCTGATAGGCCGGATCGGCCAGAAGCAGGCGCTCTGCCGGGTTGGAGAGAAAGCCGCACTCCAGCAGGGCGGCGGGCATATTGGTCTCCCGCAGGACCACATAGTCGTTGGTGAGCAGCCCCCGGTCCAGACCGCCGGTGGCGGCGGCCACCTCCCGCTGGATGTGGCCCGCCAAAGCTTCTCCCGGCTCGCTGCCGGGGTAGGAGTAGGTGAATATCCCCTGAATGTTCTCGTTTTCGTTGGCGTTGCAGTGGATGGAGAGGAACACATCCGCCCCGGCGGCATTGGCCATATCGCTGCGCTCATAGAGGCCCATATATGTATCCTCCGGGCGGATCATGACCACCTGGCGGACCCGCCCGGCCAGCAACTCTCCCACCCGGAGGGTGATGGGCAGGTTCAGATCCTTTTCCTGGATCCCCTGGTATACTGCTCCCGAGCTCCAACCCCCGTGGCCGGCGTCCAGCGCCACGGTGAAGGGGAGGCGATCGGCGGAAAAGAGGTGGGCGGTGAAGCTCTCCCCCTCCCAAATCACCGTCAGCCCCAGAGCTTCAGCCAGAAAGCGAAGGGGGACCAGGGTCCGCTCCAGCCCGCCGGCCCGGGCCACCGCCGGAGCCACTCCGCCGGGCAGGGGGGCGATAGAGCCGTTCACCACCGCCCGGGCATCCCCCAGGGTGAGAAGGATGGTGTCCGCTCCCCGGGTGAGAGCCACCTGGCGGTGCTCCCCCCGCCAGTCCACCTCTGCCCCCAAGGCCTGGGCCAGGGGCCGGACAGGGACCAGGGTCCTGCCATCCACACCGTCCACCGTCCGGGTGAGGGCGGGGAGGTCCAGCTCCAGCTCTGCTCCGTCCAGGGTCACGGTCACCCGGTCCTGGTGGCTGGGGGGCTCGTAGGCCATGGCCGCCTCGCTGTGGAACTGGACCTCCACCCGGCCTGCGGGGCCGGTCCCCCGGGCGGCGGGGGTAAGGCCCAGCGTCAGGGCCAGAGCGCAGAAAAGGGAAATCAAATGTCGCATGGGGAAAGCTCCTGTCCTCAGATTTGCCCCCATTCTACCCGATTTGACGGCCCTGGGTCAATGGAAATTGAGACCAGCGGACTGTCCCACTCCGCTCCGCTGGACAGGGTGAGCCAAAAATGGTATGATAAGGGAAAAGAGGGCAAGGACGCCGTGGGCGATTTTGTGCCCTTTGACAAATTGGGGAGGCGGCAGGCAGAACTACAGTGAATGGGGATTGCCATTTCTGCGGTTTTGCACTATAATACCTTTGAACGACAAGGGTGGACACGCCCTGGCGGCTCTTGTCCTGCACGGTCGTAGGTTCCTTTGCTCGGCCAAGGGAACAGGCGACAGTTGATCTCATCTCTGTTCGGAGGTATCTCTTTGAAGCTGAAACATTTGATGTCCGGCCTGCTGGCACTATCGTTACTGGCGGGCTGTACCGGGGGAATTGCCCCCAGCCCCACCCCATCTGTCTCCCAGGAGATGGAGGCCCACAATAAGGACACCTTTGCCATGGACACCCTCATGTCCTTCACCGCCTATGGACCCCAGGGCCAGGCCGCTGTGGAGACCGCCGCAAAAGAGGTGGTCAAGCTGGACCAGCTGCTGTCGGTGACCGGGGAGGACAGTGAGGTCTGGGCCCTCAACCACGCCCAGGGCCAGCCCACCGTCATGGGAGAGGACGCTCTGGCCCTGCTCACCGCCGCCCAGGCGCTGGGCCGGGCCACCGACGGGGCATTGGACGTGACCCTGTACCCCCTGGTAAAGGCCTGGGGATTTACCACCGGCAGCTATCAGATCCCCGGCAAGGATACCATCGCCGCTCTGCTGGAGAACACCGGCTATGACGAAATCGCCATCGATGGGGATACCGTCACTCTGCCCCAGGGCATGGAGGTGGACTTCGGCGCCCTGGCTAAGGGCTACGCTGGGGAAAAGTGCGTCAAGCTGCTGCGGGAGCAGGGGGTGACCTCGGCCATCCTCCGGCTCAGCGGCAACATTCAGACCATCGGCGCCAAGCCCGACGGCTCCCCCTGGCGCATCGCCATTCGGGACCCGGAGAGCATCAACAACAGCGATTACCTTGGGGTGCTGGAACTGGTGGACCAGGCCGCCGTCACCTCGGGCAACTACGAGCGCTACTTTGAGTACGACGGGGTCCGCTACTGCCATATCATGGATCCCTCCACCGGCGCCCCCACCCAGAACCCCCTCACCTCGGTGACCATTGTGGGCCCCTCGGGCACCGCCTGCGACGGGCTGTCCACCGCCCTGTTCGTCATGGGCCGTGACCGGGCACTGGAGTACTGGCGCTCCGCCGGCGGCTTCGAGGTCATTTTGGTGGAGCAGGACAAAAACGTCTGGATCACCCCCGGCCTGGCCGACCAGTTCAGTCTGAAGGACGGGCTGGGCTATACCCTCAACATTTTGGAGGAATAACATGAAAAAACCATCCAATCGCTTCTGGGCCCTTCTTTTGGGCGGGATCCTTCTGCTCTGCGTGGCCGCCGGGGTCTATCTTTACACCCGGCCCGCCCCCACGGTGGGGCCTGTGGCCATCATCTCCCTGGATGGGGAGATCTATGACACCATCGACCTGGGGGCGGTGGAGGAGGAATATACCTTCACCGTCACCGGGAAAATCGGCCTGACCAACGACATCGAGGTGGCCCCGGGAAAGATCCGGGTCTGCCGGGCCGACTGCCCCGACCAGATCTGCGTGGGCCAGGGCTGGCTGGATACCGACTTCATCCCCATCGCCTGCCTGCCCAATACTCTGGTCATTCAGGTGGTGGACGGGGAGGGCTCGGGCATCGACAGCATGGTGGGGTGAGTGGATGAAAACGAGACGACTGACCACCTGCGCCCTGCTCACCGCCATTGCCCTGACCATCTTTGTGGCCGAGGCCCAAATTCCCCTGCCCGTCCCTGTGCCGGGGATGAAGCTGGGCCTTGCCAACATCGTCACCGTCTACGCCATGTTCGCCCTGGGGCCGGCGGACACCCTGCTCATCTTTCTCAGCCGCATCGTGCTGGGGGCCATGTTCGCCGGGCTGAACACCTTCCCCTACTCCCTGGCAGGGGGGATGAGCTGCTACCTCATCATGCTCCTGCTGCGCAAGCTGGTGAGCGAAAAGCAGCTCTGGGTCTGCGGGGCGGTGAGCTCCATCTTCCACAACCTGGGCCAGGTGGGGATGGCCATCCTCATCACCGGCACCCCCAAGCTGGTGGTCTATCTGGTCATGCTCCTGCCTGCGGGCATCGTGGCCGGGGTCTTCACCGGCCTGGCCGCCCAGTTCCTGCTCGCCCGGCTGAAAAAGGGCGGGATCAGGTAAAGGTCAACACAAAGAAAACCGCCGGGCCTCCACAGGGAGGTCCGGCGGTTTTTATAGGCCGCAGAATAAGGGCTGTGATCACGCTCAGATGCTGATGATCCCAAAGGCACTCAGGACCGAGCTGATCAAAATGGCGATGATGCAGATGGGAGCCAGGTACTTGATGACAAATACGAACAGCCCCTTGCCCTGGAAGGACGCTCCCTCCGCCTCGGCCTCTTCCATGAGGGTGGCGGGCTTGATGATGTAGCCCACCAAAATGCAGGTCAAAAAGGCCACAATGGGCATGAGAACGCTGTTGCTGATAAAGTCGAAGAAGTCCAGGAAGGCCATGCCGATGATCTGCACCTGGGCCAGAACGCCGTAGCCCAGGGCGGAGAGACTGCCCAGAGCCACCAGAAGCACCGCCGTGACAAGGCAGCTTGTCATCCGCTTCATGCCCGTCATATCACAGAGGATGGACACCACTGTCTCAGTGAGGGAGATGGCGGAGGTCAGGGCGGCGAAGAGCACCAGCAGGAAGAACAGGGTGCCGATGATGTTGGTGGCGGGGATGCTGCCAAAGACCTTGGGCAGGGTCATGAACATAAGCCCCGGGCCGGCGTTGATGTCGGCGCCGCCGGTGAAGGAAAAGACGGCGGGAATGACCATCAGCCCAGCCAGGAAAGCGATGCCCGTGTCAAAGATCTCGATCTGGTGGACCGAGGCGGTGAGGTGGGAGTCCTTCTTCATGTAGGAGCCGTAGGTGATCATAATGCCCATGGCCAGGGACATGGAGTAGAACAGCTGCCCCATGGCGGCCAGGATGGTGGTGACGGAGAACTTACTGAAGTCGGGCTTCAGGTAGTAGACCACCCCCTCCATGGCTCCGGGCAGGGTCAGGCAGTAGACGGCGATGCCCAGAGAGAGGAGGACTAGCATGGGCATCATCACCTTGCTCACCTTCTCGATGCCCTTCTCCACCCCGGTCATAACGATGGCCACGGTGACGGCCACAAAGATAAGGAACCACACCACCGGCGAAGTGGAGGAGATAAAGGTGTTGAAATAGCTTCCCTCGGCCAGGGCAGTCCCACCGCCGGCGGCGTAGGCAAACAGATACTTTGTGACCCAGCCGCCAATGACGCAGTAGTAAGGGGCAATGATGATGGGTACCAGGGAGGCCAGGGGGCCTAAAAAGCGGAAGCGCTTATCCAGAACTCCGTAGGCGTGGATGGCGCTCTGCCGGGTCTTGCGGCCGATGGCGATCTCGGCTACCATCAGGGCAAAGCCGAAGGTGACGGCCAGGACCAGGTAGCACAGCAGGAAGATGCCCCCGCCGTATTTGGCGGCCAGATAGGGGAAGCGCCAGATGTTGCCCAGTCCCACCGCAGAGCCTGCGGCGGCCAGGACAAACCCAATCTTGCCGGAAAAACTGCTTCTCTTTGTGCTTTCGTCCATAATGGTTTTCCTCCTAAAGGGTGGATTGCGTTTTAGTGTAGCAAAAAAGCCCAGAAAGAGCAAGAGAAAAATGAAAAATAGTAGAAAGGGCGCCCCGTCTAAGTGACGGGGCGCCCCTGTTCAAACCCTTTTTGCTTACCCCAGCAGAGAGGTGAGGTTGCAGTTGACGATGAGGGTGGAGAACACGATAGAGACGGTGGAGCACAGCTTGATGAGGATGTTCAGGGCGGGGCCGGAGGTGTCCTTAAAGGGGTCGCCCACGGTGTCGCCGATGACGGCGGCCTTGTGCTGGTCGCTGCCCTTGCCGCCGTGGTGGCCGGCCTCAATATACTTCTTGGCGTTGTCCCAGGCACCGCCGGCGTTGGACATGAACACGGCCATGGAGAAGCCGCAGACAGTGACGCCGCCCAGCAGGCCCACAACGGCCTCGGGGCCAAGGAGCAGGCCGGTGATAACAGGGACCACGATGGCCAGGATGGAGGGGGTCACCATCTCCTTCAGAGCGCCCCGGGTGCACAGATCCACGCAGGAGGCGTAGTCGGGGTCGGTCTTGCCCTCCATGATGCCGGCGATCTCCCGGAACTGGCGGCGAACCTCCACCACGATGGACTGGGCGGCCCGCTGGACACCGGACATGGTGAAGGCGGCAAAGACGAAGGTGAGCATAGCGCCCACGAAGATGCCCACCAGCACGGCGGGATTGGTGAGGGACAGGTCCATAACGCCGCCCATCTTGGGGGAGACCACGTCCACATAGCTCACAAGCAGGGCCAGGGCAGTGAGGGCGGCCGAGCCAATGGCGAAGCCCTTACCGGTGGCGGCGGTGGTGTTGCCCAGAGAGTCCAGAGCGTCGGTGCGGTTGCGGACCTCCTCGCCCAGGCCGCTCATCTCGGCGATGCCGCCGGCGTTGTCGGCCACGGGGCCGTAGGCGTCGGTGGCCAGGGTGATACCCAGGGTGGAGAGCATGCCCACGGCGGCGATTCCGATGCCGTAAAGGCCCTTGGCAAAGAGCTCAGAGTAGGCGGGGTTGTTGGTGTGCAGGCTGCCGCCGGCGGCCACAAAGGCCACGATGATAGCGATGCCGATGATGATGATGGGGGCGGCGGTGGAGTTCATGCCCAGAGACAGACCGCCGATGATGGCGGTGGCGGGGCCGGTCTCGGTGGAGTCGGCCAGGGTCTGGGTGGGCTTGTAGGTGTCCGAGGTAAAGTACTCGGTGAAATAGCCGATGGCGCAGCCGGCGATGAGGCCGGCCAGAATGGCCACATAGGGGCCCCAGGTGCCCATGAGCCAATAGCTGACCGGCAGGGTCACGATGGCGGCCAGAACGGCGGCGGCGTAGGTGCCCTTGCGCAGGGTCTTCAGCAGGGCACGCTGGTCGGCGTTCTCATCGGTCTTAATGAGGAAAGAGCCAATGAGAGAGCAGAACACGCCGATGACAGCCACGGCCAGGGGCAGCAGCATGGCGTTCCAGGCGGCGCCGTCAGCGGCGTAGGCCGAAGCGCCCAGGGCGAAGGTAGCCAGGATGGAGCCCACATAGGACTCGTAGAGGTCGGCGCCCATGCCGGCCACGTCACCCACGTTGTCGCCCACATTGTCGGCGATGGTGGCGGGGTTGCGGGGGTCATCCTCGGGGATGCCGGCCTCCACCTTGCCCACCAGGTCGGCGCCCACGTCGGCGGCCTTGGTGAAGATGCCGCCGCCCACACGGGCGAACAGGGCCATGAAGGAGGCACCCATGCCGAACATGACCATGGTCTGGGCGATCTGGAGGGCGTCAAAGCCGGCGTAGTACTTCAGGATGTGGAACCACACCGTCACGTCCAGCAGGCCCAGGCCCACCACAGTGAATCCCATGACCGTGCCCGAGGAGAAGGCCACGTTCAAACCCCGGTTCAGGCTCTCGTGGGCGGCGTTGGCGGTGCGGGCATTGGAATTGGTGGCGATCCGCATCCCGATGAAGCCGCTCAGGGCGGAGTAGATGCCGCCGGTGAGGAAGGCGAAGGGGATATAGAAGTTATCCAGCATTCCAATATAGGCAAGGCCCAGCAGGATGAGGAAAACCACGGCAAAGATCTTGATAACGGTGGAATACTGCCGCTTCAGGTAGGCATTGGCCCCCTTGCGGATGGACGAGGCGATCTTCTGCATCTGCTCGGTGCCCTCGGAGAACTTCATGACCTTGCTGCGCTGAACTGCAGCAAAGACAAGGGCGACGACAGCGCCGAGAAAGCCCAAGAAGAACAGGTTTTCAACTTGCAACATAAGTGTTCCAACTCCCTTTTTTCATCGGGTTCCGTTGCGCCCCGATGTTTCTTGCCAACATTTTACCAACTCGTGAAGGACTTTGCAAGTGCTAATGTAAATTTCTCCGGCGAGATATATCGTTTTTGATGATTTCCACAGGAAAATGAAGGTGCTAAACTGTATTTTTTGACGAAGATATAAAAGCGGGAAAAAAGCTGACCGGGGTCAAGTTTTTCCGTGTGAATGCCTTGCCAAAGGAGGGGAAAGAGAGTATAATTCAAAATGTATTTGCTCTACATCCTATAAAAAGTAGGTGACTGCCATGCAGGAGCACGAGCTTCAGTTCCACATTCAGATCAAGGAAGGGGACGTGGGCCGCTATTGTATCCTCCCCGGCGATCCTGGCCGGTGCGAGAAAATTGCCGCCTATTTTGACGATCCCCACTTTGTCCACGCCAACCGGGAGTACACCATTTATACTGGCACGCTGCTGGGGGAGAAGGTCAGCGTGTGCTCCACCGGCATTGGCGGGCCCTCGGCGGTCATCGCCATGGAGGAGCTGGCTGCCTGCGGGGTGGACACCTTTGTCCGGGTGGGCACCTGCGGAGGTATCGCATTGAAGGTCCAGTCCGACGATGTGGTCATTGCCACCGGCGCTGTCCGCCACGAGGGGGCCAGCCGGGAGTATGCCCCCATTGAGTTCCCAGCCGTCAGCGACTATGTGGTCCAGCAGGCCCTGGTCCAGGCGGCCCAGAACCTGGGCAAGCCCTGGCATGCCGGGGTGGTCCAGTGCAAGGACTCCTTCTACGGTCAGCACTCCCCGGCCCGGATGCCGGTGGCCCAGGAGCTGCTCTATAAGTGGGAGGCATGGAAGCGCCTTGGGGTACTGGCCTCCGAGATGGAGTCGGCCGCCCTGTTCTGCTGCGCTGCCGCTTTGGGGGTGCGCTGCGGCTCCTGCTTCCACGTTATCTGGAACCAGGAGCGGGAGGCTGCCGGCCTGGATCAAAAAGAGAGCCACGACCTGTCCGCCGCCATCGAGGTGGGGGTGGAGGCTCTCAAGCTGCTTATTCAGCAGGACCGGGGGTAAGAGAAGGGGCGGAAGGCCGGGGCCCCGGCCTTATCTGTTCCCCTCTGACCCACCCCCTGAATATATTTTGCTGTGTCCTTGTCCCAGGACAACGAGAGAGGAAGAGTAATATGGAAAATGGTACCGCAGCACCACAGCGCCAGGGCTCTGATTTGAATATCTTTGCCTTCTGGAGAGCTCAGCAGAAACCCTGGAAGATCACGGTTATCCGCACATCCCTGGAGCGTTTTGCCTACAAGATGGTCCTGCCCTATCTGTCCCTGTTCATCATTTTGATGGGGGCCACCAAGTCCCAGCTGGGCCTGGTCACCAGTATCGGCATGCTTATTACCGCATTCCTTGGCCCTTACCTGGGCCAGCTCATCGATCGCAGCGGCCCCAAGCGGGTCTACATGGTGGGCATCGCCATTCTGCTGGGTGCCTATGCGGCCTTTGCCTCTGCCACCATTTGGCAGGTAGCCGCTTTGGGCATGCTCCTTCATCAGTTGGGCGCCGGTATAGGCGGCTCCAGCTGTGCCGCCATCTGCGGCAACTGCCTGGCCAGCTGTGACCGGGCCAAGGGCATGCTGGTTTGCGAGTCTTTGGCCGCCGGCCTGCTGGGCATTATTGGCCCCATGATCTCGGGCTGGATCTTGGTCAATATCATGGGTGTTACCGGCCAGCCCACCGACCCCGCCACCATCCGGCCCCTGTTTTACATCGCCGTGGTAGTGACCCTGTTTTCCCTTTTTGTGGTGGCTCTCAAGCTGGAAAATATTAAGTGGGGCACCGGCGCATCTACTGCCAAGCGCAGCGCTCTCAAGGACGGTATCGCCATTCTGAAGGCAGACAAGAACTGCGTCAAGTGGCTCATCTGCTCGGGTGTCAACGCCATGCCCACGGCCATGATTATTCCCTATTTGCAGGTGTTCGCTACCGAGTACAAGGGAGCCAACGTCACTGAGCTTGCCATGATCACCACCGCCACGGCCGCCATCGCCCTGGGCTGCGGCTACTTCCTGGGCATCCTCTCTGACCGCTATGGCCGGAAGAAGATCCTGATCGGTACCATTGTGCTGTACCTGGTGGGGCTGGTGGCCCTGCTGGCCATGAAGACCCCTAAGTTCCTGTTCTTCGTGGGTATGATGGCCGGCTTCCAGGAGATCAGCATGGTGCTGGCCGGCTCTGTCCAGAATGAGCTGGTCCCCCGGCAGATCATGGGGCGCTGGCAGGGTGTGGTCCGTTTCTTCTCCTCTTTGTGGAGCGCTGCCATGGCTGCAGTGGCCGGCTTTATCTACGACGGCCTGGGCGGTCAGTGGGTGTTCATCATCTACATGGTCTGCGAGGTAGTTATTCGTCTGCCTCTGCTCATGTCTATGCCCGAGACACTGAACCGCAAGCTGGACGAGAGCAAATTCGCCAGCCTGTTGGACTAAACCATTCCCAAGCCAGTGCCGCCACCCCGATCGGGTGGCGGCACTTTTTTCGTTGCGGCGCCTGTGTTCCGGATGGCGGTGTTCCCCCATATGCGAAAAGACAGCGCATCCCTGCAAAAAAATTTGCAAAAGCTATTGACAGGAGGGCGGAGAAGGTGTATAAATGACATATGAACACTTATTCATATGTTTGAAAGAGAGGTTGAACCCATGGAAGAGATTTTGGACATTCTGCCCGGTGAAGTGGGTCACGACCATACCGAGGCGGTGAAACGGGTCAGCTCCCAGTTGCCCGAGGACGATATCCTCTATGATTTGGCCGACCTGTTCCGCATCTTTGCCGACTCCACCCGCATCAAGATCCTCTACGCCCTTTATGAGGAGGAGCTGTGTGTGGGGGCCATTGCCCAGCTGCTGGGCATGACCCAGTCGGCCATTTCCCACCAGCTCCGGGCACTGAAGCAGGCCAAGCTGGTGAAGTTCCGCCGGGAGGGCAAGACCATTTTCTACTCCCTGGCAGATGACCATGTTGTTACTATCCTGGCTCAAGGGATGGAACATATAGAAGAGTGAAGCGCCGGCCTGCCGGGGCACTAACGACGGAGCGGAGCGAGATACAGGCGGGGCGGCCTTTGCCCCGTATGTATCTTGCGAAGTCGGAGGAGTTAGGGACACGGCGACCAGGCCGGGGCGTAACTTGACAGCCCGGAAGAGTGAAGCGCACAACCCAAAAAACATTTTGGAGGTAGTAGTTATGAAGAAGAAGTTCGGTATCGAGGTCGACTGCGCCAACTGCGCCCGCAAGGTAGAGGAGGCCATCAACAAGGTGGAGGGTGTCACCGCTACGGTGAACTTCATGCAGCAGAAGCTGATCGTGGAGGCCCCCGACGACCGGTTCGACGCCCTTATGGACGAGGTGGTCAAGGCCGCCAAGAAGGCCGAGCCCGACTGCGAGATCGCCCTGTAAGTAAAACCACAAAGCCTACATAAAAAGGGCGGGGAGAAACGCCCCGCCCTTTTTGCACCCTTTTTTGCTTAGAAGCGCTGAGCCGTCGTGAGCAGGCGAGGCGTGACAAAACCCGTGACCTACTTTAGGAGCTGATTTTTATGACGAAAAAGCAGAAGAAGATGCTCAAGCGCATCATTGCCACCACGCTGATCTTCCTGGCCGTGGTCCTGCTGGAGCACTTTGGGCCCACCATCTGGCTGGTAAACCCCATCCCCTTCCTCACCGAGAGCCGGCAGGTCCCGCCGGGGGAGGCGGGCTATGTTTTGAGCCTCTGGCCCCTCTACCTCATCCCCTATCTCCTCATCGGCTACGACATTCTGACCAAGGCCCTGCGGAACATCGCCCGGGGCCAGGTCTTTGACGAAAACTTCCTCATGGCCATCGCCACTGTGGGCGCCCTGGCCATCGGCGAGTTCCCCGAGGCCGTCTTTGTCATGCTCTTCTACCAGGTGGGCGAGTTCTTCCAGGGCTGGGCCGTGGGCAAGTCCCGCCAGTCCATCGCCGCCCTTATGGACATTCGCCCCGAGTTTGCCAACGTGGAGCGCAATGGCGAGGTAGAGGAGGTGGACCCCGAGGAGGTTGCCGTGGGAGAGATCATTCTCATCAAGCCCGGGGAGCGGGTCCCCCTGGACGGCGTGGTCATCGAGGGCAATTCCACCCTGAATACCGCCGCCCTTACCGGGGAGAGTCTGCCCCGGGACATCGCCGTGGGGGACGACGTGATCTCGGGCTGTGTGAACCTCACCGGCGTGCTCCGGGTCCGGACCACCAAGGAGTATGACGACTCCACCGTGGCCAAGATCCTGGATCTGGTGGAGAACTCCACCGCCAAGAAGTCCCAGAGCGAGCAGTTCATCACCCGCTTCGCCCGGTGGTACACCCCTGCCGTAGTGGTGGCCGCCGCCGTGGTGGCCATTGTGCCCTCCCTGATCACCGGCGAGTGGGCCAAGTGGGTGGAGCAGGCCTGTATCTTCCTGGTCATCTCCTGCCCCTGCGCCCTTGTGATCTCGGTGCCCCTCACCTTCTTTGGGGGTATCGGCGGAGCCAGCCGGGCGGGCATCCTGGTGAAGGGCTCCAACTATCTGGAGGCTCTGGCCAAGACCGAGGTGGTGGTCTTTGATAAGACGGGCACCCTGACCCAGGGCGTGTTTCAGGTCACCGCCGTCCACCCCGTCAGCGGGGAGGAGGGGGAGCTGCTGGAGAAGGCCGCCCTGGCCGAGCAGTACTCCAACCACCCCATTGCCCGCTCTTTGCGGGATGCCTGGGGCCGGGAGCTGGACGAGAGCCGGGTGGCCGACGTGGAGGAGATCGCCGGCCGTGGCATCAAGGCCACGGTGGATGGGGTCACCCTCTATGTGGGCAACGACAAGCTGATGAATGACGTGGAGGCCAAATGGGAGGCCTGCGAGTACACCGGCACCACCATCCACCTGGCCAAGGCCGGGGAGTATCTGGGCCACATCGTCATCTCCGACCAGGTAAAGCCCGATGCCAAGGAGGCCATCGCCGCCCTGAAGCGAGCCGGGGTGAAAAAGACGGTGATGCTCACCGGCGATGCCAAGGCCGTGGGCGAGGCTGTGGGCCGTGAGCTGGGCCTTGACCAGGTCCACGCCCAGCTGCTGCCCGCCGACAAGGTGGACCGGGTGGAGCAGCTGTTGGAGCAGAAAAGCCCCAAGGCCACCCTGGCCTTTGTGGGCGACGGCATCAACGATGCCCCGGTGCTCTCTCGCTCCGACGTGGGCATCGCCATGGGCGCTCTGGGCTCCGACGCCGCCATCGAGGCCGCCGATGTGGTCCTCATGGACGACAAGCCCTCCAAGATCGCCCAGGCCATCTCCATCGCCCGCAAGACCATTGCCATCGCCAACCAGAACATCTACTTCGCTCTGGGCGTGAAGGCCATCATCCTGGTGATGGGCGCCATGGGCAAGGCCAATATGTGGGCCGGTGCCTTCTCCGACGTGGGTGTTATGGTCATTGCCGTGGCCAACGCCACCCGGGCACTGAAGGCGAAATAAAGAACAAAAAAGGAAGGGCGCTGTCTCCTGACAGGCCCTTCCTTTTTGCCTTATTTGTCTTGATTTAAGCTCACCGGCTCCTTGGGGGCGTTAATGGTCCGGGCAGAGGTCTTGCCCTCGGGCTTGATCTCCCCGGCGGCGGTGAGGGAACGCTTGGTGAGGGTGGGGCCCACCAGCTCATAGACCAGCACGGAGAACAAAACCACATTGCGCACCACGTCTCCGCCCGACAGAGTCTGGGCGGTGAGGGCCATGCCAAGGGCCACGCCGGCCTGGGGGAGCAGGGTGATGCCCAGGTGGTTTTTGATCTTGGCGTCGCACCCGGTGGCGGCGCAGCTGAGGTAGGCGCCGCTGAACTTGCCCAGAGAGCGGAACAGGATGTAGACCACGCCCACCAGCAGCACCAGGGGCTGGGAGAGCACGCCCAGGTCCAGCTCGGCCCCCGAGAGGACGAAGAACAGGACGTTCAGCGGAGCGGTCCAGTGGTCAATGCGCTCCATGATCTCCTGGGAGGTGCGGCAGATGTTGCAAAATACAGTGCCCGCCATCATGCAGGTGAGGAGCAGGCTGAAGCCGATGTGGATGCCGCCGATCTCAAACTCCACCATGGACAGGCCCACCGTCAGCAGCACAAAGCCGATGGAAAGGCTGCGCCGCTTGCTCCGGGAGTGGTAAAACTGCTCCATGCGGTGAAGGAGAAAGCCGGCCAGACCGCCCAGCACCAGGGAGAGAACGATCTCGATGAGGGGCTCTACCAGCATACTGATGACGCTGAGGGTGCCGCTTTCGATGGCGGTGGCCACCCCGAAGGAGGCGGAGAACAACACCAGTCCCACAGCGTCGTCAATGGCCACCACCATGAGCAGCAGATGGGTCAGAGGGCCGTCGGCCTTGTACTGCCGGACCACCATCAGGGTGGCGGCCGGTGCGGTGGCGGCGGCGATGGCACCCAGGGTGATGGCGGAGGGCAGGCTGATGAGGGCGGGGTTCAGAAGGTGGAGGGCGATGAGAGCCAGATCCACAATGACGGTGGTGATCACCGCCTGGGCCACGCCCACGATGATGACCTGGGAGCCCATGCTGCGCAGCTGCTCCAGCCGGAACTCATCGCCGATGGCAAAGGCGATGAAGCCCAGGGCCACCTGGGTGACGATGTGGAAGGTGGAGACCTGCTCCAAACTGGCAAAGCCCAGTCCGGGAACACCAAGGGCCCCAAGGAAAAAGGGGCCTAACAGCAACCCGGCCACCAGATAGGCGGTGACGGCAGGGAGCCCCAGCTTTTTGGCGGGGCGGGAGAGGAGGAGCCCTCCGATGAGAGCGGAGGAGAGACAGACGAGAATTTGTTCCATGGTCATGGGATCATAACACCTCGGTTTTGGTTTTTGCCGAAGTGTAGAATAGCACTTTTCACCAAAAACTGCAAAGGATTTTTGGTGAAAATGTCAACAAAATGGGCCGGAGCTTCCGGCCCGTTTTTCGTGATTATTTCGCCTGCCCACCCATCTGGATAGATATAGGGGTGTTACAGGCGTTCCGTATGGCCCGTGGTGTGGACATACATCCGGGTCATGTGGTCCTCCCCCTCCCCCTGGACCAGGCACAGAAACCGCCAGCCGTAGCGCTCGTAAAAGGCGGTGTGGTCGGTGATAAGGTAGAGGGTGTCAATGCCCATCCCAGCCATGTCCCGGCAGGCATGCTCCAGCAGGGCCCCGGCGATGCCCTTGCAGCGGTGCTCCGGCTCCACATAGACGGCGCAGACGTTGGGGGCGAGGTCTTTGCGGTCATGGAAGTCGTTTTCAATGACCCCCAGTCCGCCCCAAATGGCACCCTCCTCCACCGCCAGATACCACTGGGGGACGGTCCCCCGGCCGGCCAGGCAATCTCTGATGCTCTCAGTGTAGGCCGACAGGGGGACATGCCATTTGCTGTGGAACCACCTGGCGGCTCCTTCAGCCAGCTCCGGGTGGTCCCGGAGGTTCCAAATCTCCATAAAGGATCCTTCTTTCCGTGGCGGTGTAGGAAGCCGCTGATTTCCCTCTGCCCCTTATCGGCTCAGGAAGTCCAGGACCCTTGCGTTAAAATCCGGGGCCTCCTCGTAGGCGCTATGCCCCAATTCGGGATACAGATAGAGCTGACAGTGGAGAGCTTCGGCGATCTCCTCTGAGGCCCGGCCTGTGACAACGTGGTCCTGCTCGCCGCCGATCACAAAGACCGGGCAACGGATCTTGTGGAGCAGAGGGTAGGTATCACAGGTCAGACAGGCCTCGGATAGAGCAATGAAGCGGTCAAATTCCTTCGGCTTTCCCACCATAGAGAGGATGGGGAACAGCCAGCCGTATCGTTTGACATAGGCCGATGAATACATCCTTGGGAGCATATCCCTGATAATGGCGTCGTAGTCCTGCTGTTCGGCCAGGGCGACCCAGCGGCGGATCACGGCATTTATGGTTTCATTCTGCCTGGAGGCCGTCACACCCAGGACCAGTTTGTTTACAAGGCCGGGGTGGTCAATGGCAAGGTATTGGGCTATCATCCCGCCCTGAGAAATGCCGGCTATGTCGGCTGTGCCGATGCCCAGCTGCTCCATGGCGTCAGCTGTGTCCTCCGCCAGCTCCCTCACCGTATAGCCCCTTGGGATGTTCTCCCTTTTGTCCGGCACATACACGGTATACTCCCTGGAAAAGGCCCGGTACAGCCAGACCAGAGAGAGCGGGGCCTGGCGCACCCGTTGAAAGCTGAGTCCCGGGATCAGCACAAGAGATTTTTTGCCCCGTCCGAAAATCAGGCAGTCCAGAGGGGCGTTGTTCCGCTTTAACAGTATCCTTTTCATTGAGTACAGACTCATGGATCCCCCGCCTTTCTCATGTTCCCCTGTCCGTAAAGGGAAGGGGATGGGTGCCCCCTCGGTGGGAGAGTATCAGGGGGCCAGCTGGACCAGGCTGCCGCTGCCGTCGGTCACCTCACCCTTTTTGGTGAGGGTAAAGGGCCCCTCCGGGGCGCCGGGGACGGGTTCCATGAGGGTCTCCAGTACCTGGGGCATAGTGGTTTTATTCAGCTGATACCGGGCCTCATAGAGGGTGGGCTCCTCCTGGCCGGCGGCAGTCAAGGAGATTTGAATGTCCATGACCTCGTCGGCATAGAGCTTCATTTTTCCCGTCCAGCTCCGACCGACGCTGTCAGTGCCCGACAGGGTGAGGAAGTAGCGCTCGGCAGTGTGGATGTTGCGGGACTGGCCGGTGCGCTCCACCAGTTTGCTCTCCCCAAAGGCGGTCACAAAGGCGGACCAGTCTGCCCCTGGACCGCCCCCCTGGGCCAGAGTCAAGGTGCCGTTTTGAAGCTCCAGAACCTTGTCGAGCTTGGCCTCAACACCCTGGGCACAGGCGGCCTGCAGCTCCCCATAGAGGGGCAGCTCGCTGCCGGTGAAGTGGGTCCGCTCATAGGCCCGACCGCCGTACCAGAAGCCCCAGATCACGGCGGCCACCATGAGAAGGGAATAGAATATCTTTTTCATGCCTTGCCCTCCTTACAGGGTGGAGGTGTCCACCACCAGGTCGCTTTTCCCCTGAATGTCCAGACCGGTGAAGTAGTTCTCCTCCATGGGGATCCAGCGGTTTTTGAAATTCTCCAGACTCTCGGGGCTCTCCCGCACCGCCAGGCGGTTCAGCTGGGTCTGGGGGGAGCAGGTGAGGAAGATCTTCACCTGGCTGTATTTCGCCAGCTCCGGGTGGTGGGAGTAGCTGCCCTCCACGATGCTCAGCCGCCGGAAGGGGTGGGTCACCGGGGGCAGGAAGGAGCCGTCTGAGCAGTTGAAGGCACGCAGCTCCACGGCCCGCCCTTCGTTGAGGGGGAGGAAAACCTCCTCCAACGCCCGTTCATAGTCCACATTTCCTCCCGGCTGGGCCAGCCGCTCCGGGGTCCGCTTTTCAAAGGGGAGGAAGAAGTCGTCCATGTGGAACACCGAGCAGTCAGAAAAGACCTGGGCACACCGCTTGGCAAAGGAGGTTTTGCCCGAGGCGCACCGGCCGTCCACCGCCACCACGATCGGCCCATCTGTGCCCTCCAAAGCGGCCTGAATGGCCGAAAAAGCGGGGAAAAACAGGGCCAAATCGGCCTCTAAGACCCGATAATGGGGGGTGTAATGGCCCCGAAAGGCCTCGCTGTGGCTCACAGCAGGGCAGTTTTGGGCGGAATAAAGGGCCTGATAGAGGGATAATTCCTCCTTTTTGAGGGGAATTTCCCCCTTCCAACACAGCCCGGCCAGCTGTCCCACCTTCTGCCAAAGCCCCTCCAAACTCCCCCGGGGATGGGCAGAGAGGGAGAAGCAGGTTTGCACCAGGGGCAGCTCCTCCGCTGTGAGAGCAGTGGGGGACAGGTGGAACCGGCACAGCCCGCCGCCGATGTCCTCCACGGTTTGGGCGGGGGTGTAGCCCTCTCCGGCGGCCTGGGCGAATTCCTCCTTTAGCCGCTCCAACACCTTGCCGTCCTGGGCATCCACCAGATGACCGGGGCCGAACTCGCTTTGGTAGAGCAGCTTCATATAGTCCTGGGGCTCCATGTTTGGGTAGCGCCGGGCATGGGCAAGAAGGATCTCTCTCATGCCCCCACCTCCTGCAGACACAGGGCTACGGCGCTTTGCAGGGCTTCCTCCAGCTTCAGGGCGGTGGCACCGGCCACCAGAATGCCGCAGCTGGAGGAGGGGATGAGAATTTTTCGCCCCGGGGAGGCAGAGACGGCGGCAGCCATGGCAGGGCTCACCTCGCCCATGAGGGCGTTGGCCGAGAGCAGGCCGATGGGGCCCAGGATCACATCGGCCCGGGCGGCGTTGTAGCACACGGCGTTCTCCCCGGTGGCCCCCTTGTGGGCCCCGGCTTTCAGCATGGCCGAGGTGGCCAGGGCGTTGCAGCCCACGGCCAGAAGCTGATGGCCCTCCCCCAGCTTTTCCTTCAGCCGGGAGACCAGGGACGAACCCAGCCCGCCCCCCTGGCCGTCAATGACAGCAATAATCATGGTGGATCCTCCTTGAAAATGGATGCTTTGATACAGATTATAGCCGAAAAAAGAGGAAAAGGCAAGGGCGGTACTTGCCGGTGGCGGGGCCGCAACCGCCGTTGTCGGCATAGTGCGCCTTTCCGGGTGATAGGCATAGAACTCATACTCTATCGCTTGTGGAGCCCATCCCCACGCTTCTGCCTTTAGCTCGTTAAGAATTGCCCGAACTCTCTTCAGTGCGGCAACAACATGATAATCCGCAAAGCCAAGAGAGCGAAGCCGAGCAATCTCGTTGATGATATCCGTTTCTGCCTTTAGGTATAGCTGTATCAGGTGATTTTCATATTTATTCATACTCCACCACCTAAAATGGACATAAGAAAAGCACAGGCAAAATGCTCTGTGCTTTCTTAATCACCCTATTCGTCCATATCATCATCGTCCACGATTTCGAGCGGGCAGTAAAAACTTGCGTTGAACCTCAAAAGCTCTTGAAATGTAGCGTTTGGATTGTTCTTCATCCACTGAAGCATTTCTTCCTCATACCCATCTTCTGCGGGATCTCTCTTCAATGCGCTTAATGCAATCTTGTCGAGTTTATCCAGTTCGATTGAACCATATCGCTGCATCAAAAGGGTCTGATATTCGGATGCGATCTTCCCCATCTTCCTTCACTCCTATTTTAGCTTTCTTCGGGAAAGGAAAGTATATTCTCCAGGATCTTTCACCTCAATCTGATACTGGTACTTTCCGTATTCGTAAAAACGAATTTCGCCAGGCTTCAACTTCGGGTGATCTGTCAGTATTCCGCTGCTTACCCGTGCGGCCTCTGCCTTGCTTATTTTACCAGATTTGGTCCGTTTTTTCAAGGGAGACTTGCTGCCCATCTTTCCAAAGGAATATCTTCCTTTGTCCCGTGGCTGTCCATCCCAATCCAAAGTAATGGAACCAGCCGTAGAAGCCTTCTTTACGGCAATATCGGCGATTTCGCCGGCCGTGGGCGTCCACGGGGGAAATGGCGGGTGGCCGAAGGCCACCTCTGCGGAGGACATCGAAAAGAGCGGTACAGCTTGCAGGGGCGGCGGGGGAGGGCGTCCCGCCCTACGGAAAATGCGGAGGGTGGAAAAAGGTAAAAAAACTTGGTCTGGGGGATACCCTTTTCCCTCCGATTGTGGTAGAATAGATTTGATATGTGTAGAATTATGCCCATTGGCAAAAGGGGGGCGGAAAAATGAAATACGGAAAAGTGCGTAAGGCGGCGGTGGCGCTGCTCTCGGCGGCGGTGCTGTCGGTGAGTCTCACCGGCTGCTTCTTCAAGAGTGTGGATCAGCTGTACACGCCGCCCCAGCCTTCCAAGGAATATGAGGCCCTGCAAAAGCAGCTCAGCCAGGTCATCGCCGCCGGGGGGGAGTATGCCGCCCCTCTGTCCGGGGAGATGATCCAGTCAGTCCAGCTTCAGGACCTGAACGGGGACGGCAGGCAGGAGGCCATCGCCTTCTTCCGCTTTCCCGGGGAGGAAAAGCCCCTGCGCATCTACATCTTCCGCCAGGTGGGGGAGGAGTACGAGCCCCTGGTGACGGTGGAGGGAGCGGGGACGGCGGTCTACTGTGTGGACTACGCCCAGCTGGACGACAGCCCCTATAAGGAGCTGGTGGTCAGCTGGCAGATGAGCTCCCAGCTGTGCTCGCTGGCGGCCTACTCCCTTGGCCGGGATGGAGCCAACGAGCTGCTGCGCACCGATTACACAAGCTATAAGCTCTCTGACCTGGACGGGGACAGCCAGCAGGAGCTGGTGGTCCTGCGCACCCCCACCGGGGGCACGCCCCAGGCCGAGTTTTATGACTGCAACGGCGTTTTGACTATGGCGGGCACCGCCCCCCTCTCCGGGGGCATCACCGCCCTGGCTGCTGTGGGGGTCCGGTCGGGCTATCTGGTGGACCGGGTGCCCGGGCTTTTTGTCACCTCCACCTATGGAGAGAACGGGGCCATCACCGACGTGTTGGTCTGCCGGGAGGGCAAGCTGCGCAACGTGACCCTGGACAGCGAGACAGGGGAGAGCGTGGAGACCATCCGCTTTACCACCCAGGTCTCCGAGCGGGACATCAACGGCGACGGCATTCTGGAGCTGCCCCAGCCTGTCCCCCTGCTGGACTACCGGGTCACCTCTACAACGGTGAACTTCTGGCTGGTCCGTTGGCGGCAGTTTGACGCCTCGGGCAGGGTCAACCCAGTCTACACCACCTACCACAATGAGCGGGACGGCTGGTACTTTATTCTCCCCGACAGCTGGGGGGAGAAGTTGGCCCTCAGCCGCTCCGATATGCCCGGCGGCGGGGAGCGCTCTGTGACCTTCAGCCGCTGGGAGGGGGATGAGACGGTGGCTCCGGCCCCTTTCCTTACCATCTACAAACTTACCGGCACCAACCGGGCCAGCCGGGCCAAGGCGGGGGAGCGGTTCATCCTTTTGGAGGAGGGGCAGGGCTCCAACGGCACCATCTATGCCGCCGAATTCCGGGATGGCTGGAACTGCGGCCTTACCGAGGATGAGGTGAGAGAGAGCTTCCACCTCATCAAAACCGACTGGTATACCGGCTACTGATAAAGGAGGAGATCACTTTGACCAGAAAAGTGCTTGTCCTGGAGGACGAGACCAATATCCGCTCCTTTGTGGTCATCAATCTGAAGCGGGCGGGCTATGAGACCATTGAGGCGGGGACGGGAGAGGAGGCGCTGGAGCAGCTCCAGCGCAATCCGGACACCAATGTGGCCCTGCTGGATGTGATGCTGCCTGATATGGACGGCTTCGAGGTCTGCCGGCGGATCCGGGCCACCAACAACCGCATTGGCATCATTATGCTCACCGCCCGGAGCCAGGAGATGGATAAGGTCACCGGGCTTATGACCGGGGCGGACGACTATGTGACCAAGCCCTTTTCCCCCGCCGAGCTCACCGCCCGCATTGACGCCTTGTGCCGGCGGGCGGGCAGCGAGCCGGTGGTGGACACCGGCGAGATCTCCCAGCCCCCCTTCCTGCTCAACACCCGGAACCGGACGTTGGAGAAAAACGGGGCGAGGGTGAAGCTGACCCAGGTGGAGTATTCCATCGTCAAGCTGTTCATGGATAACGCAGGCAAGGCCATGAGCCGGGAGGAGATCCTGGACGCCGTGTGGGGCAAGGACTACTTCGGCGAGGTGAAGATCGTGGACGTGAACATCCGCCGGCTGCGCATCAAGATCGAGGACGACCCCCAGAACCCCACCTTTATCACCACGGTGTGGGGATATGGGTATAAGTGGGGAGCATAAAAAGAGGGGCCCCCACAAAATCGAAGGATTTTGTGGGGAGAGGAGGCACAGCGAAGTGGGCGAGTCCTGGCGCTTGCGCCGGGACGAGGGATACGAAGCTTGTGCCGACGACGTGTGGGGATATGGCTATAAGTGGGGAGCGTGACCCCATAGAAGGGGCAGGCTGTGATCTGAGTGGAAAGAGGGTGAACATATGCTGGGGATCCCCAAAATAAAAGGTATTCGCAAGCGGTGGATGACAAACTCCATCGGCGTGGTCCTCTTTGTCATTTTGCTGGCCGTGTCCGCCTTTTCGGTGGCCATGGGCAGCTATTACTACGCCACCATGTCCAATGGGCTTCAGGTGAAGGCGGAGTATGTGGTGGACTTTTTCAGCGAGTACCGCACCCAGAGTGAGTACTACCAGCATGTGCTCACCTATGTCAGCAGCGATGTGGACGGCAGGGACAACGTGGAGATGCAGTTTCTGGACGCCAACGGCTCCATCCGCTTTTCCACCTTCGGCCTGGCGGCCTATTCTTCGCCGGGCACCCCGGACATTGCCGCCGCACTGAACCTGGAGGACCCCCGGTCCATGCCCTGGACAGGAAACGACCCCTCCACCGGCGAGCACATCATGGCCGTGACCACCCCCCTGACCATCAACGGCAGGCCGGTGGCCGCCATCCGCTATGTGACTTCCCTGCGGCTGGTGGACCGGCAGCTGGCCATCATCGTGGCCATTTCCCTGGCGATCGGTATGGCCATCCTGCTCATGGTCTACATCTCCAACCTCTACTTTGTCAAATCCATCGTGGAGCCGGTGGCCGGCGTCACCGAGATCACCAAGCGAATCGCCGCCGGCAGCTACGGCATCCAGATCGAAAAGCAGTTTGACGACGAGATCGGCGATCTCACCGACGCCATCAACGATATGTCCACCCGCATCAACGCCTCGGAAAAGATGAAGAGCGAGTTCATCTCCTCGGTCTCCCACGAGCTGCGCACCCCCCTCACCGCCATCAACGGCTGGGCCGAGACCATTATGAACGGCGAGGTCCGGGATGCCGCAGATGTGAAGAAGGGCATGGGCATCATCGTCTCTGAGGCAAGGCGGCTGACCAACATGGTGGAGGAGCTGCTGGAGTTCTCCCGGCTGGAGGACGGCCGGTTCACCCTGTCCATCGAACCGATGGATCTGAAGGCCGAGTTTGAGGATGCCGTATACACCTACCGGGAGTTCTTCCGCCGGGAGGGTCTGGAGCTGAACTACGAGGACAACGGGGAGGAGTTCCCCCCCATGGACGCCGACCCGGAGCGGCTGCGGCAGGTGTTCTGCAACATCCTGGACAACGCCGCCAAGCACGGCGGCAGCGGTGGGAAGATCGACGCCGCCATCCGCCGGGAGGGGGAGGAGAGCCTCATCACCATCCGGGATTACGGCCCCGGCATCCCCGCAGACGAGCTGCCCTACGTCAAAACCAAGTTCTATAAAGGCTCCTCTAAGGCCCGGGGGTCGGGCATTGGCCTGGCCGTCTGCGACGAGATCGTCACCCGCCATGGGGGGGAGCTTATCATCGACAACGCCGAGGGGGGCGGCTGCCAGGTCACCATCCGGCTGCCGGATACACCCAAGCCCAACTCTGGAACATAAGTTCTAATTTTTCTTGCAAAAAGCAAGAAAGTTTGATACAATAGCGCTGCACAGGGAGCCTTACAAGGCTTCCACCCTCCTAAGACGGGAAAGAAAACCAACAGCAAAAGAGGAAATACCGTGAAAATACTGCACAGGCTGCGACAGCTTCTGCTCCTGGCCGCCGGGGGCTTTAAGACGGTCATTGGGGGCCAGGCCCTCATTGAGGGGATCATGATGCTCGGCCCCGACAAGCGCTCCATCGTGGTGCGAAAGCCCGACGGGGAGCTGGAGGTCAAGACCGAGCCGAGGAAGCTGCTGAAGGACAAATACCCCTTTGTGGCCCTGCCCCTCATCCGGGGGGTGGTGAATTTCTGCTCCTCCATGTATAACGGCATGACTGCCCTGATGTATTCGGCCGAGTTTTTCCCCGAGGACGAAGGGGCGGAGGAACCCTCTAAATTCGAGCGCTGGCTGGATGAGAAGCTGGGCAGCGAGAAGCTCTCCGGGGTCATCATCACCCTGTCCATGGTGGCGGGGATGGCCTTTTCGGTGGCGTTGTTCATCCTGCTGCCCACCGCCCTGGGCGGGGTGGTGGCCCGGCTTTTTCCCGGCATCCCTGTGTGGGGACGAAATCTGACCGAGGGGGTGCTGAAGGTGGCCATTTTTCTGGGCTACCTCATGGCCTGCTCCCATATGAAGGATATCCACCGCACCTTTCAGTACCACGGGGCCGAGCACAAGACCATCTTTTGCTATGAGGCCGGCCTGCCCCTGACGGTGGAGAATGTGCGTGCCCAGAGCAAGCACCACCCCCGCTGTGGCACCAGCTTTCTGTTTGTGGTCATTGTGGTGTCCATTCTGCTCTCCAGCGTGGTGTTCTCTTTCTTCCCCATGGAGAACACCTTTGCCCGGATGGGGGCCCATCTGCTGATGCTGCCCCTCATCGTGGCCATCACCTATGAGATCAACCGCTATGTGGGAGGGCACGAGACCGGGCTGTGCCGGGCCATCCGGGCTCCGGGCATGGCCATCCAGCGCTGGACCACCTTCGAGCCGGACGACAGCATGATCGAGGTGGGTATCCGGGCCTTCACCGAGGTTCTTCCCGAGGTGGAGGGAACGGACAAGTGGTAAAAAGAAGCGTGGAGCAAGGCCCTACCGGGGGGCTAACGACAGAGCGGAGCGAAATCACGGAGCAGCCGGAGGCTGGGAAGGGATTTTGCGAAGTCGGAGGAGTTAGAACCCCGGTTGGTCAGGGGCTTGCGGAACGTGACACAGCAACCTGTTGAGGGGTGATACCGTGGCGACTACCTATAATAACCTCTACTTAGACGCCCGGCGGCAGCTGAAGGCGGCGGGGATTCCTGCCGCCCAGCTGGAGGCCAGGGAGATCGTCTGCTACGCCGCCGGCAAGGACCGGGAGCAGTTCTTCCGGGACCTGCCCCTCTATGCCTCGGACACGGTGGAACAGCAGGTGAAGGAGCTGACCCGGCGGCGGCTGGAGGGGGAGCCGGTGGCCTACATCATTGGCGAGTGGGAGTTTTACGGCCTGACCCTGGATGTGTCCCGGGATGTGCTCATCCCCCGGATGGATACCGAGGTGCTGGCCGAGCAGGCCATTTTGGCCGCCCGCGGCGTGAAGGAGAACTGCCGGGTGCTGGATCTGTGCACCGGCAGCGGCTGCGTGGGGCTGGCTGTGGCCGCCAACGTGCCTGAGTGCCGGGTAGTGCTGGCCGATATCTCCGAGGGAGCGCTGCGCATCTGCCGGCAGAACATCCGGCGCTGCGGCCTGTCGGCTCAGGTCATCAGCGTGGCCGCCGACGCCATGCTGCCCCCCATGCCCAATCTGTGGGATTTTGACGTCATCGCCTGCAATCCCCCCTACATCCCCTCGGCGGACATCCTGACCCTGGACCCCTCGGTGAAGAACTACGAGCCCCACGAGGCTCTGGACGGCGGGGACGACGGGCTGGACTTCTACCGGGCGGTGTGCTCCAAGTGGAAGGGGGCCCTCCGGTTGGGGGGCAAGCTGCTCTTCGAGGTGGGTATGGGTCAGGCTCCGGAGGTGGAGAAGATCATGGCCCAGAATGGATTTGAGGATGTGAAGAGCTTTCAGGATACCCAGGGAATCTGGCGTGTGGTCATGGGCACCATCAACGAGTGAGAGAATAGTCCAAATTATAGGACTTTGAATGTGATAAAGTAGAGGTGTGGTAGGAAACCGGGCCTTGCGAGAGACTTGGATAGGAAAACCACCCAGGGGAAAAAGCACATAGACTATGCGGCGATGCCGCTTACATAGGAGGAACAGACATGGCAGAGAAGAAAAAGATGCCCATTACCCAGCCTGGTCAGGCCAGCGACAAGAAGAAGGCACTGGATACGGCTCTGGCCCAGATCGAGAAGGACTACGGCAAGGGGGCCGTCATGCGCCTGGGTGAGAACGCTCACGTGGTGGTGGAGGCCGTTCCCACCGGCTCGCTGGCGCTGGACTTTGCCCTGGGCATTGGCGGCGTGCCCAAGGGGCGCATCATCGAGATCTACGGGCCCGAGTCCTCGGGCAAGACCACTCTGGCCCTCCACATTGCCGCCGAGGCCCAGAAGCGGGGAGGCGAGGTGGCCTTCATCGACGCCGAGCACGCCCTGGATCCTGTCTACGCCCAGGCCTTGGGGGTGGACATCGACTCCATGCTCATTTCCCAGCCTGACACCGGCGAGCAGGGCCTTGAGATCTGCGAGGCCCTGGTCCGCTCCGGCGCTCTGGACGTGGTGGTGGTGGACTCGGTGGCCGCTCTGACCCCCCGGGCCGAGATCGAGGGCGACATGGGCGACGCCCATGTGGGCCTGCTGGCCCGGCTCATGTCCCAGGCCCTGCGGAAGCTGGCCGGCACCATTGCCAAGACAAACTGCATCGTCATCTTTATCAACCAGCTGCGGGAAAAGGTGGGCGTCATGTACGGCAACCCCGAGGTGACCACCGGCGGCCGGGCACTGAAGTTCTATGCCTCTGTCCGCATCGATATCCGCCGGGTGGAGTCCATCAAGAACGGCGCCGAGGTGGTGGGCAACCACGTCCGGGCCAAGGTGGTCAAGAACAAGGTGGCCCCTCCCTTCAAGCAGGCCGAGTTCGACATCATGTTCGGCGAGGGCATTGCCAAGGAGGGTGAGCTGGTGGATATGGCCGTGGAGCTGGGGCTGATGCAGAAGTCGGGCTCCTGGTTCTCCATGGGTGAAATGCGTATCGGCCAGGGCCGGGACGCCGCCCGCCAGTATTTGAAGGACAACCCTGAGGTGGCCGAGCAGCTGGAGGCCGATGTCCGGGCCGGCATGGCCAAGGGCCAGGCCGAGGAGAGCAAAAAGCCCGCCGGCCGGACCGCTGCTGCTCCTGCCGCTGCTCCCATCCCCGAGGCCCCTCCTGCCCCCCGCCCCATGGCCAGCCGGGCCATTGACGTGTCGGCAGAGGATTTTGATGACGAATAAATGAAAATCGCCAAATTGGAGCCATCCAAGAAGGTGGCCCAGCGGTGGCTTGTGTGGCTGGAGGACGGCTCCCTGCTCCGGGTCACCGAAAATGAGGTGCTCGCCTTTTCCCTCTATGGGGGCATGGAGCTCTCCGAAGAGACCTACGCCGCCATGAAGCAGCAGGCCGGTCGGTCCGCCGCCCGGGCCAAGGCCCTGGACTACATCGCCGCCAAGCCCATGTCCCGGAAGGAGATGGTCCAAAAGCTGACGGCTATCCCGCCGAAGAGAAAGGACGGGCAGCAGCGGGAGCCTGTGGCTACCCCGGAGCAGGCCAACGAGATCGCCGACTGGCTGGAGGAGTTGGGCTACCTCAACGATGCCGAATACGCCAAGCTGGTGGTTCGCCACTATTCCGCCAAGGGCTACGGCCCCCACAAGGTGAAGGATGAGCTTTTTCGCCGGGGGGTGCCCAAGGACCTCTGGGACCAGGCCGTGTTGGAGAGCGAGGAGGCGGCAGAGGGCATTGACGCCTTCCTTCGCAAACGGTTCAAGGGGGCCCGGCCCGACCCAAAGGAGCTGAAGCGGGCTTCGGACGCTCTGGCCCGGAGGGGCTACAACTGGAATGATATCCGGGAGGGGCTCAACCGCTGTGGGGCGGGTATTGACGAGGAATAGGCCCCAGCCCTGCCACTTTATTTAATGCAAGGAGAGAGCGCTTTGAAAGTCGCATTTATTTCCCTCGGCTGCTCCAAAAATCTCATTAACACCGAGCAGATGATGGCCCTTTGCCGCTCGGCAGGCATGGAGGTCACCGGCGACCCCGCCGGGGCTGACGTGGCCGTGCTCAACACCTGCGGCTTCATTGATGCCGCCAAGAGCGAGGCCATCGAGCACATTATCGCCCTGGGGGAGCTGAAAAAGGCCGGGCAGCTAAAAAAGCTGCTGGTCTGCGGCTGTCTTAGCCAGCGGTATTGTGAGGACATGAAGGTGGAGCTGCCCGAGATCGACGGGCTTATGGGCACAGGCAGCTACGACCAGATCGTGGAGGCCGTCAACGCCGTGTGGGCGGGGGAATTCCCCGAGGAGTTCGCCGACATCTCCAAGACTACTGAGGAAGGGGAGCGGCTCACCACCGGGCCGGGGTACACCGCCTTTTTGAAGATCGCCGAGGGGTGCGACAACTTCTGCGCCTTCTGCATCATCCCCTATCTCCGGGGCCGCTATCGCTCCCGGAGTATGGAGTCCATCCTCAGCGAGGCCAAGTCCCTGGCCGGGGCCGGGGTGAAGGAGCTCATCCTCATCGCCCAGGACATCGGCCCCTACGGCAAGGACCTCTATGGGGAAAAACGGCTGGCCCAGCTGCTCCGGGAGCTGTGTAAGCTGCCCTTCCACTGGATCCGGCTCCACTACCTCTATCCCGACCACTTTGACAAGGAGCTCATCGACCTCATCGCCAATGAGCCCAAGATTGTCAAGTACCTGGACATCCCCCTCCAGCACTGCTCCGGCCCCCTGCTGAAGGCCATGAACCGCTGGGGAGACCGGGAGAGCCTCACCACCCTCATTGCCGATTTGCGGGAGAAGATCCCCGGGGTGGTCATCCGCACCTCCCTCATCTGCGGCCTGCCTGGGGAGAGCGAGGAGGATTTCGAGGAATTGTGCCAGTTTGTGCTGGACACGGGCATGGAGCGGGCCGGGGTGTTCCAGTACTCCCAGGAGGAGGGGACAAGGGCGGCCGAAATGCCCAACCAGGTCCCCGAGGAGATCGCCCAGCAGCGGGTGAACCGCCTGGTAGAGCTTCAGTCCACCGTGCTGGACACCTACAACGAGAGCCGGCTTGGCACGGTGCTGGAGGTCCTCTGCGAGGGCTTCGACAGCGCCGAGGGCTGCTACGTGGGCCGGACCTACGCCGATTCGGTGGAGGTGGACGGCCGGGTGCTCTTCACCGCCGCCGGGGCCATCCCCGCCGGGGAGTTTGTCAACGTCCATATCACCGGCACCCAGGACGGGGACCTGACCGGAGAGATCGAGGAGTGAGAGCTATGAAACGATGGATGGGCGCTTTTTTGGCCCTTGTTATGGTAGCAGCTCTCTGTCCCAAGGGCTGGGCCGCAAATGAGCCCTACGTCTTTGAGGAATGGGATATGGAGGTCACAGTACCCGAGGGGGATTATTATATCCTTCTCCGAGATATGGACCCGGAGAGCCAGACGTTGGCCGATGTGGGGATGACGGCGGAGCAGGTAAATGAAATAATGGCGACAAACAATATTTATTTGGACGCTCTTAATTTTGATGCCTCTTACGATTTAGCTGTGACAGCGGTGAGTAGCGAGGACTATGAGGCCATTTTCGATTTTGCGCAACTCAGTGAAAAGCAAAAAGATGCTAGTATAGAAGTAATAAAAAAAGGGTTGGAACAACTGAATTGTACGATAGTAGGCGATATTTCCTGGTATGAAGGAGAAGAGGCACTCTATATGGTTTTAGAGGTGGATATTCCGGAATGGGAGTCCTGGGCTTATCAGTATGTGACCGTATATAATGGGAGAATGATTGCGGCAAAAGCGTCTTCTACATATTTGGAAGCCCCCACCGAGGAGATCAAGGAGCAGGTGCGGCTTCTGGCCGAGGGGATCCATTTCACAAAGAAGCTCCCGGTCCCCCAAGAAGTCTTGGATACCTATGAAAAAGGCGAAAAGGGACGTGGAGATTTATTGAATGCGTTGGGCAAAACCATACTGCCGGGAGCTGTTTGTGCAATGTCGGTATATATGTTGTTAAAACCACAGGGGGGGAAGAAGAATGAATATCGCCAATAAGCTGACCCTTTTGCGGGTACTTATGATCCCGGTTTATCTGGTGGCCTGGAACCTGGACTTCCCCGGCCACAACTATGCCGCCCTGGCCATCTTTATCCTGGCCAGCCTTACCGACTTTCTGGATGGCCACCTGGCCCGGAGCCGGAACCTGGTCACCGATTTCGGCAAGTTTATGGACCCCCTGGCCGACAAGGTGCTGGTGATGACCGCCATGGCCTGCTTCTGCGCCATGGGCAGCTTCCCCGCTTGGGCCCTGGCCGTGGTCATCTTCCGGGAATTCGCCGTCTCCGGTCTGCGGCTCATCGCCGTGGAGGGAGGGCGGGTCATTGCCGCCGGCTGGTCGGGCAAGGTCAAAACGGCCTCCACCATGGTCTGCCTGTGCCTGATGCACCTGGCGATGCCCGAGATCGTGACCCAGCTGTGCATTTGGGTCATTGTGCTCACCACCGTCTACTCGGGGATCGAGTATTTCGTGAAAAACAAGGACTGCATCGACTGGAGCAACCTCTAAAGAGCATACCAAACCGGGACCCGGCAAGCTGCCGGGTCCCGGTTTTTTTCGGCCGGGAAAAATTCCCTCTTGACAAATTGCATTATTTGCATTATTATAACTAATGCAAACGATGCAAAAATATAGAGAGGTGATACCATGCTGCTGCATCTGGAATTTGACAGTGAGGTGCCCATTTACCAGCAGATCCGCAACCAGATCGTTCTGGGCATTGCCCGGGGGGAGCTGCGGGCGGGGGAGAAGCTGCCCACCATCCGGGCCCTGGCCGAGGAGACGGGCATCAACATGATGACGGTGAGCAAGGCCTATCAGCTTTTGAAGCAGGAGGGCCACATCCAGACCGACCGGCGCAGCGGGGCCGTGGTCCGGGTGCGGGAGGAGCCGGGAGCGCCCGGGCGGGAAACCCTGGATGGCCTGCGGCTGCGCCTGGGCGAGCTGCGGCTGGCCGGGGTGGACCGGGATGGGATGCTGAAATTGTGCGCAGACTTGTGGGATGAGGAGGCGTCGAGATGAAAAACGGAAGTATGATCCTGTGGCTCAGCCTGTGCTGGCTGCCCCTGATGTTCTACGCCATGCTGGGAAACGAGACTAAATTCAAAAAGAACATCGTTGTGGGGGTCACCTTCCCCCAGGAGGGACGGGAGGATCCGGAGGTGCTGGCCCTGCTGAAGGGGTTCCGGCGGACTCAGCTGTGGCTCTGCCTGGCGCTGACGGCTTTGGCGGTGGCCGGAGCCTTCCTGCCCTGGAGCTTTGGCTGGAGCATGACCGGCTTTCTGGTTTGGATCGACCTGTGTATCCTTTTGCCCTGTCTGCCTTATGCCCGCTGTAACCGGGCGCTCAGGCAGGTGAAGGCGGACCGGGGTTGGACCCGCCGGGGAGAGGGCCGCCGGGTGACGGTGGACCTGCGCTCGGCGGCCGAGCCGTGGAAGGAATTAAAGCTGTGGCACTTCCTGCTGCCCACCCTGGTGGCGCTGGCCCCCTGTCTCTGGGCGCTTTGGCAGGGAGAGACCACCGTCGCCCTGGTGCTGCTGGTAGGCCCCATGATGACCCTGGGCTGCTACCTTCTCTACCGCTACGCCTTCCGCCGCAAATCGGAGGTGGTGGACGAGAACACCGACCTGACCCAAGCCCTCACCCGCCTGCGCCGGCAGTACTGGCGGCGGATGATCCTTTGGACGGCCTGGTACATGGCCCTGCTGTCCCCGGGAATGTGGTACACCTACCACCGACCCTTTCTGGGGCAGGTCGAGGTGGCGGCGCTGACACTGATCCTGGTCTTTTTTATCCTGCGTCAGGAGTTCTCCCTCCGCCGGCTCCAGGAGAAGCTGACGGCGGATAGCGGCGTGGGGGAGTACGTGGACGAGGATGACAAGTGGCTCTGGGGGCTTTTCTACTATGACCCGGACGACGGCCGGCTCATTGTCAACAACCGAATTGGGGGCAATACCACAGTGAACCTGGCCCGGCGGTCCGGGCAGGTGCTTATGGGCCTGACCGCTGCCCTGCTGCTGCTTCTCCCCCTTGTTGGGGCGTGGATCCTTCAGGCAGAGCGCACCCCGGTGTCGGTGGTGGTGGAGGGGCAGAGCCTGGTGGCCCAGCACATGGGTACCCGGTATGAGGTGGCTCTGACCGACATTGAAAAGCTCACCCTGCTCACCGAGAAGCCCGCCATCAGCCGCATTGCAGGCACCGGACTGGACAGCGTCCAGAAGGGGACCTTTGGCTCTGGGGACTGGGGTACCCTCACCACCTGCATCGACCCCCGTACCGGCCCCTGGCTGGTGGTGGAGACGGCAGAGAAGGATTATCTGTTCGGCGACAGTGCCGCCGGAAGGGTGGAGGAGCTCTATCGGCAGCTCGCAAGCTACGGGGAGTGAGGGAGAGGAAAGGGCGAATTGGCAGGAATACTTCCCGACAGGTCCCCTTGACAGAACCCGCACCCTGTGGTAAGATAAGGGCACGAACAGACGCTATGAACGGAAAAGTAGCGGATCGGTCCAGCGGCCAGAAAGGGCAGGTCACCGGCTGAGAGCCTGCCCACGCAATGGCGATCCAGTGAATTGCATCCGGGAGCGTTGGGGGCAATGCCCCACGGCTCGGCCCCGTTACCGGCCTTCGAGTGAAAAACGAGAGTGGAACCGTGCTTTTCAGCGCCTCTCATGCCTTTGGGCATGGGAGGCGTTTTTTGTCAAAGGAGGCCTTTTTGTGAAAAGAAAAAATGCCCCGCCTGTCCCGGAGCGGCGATGTCGCCCGGGGAACTAAAGGGAATATTGCAAAGGATACAAAATAAGATTGATCATAAAAGGAGAGATCGCTATGGATACCATGATGCTCTATAACTCCATGACCCACGAGAAGGAGCCCTTCAAGACCCACGAGCCGGGCAAGGTCAGCTTCTATACCTGCGGCCCCACGGTCTACCACTTCGCCCACATCGGCAACCTGCGCTCCTACATCATGGAGGATGTGCTGGAGAAGGCCCTGCGGTGGGAGGGCTATGACGTGCTGCGGATCATGAACATCACCGACGTGGGGCACCTGTCCTCCGATGCCGATACCGGCGAGGACAAGATGCTCAAGGGGGCCAAGCGGGAGAACAAGACGGTGATGGAGGTGGCCAAGTTCTATACCGACGCCTTCTTCTCCGACTTCGGCAAGCTGAACAACCGCTATCCCGACGTGGTCCAGCCCGCCACCGGCATGATCGAGGAGTATATTACCGTCATTACCAAGCTGCTGGACACCGGCTACGCCTATCAGGCCGGGGGCAATATCTACTTCGATACCTCCAAGCTGAAGAAGTACTACGTTTTCAATGACCACGATGTGGAGGCCCTGGTCCAGGGCGCCCGGGACGACGTGGAGATCGACCCCAACAAGAAGAACAAGAATGACTTTGTGCTGTGGTTCACCAAGAGCAAGTTTGAGGACCAGGCCCTGAAGTGGGACTCCCCCTGGGGAGTGGGCTACCCCGGCTGGCACATTGAGTGCTCCTGCATCTCCATGAAGTACGCCGGCGAGTATCTGGACCTCCACGCCGGCGGCATTGACAACGCCTTCCCCCACCACACCAACGAGATCGCCCAGTCCGAGGCCTATCTGGGCCATGAGTGGTGCAAGCAGTGGTTCCACGTCCACCACCTGAACACCAATGACGGCAAGATGAGCAAGTCCAAGGGGGAGTTCCTCACCGTCTCCCTGCTGGAGGAGAAGGGTTACGACCCCATGGTCTACCGCCTGTTCTGCCTGCAGAGCCACTACCGCAAGGCCCTCACCTTCTCCTGGGAGAACCTGGACAACGCCGCCGCCGCCTATGACAAGCTGGTCCGGCGCATTGCCGCCCTGGACCCCGCCGGTGAGGTGGACGCCGAGGCCGTCAAGACCTATAATGCCCAGTTCCAGGCCGCCCTGGACAACGATTTGAACACCTCCCTGGCCGTCACCGCCCTCTACGACGTGCTCAAGGCCGACATTTCCGATGCCACCAAGCTCTCCCTTATCGACAGCTTCGAGCGGGTGCTGAGCCTGGAGCTTATGGATCACGCCAAGGCCCTCAAGGAGAAGGAGACCGCCCCCGCTGAGGGCGGGGAGGAGATCGAGGCCCTCATCGCCGCCCGAGCCAAGGCAAAGGCAGAGAAGAACTGGGCCGAGGCCGACCGCATCCGGGACGAGCTGAAGGCCCAGGGCATTGAGCTCATCGACACCAAGGAGGGCACCACCTGGAAGCGGGTGTGAGCACTTTTGTCAAGAGATAAAAAAGCACTGGGAACTTGAAAAGTTCCCAGTGCTTTTCTTTTATCCTATGTCAATTAGGGTCACTGTGTTGCTGCTGTAACTAGAGATACCATAGGCGGTACTCTTAATGATTGCATTAAAGCCATTCTTAGCGGAAAACTGCGTTTGAATAAACAAATCCCCGATTTCTACCCGTTGGGAGTAGCCCGCATCGGAAAGCACTTTGTTGACATCGTTTCGATCCTCTTCTGTTCTGATGTCTCGGTAAGTAGTTTTGATATGTTCATAAGATTTTTCATCATTCAAACTCTGCTTGATGAGCTTTGTGAGAACGGTGTTAGAGCCGTCCCAGGCGCTGAACTGCTCCCGGACCCATTTGTTGTGCGCACTGTTATAATCAAGGCTCATGCTGGTAATGCTGATAGTACCGTCATCCAAAATTCCGACAATGGCAAGACAAGTATCGTCTTTGTCCTTAATGTCGGCCATGCTGAGCATGACGCTCTCTGTTTCCGGCGTGTTGATAATTTGAGCGGCTATTTCATTGGCAAGCTCGGTAAGCGCTTCTTCATCGTTGGTGCATTTGATGGCTGCAATAACAGAGAGAACCATCTTCATAATCTACTGTTTCTACGGAAATCAATTTGCATTCGTTATTATGCAGAACAGTCCAGACCAGTTCCTCCGATGCGTTAGCAAGGGGGATTTCGGGGGTGGGGGCAGGAGTGGGGGTAGGAGAGGAGGTTGGACTGGGCGAAGATATGGGAGGAGCAATAACAGCTAAATCATTTTCACGTTTGGAGTTCCCGCTGGAAGAAATATTGCCGATAACGACGAGTATGAGCAGCCAAAACCACCACTTTTTGTATAGTGGTTTTTTGACCTTCTTATTCTCGGCTTCAGGCGGCTGTACAGCTGCTTTTTTGGTAAACATGTTTATATCCCCTTTCTATCTGCTATTAACCAATATTGGTTAATAGCATTATATATCAAATTTGGTTAACATTCAAGAGGGAAGTGGGGCTTGAATGTTATGATTTCATATTCGAAGCTATGGGAGACTATGAAGCAAAAAGGCGTTTCACAATATATGCTAATCAAGCAATATGGAGTTAGTCCGGGACAGATCACCCGCATGAAGCGCAACGAAAGCGTCAGTACGCATACCATAGAAATGTTCTGTCGCATTTTAGATTGTCAGGTGTCAGATATAATGGAGTATGTCAAAGATGAAACTCCGTAGTTTCTCCAAAAGGTAAAAAAGAGCGCCGTCTGCTCGCAGACGGCGCTCTTTTCTTCGCTCAGGTCCGGCCCCGCTCTTCCACGGGGTCCTTCTCCCGAAACAGCAGGGAGACGCACCACAGAGCACTGAGGCCCACCAGGGTGTAGACCACCCGGCTCATGGCGCTGGCGGCCCCGCCAAAGAGAAAGGCCACCATGTCAAAGTTGAAAATGCCCACGCTGCCCCAATTCAGCCCGCCGATGATGGCCAGGGTCAGGGCGATCTTGTCCATGATCATGTCCAAGAAACCTCCTCAAAATGGATTTCCAGCCATAGCATGGGCGGGTGGAGGAGATTTTATACATGAAAATGGAACAATGGCTTAATTCAGGGCTTTCGGCCCGAAGCCGTGGGGAAGCAGGTCGGCCAGGGTCAGCTTGGTGAACTGCCGGTCCCCCCGGCCCACTAGCAGCTCCAAATTGGGGGCAAACTCATAGAGCATCTGCCGGCAGGCACCGCAGGGCCAGCAGTAGTCGCTGGACAGGCCCACCACCGCCAGCCGGACGAAGTCGTCCCGATGGCCCTCACTTACCGCCTTTACAAGGGCGGTTCGCTCGGCGCAGATGGTGGAGCCGTAGGCGGCGTTCTCCACGTTACAGCCGGTGTATACCGTGCCGTCGGCGCAGAGCAGGGCGGCTCCTACGGGGAACTTGGAATAGGGCACATAGGAAAACTGGAGCATCTCGTAGGCCAGGTCGGCCAGCTGTCGGTCGGTCATGGAAAAACCTCCTTTTTATTGGGTGCAGACAGGGGAGAGGGGAGCAAGGGCGCCCTGCCACGTTGGCTGGGGCGCCCTGTGAAATGCTTGGCTTACATCCAGCCCACAGGCCGGTCGGGCCGATGCTCCAGGTCGATGATCTCCCGGGCGTCGTAGAACTGCTTATACCACTCCAGGCACTTCTTGCTGCGCAGGGTGGTGCCGTCGGGATGGAGCCGATCCACGATGACGGCGGAGATCTGGCTCTTCACCTGCTCATAGGAGTTGATGCCCACGCTGGCAAAGATGCGGAAGCCCTGGCTCTGGAGCCAGCGGAACTGGGGCCCCGGCTCCCCCTGATCCTTGTCGTTGTCGGGCCGGGCGCCGTGGGGGTAGAACAGCAGCTGGGTGGGGCCCACCAGGCTGCCCACCTCCTCGGCCCAGCGCTTGGTGTCCCGCTGGATCCACTCCATGCCGGCGCTGGCCAGGGAGATGTGGCCCCAGGTGTGGGAGCCGAAGTACCAGCCCGTTTCTTTCAGCCGCTGGATGATGGGCTTCACCGCCTCCTGCTCCGCCTTGCGGTTGGCGTCAAAGGCGGGGCGGCGGGGGTCATCGGCAGCGATGTCAATGTCGTTCTGGGTCCGGTAGCCCAAAATGCCCTGGTAGCCGGTGAGGGCCAGGCAGCCCTTTACCCCGTTGGGGGAGAAATCGGGGTGCTCCCGGATGAATTTATCCAGAATGGTGATGGCGTCCAGGTCCTGAGTGAGGAAGGTCTCTTTGGTATAGGGATCGGTGCACTCGGCCCAGATCTCCCCGTCCTCTCCGATGACCAGCTTGGAGGTAAAGCCCTCCTGAAGCATATACTCGTAATAGTTGGTGTCGTCAAAGGAGATGATAAGGGGCTTCTTCCCCTCGGGGACCATGAGGGTGTTTCGGCGCATCCGGGTCTCCCCGGCGTCGTTGGTGTACTCCGACCACACGTCGTTCATGCTCACCAGCACATAGCCGTTGTCATAGACGCTCTGGAGAATTTTGTTGTACTCCTCCACCGTCACCATCCAGTCGTCCAGCCCATTCTTCTGGGACTGGCTGGAGGAGCAGTCATGCCAGGCCCACTGGGGGTAGGCGATGACCGGGTGGAAGAAAAGGTGCTCCACCACCTGGTTGGTGGGCCAGGCCACCAAAGGCACCGGAGGATCGGTGGGTTGGGGCTCCGGCGTGGGGGTGGGGGTCTCCACCGGTGTGGGCTCGGGGGTCGGGGTGGGTGTGGGCTTGGGCTTACCGCCGCAGGCGGTCATAGAGAGGGTCAAAAAAAGAGCCAGAGTCAGCGAGACGGCCCGGTTACACATAATTTTCATTGGTAAAGTCAGTCCCTTTCTGTATGATTTTGATTGGTATTACTTATTATAGCGTATGGGGAGAAAAAAACAACCACAAAACCCTTACAAACCGATTAAAATATCGTAACCATCTGCCCGGGGGCAGAAATCTGTCCGGCTTCTGTTTTTTCTGTTGCAAAGAGCGGGATTTTCTGATAAAATAGATGGGTATGAACATAATGTCTCCCCGGAGACGTTTTACAGGAGATGTGCCAATGGAGAAGAATACAAAACAGGCGAGGGCAGCCAAGGCCAAGGCGGAGGAGGCCATTCTCAACCGGGTGCTGTGCTGGTTTGCCGGCGGCGCCGTGTTGGAGCTGCTGCTCCTTATTTTGAACCGTTATTATAATAACTACCGGGCCGGCGAGATCGAGTTCCGTCTCGTCCTGGGCACTGCCGTGCGCATCGTGGCCGTGGCCGCCCTGGCCTGTGCCGCTGCCGCCGCCTACTGGTGGAATGGGGCGAAGAAGATGGGCAAGGCTACCACGCTGCCCGCTCTGCTCAGCTTCTTCATGCTGGGGGTCTCGGGCAGCTGCTTCGCCGCCTGGTTCTTCCCCAAGGCCGGGCTGGAGCTGGCCATCGTGGCCGTCCCTGTGGCCGTCGTGCTGGCCATGATCTTCTACCTTTACCAGCATGAATTTTTCCTGATCTCCCTCCAGTCCACCCTGGGTGTTCTGGGCGTGTGGATCTGCGGCAAGGGCAACGGGGGAATGTACGCCGTGGTGGGCTATGCCTATGTGGCCCTGGCCGCCGTTCTGGTGGGTGTGGCGGCTCTGGTGTGCAAGAAGGCCCAGGCCAACGACGGCGTGGTGGAGCGCAAGGGCGGGGAGCCCATGCGGCTGTTTGCCAAGGGATGTAACTACACCTTCCTCTACGCCGGCGCCGTGGTCACGGTGGCCGCCCTCATCTGCGCAGCTTTGAGCATCGCCCCGGCGATCCTCTATTCCGTTCAGGTGGCCTGGCTGCTGGCCATGGCCGTGTACTACACCGTCAAACTCATGTGATTTTGCTGCCGCCCCGGGTCTGGCCCGGGGCGGTACTTTTTTGGAAAGGCCGTGGATGTCTATGATCTGCCGTTTTACCCTCTCGCCCATGTCTGACCGCTTTATCGAACTGATTTTGGGGGCCATCGGCAAGGTGGATGCCGGGAGCATCACCCAGCGCACCGACAAACTCTCCACTGTCTATCGGGGGAGCCGGTCGGCGGTGGAGGACGCCGTGAAGGCCTGCTTCTGCTACGCCTACCGCCCCGATGTCCACATGACCATGGAGTGCGCCTTTACCGCCGATGGGGCGGAGGAGGGGCCGGCCGGGGTCAATGGCCCGGGGACGGAGGATTTCCACTTTCCCGCAGTGGCGAAGCTGACTCTCTACCCCCTGGGGGCGACAGAGGTAGCTGCTCTGAGGGTCAAGGTGATGGCCCGGGCCAGTGCCATGGGCCTGTGCAGGGAGGAGGCCTTTGACGGCCCCATCCTGGCCGGGGATGTGCAGGAGATCTTCCGCTGCCTTTCGGCAGTGAATGAGGAGTGCTGCCGGACGCTGAAGGATTACACCCTGACCTTCACGCTGTCGGTGAACAGCCCCACCCCCGATTGAAAAAGCGGGAAAAGACTGGCCAAAAGCCGCCCCAAAAGGGGCGAAAAGCAGAGAAAAGGCGGCGTAAAACCGCAAAAAACGGCGTGACCCGAGCCAGGTCACGCCGTTTTTTGCATCCTATGCGATAGAAAAGGGGGCGTTTGAGGCGTGTTAAGGGGAGAAAATTCGCCCTTTTTTACGCCTCACCTTCCATTTGAAAGCGGTATTTTTGCTTCACATCGGGGTATTTTTCGTGGTCCACCTCGGACAAAAACATATCCAGAGGCCGGACATAATATCCTCTGTCGCCGTAAAGAGCCTGGTAGACCACCAGCTCCTCTCGGGTCTCCGAGTGGATGGCGGTGAACAGAGCCCTGTATGGATTGCCCTTGAAGTGGGTGTAAAGCCCGCCGGGCACCAGCTGTCGTGCCATGGTCATTCCTCCTTGTTGTTGCGCCATTGGCTGGGGCCGTGACAGGCAGGCGCACAATGCCCCTAAAAAGCATTGTACCACTTGCCCTGGGCCTTGTCAAAAAATATGGGCTGTATAAAAAGGAAAGGCTGTGGCAACCTATGGGCAAATGGGAGGCGAAAACTATGGATATGACCAACAAGGAGTACGGAAAGTTCGTCAATTCCAAGTCCCAGCCCTCGCCTACGGGGAAAAACTGCCTGTGGGCCTTCTGTGTGGGCGGGGCCATCTGCACGCTGGGGCAGGTGCTGATGAATGTCTATAAAAATGGGGGCCTGGAGCCCGACGATGCGGCGGGGGCCACCTCGGTGACTTTAATTCTGATCGCTGCCGTTCTCACCGGGCTGGGCATCTTCGACAAGCTGGCCAAACGGGCGGGGGCCGGGACCCTGGTGCCCATCACCGGCTTTGCCAACGCCGTGGTCTCTCCGGCCCTGGAGTTCAAAAGCGAAGGCTTGGTGATGGGGGTGGCGGCTAAGATGTTCGTCATCGCCGGGCCGGTGCTGGTCTTTGGCATCAGCGCCAGCGTGGTCTACGGCATTATTTTGCTTCTGCTGGGGCTGGTATAGGGGAGCATTTCGAGGACAGGAGGGCAGCCCCCGGGCTGCCCTCCTGTCGCATTTTGTCGAAAAAGCCTTGCCACCATAGCGGTTAGGGAGTATAATTTCCCTATGAAGTTATGATGGGAAAGGGGAGGGCACATGATGATAGGCGGATACGGCGGCGGCTATCAGGGCAGCCGGTACCGGGGGCGCCGGGGAGGGCCCCGGGGCAGCACGGTGCTGCTCGCCCTTCTGGCAGCAGTTCTTCTGGCTTTGGGCCTGTGGGCCGGCCGGGGCGTGTTGGCCGGGCTGGGCAGCAAGGAGGCGGATCCAACGCCTACCCCGATGAGTGAAGCTACCCCCACCCCGGAGGTGAGTGAGCCTCCCGTCCCCTCCAACCGCCCGGAGGCGGTAAAGGGAGTCTATGTGTCTGGGGCGGTGGCGGGAGACGCCAAGATGGCCGAGATCATCGAATTGCTGGACACCACCGAGCTCAACGCCGTGGTCATCGATGTGAAAAATGACGACGGCCAGTTGACCTACATAGCCCAGGAGGGCATGGCCAAGGACATTGGGGCCTGTGTCCGCTTTGTCTCGGATATGCCCGCCCTGCTGAAGACGTTGAAGGAGCACAACATTTACACCATTGCCCGGGTGGTGGCCTTTAAGGATCCCTTGCTGGCCAAGGCCCGGCCCGACCTGGCGCTGAAGAGCCGGGACGGCTCCACCGTGCGGGAGGGGGGCCTTCCCTGGGTGGACCCCTTCAACCAGGAGGTGCGGGACTATCTCACGGAAATTGCCCTGGGGGCCGCCGAGCTGGGCTTTGATGAGGTCCAGTTTGACTACGTCCGTTTCTCCACCGGCAAGGGGGGAGATGACCTGTTGGTCACTTCGGCATCGGAGGGCAAGAGCCGGGCAGACGGTATCTGCGAGTTTTTGGAGCAGGTGTCGGCAGCCCTGGGGGAGAAGGGAGTGGCCCTGTCCGCCGATGTGTTCGGCACCGTTATTATGAATAAGACGGACGCCGACCATCTGGGTCAGGACTATGCCCGGATGGGCCAGGCGGTGGATGTGATCTGCCCCATGGTCTATCCCTCCCACTACGCCTCGGGGGTCTTTGGGCTGGAAGTGCCCGACGCCCAGCCCTACGGCACCATTTTGAACATCATGGACCGCTCTAAGAGCGCCCTGGGCAAGGTGCCCCAGGAGGAGCGGCCGGTGGTCCGGCCCTGGCTCCAGGCATTTACAGCCACCTGGGTGCCCGGGCACATCGAGTACGGCGGCGATCAGATTCGGGACCAGATCCAGGCGGTATACGATATGGGCTACACGGAGTGGATCCTGTGGAACGCCCAGAACAACTACTCTGCCGACGGCCTGGAGCCGGCGGAGTGAGAGAATAGGGAACAGAAGGCCCCCGGCGGATAAATATCCGCCGGGGACTGTTTTTACGGAGAGGACAGGAATGGCCCGACAGGGCTGGTAGCCACCCCGGGTAGAGGGGTCACAGGGCAAGTCCCATCTCCAGGCGCACCTCATGCTGTTCCGGGTCGCTGTTGCTGTAAGCGAACAGATCAAAGCCAATGGGCTGAAAGCCCATGCGCTGATAAAAGGCGATGGCCCTCTCGTTGCAGGTCTGGGTCTCCACAACGGCCATCCTGGCACCACAATTCCTTGCAGTTTGGAGGATTTGTTCTATGAGCAGACGGCCCAGCCCCTTGCCCTGGCGGCTTTCGTCAAAAATAAAAATGTTGCTGATGCGGTAGCGATTGTTCCACTTTTCGTGAAAGCCCTCTGCGAAGCCCAGCAGCTCGCCGCCGGAAAAGGCGCCAAAGCCGATGGGGTCGTCCAGCCATTCGCTAAAAATGCGGTCGTTGTAGGCTTTTTCCTGCTGGCTGGGAAAGGGCTTGTAGACCAGGCGGAAGCTGTTGTCCTGTACTTCAAGGTCATAATAGCCGTTGGTCTTGTAGCTGCAGGTAAAGGCCATTCCCTGATAGGCTTCCCTTGAAAGCGCTTGGATCTCCATGGGTTTCCTCCTGTTGGTGGTTGGTCAAGACAGCCCAACCTTTTTAATTTCCCCAAAAGGTGGCTGTTGGTTGTGAACATTATAGCGTGATTTTTGGTAAAATGCAATGCAGGAGAGTGGGGACCAAGAACGATATTGCAGATTTATAGGAAAGGGGGGCGCACAGCGTGCGCCCCCCCTTTTATCTATTGCAGATAATATTATTTTGTGGCATACTCGGCCGCAGACTGGCCGGCGATCTTGCCCCAGACGATACAGCTGGTGTTGGCAAGGCCGCCGATGTTGGCGCCGCCGCCGATGTTGGCGCCGCCCTCCAGCTCGCCGCACTGGTAGAGGCCGGGGATGGGCTGGCCGTCGGCATTGAGCACCTGGGCCTGGTCGTTCATCAGGGGGCCGCCCTTGGTCAGCATGACATAGGGGCAGGTCTTGACGGCATAGAAGGGGCCGTTCTCAAAGCTCAGCCGCTCATCGGTCCGGCCGAAGGGATCGCTGCCGTTCTTAATGCCGTCGTTGTAGGCGGTGACGGTGGCGGTCAGCTTGTCGGCGGGGACATCGATCAGCTTGGCCAGGCCCTCAATGGTATCAGCCTTGAAGACCACCTCGCCCTTGGCCACTTCCTCGTCAAAGCGGGCCCAGTTCTCGTCCTCCTTGCTGTTGACGGTGAACAGGGGGATCTGGGTGTCCCGCATCTCCTGGGTCAGCAGCACATAGACCAGGTTGTGGTCGGTGGTGCCCCAGAAAGCCTTCTTCTCGCTGTCCAGGTTCTCGAACTCGTTCATGGTCCGCTCGCCGTTGGTGTTCACCCAGATGGTGCTGGGATAGGCGGTGTTCCGGGCGGTGACGCTGTGGGCAAAGCCGGTGCTGCTGACGGGCACGCCGCCGGCATAGGCGGGCAGATAGTCCATGTTGCTGAACACGGCGCCGGCCTTCTTGGCAAAGTTGTAGCCGTCACCGGTGACGAACTCGGGGGCGTCGGTCAGCACATTCTCAAAGTTGTACTCGTGGAGCCACTCCTCGTTGTGGCCGTAGCCGCCGGTGGCCAGGATGATGGACTTGGCCATCAGCTTGGTGCCGTTGGTCAGCTCCACGCCCACAACGGCCTCGCCGTCCATGATGATGTCGGCCACCTCGGTGTTCAGCAGCAGAGCCATCTTACCGGCCTCCACCTGCTCCTGGACAAGGCCGCCAACCAGCTCGGCCATGGCCTTGCCGCCGCCCTTGACCCGGTGCTCTCTGGGGATGTCAAAGGCGTCATAGGTGGAGGGCTGGGTGGGCTGACGGTCGCCGAAGTCGGCGCCGATGGAGTCCATCCAGTCGATGGCGTCGGCAGCCACCTCCACATGCTTCCGGGTCAGCTCCTCCACATTGATGCCGCCGCCCATGCGGATGATATCGTTGTAGAAGTCCTCGGGGGTGTCCGTCACATTGGCGTCGGCCTGCATCTGGGTGCCGGCGCCGCTGAGGGTGCCGCCGGCATACCGGATGGAGCCGCCGGTGGCGGAGTTCTTGTCGATCAGGATGACCTTGGCACCGGCCTCCACAGCGGCCAGGGAGGCGTTGAGCCCGGCGAAGCCGGCGCCCACGATGATCACATCGGCCTGGTCAAAGGGCAGGTCCATGGTGTCGTCGCCCTCGTCACCGCCCACAGGGGCCTCGCCCTTGGCCTGGGCCAGAGCGGCGGCCACGGCGGTCTTGATGGCCTCGGAGGTGATGGTACAGCCGGATTCGGCATCCACCTCGGTGGACTGGGCCTCCTTGATCTTCCCGGGCATCTTCTCAATGGCGGGATCGGACAGGCCGGCAGTCTCGCTGTGCTCGGTCACCTGAATGTCGGTGATCTCGCTTTCGCTGACGGTGACCGTCACCTTCACCGGGCCGTTCATACCCTCGGCCGATGCGGTGTAGGTCCCCGCCGTGTAGATCCCCTCGTCCTTCTTCTGGCAACCCGCCATGGTCAGGACCATGGCGCAGGCGAGGATGGAACTGAGCAGTCTCTTCTTCATTTCATTCTTTCCTCCTTCGCAGAATTCCGCCTTTTGTTTGGCGGTCAAGGGAAATTCCCCTTGAGATTTCATTTTAGCATAAAATTTTACTTACTTCAACAAAGTTTTGACAATTTCATGAAGAAATCTGCGGGAGGAAATGCAATTGATATCTGTCCCTGCCCCCACAGTGGGCCAAAAGGCAAAAAGGACAGCTGGGAGCAGTTGCTCCCAGCTGTCCTTACACTATTTGACTATCCCTCAGGTGCGGTAGCGCTGCTGGGGGACGTACTCGCAGTGGAGCAACTCGTGGGCCTTGTGGCCGCCGGGCTCGCCCAGGTAGGTGGCGTAGACCTCCTGGAGCACGGGGTTCTCGTGGCTCTTGCGAATGAGGGTCTTGGCGTCCTGATCGTAGAGCGCCTTGGCCCGCAGGCCCTTGATGTCGGTGAAGGAACGGACATCGGCGGGGTGCAGGGGCTGGCCGCCGCCGTTGATACAGCCGCCGGGGCAGGCCATGAACTCGATGAAGTCATAGTGCAGCTCGCCGGACTGGATGCCCTTCAGCACCTTGCTCACGTTGGTCAGGCCGGAGGCGGCACAGACGTGGACGGTCTTGCCGGCCAGCTCGTAGGTGGCCTCCTTCACGCCCTCCATGCCACGGACCTCGTGGAACTCCACGGGAGCGGCCTCCTTGCCCACCAGCTTCTCAGACACGGTGCGCAGGGCGGCCTCCATCACGCCGCCGGAGGCGCCGAAGATGGTGGCGGCGCCGGTGGAGATGCCCAGCATGGGGTCAAACTCGCCCTCGGGCAGCATGGGGAACAGAATGCCGGCCTGGGTGATCATCCGGGCCAGCTCCCGGGTGGTGATGGCCACGTCCACGGGCATGCAGCCATTGGCCATCCGCTGCTCCTCCCGGCTGACCTCGTACTTCTTGGCAGTACAGGGCATGACGCTGACCACAAAGATGTCCTTGGGGTCGATGCCAGCCTTCTCGGCGTAGTAGCTCTTCACCAGAGAGCCGAACATCTGCTGGGGGGACTTGCAGGAGGACAGGTTGGGGATGAACTCGGGGGCGTGCTGCTCGGCGTACCGGATCCAGCCGGGGGAGCAGGAGGTGATCATGGGCAGGGCGCCGCCGTTCTGGAGACGGTCCAGGAACTCGGTGCCCTCCTCCATGATGGTGAAGTCGGCGGCGGTGTCCACGTCAAAGACCTTGTCGAAGCCCAGCCGGCGCAGGGCGGTGACCATCTTGCCCTCCACATTGGTGCCGATGGGCATGCCAAAGCTCTCACCCAGGGTGGCACGGACGGAGGGGGCGGGGCCTACCACCACATGCTTGGTGGGATCCTGGAGGGCCTCGATGACCTTGTAGGTGTCGTCCTTCTCGTAGAGGGCGCCGGTGGGGCAGGCCACGATGCACTGACCGCAGGAGACGCAGTCCACCTCGGCCAGGTCCCGGTCGAAGGCCGAGCCCACATGGGTGGCGAAGCCACGGTCGTTGGTGTTGATGACGCCCACCTTCTGGATGTTCTTACAGGCGGCCACGCAGCGGCGGCAGAGGATGCACTTGGAGTTGTCCCGGACCAGGTGGAGGGCAGAGGCCTCGATCTGGGGGGGCAGCTGATCGTTGGCATAGCGCACGGCGTCGATGCCCAGGTCAGAGGCCAGCTGCCGCAGCTCGCAGTGGGCGTTGCGGGAGCAGGTCAGGCAGTCCATGCGGTGGTTGGACAGGATGAGCTCCAGCGTCAGCTGGCGGGAGTGGCGGACCTTGGGGGTGTTGGTAAAGACCTCCATGCCCTCGCTGACAGGATAGACGCAGGCGGCCATGAGGCTGCGGGCACCCTTGACCTCCACCACGCACATCCGGCAGGCGCCGATCTCGTTGACGCCCTTGAGGTAGCACAGCGTGGGGATTTTAATTCCGGCGTCCCGAGCGGCCTCCAGGACCGTGGTGCCCTCAGGGACGGTGACGGGGATGTTATCAATGGTGAGGTTGATCATTTTCTTTTCCATGATGTTCCGTCCCTCCTTTAACCCTTGGTAATGGCGTCGAACTTACAGTTGCTCATACAGACGCCGCACTTGATACACTTGCTGGGGTCGATGCTGTGGGGAGCCCGGATGGCGCCGGTGATGGCGTCCACGGGGCAGTTCTTGGCGCACAAGGTGCAGCCCTTGCACTTATTGGGGTCGATCTTGTACTGGACCAGGTTCTTGCACACGCCGGCGGGGCAGCGCTTCTCCACCACGTGGGCGATGTACTCGTCCCGGAAGTACTGCAGAGTGGACAGCACCGGGTTGGGGGCGGACTGGCCCAGAGCGCACAGGGCGGACTCCTTCAGGTGGTAGCACAGCTCCTCGATGGTGTCGATGTCCTCCAGGGTGCCCTTGCCGTCGGTGATCTTGCAGAGCAGGTCATACAGCCGCTTGGTGCCGATCCGGCAGGGGACGCACTTGCCGCAGGACTCGTCCACGCAGAACTCCAGGAAGAACTTGGCGATGTCCACCATGCAGTTGTCCTCATCCATGACGATGAGGCCGCCCGAGCCCATCATGGAGCCGATGGCGGTGAGGGAGTCGTAGTCGATGGGGGTGTCGATGAGGCTGGCGGGGATACAGCCGCCGGAGGGGCCGCCAGTCTGGGCGGCCTTGAACTTCTTGCCGTTGGGGCAGCCGCCGCCGATGTCCTCCACGATGGTGCGCAGGGTGGTACCCATGGGGATCTCCACCAGGCCGGTGTTGACGATCTTGCCGCCCAGAGCAAAGACCTTGGTGCCCTTGCTCTTCTCGGTGCCGATGGCGGCGAACTTCTCCCAGCCGTTGTTGAGGATCCAGGTGATGTTGGCGTAGGTCTCCACATTGTTGAGCAGGGTGGGCTTGCCAAACAGACCCTTGTTGGCGGGGAAGGGAGGACGGGGGCGGGGCTCGCCCCGGTTGCCCTCGATGCTGGTCAGAAGGGCGGTCTCCTCGCCGCAGACGAAGGCGCCGGCGCCCAGACGCAGCTCGATGTCAAAGGAGAAGCCACTGCCCAGAATGTTCTCGCCCAGCAGACCATACTCCCGGGCGGCGGCGATGGCGGTCTCCAGCCGGGCCACGGCGATGGGGTACTCGGCTCGGACGTAGATGTAGCCCTGGGTGCCGCCCACGGCGTAGGCGGCGATGGTCATAGCCTCCAGAATGGAGAAGGGGTCGCCCTCCAGAATGGAGCGGTCCATGAAAGCACCGGGGTCGCCCTCGTCGGCGTTACAGGCCACATACTTGACTCCGTCGGGGCTGACGGCATCCTTGGTGAACTGCCACTTCATGCCGGTGGAGAAGCCGGCGCCGCCACGGCCCCGCAGGCCGGAGTTCTTGATATTGTCAATGATCTCCTGGGGGTCGATCTTGTTCTCCAGGATGTTGCTCAGGGCCATGTAGCCGTCTGTGCCGATGTACTCATCGATGCTCTCGGGGTTGATGACACCGCAGTTGCGCAGGGCGATGCGCATCTGGTGCTTATAGAACTGGGTGTCGTTCAGACTGGTGACAGCCTCGCCCTCATCCCCCTCCATGTGGAGCAGGCGGGTGACGATGCGGCCCTTGATGAGGTGCTCCTGCACGATCTCGGGCACGTCCTCGGGGGTGACCCGGCTGTAACAGGCGCCCTCGGGGAAGACCATGACGATGGGGCCGATGGCACACAGGCCGAAGCAGCCGGTGCGGACGACCTTGATCTCCTCGTCCAGGCCGTTGGCCTTCAGCTGCTGCTCAAAGGCCTCGGCGATCTGGGGGCTGTGGGAGGAAGTACACCCGGTGCCGCCACAGACCATGATATGGGCACGAACACGGCTCATTTGGAGTCACCTCCCTGCTCGGCGGCCAAAGCCTCACCGATGGTGTAGCGGGTGACCACCTGGTGGTTGACCAGGTGCTCCCCTACGATGGTGGGGACCTTATCGGGGTCCATCTTCACGTAAGTGACCTTTTCCTCGCCGGGGACATAGACCTCGACGATGGGCTCCAGCCGGCACACGCCGATGCAGCCGGTCTGGGCCACGGTGATGTTATGGAGGTTGCGCCGCTCGATCTCGTCCAGGATGGCGGCCATGACGGGCTTGGCGCCGGCGGCAATGCCGCAGGTGGCCATGCCGACCACCACACGGATGTTGTCGCCGGACTGGTCACGGACATCCATCTGGTTCTTCATCCGCTCCCGGATGGCTTTCAGCTCTTCCAAACTTTTCAATGTTGTCCACTCCTTCTCTCGGCCCGGAGGGCCGTAGTCAGATATTTGCTTCCTGTTCGCTGAGGTACTCGCTTACCCACATAAAAACCGAGGGATCGTCCAAGGGCACATCGCCCCCCAGCAGCTCCCGCATCTCCCGGGTGTCCAGCGCTGCGCTGCCCCGGGGGGTGGTGTGGGTGAAGAGAAAGTCGCACTGGGGGCTGCCCTGGATCATCAGGGCCACCGCCCCCGGCAGGTCCCCCACAGGGGGGCAGTCCAGGTGGCTCAGGTGGAACACCGCCGTGACGGTGGTGCCTACCCCTTCGGTACTCTCCAGCGTGACGCTCCCGCCGGTCTGCTCGGCAGCCATGCGGAAAAAGGGGATGCCCATGCCCACCTTCCGGGTGGTCCGGGTGGTGGTGAAGGGGTCGCTGACCCGGGCGAGAAACTCGGGCGACATCCCCCGCCCATCGTCGCCGATGACCACGGTGAGGGTCTGTTCCGCATCCTCGGTGAGGCGCAGCTTCACCAGAGAGGCCCCGGCAGCGGTGGAGTTTTTCACGATGTCCAGAAAGTACAGCGAGAGCTCTTTCATTTGTAGTTGTCCAGGATACCGGCCACCTGGCTGGTGGTGAGACGGCCGTAGACATCATCGTTGATCATCATGACGGGAGCCAGACCGCAGGCGCCGATGCACCGGCAGGCGTCCAGCGAGAACTTGCCGTCGGGGGTGATGCCGCCGGACTTGATGCCCAGGTGCTGCTCCACGGCGGTGAGGATGTCACCGGAGCCCTTGACATAGCAGGCGGTGCCCAGACAGACCGAGATCTGGTACCGGCCCTTGGGATTGACCGAGAACTGGGCGTAGAAGGACACCACGCCGTAGACCTCGCTCAGGGGGATGTCAAGCCCCTCGGCAATGATGATCTGGACCTCCTCGGGCAGATAGCCGAAGATCTCCTGTGCGGCCTGGAGCACCGGCATGGTGGCCCCGGGCTTGCCCTTGTACTGGGCGATGACCTCCCGGAGCCTGGCCTCCTGCTCCGGTGTGCCCCGATAGGGGACGGACGTTTTTACGTTGGGCATATGTAGCTCTCCCTCCTTAATGTGATGGTGCCTTTGATTGACAAGGGCAAGCACGCCTCAACAGCCCCTGTCCGCAAAACCGTGCTTGCCCTTATCAATCAAAGATCCACAAAGATACCTATATTATAATAGATAAACATAGGGTTAGACAAGGCTAACAAAGCTGAAAAAAGATGGATATTGTCATAAGATTAACAAGTTCTTTTGTGGAGATAAACAAAAGTGGGGGTTATCACCTGCCGCCACGGCGCAACCAGTCCAGCACAGCCTGGGCCGTGGCCTGTGGGAGCTCCATATACTGGTGAGCATCGGGGATCTGGTCTAAGTAATGGGCGTCGCAGGCCTGGATGAAAGGAACTCCCTTCAAATCGGGCCGCTGGCCAAGGTCAGGAGGGCAGTTGGCCGAGATCTCGGCAATGGGGAAGCCCATGGCCTCGTCCCACAACCCCAGATTGCCCAGCAGAGAGAAGGCGGGGCGGTCAATATGGGCGGGGTAGGCCAGCCCGCCATAGGAGCGGACCAGGGCGGCGGTATCGTAAACACCAATGTCGGTGGCCCCGGCCAGAAAGGCGGTCTCCTCTCCGAGAATATGGTCCTCAGTGTCCATGTACCACTGCTCACCAAAGCGTTTGGGGTCGTTTTGGATAGGGGACAGCCGGGTGCGGACGTGATTGCTGAAGGCCATGGCCCGGTCCAACTCAGGAAACAGGCAGACCACATGGACCTCCTCCAGGGTGGTCAGCTCCATGCCGGGCAGAGCCAACAGGCCGTAGTGCCGGGCGGCCTCCAGAAAGGCGGGGCAGTTGCCGCAGGTGTTGTGGTCGGTGAGGGCCACTACCTGAATACCCGCCAGAGCGCACATGCCCGCCAGGTTGGCGGGGGTGTTTTCGTCCCCGCCGCAGGGGGAGAGGCAGGAGTGCATGTGCAGGTCGAAGGAGAGGTTCATGCCTGCCCTCCCAGAGCGGCAGCCAGCGCCGCCGAGAGCTGGTAGGCACCCCTCTTATAGCCCAGCAGATTGACCCCATGCCCCCGGGCTTTGTTGAGCAGGTCCTCCTCGGGGCGGACCCCCTCGGCCAAAATGACGCAGGCCACATCGGCCAGCGAAGCCACTGCTGCCACGTTGCCGTTGGACATAATGGTCAGCCAGGCACAGCCCTCCGGCGCCCGCCCCATGACCCAGCTGAGCAGATCGCCGCAGTAGCCGCCGGTGACCTCCCGAGTCGGTTCGGCCAGATGAAACACCTGAAGAGAAAGGGTTTGAGAAAGGGCTTCTACTGTCATTGGGAACGGACCTCCTTCTTTGTGCTGGGATCAACATGGTCCCAGTATAGCACAAGTAAAATGTAAAGGGAAGGGCGGAAAATAAAAAAATTAGAAAAATTCAATAAAACCTATTGACAAGTTCGCAAAAACGTTGTACACTGTAACCAGAAAGAAAGAGGTGAGTCCAATGGGCAACTAAAGTCCAAGCCAGAAACCCTTTCTGGAAAGGGAGGTTCGTAAAGAAGGACCTCTCAGGCAGCAGAGATCGAAGAGCAGAAGGATCCAAAGATCGACCTGAGCAAAGCAAGGACCAAATCTGGCTCACCGTAGTGAGAAAGGCACCAAGGAAGCTGACCAAAGCGAGACATGCAGAGGAAAAAGCCCGCCAAGGATGCGACAGAAGATTTTGAGGCAACTGCAAGCAAGGGAGAAAGATCACAGATCAAAAGGCTCTTGGGTCCCCGCAAAAAGCTCCGAAAACCTGATAGAAAGTGAGGATAAGAAAACATGATGGAACCCGCTCATTTTTGACCCCCCGGTCTTGGTAGTAAGGCCGGGGGGTGTTTGTTTTATATAGGTATGTTGGCCAGGCCCGGTCATTCCCGTTGGGAGTGAGTGGGGCCAATTTTTTTGCCGCTTTTTATGTTAACATACATATATATAATGTAGAACGCTCCGGTCCGGTATACAATAACTTGGGGGCGGGTATTTTCCTGAAGAAAAATTTGAAAAATACCCTTGACTTTTTGATTTTGGTCTGGTATATTATGCAAGCGCCTGTCGGACGGGCCGCTTTTCAGAGGAGATTGAAAGAAATTTCAAAAAACCGAAAAAAGTGCTTGACAAAGTCGATGACCTGTGATATTCTGGATGAGTTCGCAGCGAGACAGACGGTTGCGTGGCGTGTACCTTGTAAATTAAACAACGTGAAGAAGCCAGAAAACACCGAAAAGGT
>CAJUSE010000005.1:5117-94043 GCA_910588975.1 uncultured Oscillospiraceae bacterium | reverse complement strand
TGCGGCGTGGAGGTCACCCGGGCCAAGGTCCGCCGGGAGCGGATGGGCCACATCACCCTGGCCGCCCCGGTGAGCCACATCTGGTATTTCAAGGGTATTCCCTCCCGGATGGGCCTGCTGCTGGACATCTCTCCCCGGGTGCTGGAGAAGGTGCTCTATTTCGCCTCCTATATCGTCACCGACCCGGGCTATACCCCTCTGGCCAAGTACCAGATCCTCTCCGAGAAGGAGTATCAGGACATGCGGGAGAAGTACGAGGATGACTTCTCCGCCGGCATGGGCGCCGAGGCTGTGAAGAAGCTGTTGGCCACTGTGGGCCTGGACGAGGAGGAGAGCCGCCGGAAGGTGGAGCTGCTGGAGCAGATCGACGCCGCCGTGCAGAAGGGGGATGCCCCCTCTGAGGAGATCCAGGCCGAGTACGACGCCCTCAGCGGTCTGGAGCGGCTCAGTGAGCAGCTCCGTGCCGAGCTGAAGGAGGCCAGCGGACAGAAGAAGGCCCGGATCGTCAAGCGGCTGGAGGTGGTGGATGCTTTCCGTCTCAGCGGCAACAAGCCCGAGTGGATGGTCATCGATGTGCTGCCCGTCATTCCCCCCGAGATCCGGCCCATGGTCCAGCTGGACGGCGGCCGCTTTGCCACCTCTGACCTGAACGACCTCTATCGCCGGGTCATCAACCGGAATAACCGCCTGAAACGGCTCATTGACCTCCATGCCCCCGACATCATCGTCCGCAACGAGAAGCGGATGCTCCAGGAGGCCGTGGATGCCCTCATCGACAATGGCCGCCGTGGCCGGGCCGTGGTGGGCGCCAACAACCGGGCGCTCAAGTCCCTCAGCGATATGCTCAAGGGTAAGCAGGGCCGGTTCCGTCAGAACCTGCTGGGTAAGCGTGTGGACTACTCGGGCCGTTCGGTTATCGTGGTGGGCCCCGAGCTGAAGATCTACCAGTGCGGCCTGCCCAAGGAGATGGCCATCGAGCTGTTCCGTCCCTTCGTCATGAAGAAGCTGGTGGAGGACGGCACTGCCAACAACATCAAGTCCGCCAAGAAGAAGGTGGATAAGGGTGATCCCAAGGTCTGGGATGCTCTGGAGTTTGTTATTAAGGATCACCCGGTCATGCTGAACCGGGCTCCCACCCTGCACCGCCTGGGCATCCAGGCCTTCGAGCCGGTGCTGGTGGAGGGCCGGGCCATCAAGCTGCACCCCCTGGTCTGTACCGGCTTTAACGCCGACTTTGACGGCGACCAGATGGCCGTCCATGTCCCCCTGTCCGCCGAGGCCCAGACCGAGGCCCGACTGCTCATGCTCTCGGCCAACAACCTGCTGCGGCCCCAGGACGGCGGCCCTGTGAACGTGCCCACTCAGGACATGGTGTTGGGCTCCTACTACCTGACCTATGAGCGGTATCCTGAGCACTCTGCTGAGGAGACCTACGAGAGCTGTGCCGCCGTGAAGTCCGCCCTGGAGGCGGGCAAGGTCCAGGCTGGCGATCTCGTCTGGGTGAAGGTCCCTGATGCCCAGGACGATATCCCCACCTATGCCGGCATGGCCGCCGAGACCCCCGAGGGCGAGCTGCCCCGGGAGGCTCTGCACGTGTTCTCCGACGATGCCGGGGCTCGCCTTGCTTATGATGTGGGCGAGCTGGACCTGCACCAGCCCATCCTGGTCCGCCGCAGCGCTGTCATCGATGGCGAGGAGCAGCATAAGCTGGTCCGGACCACTGTGGGCCGGCTCATCTTCAATGAGGGGATTCCCCAGGATCTGGGCATTGTGGATCGCAGCGATCCTGAGCATGCCTTCGACCCCGAGATCAACTTCATTGTGGGCAAGAAGCAGCTGGGCACCATCATCGACAAGTGCATCACCAAGTATGGCTTCACCGTGTCCGCCGGCGTGCTGGACACCATCAAGGCCAAGGGATATCACTATTCTACCGTGGGCGCCCTCACCATCTCCATTTACGATATGACTGTTCCCCCGGAGAAGAAGCAGCTCATCGACGCCACCGAGGAAGAGGTGGTGAAGATCGAGCGGCAGTTCCGCCGTGGCTTCATCACCAATGACGAGCGCTATCGTCTGGTGGTCCAGGCATGGGATAAGACCACTAAGGACGTGGCCGATGCCATGATGAACGGCATGGACCGCTATAACCCCATCTGGATGATGGCAGATTCCGGTGCTCGAGGCTCGCCCGCCCAGCTGCGTCAGCTGGCCGCCATGCGTGGCCTGATGGCCGATACGGCCGGCCGTACCATCGAGATCCCCATCAAGACCAACTTCCGTGAGGGCCTGTCCGTGCTAGAGTACTTTATTTCGGCCAGAGGCGCCCGGAAGGGCGGCGCTGATACCGCTCTGCGTACCGCTGACTCGGGTTATCTGACCCGCCGTCTGGTGGACGTGTCCCAGGAGGTCATCGTCCGGGAGGAGGACTGCGGCACCCACGACGGTATCCTGGTCAGCGAGATCAGCGAGAACGGCCAGGTCATCGAGACCTTCGGCGAGCGGCTCCACGGCCGCTGCCCGGCAGAGGACGTGGTGGATGTGGACACCGGCGAGGTGCTCCTGCATCGCAATGACCTGATGACCAATGCCACCGCCAAGCTCCTTACCACTCACCATTGGAAGCAGGTGGTCCAGGGTCAGGGGGGCAATGGGGAGGACGTGGTGCTGGAGTTCGATCCCGCCAAGGACGAGCAGCCCACCCTGATGATCCGCTCTCCCTTGACCTGCGAGTCCCGCAGCGGCATCTGCTCCTGCTGCTATGGCATGAACCTTGCCATTGGCGAGGCCGTGGGCCCCGGCGAGACCGTGGGAATCATCGCCGCCCAGTCCATCGGCGAGCCCGGTACCCAGCTGACCATGCGTACCTTCCACACCGGCGGCGTGGCCGGCGGTGAGTCGGGCGCCGGCGATATCACCCAGGGCCTTCCCCGTGTCGAGGAGCTCTTTGAGTCCCGCCGGCCCAAGCGGATGGCCCAGCTGGCCGAGGTCTCCGGCACCGTCACGGTGGAGGAGGCCAAGAAGGGCGGCAGCATGTTCAACGTCACCATTGTGGCCGACGACGGCGAGACCGTCACCTATGCGCTGCCCCATTCCGCCGGCATCCGTGTCAAGACCGGCGATGTGGTCCGCAAGGGCGATGCCATTTCGGGCGGCGCCCTCTATCCCCAGGACGTGCTTCGGATCCGGGGCATCCATGCCGTTTACGACTACCTCATTCAGGAAGTCCAGAAGCCCTACCGTCAGCAGGGCGTGGATATCAATGACAAGCACATCGAGGTCATTGCCCGCCAGATGATGCGTAAGGTCCGTGTGGAGGAGGCTGGCGACTCCGAACTGCTCTCCGGCTCCACCATCGAGCTGGTGGAGTACCTGGATGCCCGTGCCGCCGTCCAGAAGCGCATTGACGCCAGCGAGAAGCGGGAGGATGGGCTGGACCTGGTCCTGCCCGAGGCCACCCGGTTGCTGCTGGGTATCACTAAGGCCTCTCTGGCCACCGACTCCTTCCTGTCCGCCGCCTCCTTCCAGGAGACCACCAAGGTCCTCACCGAGGCTGCTATCAAGGGCAAGGTGGACCACCTGCTGGGCGTGAAGGAAAACGTTATCATCGGTAAGCTCATCCCCGCCGGCTCGGGCCTGGCCCAGTACCGGCAGTTCGACGTGACCGAGGACCCTGTGGTGGGCAACGATGCCGACCTGGCCCCTGTCTACGCCGCCCCCGAGGCTCCCGCCTTTGAGGAGTCCCCGGTGGAATAAGAAATATAAAAAGAGGAGCTATCCCATCCGGGATGGCTCCTCTTTTTGTAAGTCCAATGCCCATCTGGGTCCTTTTTCAAAACAGACAGAGAGAAAAACAAACTTTTTAGAAAATCCCCCTTTACATTTCCTCTCTGATTTGCTATAATAATCAAGCGCTTTGAAATGCGTCCGTAGTTCAATTGGATAGAGCGTCAGATTCCGGTTCTGAATGTTGGGGGTTCGAGTCCCTCCGGGCGTACCAAAAAAGGGTGACTACCTTATGGTAGTCATCCTTTTTTGATATCTTATTTTGAGCAACGACCGTCAGGGAAGAAGTAAAAAGGGGAGAGATCATGTATATTTACGCCGCCCCCATGGAGGGGCTCACCGACCATGTCTTTCGCAACCTCCACCACCGCTGTTTCCCTGGGGTGGATAAGTATTTCATGCCCTTTTTCTCTCCGGTCAGCGATGGTCGCTTTACCCCCCGATCTCTCCGGGATTTGGAGCCCCAAGTCAACGAGGGTGTGCCTGTGGTACCTCAGCTGCTGACCAGGCAGCCGGAGGATTTCCTCTGGGCGGCCCGTGCTTTGGGGGATATGGGCTACACAGAGATCAACCTAAACCTTGGCTGCCCCTCGGGCACGGTGGTGGGGAAGGGGAAGGGCAGCGGGCTGCTCTCCGATTTGGTGGGATTGGAGCGGCTGCTGGAGGGTATTTTTGCCCCGAGCCTGCCCCTGCACATCTCGGTAAAAACCCGCCTGGGCCGCTATGACGCCGAGGAATTTCCCCAGCTGCTGGAGCTGTTCAACCGCTATCCCATCTTCGAGCTCACCGTCCACTGCCGCATCCGGGATGATTTTTACCGCCAGCCCGCCCAGCCGGATCGCTTTGCCCTGCCTTTGGCCGAGAGCAAAAATCCGGTCTGCTACAACGGGGACCTGACATCCCTCGAGAGGGTACAGGATTTCACCCGGCGCTATCCCACCACCCCGGCAGTGATGCTGGGCAGGGGGCTGATCGCCGACCCATCTCTGGTCCGCCGCTGCCGGGGCGGCACACCTGTGGAGCGGGAGGAGCTGCGGGAGTACCTCACCCAGCTCTATGAGGGCTATTGCAGCGACTTTGGCAGCCGCCGCAACGCCCTGAGCCGAATGAAAGAGGTCTGGTTTTATCAGCTCTCCCTTTTTGAGGGGGCAGAGAAGTATCAGAAGGACCTGCGCAAGGCAACCGACCCCACCCAGTACGAGGGCATTGTAAGCCGTATCTTCGCTGAATGCCCCCTGCGGCCCGCCGGCGCTCAGCCTGTCTGGTGAAGGCCAAGCGGGGAGAGGGGTCACCAAGCCCAAAATAGGAAACAAAAGCGGACCTGCCAAGCCGGCGGGTCCGCTTTTGTTTACAGCAGGGGAGCGATGGCCTTGAGAAAGAAGCCCATGATCTTGAGGGAGAGCTTTTCATGCTTGATGCTCTCCCTTGTCACCGGGCAGCATTTCTTCAGAGTTTCCTGAAAATCCGCCTCGATCTCTCCGAGACAGGGCACCGAGTGGAGATAGGTGGCGCACTCAAAATGGTGGTAGAGACTGCGATAGTCCAAATTGATGGTGCCGACCACCCCTTCCCGGTCATCGCTGACAAAGATCTTTGCGTGGGTGAACCCGGGGGTGTATTCAAAGATCTGGACCCCCGAGTCCAGCAGGGAGGAATAGTGGGTCTTGGCCAGAGCCCAGGCCGCCGTTTTATCGGGAACACCGGGGAGGATGATCTTCACATCCACCCCACGCTCGGCGGCAAATTTGATGGCCGTCTCCATCTCTCCATCCAGAATGAGGTAGGGAGAAATGATGTGAACATAGCGCAGGGAGCGGTTGAGGATGTCCATATAGACCCGCTCTCCCACCTTGTCCTCGTCCAGCGGGCAGTCTCCATAGGGCATGACAAAGCCGGCGGCCCCATCAGGGGGGCAGGTGGGCAGGGAGAGGAAAGGGGTAAAATCAGGGTCCCGCTTGTCAATGCTCCACATCTGGAGAAACATAAGGGTGAAGCTGCGCACTGCCTCCCCCTGGAGCATGACGGCGGTGTCCTTCCAGTGGCCAAACTTCTCCACACGGTTGATGTACTCATCGGCCAGATTGACCCCTCCATTGAAGGCCACCTTGCCGTCAATGACCAGGATCTTCCGGTGATCCCGGTAGTTGTAGTGAGTGGAGACAAAGGGAGTCACCGGGGCAAACACCTTGCACTGGATGCCCAGCTTTTCCAGCCGTTTGGGGTAGTTGTGGGGGAGGGTGGAGAACTCATTGGTGCCGTCATACATGACCCGAACATCTACGCCGGCCGCCGCCTTCCGGGCCAAAATGTCCAAAATCTTGCCCCACATGACCCCCTCGTCAATGATGAAATACTCCAGAAAAATGAAATGCTCGGCCTTCTCCAGCTGTATCAGCATTTCCTGCCACTTGTCCTCTCCCATGGGGAAGAAGGTGACGGCGGTGTTTTGAAACACGGGGTGGCAGTCGTTGCGGCCCATATAGTCCACCAGAGCGGCCGCTCCCGGATCCTCTCGTCGCAAAGTCTCCAGGGTTTCCGGGTCCTGGGGAATGGCCCGCTTTGTCTGGGCAATAAGCTGGTCAATGCGCCCCTTGATGGCCCGGTGGCCGATCTCAAAGCGGACAAAGAGAAACAGGAAAATGCCAAAGACTGGAAGGAGCATAATGAGGATGAGCCAAGTAATCTTGGCTGAGGGGTTCATGTCCGTGTTGAGCAGATAGAGGATCATGACCACCGAGAACAGAGTGCTGCCGCCAAACAGATGGGGCAGGAATTCATTAAAGCGGCCAAAAGCGCTCAAAAGAAGGAGAATATTGCAAGCCAGTAGCACAATAATGATGCCCAACCGGCTGAAAATAAGGCGAAAAAAGCCCTTTTGTCCCTTTTTTAGCAGCCGCAGACCGGCATTTTCGTCGTGTTCGCCCATGGTGACAGCCCCTTTCCGGCAAAAAATTTCATCAAAGATATATAAAATGATACCATTTTCGGGGGAGAAGGTCAATATCGACCAAAAGGAAACCGCCTTTGGCGCAGGGCCAAAGGCGGTTTCCAAGAAAAAGAGAAAGGGGGGGAAATTACTCGGAATAGACGTCCCGGGCGGCCAGATGGACCTTGCCCGACTTATAGCGGAGATAGCCGAAAATATACAGGAATGCGGCCATACCCAGGTTGGCAAGGATACCGCCCATGGTCTGGGTAGTCAGAGTAAAAACAGTAAGGATGATGGCGGCGACGGTGGAGAGGATCAGGAAGAAGTGGTACATACCCTCACTCATATGCCAGGCGTTCTCAGCCCAGGCCTTGGGGTATTTCTTGGGCATATTCCAGGTAATGAGGTTGCCTGCAATGGAGGAAATGGCAGCGGGGACAAGAATGAGGGAGACGATAGACTCCAGCGAGAACCCGCCGATGATGGGGACGATGCCGATGAGGTACATCATCAGCATGACAGTCCAGGGAGTGCCGCTCTTGGTGGTTTTGGTAAAGACAGCAGGCAGCCAGCCGTCCTGGGCAGAGGCCACGATGGGCCACCGCATGGCGGAGATGCCGCCCAGCAGGGAGGTGGCCAGAGCGAAGATAGCGCCGCCCACCACGAAGAAGTAGTATACGCCGGAGGGCATGATTCGCTGAGCAATAAAGCCCAAATTCTGACCGGCGACCTCACCATAGGACAGGGAGGAGGTGGCGGCAAAGCCGATAAGGGCATAGACAACGGTACAGATCACGGTGGAAAGCAGGATGGCATTGGGAACGTTTTTCTTGGGGTTGGCGGCATCGTCGGAGAGGTTGACGATGTTGGTAGCGCCGTTACAGGTAAAGCTCATCATGGCCGTGGCAGTGAGCAGGCCCACAGTGCCGTTAGGGATAAAGGGCTCAACAGTGGTGGCAGGATCAAAGTGAATGATGCCAAAGACAATAAACAGACCCAGAGCAACATACATCAGGACCACCATCAGGTTTTGCACCTTGGCAATCAGGCCGCTTCCTCGAATGGAGATGGCAAAAAACAGAGTCATAATGACAGCGGCCACCAGCTTTTGCATATTGGCAAGGGCGGGGACCAGCTGGGCGATGTAGGAGGCCATGGCGATAGCCTGGACAGACATACCCAAATTTGAAATGACCATGATGAGGGCGCCGGCCCCGGTGAAGAAGGGGGGCAGTAGCAGGGCGGACTGGGCGTAGGAGCCGCCTTTCATTTCAAAGGTTGCGGAAACAAGGGAGCTGCGAATGTACTCCAGATAGACGGCGAACATGGCGATGACCAGGGCCAGGACGATGCCACGGCCGGTATAATAGATACCGATGCCCAGCATGGAAAAGATGCCCGAGCCGATGATGGAGCCCACACCGATGCTCGTCAGGTCAAATAGTCCCAATTTTTTCTTTTCTTCCATGTTTTTACCTCCTCAATAGTATCTCTCTCGTTTTTAGAATATGATTACAAAAATAGAATATCATTCTATCTTTATAATGTCAATAGCTAAAGTAAAAAACAAAAAAATTTGTAGAAAAAATATCTCCGAAAGTATGAAATCTTTCGGAGATAAAAGTGCAGAATGGAATTTTCTGTATTCAAGATAAGGGATCGGCACACATATTGGCCAGGTAATAGAAAAGCTGGCGGATGTCCTGCTCCGATTGATGAACAAAATAGAAGCGAATGGCATAGGGTGTGGCATAATTGCTGAGGATAGATTGAATAGCCTCCGCACTGTTGCTGATGACGGCTTCGGCGGCATTTGGGAAAAATGTATGCAGTTTCAGAGCGATGATAGATAAGAAATGGGTGGAGTTGGCTGACAGTTTCATAAGTACTTCGTGGCCAAGTTCACTTTCCAGAAGATGAATACGTCCCTGCAACGCCGCAATGACCTTATTTTGGCGGTTGAGATGGGCGCAGAGCATGAATGCGTCAACAAGGTCGTCCAGGTCCTTTGCACCCTGAGCATACTTAAAGCAATGCTCTTGAAGGGCAGACATCTCCTCGCCGTATATAATGTTGGCCAGCTCCTGCTTGCTCTTGAAATGTCCATAAAAAGCCCCGATGGAGTATTCGGCCTTTTGAATGATGTCCTGAATGGAGGTATCCTCATATCCCTTTTCGGCGAACAGCTCCCGGGCGGCGTTCATCAGTTCCTGCCGGGTGATCTGGGCCGACTTGCTCTGCTTTCTCATACTGGTTTCCCCTTAGATTTCAAATAAGAATTATATTCTAAAATTATTATAGAACGGGGATAGGCCAGTGTCAAGGGAAAATATGTAAGGGCGGGTCAAAGACCCGTCCCTGTGTTTACCACTGAAGCCATCCGCCGCTCTCCCGGCCCTCCATCACGTCCAGAGCGCCCGAGAGCATGACGGCGGCCTGGGCCCGGTTCAGGGGCTCGGTGAGCACCGCCGAAGCGGGCAGGGCCCCGCAGCTATTGAGGTTGGCCACCGACTGGCTGTACCAGGTGGGCAGGTCGTCGTCCCGAACATCGGTGACACGAATAGCCCGGTTCAGCACCACGGCGGCCTCGGCGGCGGTGATGGGTTCATCAGGGAGAAAGACCACCTGCCCGGCGCCGTCATAGCTGCCGGTGACCACCCCCGCCCGCAGGGCGGAGGACACATAGGGCTTGGCCCAGGCCGCCATGACCTCGTCATCGGCAAAGCCGGTGAGGGTCACCGCCTCCAAAGGCTCCAGCCCGGCACAGTCCAGGGCCAGGGCGGTGAACTGCGCCCGGGACATGGCAAGCTCGGGGTGGAAGAAATACTCGTCGCCCATCTTTTCGCCAATGAGCACACCGGCTTCGGCCAACCGGACGGCCTCCCGGTGGCCCTCCACATTGGTCATGTCGGAGTAGGTCACCTTGGTTTTCTGCTTCTCAATTTTGATGGACACGGTGGCGGGGGCCGAGGTGTTGCCCAGGGCGTCCACCGCTACATAGGTGAAAGCATCCTTGCCCGTCTTGCCCTCATAGGGGGTGTAGGTGAAGTTGGCCGAACCGTCCTGGGCCAGGGTCACGGCTCCCCGGGCGGGCTTGCTCACCAGCTGGAAGGTGAGCAGGTCTCCCTCCGGGTCCACCCCGGCGAAGGTGCCTTGGACCTCCACATCCTTGTAGGTGACAAGGTTCAAGTCGGCGCAGACTGGGGCACCATTGGGCCCCGAGAGGAGGAACAGGCCTACCTCCACGTCCTCGCCCTGGCTGCCGTCGGCAAAGACAGGGGTGAAGGAGAAGCTGGTGGAGGAGAGCATGGGGGTGGCCAGGGGGGAGAACACCAGGCCATCCACGGCGGCCATGGCGATCTCGCTGCCCTCGGGGATGAGCTGATCGGCCATGGTGAGCACTCCGGCAGCGGGGTCGGGCAGCGAGGTGAGGACAATGGAGTTCAGGGTGCCGCCGGTGGCCCGGAAGTCCTCGGCGGAGAAGGAGATAGCCCCGGTGACCGGCCCATTCTTGGAGAAGGCGGCCACGGCGGGGGGCTCCTCCGGAGCGGTAAAGCGGGCGGCAGCGGGGAGGGTGAAGGCCAGGGCGGAGCAGACCGCCAGGGCCATCATACGGCGGGCAAGAGTTTCTTTCAAAGTAAAAACCTCCTTGTTGTGGGTGAAGAAGTCAGGGGTAGTTTTCACCAACAACAAGGAGGCTATACCTGTTTTTTGAAGGGGACATTGCCAAGAGGGATTTTGTGCCCGACCACCGGTAAAGACAGAGGAACCGTTTCCCCGGCTCCCTATCCAAAAATAAATGTGGACAGCCATTCTGGGAGAAGGTATAGCATTGTAAAAAGCAGTAAAAAAATCCATAAAGGAAAGCTGACTTTTTTCCAGTTGATTGTCCCTGTGCGCCTTCCCTTCGTATATTGATATATTGAAAATGGAAGAACAAGAAGAAACATAGCGCTCCCCCAAAAGACGAAATTGGTATCAGACAAAAGAATTAATATCATCATAATTGGAAGAAGAACCAAAAGCCAAAAAAAGAATATAAAAATCAAAAGAAGTATGTGAGCCGCATTCCAATCTGATTTTTTATCCTGCTCCCTGTGTTGTATACCTATGAAGATACACAAGGAAGCCAAAAGGCTGAGAAAGAGGAACCCCAATCCAAAATTTGAGAAATTTGGTGTCAGTTTAATCAACCTCTTCTAAAGTTTCTATAAGACAAGGTGAAACAAGGGAGCGGTTCTTTTGTCTTACCCTTGTCCTTTCCCCTCATAGCGCACTTCTGTCCCGTAGCCAGCTGGGGAGGGAGCGGGTCTTGATGGAGGAGACCATGCCCATGGCGGCAAACATGGTGATGATGCTGGTGCCGCCATAGCTGAAAAAGGGGAGGGTCAGCCCCACGATGGGCAGCACATAGAGGCACATGCCGATGTTCAGTACGCTCTGGAATAGCAGCATTCCCCCGAAGCCCATGGCCATGAGTCGGCTGGTGGGGGAGGGGGCCTGCCGGGCCACCCAGATGCACCGGGCGATGATAGCGGCCAGGAGCAGGATGATGAGGATGCACCCGATCATGCCCAGCTCCTCCCCGCAGACGGCGAAGATCTCGTCGGTATGCCGTGCGTTGAGGGAGCTTTCATAGTGGCTCTGGGTCTGAATGCCCTTCAGATAGCCCTGACCTGTAAGTCCTCCCGAGCCAATGGCCAGAATGGACCGGGTCTGCTGCCAGCCGGCCACCTGGGTCTGCTCATAGATGGTGTCGGGATTGCCTATGATGTGGTCAATGACCACCGTAATGCGTTTGGCAAAATACTGATCACTGATGTGGGGCCACACAAGGGCCACCGTCCCGGCGCAGGCCCCGGCCCCCAGGGCAAACCACCGCAGCTTCACGCCTGCCGCCCAGGTCATAAGGACAAAGAGGAACAGATAGACCAACACCATGCCGAAATCCCGGGTGGCCCAGGCGATGACCCCGGCGGTGAGTCCCAGATGGGCCACCAGCTGGGCAACTGAGGGGATAGAACTCAAATTCTTTTCCCGCAGTTTGGCGCACTGGAAGGCAAAGAGCAGGATGAAGGACAGCTTGACCACTTCGGCGGGCTGGATCTCCAGGGGGATGCCGGGGAAGCGGATCCAGCTCAGGTTGCCCCCGTGCTGTACCCCCAGCCCGGGGACACGGACCAGCAAATTGAAGCCAATATTAAAGGCCAGCACCCATTTCCAGCGTTTTTCTACAAACAATTCCATGTCCACCGAGGACAGAGCGATGTAGACCAGCACCCCCAAAAGGATGCCCAGGGCCTGGACCACCACGCTGCGGTTATTCCCGTTCCAGCGGGTGGCCGAGTAGATCAAAATAAGCCCGTATCCGCTGGCCATCAGGCACAAAGACAGCAGTAGCTTGTCCCCACGCCGCCAAAAATCCCACAGGGAATCCTGAAGCCAGGACAACTCGCCACCCCCTTTCATTAAAATCAGCAAAAACAGTATACCATTTCTCGGCGCTTTATGCTATACTATAACATTGGAATTTAGAAAAATATCACATTTGGGGGTGTGGGTATGGAATATCGAAGCGGCAGCGAGGCCCAGACCGAGGCCATCGGAGCCCGGCTGGCCCAAGGCCTGACCCCTGGCACTGTTATTGCCTTCACCGGGGATCTGGGGGCGGGCAAGACCGCCTTCACCCGGGGTTTGGCCCAGGGACTGGGCATTGACCAGCGGGTCACCAGCCCCACCTTCACCATTGTCAACGAGTACGAGGGGGGGCGCCTGCCCCTGTTCCACTTCGATATGTACCGCCTGGAGTCCTCCGATGAGCTCTTCGACATCGGCTGGGAGGACTACCTCGCCCGGGGGGGCATCTGCGCTGTGGAGTGGAGCGAGAAGGTCTCCGATGCCCTCGCCGGTGCCCTGCGGGTGGACATTCGCCGTGGAGCGGGGGAGCAGGAGCGCATCATCACCATTGAGGGGGTGGCGGAGTGAAAATTTTAGCCCTGGAGTCCTCGGCCAAGGCCTGTTCGGTCTGCCTCACCGAGGATGAATTTCTCATCGCCGAAAGCTATGAAAACAGCGGTCTGACCCACTCAGTGACCCTGCTGCCCATGGCTCAGGAGCTGCTGAGCCGCTGCGGCGTGGCCCTTCAGGACGTAGACGTCATCGCCGTGGCGGCGGGCCCCGGCTCCTTTACCGGCCTGCGCATCGGGGTCTCGGCGGCCAAGGGCCTGGGGTGGGCGCTGGACAAGCCCTGCGCCAAGGTCTCTACATTGGAGGCCATGGCCTGGAACGCCGCCCTGGTGCCCGGACTTCTCTGCCCGGCCATGGACGCCCGGCGCAGTCAGGTCTACAACGCCCTCTTTTCCTCGAATGGGGAGACTCTCACCCGCCTGACCCCTGACCGGGCCATCAGCCTGGAGGAGCTGGCCGGGGAGCTGGAAAAGCTGGGCCAGCCGCCCCTTGTTCTGGGGGACGGGGGAAAGCTGTGCCACGACCACCTGACCGCCCACGGCCTGCAGGCCAGGCTGGCCCCGGAGAACCTGCGCCACCAGCACCCCTGGGGGGTGGCCCGGGCCGCTCTGGACCAGGCAAGGGCCGGGCAGCTGGTCTCCGCCGGGGAGCTGGTTCCCGAGTATCACCGCCTCTCCCAGGCCGAGCGGGAGCGGCTGGAGCGGGAAGGGCGGAGTTAGTCAGAAGTTGAACGGCGGGAAACCCGCCTTACAGCGAAGGAAGGTACATACTATCATTGGAAGGGGAGTTTGCTATGTACGAAAATGATGCCAGAGTCCACATTATGGACCATCCCCTGGTGGCCCACAAGCTGACCATCATGCGGGACAAGAACACCAGCACCAAGGATTTCCGGGACCTGGTCAGCGAGATCGGGATGCTCATCACCTACGAGGCCACCCGGGATCTGCCCCTGACCACCAAGGAGATCGAGACCCCCATCTGCAAGACTGTCCAGCCCACTCTGGCGGGGAAGAAGATCGCCGTGGTGCCCATCCTTCGGGCCGGTCTGGGCCTTGTGGACGGTGTGCTGCGGATGGTGCCCTCCGCCCGTGTGGGCCACATCGGTATGTACCGGGACGAGGAGACCCTCATTCCCCACGTTTACTTCTGCAAGATGCCCAAGGACATCGCCGAGCGGGATGTGATGATCGTGGATCCCATGCTGGCCACCGGCGGCAGCGCCAACGCCGCCATTGAGGAGATGAAGAAGCGGGGCTGCAAAAACATCAAGCTCATGGTGTTGGTGGCCGCCCCCGAGGGTATCGACACCGTGCGCAAGGCGCACCCCGATGTGGATATCTACGCCGGCGCTCTGGATGAGAAGCTCAACGAGGTGGGTTATATCGTCCCTGGCCTGGGTGATGCCGGCGACCGTATCTTCGGCACGAAATAAGAAACCGCCTGCATTGCGGATATCGACCCAGGAGGACACCTCATGGCAGACACACTTCACAACTTGCAAAACGGCAGCGACATCCGGGGGGTGGCATTGGCCGTTCCGGGCGGCAAGCCAGTTAACTTGACACCGGATGCGGTGGAGACCATTGCCGTCGCCTTTGTCCGGTGGCTGCGGGAGAAAAAGGGAAGCGGGAGCCTGCGCATCGGGGTGGGCCATGATAGCCGGCTCACCGCTGACACACTGACCCAGGCCGCCCTCCGGGGCATTGTGAGCCAGGGGGCAACGGCGGTGGATTGTGCGCTCAGCTCCACACCCGCCATGTATATGGGCACTGTCTTTCCCGAGACCGCCTTTGACGGCTCCATCATGCTCACCGCCAGCCACCTGCCCCGGGAGCGCAACGGCATGAAGTTTTTCCTCTCCTCCGGCGGGCTGGAGAAGGCGGAGATCACCGCCTTGCTGGACCTGGCAAGTACTCCAGCCCCGGAGATCGAAGGGCTGGGCCGGACGGAACGGGCCGACCTGATGGGTCTCTACTGCGCCCATCTGCGCCGTGCCATTATCGCCGGCGCCGGCAGGGGGGAGCAGCCCCTCAAGGGCCTGCACATCGTGGTGGATGCCGGTAATGGTGCCGGCGGCTTCTTCGTTAGCGGTGTGCTGGTGCCCCTGGGCTGTGACTGCTCCGGCAGCCAGTTTTTGGACCCGGACGGCAATTTTCCCAATCACATCCCCAACCCGGAGGACAAAACAGCCATGGCCGCCATTCGGGAGGCGGTGGTGGCCCACAAAGCCGACCTGGGCCTTATCTTCGACACCGATGTGGACCGGATGAGCGCCGTCCTCCCTGGCGGGGCAGAGGTGAACCGGGACGCTATTATCGCTCTTGCCGCCGCCATTCTGGCCCCCGGCCATCCCGGCGGTACCATCGTCACCGACTCGGTGACCTCCGACCGGCTCACCGCTTTTCTGGAGGGGCTGGGCCTTGTCCACCGCCGGTTCAAGCGGGGGTATAAGAACGTCATCAACGAGATGATCCATTTGAACGGCGAAGGGGTGGACTGCCCCATGGCCATGGAGACCTCGGGCCACGGCGCTCTCCGGGAAAACTACAATTTGGACGACGGGGCCTATTTGGCCGTGAAGCTGGTCACCGAGCTTGCCAGGGGGGGAGAGCTGGCGTCTCTTATTTCCACTCTGCCTCCGGCAGTGGAGGAGACAGAGCGGCGTATTCCCGTGTCCGGAGAGGATTTCAAGGACAAGGGCGCCCACGCCCTGGAGGTGTTCCGAACCAGGGCAGAGGGGAAAGGAATTTCCCTTGCTCCCACCTGTGAAGGTGTGCGCCTGAGCCTGCCCCAGGGCTGGATGCTGCTGCGCCAGTCCCTCCATGACCCCATCCTGCCCCTGAACGCCGAGGGCAATGCCCCCGGTGACTGCCAAAGACTGTTGGATTTGGCCAGGGAGCTGCTCTCCGACTGTCCGGGGCTGGATCTGTCTGTCCTCTAATGTTGTTGTTCAAATCCTTTCCGACATGAGATATTGCGGGAGGGGCCCTCGATTTTGTCAAGTAAAAACTCTTTACAGAAAAGGTGATACCATGGAACAAAAGGAGCTTCATTCCCTTCAACTTACCGCAGCCAAGGTCCGCTCTCTGGCTTTGGATATGGTCCACAGCGCCGCTTCAGGCCATATCGGCGGCTCTCTGTCGGTGGCTGATATCCTGACCACCCTCTACTTCAAGGCCATGGAAGTTGACCCCACCCAGCCCAAGGCCCCTGGTCGGGACCGGCTGGTGCTGTCCAAAGGCCACTGTACCCCCGCCCTCTACGCCACCCTGGCCCTGCGGGGCTACTTCCCCGTGGAGGAGCTGAAGCTGTTCCGCTCCATTCAAGGGCATATGTCAGGCCACCCCGACATGAACCATGTCCCCGGGGTGGACATGTCCACCGGCTCTTTGGGCCAGGGCATCTCGGCCGCCGTGGGCATGGCTCTGGCGGGCAAGCAGGACAGCCTGGACTATCGGGTCTACGCCGTGCTGGGTGACGGTGAGATCGAGGAGGGCCAGGTCTGGGAGGCCGCCATGGCGGCGGCCAAGTATCACCTGGATAACCTCATTGCTCTGGTGGATGTCAATGGTTTGCAGATCGACGGCAAGACTGCCGACGTGATGCCCTCTGAACCCCTGGACAAGAAGTTTGAGGCCTTTAACTGGAACACCATCCGGGTGGACGGCCATGACATTTCCGCTCTGGCCCAGGCCCTGGAGCAGGCGAAGGCCAACAAGGGAAAGCCCACCGCCATCCTGTGTGATACGGTGAAGGGCAAGGGGGTCTCCTTCATGGAAAATAACGCCGGCTGGCACGGCAAGGCCCCCAACGATGAGCAGTATGCCCAGGCCCACGCCGAGCTGGCTGCCACGCTTGAGGTACTGGAAAAGGAGGGGATGTAATATGGCAGAGAAGATCGCTACCCGGGCCGCCTACGGCAAGGCCCTTGTGGACCTGGCCCAGCAGTATCCCGAGCTGGTGGTACTGGACGCCGACCTGTCGGGCTCCACCATGTCGGCCTCCTTCGCCAAGACCTATCCGGATCGTTTCTATAACATGGGCATCGCCGAGGGCAACATGATCGGCGTGGCCGCTGGTTTGGCCGCCTGCGGCAAGAAGCCCTTTGCCAGCTCCTTTGCCATGTTTGCCGCCGGCCGTGCCTTTGAGCAGGTCCGCAACAGCGTGGGCTACCCCCATCTCAATGTGAAGGTGGTGGGGTCTCACGGTGGTCTCAGCGTAGGAGAGGACGGGGCCACTCACCAGTGCTGTGAAGATTTTGCCGTTATGCGCTCCATCCCCGGTATGGTGGTCTGCTGCCCCTGTGACGGAGCAGAGATGACCGCCGCCGTCAAGGCTCTGCTGGATTACGAGGGCCCCGCCTATCTACGGCTGGGGCGGCTGGCGGTGGAGACGGTCACCGATGCCATTCCCGGCTATCAGTTCGAACTGGGCAAGGGAGTTACCCTTCGTCAGGGCGGGGACGTCACCGTTATTGCCGTGGGCCTTATGGTCCAGAAAGCCCTGGCCGCCGCCGAGATGCTGGCCGGTGAGGGCATTGATGTGCGGGTCATCGACATGCACACCATCAAGCCCCTGGATACCGAGCTGGTGCTGAAGGCCGCCCGGGAGACCGGCTGCATTGTCACCACCGAGGAGCACAATATTGTGGGTGGTCTGGGCGAGGCCGTCTGTGCCTGCGTAGCTGAAGGCTGCCCTGTGCCCGTCGTCCGTCACGGCGTGGCCGATGTCTTTGGCCGCTCGGGCAAGGCCGAGGAGGTGCTGGCCCATTATGGTCTCACCGCTGAAGGGATCGCCGACTGCTGCCGCCGGGCGGTGAAGCTGAAGAAGGGGTAAACCATGGCCATCAAGCTCATTGCCCTGGATCTGGACGGTACTTTGCTGGACAACGACCATGTCACCGTTCCCCGGCGGAACGTAGAGGCCCTTTGTGCGGCCCACAACAAGGGCGTGAAGATCACCCTGGCCAGCGGCCGCAGTTGGAGCCTTCTCGCCGGGGCGGTGGAGCAGCTGGGGTGTGTAGACTATGGCCTGTGTGCCAACGGGGCCCTTGTGCTGGACGGGGAAACCGGGGCTGTCCTCCACAGCCGGGCCATGCCCAACAGTCAGGCTCTGGCTATCATTGATATTCTTCAGAGCGAGGGCATCCCCTTTGAGGTCTATTGTCAGGGGAAAAACTATGTGCGCCTGGCGGACAAGGATCTGGTCCGGCATAACAACCCATCCACCTATGTAGCATTTTTCGAGCAGGTCACCACTTACCCCCAGGACCTGGCTGTGGCTTTGGCCGGCCGTGAGGTGGAAAAGTTCAACTGCTTTTCCGTTCCCGAGGACAAGCGGGAGCGCATCGAGACCGCCGTCCGCTCCACCGGCCCGGTGGAAGTGGCCAATTCCTTTGGACTGAATTTGGAATTTGGTCTGGGCGGTGTCACCAAGGGGGAGGGCCTCCAGGCCCTGTGTGCCCATCTGGGCCTTGCGCCGGAGGAGGTCATGGCCTTTGGTAATGCGGGAAACGACCTGGAGATGCTCTCCTTTGCCAGCTGGTCCTTCGCCATGGTAAATGGCAGCGAGGCCGCCAAGGCCTGCGCCAAATACCTGGCCCCGGCCAACGGTGAAGCCGGGGTAGGGCAGATGGTGGAAAAATATGTGCTGGAGCCTTGACAGAAGATCTCCGCCGGATTAAACTGAAACCATCCAAATCAGAAAGGGGTTTTTCCCATGGCTATCACTGTATACGGCAGCAATGTCTGCCCGGGCACCCTGCGCTTTATTTCGGTTCTCACCGAGAATGGGGTCATGCCCAACTTCGTCAATGTCACCGGCTCCATTGGCCTGCTGAAAGAGTTCGTCACCTTCCGGGACACCAGCCCGCTTTACGACGGTGTCCGGGGCACCGGGGCCATCGGCTTCCCCCTGGTGAAGCTGGAGGACGGTACTTACACCCGGGACCTGAACGGCGTCCTGGCCGACCTGGGCATCCAGGCCCGGATCGAGTACAAATAAGATAAAACCATTGCAACAGAGACGCAACCAGCCGGCTGCGTCTCTGTTTTTCTATCATATCCGTGGAGCCCCTCTTGGGGGGCGGGAACGGCAGAAGCTCATTACCCCTTATTCTTCTTTTCCCCCTCATTGAACAGCTTGCACCAGGGTCGCAGGGTGCATTTGTCGCAGAAGGGGGTCCGGGCGGTACAGACTGCCCGGCCGTGGAGGACCATGCGGTGGCAGAAGTTGTTAGACTCTTCACCGGGCAGTACCTTGCGCAGCTGCTCTTCCACCTTCCCTGGGTCCTTGGTGCCGTCGGTAAGGCCCAGACGGCCGGCGATACGGATGCAGTGGGTATCGGCTACCACCACGCCGGGGGTGTTATAGACGTCCCCCAGGATCAGGTTGGCCGTCTTTCTGCCCACCCCGGGCAGCTTGAGCAGATCCTCCATGTTGTCGGGGACTACACCGCCGAAGTCGGAGAGGAGCATCTGGGCGCTGGCCACAATGTCGTGGGCCTTGGCCCGGAAGAAGCCGCAGGAGTGGATGAGCTCCTCCACCTCATGGGCGTCGGCCTGGGCAAAGGCCTCCAGGGTGGGAAAGCGGGCATAGAGGGCGGGAGTGACCTGGTTGACCCGCTCGTCGGTACACTGGGCGGAGAGCCGAACTGCAAACAGAAGCTCGTGGGGCTTGGGGTACTGGAGGGAGCACAGCCCCTCGGGATAGACATTTTTCAGCTCCTCGACGATGTGGAGCGCCCGTTCCTTCTTGGTCATAGCAATTCCCCCTATGGAGAGATTTTTTATCAGTATAGCACAGCTTTGGACAAAAAGCGACAGGGAAATGATAAGAGGTGACAAACTTGAGCTGCTCGTGATATAATTTATTTTAGAGAACTCCCCGCCCGCAAGGGGGAAAACCCTCGATACCACATTGGAAATGAGGAGGAACCGCTATGAAACGGCTGCTGTCTGCGCTGCTTACCACCGTACTGATCTTGGGTGCACTTCCCGCCCGGACCTCCGCCTGGCAAGGGGATGGGCCTGCACCGTTGGAGCAGGTAAGCTTGGATGAGATAGAGCAGGCCGGCCTGTCCGTGACCTGGTATCCCCAGTATAAATCCATCACCCGGCTCTATGGCATCGACAGAATGGTGGCCCCGGGGGAGAATGGCCTCTATGCCCTTTTGACCCTGGAGGGCCAGCCGGTCACTGACTTTCTCTATGACGCCGTCAGAGGGGCTGAAAACGGCCGCATTTATGCCTGTAAGGAGGGCAAATGGGGGGCCATTGACCACTGGGGCAATGTGCTGGTGGATTTTATCTACGAGAGTGAACATGGGGCCAAAGATAAAATCGAAGCGGAAGGAGAGGCCTACTTTGTGGGCCGGTTCCCCGGCCAGCCCCCTTATGCTCTGGCCAGGCCGGATGGTACCTTGCTGACAGAATATAAATATTGGGACTATCACGGCTTTAAGAATGGCTTTGCCATGGTCACCGACGGTGGAGAGGGCTGGGGCTATCTGCGGGCTGACGGGGTGGAGATCACCGCTCTGAAATATGCCGATCTGGTCCGGGATGAAAGGATGGGCAGCGGCAGCTTTACGGCAGATGGGCTGGCGGCTGTGTCCTATTATGGCCATAACTATAATATCATTGACGCCGCTGGCCGGGAGCTGCTGCCCCGGGGCTCCTGGCGGAAGCCCTGGCCGGCAGGGTTCGGCCTGTGGGGCTATGAGGATCCCGATACCCATTTGGTGGGCTTTGTGGATGGGATGGGCAGGGTGGTCATTGCTCCACAGTATGATGTGCACACCACCCCAAAGGGCGAGCTGGAGGGCTGCGTTTTTGCAAGCCGGCCTACCGTTTACACCCTCTATGACCCGGAAAAGGGGGCCACTTACTACGAGGGAATGGGGCTGGCGAAGGTTTACCATGGGGTGGCTCCGCTGTTTATTGACACCCAGGGAAATGCAGTGAAGCCCCGGGAGGTGGAAGCTCCTGAAGAAAATATTGAGGGCTATCCCTGTTTTGAGGGCCTGTGTCCTGTAAACGAGGCTGGCAGGCTGGGGGATGGCGGGGGAGAGGATGGCCCCTGGGGCTTTGCCGACAAGGAGGGCAAAGCGGTCATTCCCGCTCTGTTTGATGCTGTGGGCGACTTCGATTACGGCTATGCTTCAGTGCGGCTTGGTGGCGTCTACGGCCTGCTGAAAAATCCCCTGCGGGCAAATGACCGCTCTCACTGGGCGGCAGAGGAGTTGGATAAGGCCGCCGACCTGGACCTGGTCACCGAGGACTGTGTCCACTATCAGACCTACGCCATTACCCGGGCGCAGTTCGCCCATCTGGCGGTGAACTATTTGGAAAAGACTTTTGGGGAGGGCATCCCGCCTGCCGGGGCGGATACCTTTACCGACACCACTGACGAGGGCATCTTGAAGGCTTATGTTGTTGGCATCGTCCAGGGGGTGGGGGAGGGCCGCTTTGACCCGGATGCTCCTCTGACCCGGGAGCAGCTGGCCACCATGCTTTGGCGGGCTATGGAGAAGGCCGGGGCCGGGACGATCCTTGGCAGCATGGATGGCTATACCGACTGGGAACAGGTTGCCGACTGGGCAAAAAGCCCGGTAGACCAACTGGTCCAACACGGCATCATGCAGGGCACTTCGGCAACCACTCTGTCCCCCGGGGACAGCTGCACTGTGGAGCAGGCCATCCTGCTGATTCTCCGGGCCTATGAGAAGGATTTTGCTATTCCGCCGGAGCGGGAGACCCAGCGCCAGGCTGCCCTTGACCGTGTGACCGTCCGGGGGCTGCCCATCGGCACGCCTTTGGACGAGCTGCCCGGGGAGCTGCGCTCTGCCCTGGTGCCCGTGGGCCAGCCCTACGATGGCTGGCCCACTGAGCCGGGGAAGGAGATCGCCCAGCGGTATGAGGCCCCAGGCATCACCGTCATCACAAGCCGGGCGGCAGAGGATATCCTGCGCAGGCAAGTGGAGGGCAACGAGTATGATTATCTTATAGAGCTTTTCGACACGGCGGACCGGGCGGCCATTTTGGAACGGGAGCTGGGCCGGGAGTATGTGGACACGGTTATCCTCACCTCGGCGGACTATGAGTTGGCCTCCGGGCTGAAGGTGGGGGACAGTGAGGAGCGGGCCATGGAGTTGGGCTACGGTCTTGGGCCCTTTGGCCGCCTTGACGGAGAGACTGCGGGCTTTGATGGTTCCACAGAGATCACCTGGGAGGGTGACCAAGTGAGTCAGATCGAGGTCTGGGACTTCATCGGCCGCCGGGTGGGGCCTTTCTTTGACCCCTGATTTTATTTTGTTTGATTGACCCGGAGGAAAAATTGCCGTATAATACCACTATGAATATAGCGCTCAAGGCGCAGAAGGAAGGTTGTACATATGGATAATCTGGAAGTGATGTTTGACAAGTGGCTGGCCGAGCACAAGCAGGAGATGCTGGATGAGCTGGCCCTTTGGGTGGCCCATCCCTCGGTGTCCCGGGCCGATCTGGCCGCCCCTGGCGCTCCTTACGGCCCCGACTGTCGGAAGATGCTGGACTTTGCTCTCGAACGGGGCCGCCACTACGGCTTTGAGGTCAACGACTACGAGGGCTACTGCTGCGATATCCACTACGGCCCCCAGGACCATGAGATCGGTTTTGTGGGCCACCTGGACGTGGTGCCCGAGGGGGACGGCTGGATCTACGAGCCCTACAAGATGAACCAGCACGGGGAGTTCCTCATCGGCCGGGGCGTGGGCGATGACAAGGGCCCCACCGTCATGTGCCTGTTCCTCATGCGGTTTTTTAAGGAGAATAACATCCCCCTCAAGCACGGCCTGCGCCTTATGATGGGCTGTGCCGAGGAGACAGGGATGGCCGACTACCGCCACTACATGGAGCACAACATGGGCCCTGTTCCTGAGGTGAGCATCGTGGCCGACTCGGGCTTCCCCGTGTGCTACGCCCAAAAGGGCAGTTTCAACGCCGCTTTCAAGATCCCCGCCGGCAAGAACATTATCAGCTTCACTGGCGGCACGGTCCGCAACGCCATTCCCGACGCCGCTACGCTTACCGTCAGCGGAGTGAGCCTGGCCGATGCCCAGCGCATCCTGGCCGGGGCCGACCGGGTCAGCGTGGAGGCGGACGGAGAGAATGTGAAGATCATCGGCCACGGCAAGGCTGGCCACGCCGCCATGCCTGACCCCCAGGTGATGAACTCTGCCATCGTCCTGTGCGCCCGGGCGGCTGCCGCCCTGGAGCAGGAGGCTGGCATTGACCTCACCGGCTGCAAGTGCATCGCCGAGACCTTCCCCACTGCCTTCGGCCAGGGGCTGGGCATCGACTTTGAGGACGAGATGTCGGGCAAGCTGACCATCAATGCCGGCGTGGTCCGCAAGGAGGGGGAGCACCTCTTCCTGGATATTGACATCCGTTTCCCGGTGAGCGACACCATTGAGGCCATCGACGCTGCCATGCGTGCCCGGCTGGCCCAGTTCGGGGCCGAGCTGGTGGATATCGACACCGCCAAGCCCTACTACATCGACCCCAACGACAAGAAGGTGCTGGCCCTCATGTCGGCCTACCGGGACATCACCGGGGACGAGACGCCCGCCTTCACCATGGGCGGCGGTACTTACAGCCGTGTGGTGCCCAACGCCATGAGCTTTGGCCCCGGCTTTATGAAGGGGGGCCATCACCAGGACTTCCTGCCCGAGGGCCACGGCAACGCCCATGGCCGGGATGAGACCATGCACATCGGTGACTGGCTCACTGCCTTTAAGATCTACGTTCTGTCGGTGGCCCGGCTGGACGAGGCCATGAGCGAGTAAGATATTTGGAAATGAAAACCGGGACGGCTCGAAAGGGCCGTCCCGGTTTTTACATCTTAAGATAGTTTAAGACAGTTAAGCAAAATAAAGAGAGGCTTTAGAGAGTTTAAGCTGACTTAAGGAAGATTAAGAGAAATTAAGAATACCAAAGGCAAATTAAGAAACCTTAAGAGCTCTTGACGGCAGGGTGGTGATTTAGTGGCGGCCGCCATGGTGGCCGTTGTGGCCCTGGCCGTAGCCATAGCCGCAGCCCTGATCGTGGCCATGCCCGGTTCGGTCGCAGGGTTCCCAATCCTGCTTCAGCACCTGGCCGGTGCAGGCGTCCAGTTCCAGCTCATATCTGGTGCAGTTGTGGCAGAACTCCACCTCGTAGACGGCCAGGCCGTCCTCCTGATCCAGCTCGGCCTTGGCGTCCAAAACATCGGCGGTGGAGAGGGAGAGGTGGGCGCAGGCATGGTACAGGGCGGTGACCTGGTCCAGGTAGGCGGTGGAGGTAGTCTGGTGCTCGGCGTGGTCGCAAAGCTCCTGCTTGGTCTGGCAGGCGCCGGTGTAGGCGTTGACCTGGCAGTCGTATTCCGTGCCGCCGTGGCAGAATTCCACCTCGTAGACAAGCTGGTCGTCCTCCCAGTCTAGTTCAGCCTTCAGGTCAAGTACATCGGCGGTGGAGAGGGAGACAGAAGCGCAGGCCCGAGCCAGGGCCACATCCTGGTCAAGGAGGCCGCTGGTGTTGGGCTGGGTGTGGTGGTCGGAATGGTGGCCCTCCCGATGCTCCAGGTGGTCGCAGGTGTCTTGCTCCCAATGCAGGCAGCTGCCGGTGTAGGCGTCCACCTTGCAGTCGTATTCCACCCCATTGTGGCAAATGTCCACATCGTAGACCGCTGCCCCGTTGTACCAGTCCAGTTCTTCGGTGTGGTAGGGGAGCTCATCGTAGCTCAAATCAAGGGCGAGAAGGGCGGCGTGGAGGGCAGCAGAGGGGCCCACATAGCTGGAGTAGGCGGGGACAGGGGAGGGGCTGGGGGTGACGGCGGGATCTGGAATGTATACGTTTATGATTTCAGTGGGGGTAGGGATGGCGTTGGGTGTGCTGGCCGTCGGTGTTGTGACGGCGGGGGCGGTCCCTGCCGGCTGGGTGGTCTTGGGCGTCTGAGTGGGGCGGGGCGTGGTGGCACTGACCGAACGCATGGGCCGGACAGGGCCCGCTCCCTGGCCCAGAGAGGAGCCGGTCAGTCCTCCCGTGGGGAATAGGCCCAGCCCCAGAGCCACCAGCGCCACAGCGGCCAGAGCCGCCAGGGCGGGCCGGCGCCGGGTGGCCTTGGGGAGAGGCATGGGGGCCCCGACATCCCCTTCGCAGGCGGCGAGGATGTCCTCCAGCTGGTCAGGGGTGGCCTGTGCCACGGCGCTGCGGATCTTTTCTTCCATTTCATGGCGGTCCATAGGTTAGTTCTCCTTCCATGCCTGTTGTAGTTTTTTCATGCCCCGGCTGTATTTAGACAGCACGGTGGGCAGAGGCAGGTCCAGAATTTGGGCGACCTCCCGGTGCTTGAGCCCGGTGAGAGCGTGAAGGAGGATCACTTGTCGCTCCTCCTGTCCCAGCAGGTTCAGCAGGGACTCCAGCACCAGGTTTTGGTCCGGGTCCAGCCCTTCCGCCGGGAAGGGAGGCGGGGTCCGCACATCCTCCAGAGAGACGACACGGTCCCGGGTGCGCAGCCGATCCAGGGCCAGATGCCGGGTGATGGTGAGCAGATAGGCCATGGGCTTGCCCTGGCTGCGGTAGCTGCCGGCGGAGCGGTAGAGCTGGAGGTAGACCTCCTGGGTCACGTCCTGGGCGTCCTCGGTGTGCTTCAAAATGGACAGGGCGAAGCCATAGACGGCGCTGCGGGTCAGGCCATAGAGGTCGGCCATGGCCTGGGGGTCTTTTTGGGCCAGCCGGGTCAAACAGGTGTCTATGGCGGCACCGTCTATACCGGATGGGAATGGGGGCATGCTCTCTCACCTCCTGCTTCACTATAACAACGGATGGGAAAGGGGTTTTATTGCATGAAAGGAAAATTTTTTTCAGTATAGCATAAAAGGAAAAAATTTGGAAGGCTCCTTTGCGCAGACGGAAGATGCGTCCTTTTACTTTGTGCGTTGCCGGTAACAAACTCTGTCAATTACGCCAATTTCAGATTGAAGTGCGGAGTTGGCTATGATATAATCAGAGCAACAAATGTCTGATTTATGGAGATAGATATTATGAAGATGTCTCTTATATTGTCTTGGATAATTCTGATAATTGTAATCGTTAGTGTTTTGCTTTCAAATAAGATAAATAGAGCAGTTAATGTTGATAAAAAGCTAAAAAAGGTAATTGTGGTATTTAGCTTTGGAGTGCTGTTAATTTGTACAATTGTAGTTATTTCAACTGTTTTATCATATTTACCATAGCTTATGGTTTTTGTTTATCAAGCAGTTATTCGTATTGGGGAACTGCTACTTGGCTATTTCTGATGAGATGTTTTAAAATGGGTGTTCGGTGACACGAAAGGTAAAAGACGAAAAGATATGCTATAATGACAGTATACCAACAAGAAGGGGGCAAGCGTTATGTGGAATGACATCAATACCGCCAAATATGAGGGCATGATCGCCGAGACGGTCACCTTTGCCGGCCGGGAGGGCCAGCCCATCCGGGCCTATCTGTCCCGGCCCTTGGGGGAGGGGCCCTGTCCTGCTCTGGTCCTCATCCCTCATATGCCCGGCTGGGACGAGTGGACCCGGGAGTGCGCCCGGCGCTTCACCCAGCACGGCTACGCCGTCATCAGCCCCAACATCTACCGGGATTACGGCGCCACCGACCCCGCCGCCGATGCTGCCGCCGCCCGCTCTGCCGGCGGGGCCAAGGATGCCGATGTGATGGCCGACTGCGCCGGCAGCGTGGACTTCCTCAAGGGCCAGGACTGGTCCAATGGCAAGGTAGGGGTTATTGGCATGTGCTCCGGGGGTCGCCACGCCTTTTTGGCCGCCTGCACGGTGGAGGGACTGGATGCCGCCGTGGACTGCTGGGGCGGCGGAGTGGTGGCCGGGCCTGAAGACCTGTCTCCCGCCCGGCCTGTGGCCCCCATTGACTATGCCGAGCAGCTGGACATCCCTCTGCTGGGCATCTTCGGCAATGAGGATTTTTCTCCCACCCCCGCTGATGTGGACACCCTGGAGGGGACCCTGAAAAAGCTGGGCAAGGACTATGAGTTCCACCGCTACGAGGGGGCGGGCCACGGCTTCTGGTATTACCACACCCCCATGTACCGCCAGGAGCAGGCCATGGACAGCCAGGAGAAGGTCTATGCCTTCCTGGAAAAGCACCTGCGATGACCCCGGAGCCTTTTGTGGTCATGGCCAAGCCGGTGGGCTCCCGGTGTAACCTGAACTGCGCCTACTGCTACTATCTGGGCACTGATGCGCTTATCGGCAATGCCCCCGCTCCACGGATGGACGAGGAAATTCTGGAGACTTTCATCCGCACCTACATCGCTGACAGCCCCGGGCCGGTGGTCCAGTTCACCTGGCATGGGGGAGAACCCACCCTGGCCGGGTTGGATTTCTACAAAAAGGCGGTGGAGCTGCAAAAGAAGTACCTTCCCCAGGGATGGCAGTGCTGGAACAACCTTCAGACCAATGGGGTGCTGCTGGACGAGGATTGGTGTGACTTTCTGGCCCGGGAGCATTTCGACGTGGGATTGAGCCTGGACGGCACCGCTGTCTTCCATGATCGCTATCGGCTGGACGCCGGCGGGAAGGGGACCTATGACAGAGTCCGCTCCGCCGCAGAGCGGCTTTTGGAGCGGGGGGTGAAGCCCGACCTGCTGTGCACCGTCACTGCCGATGCAGCCCGGGACCCTCTGGGGGTCTACCGGGCCCTACGGGAGTTGGGCACAGGTTGGATGCAGTTTATCCCCATCGTCCGCTGGGGCTCTGACGGACGGTCCACCGCTGACTCGGTAAGTCCGGAGGGCTACGGGGACTTTCTCTCGGCCATCTTTGACGAGTGGATCTATCACGACGTGGGACGGGTGGGGGTCCAGCTCTTTGAGGAGACCGCCCGTGTGATGCAGGGCGGCTCGCCCACTCTGTGCTGGATGGCCCAGACCTGCGGCCGGGTAGTGGTCCTGGAGCGAGAGGGGGGCGTGTACGCCTGTGACCACTGCGTGGACCCGGGCCATCGGTTGGGCAATGTGAAAACGGACGGATTGCGCCCCCTGGTGGACAGTCCGGCACAGCAGACCTTTGGAGAGACCAAGAGGGATACCCTCACCGGCCAGTGCAAAAGCTGCCGCTATCTGCCCATGTGTGGGGGCGGCTGTCCCCGGGACCGGTTTGGCCTGTCGGCGGACGGACAACCGGGGCAATATCACCTGTGCGCCGGACTTTACCAGTTTTTCCGTACAGCGGAGAACCGGTTGGCCGACCTGGCCCGGCTCCGTCGAGGGGGCGTAGCCCCCGGGGAGATCCCTGCCGCCATTCGCTCTGCCGAGCAGCGGCGCTGGCAGGGTGTGGGCCGCAACGCCCCTTGCCCCTGCGGAAGCGGAAAGAAGGCCAAAAACTGCTGTTGGGACCGCCGACCGTAAAAAAAGGAACAGCCCTCCAGGTCTCCCGGAGGGCTGTTTTTTATACTGTCTGATTATAGATGGGCTTAATGTGCCTTTTTCCGCCCCACAGAAAGACCAGAGCAGCCAGAACGGACAAGGCCATGAACAGGGCCAGGGTCTCCCGCATGGGCAGAAGCTGCATGGCTGCCCCCGCCAATAGCTCGCCCAGCAGGGTGCCCACAGTGGTGAGCATGAGGAAGGCGCCGTTGTACCGGCCCTTTCTATCGTTTGGAACATAGCTCTGTACCGCCGCCTGCCTGATGTTGAAGGTGGTGATGTTGGACAATCCCCAGAGCAGACATAGCATCCGCATGGTCCAGAGAGAGGTGTAGAGATACCCGCCGCCCAGTAGCCCGTTCAGAGCGCAAAGAACCACGGCCAGAGCGTATTTCCACCTGGTGGGCAGCTTGTGGCGGTAGTGGAACATACCCCCGGCCACCCGCCCGAAGAGCATAAAGACCCAGACCGACATATAGGTGTACTCGCCATTTGCAAAGTTAGCCCGGAACCAGGGCAGGGTGATGACCGAGGAGGCCCCTTCACTGGCAAAACTGAATACATAGTAGAGGGCGATACACAGCAGCCCCTTTTCCGACCACAGGTAACGCAGTCCTTCCTTGCTGTCTGCTAGGTAGCCTTTCAGAGTATAGCTTGGCTCCTTGAGCAGGGGGCGGGCTCCATTGGTTTCAACGTCGCTGATTTGAGTCTCAAAGCAGGCAGCAGTGAAAAAACATAGGGCGTTGCCTATCAGCAGTGGGAACATGCCAAAGGCCTTGTAGAGGAAGGTGGCTACCGGCAGCATGATATAGGTCAATGTCTCCAGTGTGGAGGAGACCGAATAGGCCCGGGCATACTGGCCGGCGGGAATGAGCATGGGGTAGAAACTGTTGAAGGCTACCAGGTAGGTGCTGTGGATGGCGCCCACTAAAAAAGCGGCCATCGCCAGCAGGGGGAAGGAGAGCAGCTGAAGATGAAGCAAAAGAGCCATCAAAACATACAGCCCGGCCGAAAAGAAATCCAGGCTATATATGGTTTTTCGCCGGGAAAGCTTGTCCATCAGTGGACCGGCCAGCACCGGGGCGGCGATCTGGGGCAGGGTATAGAGGAACATGAACAGGGCGTAAAGAGCGGTGTTGCCGGTGAAATCCAGAACGAACAGGCTCAGAGCAAAGCCGGACATGGCATTGCCCAACATAGAAATGACGCTGCCCAGGGTGATGATGGAAAAGTCCCGGGTCCAGAGAGTGCCCCCGCCGCTCATGACAGAGTCTGCCTTTCCGTGGTAATGCCCATCAGCTCCATCACATGATCCAGGACCTGGGACAGGGCCTTGATGGATTCCATGTCTGGGTCGAAGGAATAGTAGTTTTTGGTGCCCTCCTTCCGCACGGTCACAAGGCCGGCTTCCCGCAGGATCTTCAGGTGGTGGCTCACAGAGGGGCGGGACAGGTTCACCCGGGCGGTGATGTCTCCTACCCGGGCCTCGGGGGCTCTGATCTGCATCATGCCCAGGATGAGATGCTGACGGGTCTCGTCCCCCAAAGCCTGGAGGGTGTTTTGGCAGCCGCACAGCTCGTCGGTGAGCTGCTGCAGCTTTTCCTGATAGCTTTTCATACTGCGCCTCCTTGGATAATGTACGTAAACCATTGACAAAGATACAACATTTTCAGACTGCCTGCAACATTGAGAAAGAATGTCGAGATGAAAGAAAAAGCCAGCCCCGGTCGATCGACTGGGGCTGGCTTCGTGAGTGGGACAGCTATGGGATATCCTCCTGAAAGGAGAGGGTCAGAGGGCAGGCCGGGTTGGCATACCACCAGAAGTAGAGGGCGGCGGTGGTACGATAGGGGGAGAACTTGTCAGTGAGGTCATGGAAGGTCTCCTCGCTGAGCTTTTCCAGTCCATAGAGCTTTTTGATGCCCCGGCAGATGGCCAGGTCACCGTAAGAGAGCACATCGGGCCGGGCCATGGAGAAGGTCATGATCATCTCAGCCGTCCACCGGCCAATGCCCTTGAGGGCGCAGAGGGACTTTACCACCTCGTCGTCGCTCAGGTCGGTGAGAACCTCGGGATCAAACTGGCCGCTCAGGACCCGGTCGGTCAGATCCCGGATGTAGGACACCTTGCGCCAGGTGGTGCCAAGAGCTTGTAGTTCGGCATCTGTAAGGCTGTTAACCTTTCCGGGAGTCAGGCTCCCATAGCGTTCCTCGACCCGTCGGCGGATGGTGTTGTGGGCGGCGGTAGAGATCTGCTGGCCGATGATGCTGTCCACCAGTCCGGCATAGATGTCACCGTTTTTTATGGGCCGATCAATGTGTCCAGCGGCGTCGATCAGCTGGGCCAGCCGGGGATCCTTGGTCTTTAAGTAGTCGGTCTCTGTCTGGCCGTAGGGGAAATATTGGGCCATGGGGACACTCTCTTTCAGTGGTTTTTATATCCGATTTTCCAGGGTAAGGGGATTTTGGTGGGGGCTTATCCCACCACTTTCTCTCCGTTGATGAGCACGGCGCAGATGGTGGAGTCGCTGACCATGGGGTCGCCGTCGGTGAGGACCACATCGGCGTCCTTGCCCGCCTCCAGAGAGCCCACCCGATCCGCAATGCCCAGGTGTCTGGCGGGATTGATGGTGATGGCCTGGAGGGCGGTGAAGGGGTCCAGGCCCGCCTTGACGGCCAGGCCGGCACACAGGGGCAGGTAGGACTGGGGGATGACGGGGTTGTCGGTGATGATGCTCACTTGGATCCCGTGCTCGGTCAGGACCTTGGGGGTCTCGAAGCTCTTGTTCACCAGCTCGATCTTGCTGGCGTTGGTGAGGGTGGGGCCCACGGCAGCGGGGAAGCCGGACCGGGCCACCTCCTCGGGGATAAGATGGCCCTCGGTGCAGTGCTCCAGGGTCATCTTCACGCCAAACTCCTTGGCAATGCGGATGGCGGTGCAAATGTCGTCGGCCCGGTGGGCGTGGGCCTTCAGGGGGATCTCACCCTTCAGAACGGGGATGAGGGCCTCCATCTTCATGTCATACTTGGGAGTTTTTGAAATATCACCGCCGGCAGCCTCTTTGCGCTCCATGTAATCCCGGGCGGCAAAGAGCATCTCCCGCAGCTTGGCGGCGGTGGTCATCCGGGCGGAATCCCCCTTGTCCTTGTAGCACCGCTTGGGGTTTTCGCCGAAGGCGCACTTCATGGCCACCGGGTCACGGACGATCATGTCGTCCACGCACCGGCCGTAGGTCTTGACGGCGATGAAGGTGCCACCCAGCACGTTGGCACTGCCCGGGCCGGTACCCACGGTGGTGACGCCGCCCTCCAAAGCCTTGCGGACCCCCTGCTCCATGGGGTTAAAAGAGTCGATGGCCCGAAGCTGGGCGGCTATAATGTCCCCCATCTCGTTGTAGTCGTGGCCCTCCCAACCCATGCCGTAGTTGTCCAGGCCCAGGTGGCTGTGGGCATCAATGAACCCGGGGTAGACCCGCTTGCCGGTGGCGTCGATGACCTCCTCGCCGGGGGCGGGGGTCAGGGCGGGGGCGACCTCTTTGATGGTGGTGCCCTCGATGCGGATGTCGCCTGCGTAGGGCTCGGCATGGATGGCGTCATAGATAGTGCCGTTTTTGATAAGCATGAAAATTCCTCCCTTTTTAGAAATTGGTATCTCCATTATAATACCAACGCCGGGAAAAGGAAAGCGGGGATCGGAAATCTCTTTGCAAAAAGGGGGAGAAGGTGTAAAATGGAGAAAAAAGAGCCCCGGTGAGGAGAAAAGAGCAATGAAACAGCAGAAATTTTTGCGTTTGGCCCTGTGTATCTGCCTGTTGATTTTGTGCGGAGCGCTGGGCCTGACGGCCCATTTTTGGAAGGAGAGTCAGGAAACGCAGGCCCAGCTGGTGGCGGCCCGGGAGCGAAATCAGGTGTTGGAGGAAGAACTGCACCAAAGGAGTGTCCAGTTCGCCCAGGCCCAGGCGGACAGGATGGAGGCGGAGCAGAAGCGGGATGACGCCGTGCTTCGGAATGAACGGGCTTCTCGTCGGGATAATCCCATTGACCAATACTATTTTTCAGACAAACGAATGGTGGGGTCTTCTACAGTTGAAATGGGAGTGAATGCGGCTTTTTATCGTGAAGCGTGGAAGCAGGAACTGGATCATGCCGTTGCGTGGGTAAAAAGCGTTTCTGAATATAAAGAAGATCATCAACTTCTGGAAAACTATCGAGCGTTGATAGAGCGTCAGGCCCATATGGCCTATGATATTATGCTGTTCCGAGGTGCAGGGGACTATCCACCGGGAGATGAAAGAGAGGTCAATAGGCTATTTATTTTGGGGACCAATGGCTCGGTTGGTTCTACCAGGGCTGAGGCGGAAGTTTATCGCCAGGGGACGCTTTGGCTGCTGGACACATACTGTTACGCCCTTGATTACAACATTTCTGGTTACTCTTTTGGGTTTGATGATGATTTTATTATAGAGAGATATGGTATGGACGATTTGATGTTCCCGCCCCTCTCCCAAGTCCTCCCCGGATTGTCTTGAGCCTCTTTACAATATCTCGAACATATGTTAGAATAATAGCAAAGAATTTATCTTGGCGAAAGGAGGGACCTGCCCATGGCATACCGGCCTTTGGCAGACGAGATCCGCCCTGAGACCCTGGACGAGGTGGTAGGCCAGAAGCACATCCTGGGGGAGGGGGGGCTGCTGCGGCGCATCATTGAAAGCGGCGATATCCCCAACCTTATTTTCTACGGCCCTTCGGGGACGGGCAAGACCACAGTGGCCAACATCATCGCCAAGCGGACCAACCGTACCCTCCGCCGGCTCAACGCCACCACCGCCTCTCTGGCCGATGTGAAGGATGTCATTGCCCAGGTGGGCACCCTACTGGCCCCGGAAGGGGTTCTCCTTTACCTGGACGAGATTCAGTACTTCAACAAGAAACAGCAGCAGTCCCTGCTGGAGGTTATCGAGCGGGGGGATGTGACCCTCATCGCTTCCACCACCGAAAACCCTTATTTCTATGTCTATAACGCCGTCCTGTCCCGATCCAGCGTCTTTGAGTTCAAGCCCCTGGAGGGGCCTGACCTGCAGCCCGCCGTGGAGCGGGGCTTCCGGCTCATGGGAGAGCGGCTGGGAGCCAAGGCGAAGCTGGAGGACGGGGTGGTGGAGCACCTGTCGGTGGCCTGCGGCGGCGATTGCCGAAAGGCCATGAACGCCGTGGAGTTGCTCATGAACTCGGCACAGCGGAAAGGGAAAAGCCTTGTGGTTACCCTGGAGGATGCCAAGACGGTGGCCCAGCGCTCGGCCATGCGCTATGACCGGGAGGGGGACGACCACTACGACATCGCCTCCGCCCTTATGAAGTCCCTCCGGGGCAGCGACCCCGACGCTGCCCTCCACTATCTGGCCCGGCTGCTGGAGGCGGGGGACCTCATCACCGCCATCCGGCGGCTGTTGTGCTCGGCCAGCGAGGATGTGGGCATGGCTTACCCCCAGGCGGTTTACATCGTCAAGGCCTGCTGTGACAACGCTTTGCAGCTGGGCCTGCCCGAGGCCCAGCTGCCCCTGGCCCAGGCGGCCATCCTGCTGGCCACCGCCCCCAAGTCCAACAGCGTGGTCAATGCCATCGGCGCTGCCCGCTCCGACGTGAAGGCGGGCAAGATCGGCGACTACCCCCGGCACCTGCAAAATGTCCATGCCGACTCGGCGGGCATGGAGCGGGACCAGGGCTATCTCTACCCCCACAATTTCCCGGGACATTGGGTGCAGCAGCAGTATCTGCCTGACATCCTTCTGGGGGCCCAGTACTACGTTTTTGGGGACAACAAAAACGAGCGTGCCGCCGAGGAGTACTGGAAGAAGATCAAGGGGGAGGAATGAGACCGAGGGAGCCGGGGAAGGGCCGGCACTCTGGTCAAATATTGAAATTTGCGAGGATAAACCATGCACTTACAAGATAAAGACCTGGCCCTCCGCCATGCCGTGGCCGCCGATGGGGCCCAGCTGGCGGAGTGGTGGAACGATGGGACGGTGATGGCCCATGCCGGCTATCCCAACGGCTTGGGCATCACCGTCGAAGCGGTGGCCAGCCAGCTGGCTGGGGATGCCGACGGAGTTCACCGGCGGCTCATCCTGGAGCTGGAGGGACGGCCCATCGGGGAGATGAACTACCGGGACATGACCGACGACCCAGACTGGAACACCGACCCGGATTGCCGGACGGCCATCATCGGCATCAAGATCTGCGACTTCTCCTGTCAGGGGCGGGGCCTTGGCCGCCGGGCCCTGAGCCTACTTATCACCTATCTCTTTGAAGAGCTGGGCTACAAAAAGATCGTGCTGGACACCAACCTGAACAACGCCCGGGCCCAGCATGTCTACGAGATCCTGGGTTTCCGGCGTATCCGGATCCACGAAAACGCCTGGACCGACCAGGTGGGGAGAGCACAGTCCTCGGTGGACTACGAGCTGTCCCCGGCGGACTTTCGTAGTTTCCTCTGAAAACAGATCCAGCCCAGAGGGTGAAAAGGATGAAGGACCATGATTCGGAAAATTCTGGGCGGGCGGCGGATGATAAGTCCCTGTTCCTGGAGCAGATGAGGCGAAATTTTTGAGTCCGGCCACGAGCCCAAAAATGAGGAGCGTACATAGAACAGGGCACAGGGCCGGAGCATTACGCTCCGGCCCTGTTTTCCGGCTGGAACACTGTCTCGCCGCCCGCCTTTGCGCAGCCCTCCGGGGCATACTGCCAACGGTTCAGGACCCCGTCGGTGATGAAATAGTGTAGAGGTTGCGGTCCCTCATCAGGGGGCAGCACATCAATGACGATGAGCTTCAGCTTCATCCGCTCGGGGAGGATGGACTTGATGTAGACCGAGAGCCGGTCACCCTCTCGGATCCCGTCCCGGTGCTCAGCCAGGCCGGAGAGGTTGGGGGCCAGCTCCACAAAAATGCCGTAGTCCTTTACCCCACGGGCCCAGCCCGCCACCGTCATGCCCGGGCGAAAGAGGGCGGCGTTCTCCTCCCAGGTGCCCAGCAGCTCACGGTGGGTGAGGACCACCCGCCGCCGGGAGCGGTCCACCTCCAGCACGGCGGCCAGGATGTCCTGGCCCGGGGCCAGGCGGACCCCGGCGTGGGGAATGCGGGAGACGGACAGCCGCTCCACCCCGATCATGGAGGGCACGCCGCAGCCCATATCCACAAAGGCCCCGAAGGGCTCCAGATGGGTAACGGTGGCGGGGATGACCTGACCGGGGACCCAGCTGGCCATGATGTGGCCCAGGGCCAGCTCCTGGGCCCGGCGGCGGGAGAGCCGGGGGACCAGGGTTCCGTCCTGACCCTCCAGTCCCTCAACAATGAAGCACACCGGCTTGCCCACCCGGGAGAGAATGGCGATGTCCCGGGTGGTCCCCTCGGTGATGCCAAGGGCGGCCTCCTCCCGGGGGATGCGGCCTGTGAAGGGGCCAAGCCTTACAACTAAATCATGGTGTTCGTCGCACAGAAGGGCCAGGCCCTCCAGAACGGTCCCGGTGGCCATGGCCTGCTCCAAGCCCTCGGCGGTGGCGCAGAGGGCCTGGTTTTCCGGGGTGTATAGCAGCTTTCCCTCTGGGGGGAAACGGCTTGTCATTTTCATCATATCCTTTCCGGGGTGGTGTGGGTCGGGATATGATATGCAGTGGGACAACTTGAATTGACAAAAAGGGCCCTTGGCTTTTATAATGGAGGCAAGAGAAGCAGAGGGGAGAGAGGAATATGGACATTCATGTGGGGGACACTCTGGAACTGAAAAAGGCCCATCCCTGCGGCAGCCGGCAGTGGCTGGTGTTGCGGGTGGGCATGGACTTCAAGCTGCGCTGCGCCGGCTGCGGCCACGAGCTGATGACACCCCGCTCCAAGGCGGAAAAGAGCATCAAAAAAGTGCTCCGGGACGGGGAAGAGGTGCAGGTGTGAGGAATTTTTTTATGCTGTCATTGCGAAAAGTAAGAGCCGGCGCTGACGAGAAATCGTCGGCGCCGGTTCTTTTTCATCCGATCAAAAATCAAACTCTGCGTCCATATAGGCCTTGGTGAGGGCCACGGTGGCCTCAATGTCGCCCACGTTTACCATGCAGTTCTGGCCGTGGGTGTACCGGGTGACCACCGAAAAGCCGATGGTCTTGACACCGTCACCAGTGAGGGTGATGGCCCCGGCGTCGGTGCCGCCCCGGTAGATCACGTCCTTCTGATAGGGGATGCCTTGGGCCTTGCACAGGGCCACGGCGGTGTCCACCAGTCCCTCGTCCGAAACAGAACAGGTGTCCGAGATCTTGATGGCCACCCCCTTGCCCAGGGCGTTGGAGCCGATCATCCCCGTGGGCCGGTCATGGCTGGGGGTCACGTCGATGGCCACTCCCACGTCGGGCCGGACCTGGTGGGCCACCACGCCGCCGCCCCGGGTGCCCAGCTCCTCCTGTACGGTGAAGGCCATATACACGTCGTTTTTGGGCTGGGGATTTTCCAGCAGGGCCTGGATCTGCATATAGCAGCCCACCCGGTCGTCAAGGGCGCTGGCCATGAGATTGCCCCCGGCCAGCTCCTGAAGCGGGCCCAGGAACCGGGCTACGTCGCCCACCTCCACCAACTCCTCAGCCTCAGCTTTGGTGGACACACCGATGTCCACACAGAAGTCCTCCTTGGTCATCTTGCTGGGGTCCACCCGGGCATCCACCACGCCCACCACCCCGTTGCGGAACATGACCCGGGCCTGGTAGGCAATATACATGAACCAGAAGCCCAGTTCCTTGACCATCAGGGTGCCATCCTCGTTGATCTTGATGACCTGCAGACCGATCTCGTCCATGTGGGCACAGAAAAGCACCTTCTTTGCCTTAGGGGAGGAGCCCTTCTTGTAGATGATGAGGTTGCCGTTGGCATCCACCCACAGCCTGTCCGCCACCGGCTTCAGCTTTTCTGAGATGTAGGCCGTCACCTGCTTTTCATACCCGCTGACCCCATGGATGGTGGTCAGTTTCTCCAGTAATTTTCTATCCATGTTCCCATTCTCCCTTCTGCTGCAACGATTTTTTGCCCGTTCTCCCACAAAATGTGGGAGAAATCACCATGTACCTGTGAACATTTTGGAAAAACTTTGTCTCTCCCCCTATGCAAAAAGGGAAAACTATATTAAAATAGGAGGAGCAATACCATGGAACAATCATATCACATTCGTCAAGGGGGATCAATCATGGAGAACCCAGCTTACAAGAGAGTGCTGCTGAAGATCAGCGGCGAGGCCCTGGCAGGGGATGCCGGCCGGGGATTGAACTTCGACTTTATCGGCCAGGTGGCCCAGGTCATCAAGAAGTGCGTGGATCAGGGTGTCCAGGTGGGCGTCGTGGTGGGCGGCGGCAACTTCTGGCGTGGGCTCAAGGATGGGGGCGACCGGATGGAGCGCACCCGGGCCGACCACATGGGCATGCTGGCCACCGCCATCAACGCCCTGGCCGTGGCCGATGTGCTGGAGCAGAACGGAGTGGACGTCCGGGTCCAGACCGCCATTGAGATGAAGGCCATCGCCGAGCCATATATCCGCTCCCGTGCCACCCGGCACCTGGAAAAGGGGAGGGTGGTCATCTTCGGCTGCGGCACGGGCAATCCCTTCTTCTCCACCGACACCGCCGCCGTCCTCCGGGCCGCCGAGATCGACGCCGATGTCATCCTGCTGGCCAAGAACATCGACGGCGTCTACTCTGCCGACCCCAAGAAGGATCCTTCCGCCGTCAAGTTTGACACCATCACATACAGTGAGGTTCTGGCCCGGCGGCTCCAGGTCATGGACTCCACCGCCACCAGCCTGTCCATGGACAACAAGATTCCTGTTCTCCTCTTTGCCCTGGCAGAGCCGGAGAACATCTACCGGGCCGTCATGGGAGAAAAGATCGGTACCGTCATCCGAGGGGAGTAAGCGCCCCCGCCTGCGGGGCAGGACCCCGCCACATTTTCAATCAGGAAAGGAAGGATCCATATGCAGGAGTTCAACATGGAATTCAATGAAAAGATGAAAAAGACCATCGACGTGGTGGCCGGGGACTTTGCCTCGGTCCGGGCCGGCCGTGCCAACGCCGCTGTGCTGGATAAGATCACCGTGGATTACTACGGCACTCCCACCCCCATCAACCAGGTGGGGACCATCTCCTCGCCCGACCCCCGCAGCCTGATGATCCAGCCCTGGGACAAGTCCCTGCTGAAGGAGATCGAGAAGGCCATCCAGACCTCCGATTTGGGCATCAACCCCCAGAATGACGGCCAGGTCATCCGCCTTCTGTTCCCCCAGCTCACCGAGGAGCGCCGCAAGGAGCTGACCAAGCAGGTGCGCAAGTACGCCGAGGGGGGCAAGGTGGCCGTGCGCAACATCCGCCGGGACGCCATGGACAAGCTGAAGGCCGCTGAGAAGAAGGGCGAGCTGACCGAGGACGACCGTAAGGACTGCGAGAAGGAGCTTCAGGACCTTACCGACAAGTTCTGTAAGGAGCTGGACGAGATGTGCGCCAAAAAGGAAAAGGAGCTGATGGCGGTCTGACCACCGCCCCGATTTCCCGCCGGTTTCCCGGCGGGAAATCCCTTGCATAGACCAAAGCTGGAGGTGTCCCATGGCTCTGTTTGGAAAGAGGGAAGAGGTGCAGGTGGACAGAGAGCGTCTGCCCCGGCATATTGCCATTATCATGGACGGCAACGGCCGCTGGGCCAAGGGCCGGGGCTTGCCACGGACCGCCGGCCATGCCGTCGGGGCCGAGACCTTCCGCACCATCGCCACCTATTGCCGGGAGTTGGGTATCGAGTACTTAACGGTCTACGCCTTCTCCACCGAGAACTGGAAGCGCAGCGCCGACGAGGTGGGCGCCATCATGGGCCTGTTGCAGAAGTACCTGCTGGAGGCTGTCCGGGACATGGAGAAGGAGAAGGTCCGCTTTGTGTTCTTCGGGGACCTGGCCCCTCTGTCCGAGGAGCTGCGGGAGCTGTGTCGGCAGGTGGAGCGGGACTCGGCCAAGTTCGAGGGCTGCCAGGTGAACATCTGCCTCAACTACGGCGGTCGGGACGAGATCGTCCAGGGGGCCAAGGCCTTTGCCCGGGACTGTATGGCGGGAAAGGTCGACCCCGAGCGGCTCACCGAGGAGCAGTTCGGCGGCTATCTCTACTCCGCCGGCGTGCCCGACCCGGATCTGGTCATCCGGCCCAGCGGAGAGGAGCGCATCTCCAATTTCCTGCTTTGGCAGAGCGCCTATGCGGAATACTATTTTACCGACGTATGCTGGCCTGACTTTGACCGGGCCGAGCTGCGCAAGGCGATAGGGGCCTATCAGGGCCGCTCTCGCCGGTTTGGAGGGGTCTGAATGTTGACAAGAGTTGTGGTGGCCCTGCTGGGCCTGCCCATCCTCCTATATGTCATCTACGGCGCACCGGCCTGGGCACTTCCGGTGGCCCTGTCGGTTTTGTCCGCCATGGGAGTCTATGAGGCTCTGTGGTCCACCGGCTTTCTCAAAGAAAGTCCCCGGGTGACGGCCTATTCCATTCTGGTCTCCGCCGCCGTTCCCTTCTGGGTCTATGCTGGCAGTCCAGCCCACCACGCTCAGCTGGTACTGCTCATCTACGTCATCGCCCTCTTTGCCGAGAATATCGCCAGCCGCAATACCATCGGCCTGGGCCGGCTGGGAGGCGGGTTTCTTCTGGCCCTCTTTGTGCCCTATTTCCTCTCTGCCTTCATTCATCTGCGGGGTATGGAAAACTGGCGGTTCTATATCATTTTCCCCTTTGTCGCCGCTTTCCTCTCCGACATCTTCGCCCTCTTTGCCGGCATGGCCTTCGGCAAGCACAAGTTAGCGCCCAGGCTCTCCCCCAAAAAGACGGTGGAGGGGGCCGTAGGCGGTCTGCTGGGTGCCTCGGTGGGCATGGTGATCTATGGCTTGCTGGCAAAGCCCCTCTTTGGCATTGCGGGGGTGAGCCTGCCCCTTATGGCCTCGTGTGGGGCGGTGGGCAGTGTCATTTCCCAGCTGGGGGATCTGTCCTTTTCCTGCATCAAACGGGAGTTCGGAATCAAGGATTACGGCAGTATCCTGCCCGGCCATGGCGGTATTCTGGACCGATTTGACAGTGTTATTTTCTGCGCCCCTCTTATGGAGGTGCTGCTCTATTTCCTTCCGGTGGTGAGCTGAATTGAACAAAAAAACCATTTCCCTCCTGGGTTCTACCGGCTCCATCGGCCGGCAGACCCTGGAGGTCTGTGATGCCCTGGGATTGCGGGTGGCGGCTCTGACGGCCAACCGCAGCGTGGAGCTGTTGGAAGAACAGTGCCGGAAGTACCGTCCGGCGCTGGCCGTCTGCATGGACCCTACCGCCGCCGAAACGCTGAAGATCAAGCTGGCCGATACCGGTGTCCGTGTGGCCGCCGGCATGGAGGGCCTTTTGGAGGCCGCCACTCTGGCCCAGGCCGATACGGTGGTCACCGCCGTCATGGGCATGGTGGGGCTGCGGCCCACTTTGGCCGCCATTGAGGCGGGCAAGACCATCGCCCTGGCCAACAAGGAGACTCTGGTCTGCGCTGGCGAGCTGGTGATGGAGACCGCCCGCCGCCATGGGGTGAACATCCTGCCAGTGGACTCGGAGCATTCGGCCATTTTTCAGTGCCTTCAGGGCTGCGAGAACAGGGGAGAGGTAAAACGGCTCATCCTGACCGCCTCGGGCGGTCCCTTTTTTGGCAAGAGCCGCTCTGAACTGGAAAATGTGACGGTGGCCCAGGCCCTGAAGCACCCCAACTGGTCTATGGGGGCCAAGATCACCATCGACTCGGCCACCATGATGAACAAGGGGTTGGAGGTCATCGAGGCCATGCGGCTTTACGACCTGCCTCTGGAAAAAATTTCGGTGGTCATCCATCGGGAGAGTATCATTCACTCTCTGGTGGAATACTGTGATAACGCCCTGTTGGCCCAGTTGGGCACGGCGGATATGCGCCTGCCTATCCAGTATGCCCTCACCTGGCCCCGGCGTGTGCCCGGCCCGGCCACACCCCTGGACCTTTTGAGCTGCAAGGCATTGACCTTTGCCCCTCCCGATGAGGAGATCTTCCCCTGTCTTGCGTTGGCAAAGACCGCTGTTCGAACCGGGGGTACCGCCACAGCAATCCTCAACGGGGCCAACGAGGTAGCTGTGGCCCACTTCCTGGAGGGCCAGGGTGGCTTCTACGACATCCCCCGGAAGGTGGAGCAGGCTCTGGCCACAGTGCCGGTGGTCCAAAACCCCACCCTGGAGGACATTCTGGCCGCCGACCAGGCCGCCCGCCAAAGCTGTACCCGCCCCAACTAAAGGACATTACGTCACACCTGGCTTTGATTTTTCTCTTTCCGGAGGTGCGCCTTGCTGTATATTCTCATTGCCATCCTCATGTTTGGCCTGCTCATTGCTCTTCATGAATTCGGTCACTTTGCCGCCGCCAAGCTGTGCGGGGTGAAGGTGAACGAGTTTTCCATCGGCATGGGTCCCCTGCTGCTCCATAAGCAGGCGGGGGAGACCGAGTATTCCCTCCGGGCCCTGCCCATCGGCGGATTTTGTGCCATGGAGGGAGAGGAAGAGGGGGAGTCAAAAGATCCCCGGGCCTTTCCCAACCGGCCCTGGTGGCAGCGGCTCATCATCCTGCTGGCTGGCGTGTTCATGAATTTCCTCACCGGCCTTGTGATCATCTTCTGCCTGTTTGTGGGGGCCAAGAGCTTTGCCACCACCGAGATCACCCAGGTGGTGCCCGGTGCCCTGGCCGCCCAGAGCCTTCAGGCGGGGGACAGGGTGCTGGCCGTGGACGGCCATGCCATTTATCTTCGCCCGGATGTCTCCCTGTTTTTGAGCCGGGTGGCGGGGGAGGAGGTGGCCCTGACAGTGGAGCGGGAGGGCCAAAGGCTGGACCTCACCGTGCCCCTCACCACCTATACCGATGAAGAGACCGGGGATGAACACCGAATGTTGGGCATCGAACTGAACGGCTGGGAGGATGCCACCTTGGGCTTGACTCTGCGTAACACCTGGTATCAGGCACTGGACTACGCCCGGCTGGTGTGGGTGAGCCTGGGGGACCTGGTCCAGGGCCAGGTGAAGCTGCGGGATATGTCCGGGGTGGTGGATATCACCCGTATCATGGCTCAGGCCGGGGAGCAGGGGGCCCAGGAGGCCATTGAAAATCAGCAATCGCCCCTGTTGGGTGCCCTGCGGGGCATTCTGGATCTGGTGGCCTTTATCGCCGTCAATCTGGCGGTGATGAACCTGCTGCCCATCCCCGCTCTGGACGGAGGACAGATCTTCTTTATGGCGGTCAACGGCATTCTGCTGGCCATTCGGGGCAAGCCCCTGGATCCCAAGTATCAGGGCTGGGTCACCGCCGCCGGCTTTGCCTGTCTCATGGTCCTGATGCTGGTCGTTACCGTCAGCGATTTGTTTAAGCTCTTTGGGCGGTAAAATGTATTTGAAAATTCCACCTCTTTGACAAGGAGGAGAAAGATATGACCCGACAGATCAATGTGGGAGAAGTTCTCGTCGGCGGCGGCGCCCCGGTGAGCATCCAGTCTATGACCAATACCCCCACCCAGGATGTGCAGGCCACGGTGGAGCAAATTCGCCGTCTCACCGCTGCCGGTTGTGAGATCATCCGGGTGGCAGTGCCCGATATGGCTGCCGCCCAGGCCATCGGGGCCATCCGGGAGCAAATTGCCATCCCCCTGGTGGTGGATATCCATTTCGACTACAAGCTGGCCCTGGAGTGCATTGCCCAGGGCTGTGATGCGGTCCGGATCAACCCCGGCAACATCGGTTCCCCCGGCCGGGTGGCCGCTGTGGCCGAAGCCTGTAAAGGGAAAGGACTTCCTATCCGCATTGGAGTCAATGGCGGTTCCCTGGAAAAGCCCCTGCTGGCCAAATACGGCGGGGCCACCCCCGAGGCACTGGTGGAAAGCGCCTGGGGCCATATCAGGCTGCTGGAGGACTGCGATTTTCACGACATCTGCATCTCACTGAAGTCCTCCTCGGTGCCTGTGACCATGCGGGCCTATGAGCTGATGCACAGAGAAAGCAATTATCCTTTACATATTGGCGTCACCGAGACGGGAACCCCCAAGATGGGGCTGCTGAAATCGGCCATCGGTATCGGCGGCCTGCTGGCCTTGGGCATTGGGGATACCCTGCGGGTCTCCCTCTCCGCCGACCCGGTGGAGGAGATTTACGCCGCCCGGGATATTTTGAAGGCCGCCGGCATCCGCCGGGAGGGACCCGAGCTGATCTCCTGTCCCACCTGCGGCCGTACCCGCATCGACCTCATTGGCCTGGCCAATGAAGTGGAGGAGCGGCTGAAAACGGTGGACAAGCCCATTACTGTGGCTGTCATGGGCTGTGTGGTCAACGGCCCCGGCGAGGCCAGCGCCGCCGATGTGGGCATCGCCGGCGGCGTTGGCGAGGGCCTGCTGTTCAAAAAGGGAGAGATCGTCAAAAAGGTTCCCCAGGCCCACCTGGTGGATGAGCTGTTCCAGCTGATCGAGACACTCTGACAGGGAGGAAGAAGGATGAAGGGAAGAGCAAAGCTGATTTTCACCGCCTTTTTGCTCTCTGCCCTTCTGCCTGCCTGCACCCAGCCCACATCCACAGTGACCCCAGCACCGCTGCCTACCCCGACAGAAGCACCCACCTCTTCTGAAACTCCTGTACCTCTGACCCTGGCCGGTCAAGAGCTATTTTCCGCCACAATGGCGGACTACTCCAAGCGTAGCGAGGAATATCCCTACTGGAGTGACTATCGTACAGGTCAGGAGGCGGGGCTGGAAGATGCCTTTCAAGAGTGGGGATTTGACCCAGAGCTTCCCTTTTTTGAGTACCACGGGGAGGACGGGGCAGATTTGATTTTCTACTACGATGAAACCCAGGACCGTGGCCTTGGAATTTTCGAAGGTGGATATGGTTTTGGCCTGAACAAATCTTTCCCGGAAAACGAAGCGTGGGATGATTGGAAGAAAGACCCTATGTCTCTGCCAGAGCATGATTTCCCGGAGGATTGGACCGACTTCCGGGAGGAGAGGGAATATGATGAAGATGGCCGCCTCATCTGCCTGGACCTCTACGCCAACACGGGAGATCCCCGTTTTGAGGATCCCACAAACTGTTGGCTCTACGGGGTGGAATATGTCTATGATGAGGCCGGGGCCTTGCGGTATAAGCATTCTTTTGAAAACTCCTCCTTAATGAGTTATGCCAATCCCTCGGAGTTTTGGTATGACGAGCTGGGGCGGCTGACCTATGCCGAGGGCTACATCACTCATGGCCGTTACCATTACTATTACATCTATCAGGGTGATAGCCCCACCCCGGCTTATCTTTTATGGATCGATAGAAATTTGAACTACGCCGATCCCACCTTAATTTGCTACTTATCCTAAAGAAAAGGACCGAAGAAACCATGGCACAGAGGATACCCTTTTTAGAGATATTTTCCGCCTTTCCCTCCCGGGCCGGCGAGGTGGCCCGGTGGGAGGTGACAGGGGCGGCCATTGACAAACGGACCAGGACCATTCAGGCCCAGGTCCTCTGCCCTGTGCTGCCCGGCCCCGCCCTGCGTACCGAGGTGGAGCGGGCCCTGGCTGCCGCCTACCAGGTCTCCCGGGTGGAGCTGGAGCTCTCCGTCCCCGTCCCCGACGTGGAGGAACTGGCCCTGGCTGACGGAATTTACGGAGAGGATATGCCCCTGCCCGAGCCACCCCCTGAGGAGGGGGAAATGGCCTTCCCCGGGGAGGAGATGGGGGAGGAAATCGGGGAAGAATTGGGCCAAAACGAGCCCTTTGATGGAGAAAATAGGGCCATTTTGGCCATTGAAACCCCCGAAAATGGGGGGGATATGCCCCCATTTGACCCGGAAAATGCCCCGGTCGAGCCCGTTTTCACCCCGGAAAATGACCAAACGAAGCCCATTTTTGAGGAAAAAAGCGCCCCAAAAGAGACTGAGGAGGACTCCGTTCAGGCCGCCTTCCGCCGCACCGAGGAGCTCCGTCGAGAGGCCCTGAAAAACTTGCCTGTCACCCCCGCCGGAAAAAAATCCGGAGGCAGAGAGAGAAAAAGTAAGCTGCTCTACGGCAAATATGAGGTGAAGAAAGAGCCCATCCCCATGGGCGAGCTGGTGCTGGACATGGGTATGGTGGTGGTGGAGGGTGACGTGTTCGCTGTCAACCACCGGGAGCTGAAAAAGCGGGGGGCCTGGGTGGTCTCCTTTGACGTCACCGACTACACCGGGTCCATCCGGGTGAGCAAGTTCTTTATTGGCGAGGAGGCCAAAGGGCTGCTGGATGGGGTGAAGGAGAAGCAGCACCTCCTCATTCAGGGCAAGCTGAACATGGACCGCTTCACCGGGGATATGGTGCTGGAGCCTTACAGCGTTCAGGTGGGGGAGAAGGAAGAGCGGGAGGACCGGGCAGAGGAGAAGCGGGTGGAGCTGCACCTGCACACCACCATGTCCTCCATGGACGCCATTACCCCCATTTCCGACGCTGTCAAACGAGCGGAGAAGTGGGGACACAGAGCCCTGGCCATCACCGACCACGCCGTGGCCCAGGCCTTTCCCGAGGCTTGGCATGCGGCAAAGAATATGAAAATTTTGTACGGTGTTGAGGCCTATCTGGTCAACGATGTGGACGACAAGCTGGTCCTCCACGGACAGACCGACCAGGACTTCCACGGGGAGATCGTCTGCTTTGACATCGAGACCACCGGCCTGAGCAAGACCCGGGACCGGATCATTGAAATCGGAGCTGTGGTCCTCCGGGACGGCAAGCTGGAGGAGACCTTCAACACCTTCGTGGATCCACAGCGTCCTCTGGAGCGTAAGACCACTGACCTGACCGGCATTACCGACAAGATGTTGGAGGGAGCTCCCAGTGAGGAGGAGGCCATCAACGCCTTTCTGGACTTTGTGGGCGACCGGCCTGTGGCCGCTCACAATGCCCTCTTTGATACCAGCTTTATCGCCCAGGCCTGCCGCCGGCTGGATAAGGAGTTTACCAATCCCTATCTGGACACGGTGCCCCTGAGCCATGGCTTGCTGCCCGGCCTTGGCAATTACAAGCTGGATACGGTGGCCAACGCTTTGAACCTGCCTGCCTTCCAGCACCACCGGGCCAGCGATGACGCCAAGGTGGTGGGGGAGATGCTCATCCCCATGTTCCAAATGCTGGAGGAGAAGGGCATCACCACCCTGGCCGCCATCGATCCGGCCATGCCTCCTATGCTCATGGAATGGGTGGCCCAGAGCAAGCGGCCTCCCAGATCCAACCATCTCATTGTGCTGGCCAAAAACCAGCAGGGCCTGCGCAATCTCTACCGCCTGGTCTCTGACGCCCATTTGAAGCACTTCCGCCGCAACCCTCTCATGCTGAAAAGCGAGATCGAGAAATATCGGGAGGGACTGATTTTGGGCTCTGCCTGCGAGGCCGGTGAGCTCTACCAGGCGGTGGCCGATGAGCGGGAGTGGGAGGAGCTGGAACGGGTGGCCTCCTGGTACGATTACCTGGAAATCCAGCCCCTGTGCAACAACTTCTTTATGCTCCGCCCAGACAAAAACGGGGAGTCCAAGGTGCCCGATGTGGAGGTGCTGAAGGACTTTAACCGGACCATTGTGGAGCTGGGTAAGGCCCTGGACAAGCCGGTGTGTGCCACAGGCGACGTTCACTTTCTGGATCCCGAGCAGGAGATTTACCGTCACATCCTGTTGGACTCCAAGGGCTTTGAGGATTGCGATGAACCCCTGCCCATCTATTTCAAGACCACCGAGGAGATGTTGGAGGAGTTCAGCTATCTGGGGCAGGAGGACTGCTATAACGTGGTCATCCGCTATCCCAATTTGGTGGCTGACTGGATCGAGAAGCTGAACCCTCTGCCCAAGGGTCTCTTTGCCCCCAAGCTGAAGGACTCGGACAAGGAGCTGGAGAGGCTGGTCTATGACAAGGCCCACGAGCTTTACGGGGAAGAACTGCCCCAGATCGTCCAGGACCGAATTGACCTGGAGCTGCCCGGCATCATTATGCGAAAGTACGATGTCATTTACATGTCGGCCCAGAAGCTGGTGCAGAACTCCTTGGAGCACGGCTATCTGGTGGGCTCCCGGGGCTCGGTGGGCTCCTCTATCGTGGCCTTCCTCTCGGGCATCACCGAGGTCAATTCCCTCAGTGCCCACTACCGCTGCCCCAAATGTAAGCACACTGACTTTGAGTACGGCCCCGCCCATGGGTACAGCTGTGGGGCGGATATGCCCGATGCCGTCTGCCCGGTGTGCGGGACCCCCTATGTGAAGGACGGCTTTGATATCCCCTTCGAGACCTTCCTGGGCTTTGGAGGCGACAAGGTGCCCGATATCGACCTGAATTTCTCCGGCGAGTACCAGGCCCGGGCCCACCGCTACACCTTTGAGCTCTTTGGCGAGAGCCATGTGTTCCGGGCGGGGACCATCGGCACGGTGGCCGAGAAAACGGCCTATGGCTATGTGAAGAAGTACTTGGAAAAGCGGGGTATCACCGCCACCCGGGCCGAGGAAGAGCGGTTGGCCAAGGGCTGTACGGGCACCAAACGGACCACCGGCCAGCATCCCGGCGGCATGGTGGTCATCCCCCAGGACCGGGAGATTTACGACTTCTGCCCGGTGCAGCACCCCGCCGACGACACGGGCACCGACATCATCACCACCCACTTTGAATACCACTCCATGGAGTCCAACCTGCTGAAGCTGGACATGCTGGGCCACGATGACCCCACCATGATCCGGATGCTGGAGGACCTGACGGGTGTGAACGCCCGGACAGACATCCGGCTGGACGATGAGGACACCATGAGCCTGTTCACCACCTCGGAAAAGCTGGGCTTTACCAACGACCCGGTATTGGGCCCCACTGGGGCTGTGGCCATCCCCGAGTTCAACACCAAGTTCACCCGTCAGATGCTTATGGACACCGATCCCACCGACTTCAACACGCTGGTTCGTTTGTCCGGCTTCTCTCACGGCACCGATGTGTGGCTGGGCAACGCCCGGGACCTCATCCTGAACGGTACGGCCTCCGTTTTGGAGACGGTGGGCTGCCGGGATGACATTATGCTCTACCTCATCAAGATGGGGCTGGAGCCCAAGATGTCCTTCAAGATCATGGAGGCGGTGCGAAAGGGCAAGGTGCGGAAAAACGGCTTTGAGGACGGCTGGGAGGAGGCCATGCGAGCCCACAATGTACCTGACTGGTACATCGAGTCCCTGGCCAAGATCAGTTACCTGTTTCCCAAGGCCCATGCCGTGGCCTATGTGATGATGGCCTTCCGTATCGCCTGGTTCAAGGTCCACCGGCCCCTGGCTTTCTATGCCGCCTTCTTCTCGGTCCGTGCCAAGGCCTTTGACGCCACTATCATGTGCAAGGGCATGGACCTTGTGAAGGCCAAGCTCAACGAGATCAAGACCAAGATGGATGAAAAGACGGCCTCCAATGTGGAGGAGGATACCTACACTACCTTGGAAGTGGTCTATGAGTTTTACCTCCGGGGCTTCACATTCCGGCCCATGGATCTGTACCGGTCCCAGGCGGTGAACTTTCTGCTGGATGGGGAGGACGCTCTCATCCCACCCTTTACCTCCATCCCCGGCCTGGGAGAGGCCGCCGCCGAGTCCATTGTGGAGCAGCGGGAGGGGAGGACCTTCATCTCCATTGAGGAGGTCTCCGATGCCTGCCCCAAGGTGTCCAAGACTCACATTGAGCAGCTGAAGCTGGCCGGCGCCTTTGACGATATGCCCGAGACCAGCCAGATCACGCTGTTTTAAGGGGGAGAGACAGATGAAGCGAGGTGTCAAGATCGCCCTGGTGGGAGCCCTTGTGGTGGCGGTCCTGTTCCTGATCCCCAGCCTGGTGGGCCAGCTGGCCTTCCGTGGGGTGCAGAAGGAGCTGGCCAACATGGAGGGGAAGGAGTGCCGAATTGATGTATATGTCTATCTCGACGATAGAGAGACGCTGCATCTGACAGAGACGGAGGACCAGGCAGAGTTTTTGGCTCTGTGCCGCCAGCTGGAGTACGGCGGGGTGGACTGGAAACTGCCCGCTGGGATCTGGACCGGCGGCGGGGAGCGGGCCTATACCATTATGATGAGCCGCCAGGGCGGAAAACACATCTCGATCACCCTGTCCAACTGGGAAGGTAACAATTATACCTGCGATGGCTTTCTTAACAGCTGCGGTGTCCATCTGGACAACACCCAGCCCCTCTATGACTATCTGGAGACCCTGTTTGAAGCACAATAGGGCTTTTGCCCATAAAAAGGGAGAGCGCCAAGGCTGGCGCTCTCCCTTTTATCTTATTTGTAGTTTAGTTTGCTGCGTGGTCGCAGTAGGCGCAGACATGGTGACCGTCCACCGTGCGGAACAGGGACTTCTGGGTGGGTTCGGCAACGGTGATGCAGCGGTCATTGCAGCAGTGGAGACCGGGGACAGTCTGGGCGCCCTCCAAGGGGCCGGGGACGGTCTCCTCGGTGAAGTGGGGGTCGTTAAGGCCCAGCAGCTTCAGGATGAGGGCCATGCGGACGTACTTGCCAAAAAGGACCTGGTCAAAGTATTTTGCCCGGGGGTCCTCATCCACCTCCACGGCGATCTCGTTGACCCGGGGGAGGGGGTGGAGGACGATCATATCCCGCTTGGCCAGGGCCATTTTGGCCATGTCCAGGATGTAGCTGTCCTTAAGCCGCTCGTATTCGGCCTTGTCAGCGAAACGCTCGCCCTGGATGCGGGTCATATAGAGCACGTCCATCTCCCCGATGGTGTTCTCCAGGGAGGGATCCTCCACGAAGTCGAAGCCGCCCTCCCGGAGGGCCTGAAGGTCGTGGTCAGGCAGGCGCAGCTCCTGGGGGCTCACCAGGATGAAGCGGACCCCTTCATAGCGGCACATGGCCTTGATGAGAGAGTGGACGGTGCGGCCGAATTTTAAATCGCCGCACAGGCCGATGGTCAGGTGATCCAAGCGGCCCTTGAGCCGGCGGATGGTCAGAAGGTCGGTGAGGGTCTGGGTGGGGTGGTGGTGGCCCCCATCGCCGGCGTTGATAATGGGGCAGCGGGAGACCCGGGCAGCTGCTGCTGCGGCCCCGTCCTTGGGGTGGCGCATGGCGATGATATCGGCGTAGCTGCTGACCACACGTATGGTATCGGAGACGGTCTCGCCCTTGGCGGTGGAGGAAGAGCTGGCCGAAGAAAAACCCAATACCTGGCCCCCGAGACCGAGCATGGCGGACTCAAAGCTCAGACGGGTGCGGGTACTGGGTTCAAAAAACAATGTGGCCAGCTGCTTGCCCTCACACTTGTGGGCAAAGGCGGCGGGGTGGTCGATGATGCTGCCGGCCAGATCCAGGAGAGACTCGATCTCCTTTACCGACAGGTCCATGGGGCTGATGAGATGTCGCATGGTATGACCTCCATTCCTCTTATTTCGACCAGTATACAGGAAATGGAGGGGAAAAGCAAGGGGGAGAGAATGCTTTTGGGCAAAAAGTATGAGAGGGACCTCAATTAGATGGAGTGATATAGGCGGCTATTTTTTCACTCTCCCGTTGACCTGGGGGCCATTCTGTACTAAAATAAAACTACTGCGAAAAAGAGAGAACGGGAGAATGTACTTATGCTGGATAGTAAGGAACAACTGCAATTTTGCACGCTGCGCCGCTCAATCATCGAGGGAGAGTTCGCTCACCTCAATCCGGAACAGCGCAAGGCTGTGCTGGCCACTGAGGGGCCCCTGCTGCTGTTGGCCGGGGCGGGCAGCGGCAAGACCACCGTCCTTATCCACCGGGTGGCCAACCTGATGAAGTATGGCCGGGGCTCGGACAGCGACGAGGTACCCGGTTGGGTCACCGCCGAGGACCTGGCCTTTTTGGAGGGCTATGCCGCCCACCCTACTGAAGAGGGGAAGGAGCGGGCGGAGAAGCTGTGCAAGCTGGAACCCGCCGCTCCCTGGTCCATTCTGGCTATCACCTTCACCAACAAGGCCGCCGGCGAGCTGAAGTCCCGGCTGGAGCGAATGCTGGGCCCCTCGGCCAACGATATCTGGGCGTCTACCTTTCACTCCTGCTGCGCCCGCATCCTCCGGCGGGACATTGACAAGCTGGGCTATGACACCTCTTTTACCATCTACGACACCGCCGACTCCGAGCGGGTGGTGAAGGATGCCATGCGGGCTTTGGGCATCGACGAGAAGGCATTCCCGGCTAAAACGGTGATGGGCTACATCTCCCGGGCCAAGGACGCTATGCAGCTGGGCAAGGACTATATGGACCAGTGCGCCAAGAGCGGGGATTATCGGCTTCAGCGCATCGCCTCGGTCTATCTGGAGTATGAAAAGCGGCTCAAGGCGGCCAACGCCCTGGACTTTGACGACCTCATTTTGCGCACGGTGCTGCTGCTCCAGAAGGACGAGGAGGTACGCAGCTACTACCAGCGCAAGTTCCGCTATGTGCTGGTGGACGAGTATCAGGATACCAACAACCTCCAGTATCAGCTCTCCTCGCTGTTGGCGGGGGGATATGAGAACTTCTGTGTGGTGGGTGACGATGACCAGTCTATCTACCGTTTCCGGGGGGCCACCATTGAGAATATCCTCTCTTTTGAGCACCAGTATAAGGGTTGCCGGACTATCCGGCTGGAGCAGAATTACCGCTCCACCCAGAACATTCTGGAGGCGGCCAACGCCGTTATTCGCAACAACCAGGGCCGGAAGGGCAAGGAACTGTGGACCGACCATGGGGACGGGGAGAAGCTGCAGCTGTTCACTGCCATGAATGAGAGCGACGAGGCCCAGTATGTGGCTACCCAGATCCTTTCGGGCTACTCCAAGGGGCGCAAGTGGCGGGACCACGCCATCCTCTATCGGATGAACGCCCAGTCCCGGGCGCTGGAAGATGTGCTGCGGCGCAACGGTATTCCCTATAAGGTCATTGGGGGCATCCGCTTTTTTGACCGGGCGGAGGTCAAGGATATGCTCTCCTATCTCTGTGTGCTCAACAACCCCGGCGACGATTTGCGTCTCCAGCGCATCATCAACAACCCGCCCCGGGGCATCGGGGCCAAGACGGTGGAGACCGCCCAAAACCTGGCTGCCCAGCAGGGGCTGCGGCTGTGGGACATCATTGCCCGGGCCGACCGCTATCCTGAACTGCAGAAGGCGGCGGGCAAGCTGGGGCAGTTTGTGGACATGATGGAGCGGCTGAAAAAGCTGTCTTTTGAGGTGGCCCTCACCGATTTTTATGATGCCGTCTGCGCCGAGAGCGGCTATGCCATCGCTCTGGAGGGCAGCGACAAGGTGGAGGATCAGACCCGGCTGGAGAATGTACGGGAGCTGAAATCCTCTATCCAGGACTATCTGAACCGGGCGGAGGAGCCCTCCTTGGCCGGTTTCTTGGATGAGATCGCCCTCTACACCGACCTGGACGGGGCCAATTTGGGGGACGACTGCGCTGTGATGATGACCATGCACTCGGCTAAGGGGCTGGAATTCCCCGTGGTCTTTGTGGTGGGCGTAGAGGAGGGAATGTTCCCCGGTCAGCGGGCCATCGGTGACATGGAGGAGATGGAAGAGGAGCGGCGGCTCTGTTATGTGGCCATGACCCGAGCCAAGGAGGAGCTGCATATGACCTGTGCCCAGCAGCGGATGCTCTATGGCCGTACTTCGGCCAACCGGGCCTCCCGCTTTTTGGGGGAGATCCCCGAGGAACGGGTGGAAAAGACGGGGCGGCCCTCCTTCCGGGAGAGCTATCGCAGCGGACTGGAGGATGAGAGCGAGTGGCGCCCTGAGCGGGAAAGCTATGGGGAGGAGCGCAGCTACACCCGCTCCCGGCCCTACTACGGAGGCAGTGCCGCACGAACCGCTCCCCGCAGCTCCATAGACCGGGGCTACACCACCCCCACCAAGAGCAGTAAGCCGGCGGCCGCATTTACCCCCAGCCGTGGAACAGGGGAGGCCCTGCCTGATTTTCAAAAGGGGGAGATGGTCATGCACAAGGCCTTTGGCCGGGGCATGATCCTCACCATTACGAAAATGGGGGGAGACGCCCTCATTGAGGTGGCATTTGACAACGTGGGCACCAAGAAGCTCATGCTCCGCTCGGCGGCCCAGTACATGGAGAAAATTCAATGATAGAGCTTGACCTGCAAGGGGCAAATACTCCGCAGGAGCTATTCAATTGGTTAGAGAGGCACATCGCTTACGGCTGGGTCGATGGGGAAGGGATCATTCACGAGGACATGAAGGGCTTTCGCCGGGAGTATCACACCCTGTCTCTGGAGGAAATTTTGGGCCGTGGAGTGGGCACCTGCATCGACCAGGTGTGGCTTATCCATCTGGCACTGGACCGGATGGGGATCCACAACAAAATGTTCTGCTGCCGCATCTTTGAACCAGACGACTATGGCAATTTGGAAGAAGAGGAGCATATGCACTGCTTCTGTCTGTGCCAATGGCAAGGACAAACCCTTCACATTGAGCACCCAAATGTTTCCCGAAAGGGAATCTGGACCTATCCCGATGAAACCACCGCTGTCCAGGCCATCGAGGACTATTACATTCAGCTGCGGGGCGGAAAAAAGAGCCCCACCACGGAGTTCTTTACCGTGGAGTCGGGGCTCTCCTTCAGGCAGTTCAACGCCTATATCAATTCGCTGGATCGCTCGCAGGGTAATTTAGAGCAGCTCACGTAAACTGCGGACAGCCCGGTGGCTGTTGGCTTGAACCTCTGCCCACCGGGTGGCGTAGAAATCGTCATAAACGCCAACTACTGTAAAGCCAGCTTCCTTTGCGGAAAGGCAGTTGTCAGGAGCGTCTTCAAACAGGATACAATCTTCCACAGGGGTCCCAAATTGTTCTGCTGCCAGGGTGTAGATGGCCCTGTCCCGCTTGGTCAGATTTACATCCTGGGCAAAGAACAGCCCCTGGAAAAACTGCCGAAGGTCCAGACGGTCCAAAACCAGACAGGCCAGAGCGGGAACACAGGAGGTGAGCAGGGCCATGGGATAGCCTTGGGCCTTGATGTGGTCCAGCAGCTCACGAGCACCATCTTTCAGAAGAATAGTGTGGGCATAGGCATCCTCAGCCAGTGTCATCCACTCGTCCATAATGTCCTGAGGAGAGTCAGGCAGTTGGTAGTAGTCCTTTGTAAACTGGGCGGCGATGGGAAAGATGGCGTGGCCGACGACCTGTTCATATTCCGGGGTGGAGGACAGTCCCCGCTTTCCCAGAAAGGTCCGGTCTACCTGGACCCAGACGCCATTGGAGTCAATGAGTGTGCCATCCATATCGAAAAAAATCATAGCCAAAACCTCCAGGGAAAATCTATTGCCTCTTGGGCGTAGTCGATGCCGATACGCTTGCCGGTGTAGACGTGCGCCGGGTCCTCGCCAGCGTCCAGTACATAGAGCTCGTTTCCCAACAGGGAGAGCCCATCCTGGGCTCTGGTGAGGGAGAGGGCCTGACAGAGCTTTCCCGGCCCGTTGAGCAGATTTTTCCGCTGGGCGGGGGCAAGTTCTTCGTAGCTGTGGCCAAACCGCCGTTGGGCGCAGCACTCGGCGTCGGCAGGGGAGAGGGGAACACCGGCACGGAGCAGCACGGCGGCTGGCTCATTTTCCTCTTCTGTGACCAGATTGAGACAGTGGTGCAGGCCGTAAATGAGATAGATGTAGGCCGTGCCCGGCGGGGCAAACAGGGTCTCGGTCCGGGGCGTGCGCCGATAGTTATAGGCGTGGCAGGCCTTGTCCAGCCGCCCGATGTAGGCTTCAGTCTCGGTGATGCGGAGCGTGATGGGCGTGCCGTCCACCACCCGGACCAGATGCTTGCCCAGCAGCTCCCGGGCCACAGTTACGGTATCCCGGCCATAGAACGCTCTGCCCAGCTTTTCCATCCCATCACCCCCCTGTGATAATTTATATCATACCATATCCAAGGAGCTGTGACAATCGTGAATGAAAAATTGATGCGCCGCCTGGCTAAGCCCATGTTGCTCTCGGCGGCGGTGATCTGGGGCTCATCCTTTATGATGATGAAGGGGGCGGTGGATGTCTTACCCCCCTTTTACCTACTGGCTATTCGCTTTACAGTGGGAGCGGTGCTTATCGCTCTTGCGAGCTGGAAAAGATGGAGCCAATATACCCCGGATTACCTCTGGCGGGGAGCAATCATCGGCGGGTGCCTGTGGGCGGCCTACACGGTGCAGACCTTGGGCCTGCAATGGACCACCCCCTCCAATAACGCCTTTTTGACGGCGGTCTACTGCGTGCTGGTGCCCTTTTTCTATTGGGCAGCCATGGGGCAGAAGCCCGACCGGTACAATGTGGGGGCTGCCGTTCTCTGCGTGGCCGGAGTGGGGCTGGTCTCGGTGAGCGGGGGTTTCACCATTGCACCCGGTGATGCCCTGACTCTGGTGGGAGCGGTGTTTTATGCCCTGCATATTGTGGCGGTGGCCAAGGTGTCCCCGGATAAGGATATCTACCTGTTGACAGTGTTTCAGTTTGCCTTTGCCGCTCTCTACTCCTGGGTAGGGGGTATTCTCTCTCAGCCCTTCCCGTCATTGTCGGTCTTTACCCCCGATCTGCTTCTTCAGCTGGGCTACCTGTCGGTGATGTGCACCGCCGTGGCCCTTCTCTTTCAGAATGTGGGGCAGGTCTGGTCCGACCCAGCCTCGGCTTCCATCCTGCTGTCGCTGGAGTCGGTGTTTGGGGTGGTCTTTTCAGTCATCTTCTACGGTGACCCGGTGACTGTGCGGCTCATGGCCGGCTTTGGGCTTATTTTCCTGGCAGTGATCTGCTCGGAGACGAAGCTGTCTTTCCTGCGTAAAAAGAAAGCAGAGGTATGAAAAAGAGCCATCCACGCTGTGGATGGCTCTTTTTATGTAGAGATACAAGGAAATTAGCTGCCGGTGGCCACAAAGGGGCCGAGAGCGCCGGCAAAGGCGCTGATGGGCATGGTCTGGAGGACGATGTGGCCCGGGCCGGTGACAACGGTGTTGAACAGGCCCTCACCGCCAAAGAGGACATTTTTAACCCCCTTGACGCTCTGAATGTCAATGGAGCAGGTGGCATCACACATAGCCAGATAGCCGGTGTCCACGATCATCTGCTGCCCGGGGGCCAGATCATACTCCACGGCATGGCCGTCGATCTCGACAAAGGCTATGCCTGTGCCGGACAGCTTCTGCATGATGAACCCCTCACCGCCAAAGAAGCCGGCTCCAGCCTTCTTCTGAAAGAAGATGGACAGCTGGACGCTGTCCTCGCTGGCCAGAAAGCCCGACTTCTGGACCACGACCTCCCGGCCAGGGGCAAGCTGGATGGCCCGAATGGAGCCAGGGAAGGAGGCGGCAAAGGAGATCATACCCGGCCCGCCCTGGGCAGTATAGACGTTCTGGAACATGGACTCGCCGGAGAACATCCGGCCAAAGGCCTTGCCCAGAGAGCCGCCGGCATTGGTTTCCATCTGCATATTGGGGCTCATCCAGCACATAGAGCCCTTTTCAGTGATCATGCGCTCGCCGGGGGCAAGCTGACACTCTACCACGGGTAGGGGCTCACCAAGGATCTTATACTCCATATCTAAGACCTCCTCATTATTTCTTCGCAAAACGAAGGATCGCTGTACTCATTGTACACAATGGGGCAGGAAAGTGCAAGAAGTAAATTTAGAGGTCGGGGAGCTCCTCTCGCCAGCCCTTGCACACGTCCACCCAGCCGGCGGACTGGGAGAAGCGCTCCAGCTCCTCCATGGTGAGCTCAATGGCTGAATTGGAGCTGCCGGCGGCGGGAAAGACCGTTTGGAACCGCTTCAAAGACTCGTCCAGATAGGTGGTGACCTGCTGGGGATCTACGGCAAAGGGGCACACCCCGCCGATGGCATGGCCGGTAAACTCCACCACCTGCTCGGGGGAGAGCATTTTGGCCTTGGTGTGAAAGGCGTGCTTAAAGCCGGCGTTGTCGATTTTGGTGTCTCCGGCACAGACCACCAGAACACATTTATCCTCCACCAGAAAGGAGAGGGTCTTGGCGATTCGGGCGGGCTCTACCCCCACGGCCTGGGCGGCCAGCTCTACGGTGGCTGAGGAGACCTCAAATTCCCGAATATCTCCCTCACGGCCAAACTGGGCAAAGTAGGAACGGACTTTTTCAATAGACATTTAGTCCACCTCCAGCTTTCCCTGGGCCTTAGCCAGGAATTTGGCATCGTCAATGAGGAAGCGCTTGTGCTCCCCCTTGCCGATGGGGCCGGCCTCATCATAGGCGGTCACCGAGAAGGTGAGGGCCCGACGGTCTATGGCGGTAAGCTCTGCCTGGGCCCAGACCTTCATGCTAATGGGTGTGGCGGCGTCGTGGGTGATGTTCATGGCGGTGCCCACGCTGCCCTGGCCGGGCTCCAGATGGCCCTGCAGGGCATCCACAGCGGCAGCCTCCATCAGGGCGCCCATCATAGGGGTGGCGAAAACAGGCAGGGTGCCGCTGCCCACAGCGGCGGCGGTGTTCTGCTTGGTGACAAGGCTTTCACAGCGGCCGGTGAGGCCGATTTCAAGGGACATAAAAAGTCCTCCTTTGTGTAAAATTGGCAGATACAGTGTAATCCATTTTCGGCGGTTTTGCAAGGGGGCAAAAGAGGGCTGTGCGGCGCTGCACAGCCCTCTTGCCATTATACACCCAGCTTGATCCAAAGGGATTTATACAGATCTCTTGTCTCCTTGGGAAGGACCAGATACATCTCACAGCGTTCCAGCACCTCGGGGGGGGTCTGGATGATGTCAAAGGTTTCCTGGTCCAGCTCTTCGCCGTAGTTCTCCAGGTAGTACTCGGGGTACTGTTCAATGGCCTCACGGTTGGCCGTTCCGTACCAGATGTAGTCCATGTTGGCCAGGGCGGCATCTGTGGAGGCAATGAAATTGATCCAGGCGTGTGCTTCGGCGGGATGGCGGGCATCCTTGAGGATGCACATGGCGTCCACAAACCAGTTGGAGCCCTCCTCGGGAATGACAAAGCGGAGATCCTCATTGTTCTCCAGCATGGAGAGGTAGTCGCCGGCATAATAGGTGGCCATAGCGGCGTTGCCACCCTCCATGACCTGAAAGACCTCGTCCATTATCTTGCCTGCATAGACACCCTTGTTGGTGGCGTCGGCCAAGAGCTGGTAAGCCTCTCTGATTTGGGCTTCATTGGTGGTGTTTACCGAGTAACCCAGATAGAGAAGGGCGATGCCCAGAGCGTCCCGGGAGTTGTTGATGAGCATGACCTTTCCGGCATATTTGGGGTCAAACATAGCCGACCAGCTGGTGATCTCATCTTCGATCATATTCTCGTTGTAGATGATGCCCAACGTACCCCAGGCATAGGGGACAGTGTACTTATTTTCCGGGTCGTAGGGCAGGTTGCGAAATTGCGCATCGACAAGATCAAAATTGGGGATGAGAGAGTAGTCCAGCTCGGTGAGCATATCTTCCTCGATAAGCTGGGAGATCATGTAGTCTGAGGGGACCACCACATCGTAGTCACCGCCGCCGGACTTGAGCAGGGAATAGAGGGTCTCGTTGCTCTCAGCAGTCTGATAGTTGACCCGGATGCCCGTTTCCTCCTCAAATTGGGTGATAAGCGCCTCGTCAATGTACTCTCCCCAGGAGCAGACGTTGACCACAGGCCGGGAGCCGGTGACATGGCTCAAAGCTGCAACCACCAGCAGCAGGGAGACGGCACACACACCGGCCACCATGCGGCGGAGCCAACTCTTACGGAACACCGGGGGCAGAATGGGCTTGCGCTGAGCTACGGGCTTCATCTCGGAGCGCATTTCGGCCAGCTTTTCCTGCCGGGCCTCCAGCACATTGGAGAGGATGAGCAGCACCAGTACCGTGACAAAAAGCAGAGTGGACACGGCGTTGATTTCGGGGCTCACCCGTTTCTTGGTCATGCCGTAGATGGTCATGGCCAGGGTGGAAGTGGAAGAGCCGGCGGTGAAGTAGGAGATAACGAAGTCGTCTACGCTCATGGTAAAGGCGATGAGGGCGCCGGAGACCACGCCGGGCTTAATCTCGGGGAGGATGACCTTCCAGAAGGCCTGCATCCAGGTGCAGCCTAGGTCTTGGGCTGCGTCAATGAGGTTTTTATCCATCTGGCGCAGCTTGGGGGCTACATTGAGAATGACATAGGGAATGTCAAAGGCAATGTGAGCCAGCAGCAGGGTGGTGAAGCCCATGGTGAGCCGCTCGGGCAGCTGAAGAATGTGCCCCAGCAAAGACAGCTCCTGGGCGTTGAACCATCCGGCAAAGCTGCTCCAGCCCATGAAGAAAACTCCGAAGAGCAGACACATGGACACACCGGTGACAATGTCGGCATTGACGGTGGGGATGTTGCTCACCGTCATCAGCGGGCTGCGCCAGCGGCGTTTGAGAGAGTAGAGACCAATGGCGGCAAAGGTGCCGGCTATGGTGGAGATGGCGGTGGCCAGAATGGACACCAGAAGGGTCATGTAGACGCTCTCCATAATAAGCCGGTTTTGAAACAGCTTTCCGTACCAGTCCAGAGAAAAGCCACGCCAGACCACACTGGAGTCGCCGGCATTGAAGGAGAAGATGATAAGCAAGAGAATAGGGGCATAGAGAAACAGGAATACCAGAGCGATGAGAAGGCGGGAGCCAATGCTGTTCTGCTTTTTCATTACAGCATCACCGCCTGTTCTTCGCCCTCACCGAAGTGGTTCATAAGGACCATGCACACCACCACAATGACCATCATCACCATGGAGATGGCGGCACCCAGGTAGGGGTCATAGGCACCACCCAAAAATTGCTGCTCGATAAGGTCGCCCAGCATCAGCTCCTCGCCGCCCCCCAACAGCCGGGAGATGGCAAAGGTGGACACGCTGGGGACAAAGACCATGGTCACCCCGGAGATGATGGCCGGAATGGAAAGGGGGAAGATGACCTTTCGGAATACATTCAGCGAGTTGGCACCCAGGTCCCGGGCGGCTTCCAGCAGGGAGTGGTCCAGCTTGACAATGACTGAGTAGATGGGCAGGATCATAAAGGGCAGATAGTTATATACCATGCCTAGCACCACTGCCGCCTGGGTGCGGATAAGCTGTACATGATCTGTACCAAGAGCATCTAAAATGCCAAGGGCGCCCAGCAGCTGGTTGATAAGACCATTATTCTCCAGGATGGACATCCAGGCATAGGTACGCAGCAGGAAATTCATCCACATGGGCAGCATGATCAGGGCCATGGCCACCCGCTGGAACCGGGGGCCCTCCTTGGCCATGAAATAGGCCATAGGGTAACCCATAAGCAGGCAAATCAGAGTGGCGATGATGGCCAGCTTAAACGAGCGGGTGAATACGGGCAGATACTCTCCCATGCTGGTGAAGTTATCCAGAGTGAAACCACCATCTACGGAGGAGAAGGCGTAAATCACCATCAGGAGAATGGGGGTGACCACGAACAGGGCCATCCACACTACATAGGGGATGGCAAAGCGGTTGAGTTTACTCTTCATCCCCGCTGCCCTCCTCCTCCGGGTCAATGCTGGCGTCGCCAATCTCCTCATACTCCTCGGAATAGGAGGAATAGTCGCCAAACATACCGGAATAGGCGCTTTTTTTCATCACATGGATGCCATCAGGGTCGATTTTGATGCCGATATGGCTGTCCACCGGGCAGAAATCAGTGGTCTGAATGAGCCATTTGAACCCATAGAAGTCTACGATGGTGTCATAGTGGACCCCCTTGAAGGTCACCTGGGTGACAGTGCCCTTAAGCTGTCCCTCACTTTCGGGGACGATGTCCACATCCTCGGGGCGAATGACTACGTCCAACGGCTCATCCTTGTCAAAGCCGCCGTCCAGACATTTGAAGCAGCGGTTAAAAATCTCCACCACACCGTCAGAGCGCATGATGCCGTCGATGATATTGCTCTCACCGATGAAGTCGGCCACAAAGGCATTTTTGGGCTCGTTATAGATGTCCTCGGGGGAGCCGATTTGCTGGATGCGGCCGCCGTCCATAACAACCACCGTATCCGACATGGCCAGGGCTTCTTCCTGGTCGTGGGTGACATAGATGAAGGTGATCTCCATCTCCTGCTGGATGCGCTTAAGCTCGTTTTGCATATCCTTGCGAAGGCGCATATCCAGTGCCCCCAAGGGCTCGTCCAGCAAAAGGACCTTGGGCCGATTGACCAGAGCCCGGGCAATGGCCACCCGCTGCTGCTGGCCGCCGGAGAGGGCGGAGATGGGCCGCTTCTCAAAACCCTTGAGATTGACGACCTCCAGCATTTCCATGACCCGGTCATGAATTTCTCCCTCGGGTCGTTTGGCGATGCGCAGACCAAAGGCTACATTTTCAAAAACGTTGAGATGGGGGAACAGGGCATATTTTTGAAACACCGTGTTCACCTGACGTTTGTGGGGCGGCACATCGTTACATCGCTGACCATCAAAAAACACGTCCCCAGAGGTAGGCGACAAAAACCCACCTATGATCCGCAGGGTGGTGGTCTTGCCACAACCGCTGGGACCCAGGAGCGTGAGGAATTCCTTATCATTGATGTAGAGATTGAGATGATCGAGAATGATCTCATCGTCGAATTTCACGACGCAATCCGATAGACGGATCAACTCCTTGGACATGTATCCTCCCCCATTTACTAAAATATTTTTGATAAGTGTTGAAAAAGGACGTGCCCAGCCCGACGGTTGGGTACGTCCTTCAATAGGACAAATATATATGCTGCGGGGTAAAATGTCAATAGTCTTGGAAAAGATTTTTGGGGAAATTTGCGACGGGGAAGAGGGGGTAGAGCTTTGCCGCTTCTACTGCCGATGAAGTAGCCGGCGAGGTGGCCACAGCATTGGCGCACATAGCCGATGTGATGAGGATATGACAGCCACGCTGGCTATTTCCCAAAATATTCTTCTACAAAGTCGATATTCTCTCTGGGCACTTCGATGGTCTTACCACGAAGGTATTCCAGCTCTCCGGCATCGGTGGGGAAGTCAAAGACCAGCTTGTAAGACCACAAAGCCTGCCCTTTGCGTTCCACTTTTCGGTTGTCCTCCCGGCGGCCATATTTGCCGTCACCCACCAGGGGATGGCCGGAATCGGCAAACTGTGCCCGGATCTGATGGGTCCGGCCGGTGAGCAGTTCGCACTCCACCAGAGAGTAACTCCCCTTGCTTTGAAGCGTTTTGTACCGGGTAGCAGCGCTTTTCCCCCCGGGGACCGGTTTTTTGTAAACGCTGACCTGCTTTTTCCCCTCATCCTTCAGCAAAAAGCCCTTCAACTCACCTTGAGGGGGCGTCATCCGGCCAACAATGGCGGCCAGATAGAACTTGCCGATCTCCCGGTCCCGAATTTTGTCATTCAGGATACGCAGAGCCGGGGCAGTTTTGGCGGCGATGACCAGCCCGCCGGTATTTCGGTCGATGCGGTTACACAGAGCGGGGGTAAAGGAATTCTCCCACCGAGGAGACCACTCCTTTTTTTGATACAGGTAGGCCTGGATGTGGGTGATAAGGGTGGAGACGTACTCGTGCTCATCGGGGTGGCACAATAGGCCGGGACGTTTATTGCACACCAGGATATGTTCATCTTCATAGAGAATGTCCAGTTGGGGAGTGAACACAGAAAGAAAAGCATTGTCCTCAGTCGGAGTGTCAAAAAACTCGTCGTTGATGTAGAGCTCCAACAGGTCTCCGATCTGTAGGCGGTAGTCCCGCTGGGAGCCTTTGCCGTTGACCTTTACCCGCTTGAGACGGATGTATTTCTGGGCCAGAGGGGCGGGGAGGAGGGGCAGGGCTTTGCCCAGCCATCGGTCCAGCCGTTGCCCGGCATCGTTTTTCGTGATGGTGAATGCTTTCATGGCCATACCTCCCCGCTTTCCTGTCATTCTACCACAAAAAATGAAATTGGCAAAGGTTATATTGAAAAAGTATTTGACATGAGGGAATTTTTTCGTTATAATATTCGCTGTACCGTTGCGGAGGGGGTCACTATGCGCCTTGATCTGAGAGACATTATTGATACCCCCGGAGCAGTCCGGGACTTCAGCTATGAGCTGGACCTGCGCCAGGTGGAGCTGTACGGCGAGCGGCCTTTTACTGTGCCATTTCAGGTGAGTGGCCGGGTACGAAATGCCGGCGGCGCTCTGGAGCTTACCGGGCACGCTGTGGCCCAGGTGGATGGCAGGTGTGACCGCTGTCTTAAACCAATTACAGTGGATATGGATGTGGCAGTGGACACCCTTCTGGCAGAAGAGGTCGAGGACGAGGAGAACGAGGAGATCATTCTTCTTGAGGACCGGGCTTTGGAACTGGACGAGGTATTTACCACCGAGTGTATCCTGGCCTGGGATGGCAAACACCTGTGCAGTGAGGACTGTAAGGGGCTGTGCCCCAAGTGCGGCAAGGACCTGAATGAAGGGCCCTGTGGCTGCGGAAAAGAGTTGGATCCACGCTTTGCCGCTTTGGCGAAGCTTTTGGATAAGGGTTCGGAAGAGCCCGGAAATGATTGAGTAATCCCAAACCCCTGTCACTAAGGAGGTGTCATAAATGGCAGTCCCTAAGAGTAAAGTGTCCAAGCAGCGCCGGAACAAGCGTCGCTCTTCCGTTTGGAAGTTGGAGACCCCCGGCGTTACCACTTGCCCCAAGTGCGGAGCATTTCGTCTGCCCCACCGGATGTGCAAGTCCTGCCTGAGCTACAACGGCCACGATTTTGGCGTGGCTCAGAGCGCCGCCAACTAAACAGTGGGCAAAGAGTAAGAGGGGAATCTATTCCCCTCTTTTTCTTTGTTCGGCGGGGCATAATCATACCATAGACGACTGAAGCGAAACGGGCGGCTGTCCTATCCCGATGCTTTGGTATGCGGCCCTATACTTGACCTGGACGCTAAAATGTGAGATAATAACTACAATTATGCGTAAAAGGAGGACTTTTCCATGTCTCGACCTTTGGTAGCCATTGTGGGCCGGCCCAACGTGGGCAAGTCCATGCTCTTTAATAAGCTCACCGGCCAGCGGCTTAGCATTGTGGAGGATACGCCCGGTGTCACCCGGGATCGGCTCTATGCCCCTTGCGAGTGGCGAGGACGGAAGTTTGATTTGGTGGACACCGGCGGTATTGAGCCCGGCACTGACAGCGAGATATTGCTGTTTATGCGTAAGCAGGCGGAAATCGCCATTCAGAACGCCACGGTCATTGTCTTTCTCTGCGACATCAAAACGGGCCTCACTGCCTCGGATCAAGAGGTGGGGGATATGCTGTTGAAGTCGGGCAAACCGGTGGTGCTGGCGGTGAATAAGATGGATGCCACTGGCATGACGGACCCGGACATTTATGAGTTTTATAATCTGGGTTTGGGCGATCCCATTGCTGTCTCTGCTCTTCACGGCCACGGTACCGGTGATTTGCTGGATGCCTGTTTTGAATACTTCCCCGACGAGGAGGAAGAGGAGCTGGATGAGGACGTCATTAAGGTGGCTGTCATCGGTAAGCCCAATGTGGGCAAGTCCTCTCTCGTCAATCGTATTCTGGGGGAGGAGCGTGTCATCGTCTCAAATATGGCAGGCACCACCCGGGATGCCGTGGACAATTACTTTGAAAATGAGAAGGGCAAGTATCTTCTGATTGACACTGCCGGTATGCGCCGCAAGAGCCGGGTGGATGACCGGGTGGAGAAATTCTCTGTCCTCCGTGCCACCCTGGCCATCGAACGGTGTGATGTGTGTCTGATCCTCATTGACGGCACCGAGGGGGTCACCGAGCAGGACACCAAGGTAGCCGGCTTGGCCCACGAAGCGGGGAAAGCCTGTATTATCGTGATCAACAAGTGGGATATTGTGGAGAAGGACGACAAGACCATGCAGCGCATGACGGAGGATGTCCGCCGGGATTTGAGCTACATGCCCTATGCCCCCGTGCTCTTCCTCTCCGCCCTCACCGGCAGCCGGGTGGATCGACTTTTTGACACCATAAACAGTGTCAATGAACAGGCCAGTATGCGTATCACCACCGGGATGCTCAATGACGTCCTGGCTGATGCCACCGCCCGGGTCCAGCCCCCCACTGACAAGGGCAAGCGGCTGAAGGTCTACTATATGACCCAGGTGGGTGTTCGCCCTCCTCATTTTGTCATTTTCTGTAATCGGGCAGATATTTTCCATTTCTCCTATCAGCGCTATTTGGAAAATCAGATTCGGGCGACCTTTGGCCTGGAGGGCACACCGGTGAAGATCACCATCCGGGAGAAGGGCGACAAGGAGGGGTAAGGATGAGCGAGCGATTGAATGAGCTTTTCCGCCCCATTTATATGTTTATTATGGCGGTGGGGTGGATGCACGCTCTTGTATGGATCATTGCGATTGCCCTGGCGGCTTACTTTTTAGGGTGTTTTAACGGTGCGGTCATTGTCTCAAAATACATCCTGCGGGACGATATTCGCACCCATGGCAGCGGAAACGCCGGATTAACGAACTTTTATCGCACGTTTGGCGGAAAATTGACTTTAGTGGTCATCTTCTGCGATGTGCTAAAAGCTGTTTTGGCAGTTTGGTTCGCTGTTCTTGTTGTGACACTCCTTGCTTTACCTCCTCAGTATTTGCTCTACGCCAAATACTGGGCGGCTCTGTTCTGTCTGTTGGGCCACATTTTTCCTTGTATGTTTGGCTTTAAGGGGGGCAAGGGCATTCTCTCAGGGGGTACCATTGCCATTATGATCGACTGGCGGGTGGCCCTGCTTGTCTGGGGCGGCTTCCTCATTCTTGTGGCCCTGACCCGCTATGTTTCGCTGGGCTCGATTTTTGCCGCTGCAGGCTTTCCCTTTGGCACCTGGTTTTTTGTCAGCCATGATGGGATCATTATGGTTTTAGCCGTCTGCCTTGGGGGACTTGTGATCTATATGCACAGGGGGAATATCCAACGGCTTTTGAAGGGAGAAGAGCGCAGGCTGTCCCTTCACAAAAAATCAACGTAGCCGAACATATATCCTGTGGGGGCCGTCCCGTGGGCGGCCCCTTGACGCTTTTTGCATGGGAGGAATTTTTATGAATATCGCTGTTTTGGGCTCTGGAGGTTGGGGCACCGCTCTGGCGTTGCTGCTTCTGGAGAACGGACACAAAGTCACGCTGTGGTCCTACAAGGAGGAGGAGAGCGCCACTCTGCGTCGGGAGCGGGAAAACCCGGTGCTGCGGGGTGTTTCTCTGCCTGAAGAGTTGGAGCTTACCGCTGATATGCGCTGCGTCAAGGGCTGTCAGGTGGTGGTCCTTGCCACACCATCCTTTGCTGTGCGCACCACTGCCGCTCAGGTAAAGGAGCTTCTGGACCCGGGGACGATTTTGGTGTCAGTATCCAAGGGCATTGAGAAGGACAGCGCCCTCACGCTGACGCAGGTCATTGCCCAAGAGGTGGGGGAGAGTCACCCCATTGTGGCCCTTTCAGGACCGTCCCACGCCGAGGAGGTGGGCCGGGGCGTGCCTACGGTGGTGGTGGCCGCTTCGGAGGATGAGGCCAGCGCCAAGCTTGCCCAGGACCTCTTTATGAATGAGCGGTTTCGGGTGTATACCACTGACGATGTGATCGGCGTGGAGCTTGGGGCGGCGCTGAAAAATGTTATTGCCCTCTGTGCCGGTGTCTGTGATGGGTTGGGCTACGGAGATAATACCAAAGCCGCTCTTATGACCCGTGGTATCGCCGAGATGGCCCGGCTGGGGGAGGCCTTGGGAGGCAGGAAAGAGACCTTTGCCGGCCTGGCCGGTTTGGGGGATCTGATCGTCACCTGCACCTCTATGCACTCCCGAAACCGCCGCTGCGGCATTGCCATCGGAAAGGGTACGCCCCCTCAGCAGGCAGTGGCCGAAATGGGCATGGTGGTAGAGGGCTACTACGCCGCCGCCAATGCCCGGACATTGGCTCAAAAGGTTGGAGTGGAAATGCCCATTACCGAGGCCGCCTGCCAGGTCCTCTACGAGGGGTACACGCCCCAGCAGGTCCTTGCCCAGCTTATGACCCGGGAACGGAAGCAGGAGAGCGAAGAAAGCTGGATGTGATTTGCTCCCTTGCAGAGCATTTTACAGGCAGAATAAAACATGGTAAAACGCCGGACGGAGCATTCCGTTCGGCGTTTTTTTGTGCAAGATGCTTTTCACGATGAAGCGGTCATACAAAATTATGGGGCATATCGGAGGACAGGCTCTCATAGAGTAGGACAAGCAAGGACAGAGGGGGGGATGGCCGTGGGGGCCTTTGAAGAAGTGGCGGCTCTGCTGCCGCCTGAACTAAGCAGAGGGGCCTGGGCTCTGCCGGGGTCGGTGAAGCGTCGGGCCCAGGAGTTGCGCCTTCGGGCAGGGAGGGAGCCCACGGTTGTAATGGATGGGCAGGAGTTCCCCATTCCGGGCTGTGCCGCTGTCACGACTCGGGATCTGTCGTTAACTATGGAGATCGCCACTTGTTCCAGCGCTCATACTGCCTTGGAAAGTATAAAGCGTGGATACTTTACAGTAAAGGGCGGGCACCGAATTGGCCTGTGTGGTAAGGCGGCGGTGGAGGAAGGCCGGGTGCGCAATTTGAATGGACTTTCCTCTCTGAACCTCCGAATTGCCCATGATGTGGTGGGCTGTGGGGAGGAGACCTACTCTGCCCTGCTTCAGGGAGGGCGGTTTCAAGGTGCTCTATTGATGGGACCGCCGGGCAGCGGAAAGACCACGCTGCTGCGGGACTTGGTGCGACTGTTGTCCGATGGGGGGCTTCGGGTGGGGCTATGCGATGAGCGGGGGGAGGTGGCCGCTCTTTGGGAAGGTCTGCCGCAGCTTGATGTGGGAAGCCGTACCGATGTGATGGAGGGCCTGCCAAAAGCACAGGGGCTTCTAGCTTTACTCCGGGGAATGAACCCGCAGGTGCTGGCCTGTGATGAAATTACCGACCCGGCCGATATGGCGGCTCTGGAGATCTGCGCCAACTGCGGTGTGACCCTGCTGGCCACCGTTCATGGGGTGGATCAGGCAGATCTGCGAGGAAAACCGCTCTACCGAGGGATTCTGGAACGTCACCTCTTTTCCAGCTTGGTGAAGGTTTCTCAGCTGGGCTGCAAGGTGGAGTCCCTGACATGGTAAGGGTCATAGGAGCGCTGTTGTTGGCTGGCGCTGGACTTTGGGCCGGTTTGGAGCGTGGGAGCCAGCAGGCCCGGCGGGTCAGGGCTCTTAGAGAGTGGACAGAGGCATTGGACCTCTGGGGCCGGGAGTTGACCTATCATCTGCCTACCACGGCCCAGCTGCTCACTCTTTTGTCGCAAAGAGGGCCTGCTGGGCCGGGCCGGGCCTTTTACCGGGCGTTGAATGGCTTGAACAGGCTGGGGGAGCAGGATTTCAATGCTATTTGGCAGGGGGCATTGACCGACCAGGGAAAAGACATATCCGTCCAAGATATGGAGCTATTGAAGGGATTGGGCATTGTGTTGGGCAGCTGCGGCTGGGAGGATCAACGCTCTGCCGTAGACCGGGTGGCCAGACAGCTTGAGAGGCGGGGAGAGGTCCTTTCTCAGACCCTGAGCCGTGAGCGAAAAACATGGGGGGTATTGGGCCTTTCCGGGGGGTGTGCGCTGGCTATTTTGCTGTTGTGACCTCTCATCATACCAAGGGGAAAGCAGGGAACAGTATGGATGTAGATTTCATCTTTCGCATTGCTGCCATCGGTATTCTGGTGGCCGTTCTCAATCAGGTCCTCACCCGTTCCGGGCGGGATGAACAGGCCATGATGACCACGCTGGCCGGCCTTATTGTGGTACTCATGCTGGTGGTAGAGAAGATCAGCGACCTCTTTTTATTGGTAAAGAGGCTTTTTGGGCTTTGAGCATGGATATTTTGAAGCTGGCAGTTACGGCGGTCATTGCCGCTCTCTGTGCGCTGGTGTTGCGTAAACAGGTCCCGGAGCTGGCTCTGTGCTTGTCGTTGGCAGCTGGGGCCTTGCTTTTGGGACAGGCTCTGGAGGCCGCCGCCGGCCTGCGGGGGTTTGCCGATGCTCTGGCCGGACAAATGGGCCTTTCCACTCAAATATGGGCTCCGGTATGGAAAACGGTGGGCATTGGGGTGGTGGCAAGATTGGGATCGGCGGTGTGTAAAGATGCCGGCGAGGGGGGTGTGGCAGCTTTTTTGGAGACAGCGGGGGCCATTTTGGCTCTCTTTGCCGCACTCCCCCTGGTGGAGACCGTCTTCGACACTCTGGAGGGGCTATTATGAGAAGGTACCTTCTGCTTTTGCCGCTGCTGGCCCTCCTTGTTTTGCCTGTGCAGGGAGCCACGTTGGAGGAGACAACGGGCTATCCTCAGTTGGAGCGTGCGTCACGGGCCTATCTGGAGGAGTACTTGGATCTGAATAAGGTCGAACCCGGCGCTGATAGCGCACAGGCCATTCTGGAGGGAAGTTTGGAGCGATTGCCCGGCCTGCTGCGTCAGGCAAGCCGAAGCGCCATAGCCCTTGTGGGGGTAGCACTGTTGTGCGGATTGACAGAGACCCTTCGGGAGGAGCTGGGAGGCGGAGGACTGGACCCGGTACGCCTGGCGGGGGCGGCAGCTGTGGCCGCCATTGCCGTGTCCCAGGTCAATGCTTTGATGGGACTGGGGCAGGAGACACTGGGGCAGATGGAGACCTTTTCCCGATTGTTGATGCCGGTGGTCACGGCCGCTTGCGCCGCCACTGGGGCTCCCGTTTCGGCAGCGGCACGCCAAAGCTTGGTCCTCTTTTTCCTCAGCCTGCTTGTGAGTGTGGCGGAACGTCTGATCTCTCCGCTTATCTACGCCTATGTAGCCACGGCTACCGCTCATGCTGCCTTGGAAAATGAGGGATTGGGCCGGCTGGCCACGCTGCTGAAGCAGGGAGCTTCTGCTCTGCTGACGGGCTTTTTTACCCTTTTTGTGGCTCTTCTGGCGGTGAGCGGGGCGGTGAGTGGCAGCGCTGATGCTATGACACAAAAGGCGGCCAAGGCCGCTCTGTCCGGATTTGTGCCTGTGGTAGGGGGGATCCTCGCCGATGCCGCCGAGGCAGTGGCTGCCGGGGCGGGAGCCTTGCGCTCTGCGGTGGGGCTGTTGGGCCTGCTTACAGTGCTGGCCATCTGCATCCTGCCCTTTCTCCGTCTGGGTGCCCACTATCTCATCTATAAGCTCTCGGCCGCTCTGTGTGCCACTGTTTGCCCTGGCCCAGTAGCTGCTCTGGTGGATGACATTGGCTCAGCCTTTGCGCTGCTTATGGGGCTTGTGGGGGGCGGTGGCTTTATTCTCTATGTGGCCCTGATCACCTCGGTGAAGGCGGTGGTGGGATGAGTCTGTTTCGTACATATCTGATGGGTGTGGTGGCGGCAGCAATGGCAGTGGCGCTGGCCCAGGCACTCACGCCGGACGGGACCGTAAAAAAGATAGGACGGCTTGTGGGGGGGATCGTGCTTATGCTGGCCATAGTGAAGCCGCTGACCGGCCTCTCTGCGGGAGAAGCGCCATTGCCGGTGGCTGACTGGCTTGTTCCGCCTGTTCATGAGGAGGAAAACGAGGGAGAAGTACTGCTAAAAGAGCTCATAGCTCAGCAGACAGGCGCATATATTGAGGACAAGGGTCACGCTCTGGGGGTGAACTGTACCGCTCAAGTGACTGTTGCAGAAGGAGAAGGGGGATGGCCCCATCCCTGGTCGGTGGAAATCGTGGGCAGCTGGACCGGGGAAGGGCGAGCCGCCCTCGAAAAGACCATTGAAGAGGATCTGGCCATTCCGGCGGAACGCCAGAGCTTTCAGGAGGAGACGCCATGAGCGGAAAAAAGGGGATGGACCGGTTTGTGTCGGCCCTGGAAAAGTATAAATATGTGGCCTTAGTGGCCATGGTGGGAGTGCTCCTTCTCATATGGCCGACCCCGAGTGAACGAGAGACGGCCTCTGCCCAGGCGCAGCCACGGGCCGACCCCTTTGCCGCAGGAGAACTGGAGGGTCGGCTGGAGCAGGCCTTGAGTCAGGTGGAGGGGGCCGGTCGGGTAACGGTGGTCCTCACCTTGGACACCTCTCCCCGCCAGGTACTGGCACAGGAGGGGCGGAGCGTAGAAGGGGAGGGACGGACAGAACGGGAAACTGAGGTGATCTTGGCCTCCAAAGGCTCGGGAGGGCAGGAACCTGTGGAGGTCCAGCAGCTTGGACCCAGCTACCGGGGGGCGCTGGTGGTGGCCGCCGGGGGAGATGATCCCGCTGTCCGGCTGTCTCTTATACAGGCGGTCTCAGCCCTAACGGGGCTTGGCAGCGATAAAATCAGCATATGTAAGGGAAAGTGAGGAAAACAGTATGAAGCTCTGGAAACGCAATGCGGTGGTGGCCGCCATCGTTCTGTTTGTCTGCGTGGCGGTGTATTTGAACTGGTCCTATCAGCAGGAGAGCACCGATACAGGCAAGGTACTGGGCCAGGCCACACTGGTTGGCGGAAAGGCAAGCGATCCCATCCTGGCCCCTACGCCCACCCCCGCTGAGAGTGGCGTCCCGGCCCCGTCGGCCACCTCCACAGGCTATTTTGCCTCGGCCAGGCTCAACCGGCAGCAGGCCAGAGACAGCGCCCTGACCATTTTGCAGGATACCCTGTCCAACGAAAACGCCGAGACAGCGGCCAAGGAAGAAGCGGGAACGGCCATTGAGACATTGGCCTCTACCACCATCTCTGAGGCGCAGATCGAGAATTTGGTGATTGCAAAGGGCTATACCGATTGCGTAGCCTTCATCAGTGACGGAGGCGTGTCAGTGGTGGTGTCGGCCACCGAGGAGGGGCTTCAGGATGCCGATGTAGCCCGAATTACTGAGATCGTCACCGGGGAGACCGGGGTTACGGCAAGCCAGATCATGATCATTGAGGCGCAGGGATAAGGCAAAAAGAAAATTTGCAGTTGTAATTTTCCTTTTTTGTGGTACAATGAGAAAAAGGCAATTATTTCACCCACAGGAAAGGAAGGCGGAACAATATGGCTGAGAATAAAGAGTACATTTCCTGTCCCGATGAGCTGGGCTGCATCCACATTTCGGAGGATGTGCTGGCGGTGACCACAGCGGTGGCGGCTCTGGAGGTTGAGGGAGTCGGCGGACTGTCGGGCAATCTGGGCAGTGACCTGGCAGAGATCATCAGCGGCAGAAAGAGTTTGAGCCGGGGCGTTCGGGTGGCTGTGAACGAGGAGAGCATTACAGTGGATTTGTCCATCCTGGTGAAGTACGGCTCCTCTGTTCAGGAGGTGGCAAAAGCGGTGCAGAACAGCGTGGCCACCGCCATCGAGAACACCAGCGGCTTCCATTTGGAGGCGGTGAATGTCCACGTTTCCGGCGTGGCCTTTGACCACCCCAAAAAGCAGCCCAAGCAGGGCTGAGTTCGGTAAAAACAGGATAAAAAGCACCCCTGAAACGGTACTGCTGTTTCGGGGGTGTTTTCTTTCTTAGAAACTCTTTAATTTTTCCTTGTAGAGCCATTTTGGGGCTTTTCATTTTGCATATTTTCGTGTATACTATGTATTACTTAACTTGGGTCGTCAGGCCCTTTCGGAGGGACCGCTATGACAAGAAGCAATGCCCGTGAAATCGCTGTCCATTTTGTCTTTGAGTTGAGCTTTTCCGGTGAAAGTGCTCAGCAGCTGTTGGACAGCGCTATGACCCGGCAGATCTTTGAGCTGCTGGGCCAGGAGGAGCCGCTTTATGCCGAATTTCCCAATGTGAAGCAGCGGGAGTACATATCTACGCTGGTGCGTGGGGTAGAGGAGCATCAGGAGGAGCTGGATGGTTATATCTCCAAGTATGCCATCGGCTGGAACATCAAGCGGTTGCCCCGTGTGGTGGTGTCTATCCTGCGGGTCTGTATGTATGAGATCCTCTACATGCAGGATGTGCCCAATGCTGCCGCTATCAATGAGGCCGTAGAGCTGACCAAGGGCTATGAAGAGCCCGAGCTGGTGGGCTACGTCAACGGTATTCTGGGTTCCTTTGTCCGTTCGGAGCCCATGCCCCAGACTCCCACCACGCCCATTCCCGCCGACACCTTTTCCGGGGATGAGGATCAATGAGGACGCTAGGGCTGGACACCAGCAATTATACCACATCGGCAGCCGCCTTTGATGGCCGGGAGGGCCATAATGCAGGCAAGCTGCTGGAGGTAAAAGCAGGGGGATTGGGCCTTCGTCAGTCGGAGGCCCTTTTCCAGCATGTGAAGGCCCTGCCCGCCCGCCTGGAGGAATTGGGACCACTGGGGGATGTGGCCGCTGTGGCCGCCTCCACCCGCCCCCGGGAGGTGGAGGGGTCTTATATGCCTTGCTTCTTGGCGGGGGAGAGCCTGGGTAGGAGCATGGCAAGTGTCCTGGGCGTTCCCTTTTTTGCCGTCTCCCACCAACAAGGGCATCTGGCCGCCGCAGCCTGGTCGGCGGGCCGGATGGACCTGTTGGATAGGCCGTTCCTGGCTTGGCACCTCTCCGGTGGGACCACTGAGCTTTTGCTTGTAGAGCCAGTCGGAGCCAATGTTCAAGCCAAACGGATCGGAGGCACAACGGATATCTCTGCCGGCCAGCTTATTGACCGCACAGGGGTGCTGCTGGGACTGCAATTTCCGGCGGGAAAGGCGTTGGACGAGTGCTCCAAAAGCTGTACAGACCGCCCCGATCCCTTCCCAGTGAAGCGGAATGACCTGGAGTTTTCCCTGTCTGGTATGGAAAACTGGGTCAAAAAACTGGTAGAAAACGGTGAGCCGCCAGAGGGAGTAGCCGCCTTTACACTGGATACCATAGCTCGAATCGTTCGCCTGGTGACGGTAGAGGCTCAGAACCGCTATCCCGGTCTGCCGATTCTGTGCTCGGGGGGCGTGGCCTCCAATTCCCGCCTGCGCTATGTATTGGGAGAATTCTGCCAGGCCGTGTTTGCCGAGCCAAAATATTCTACCGATAATGCGATGGGAGTGGCCATTCTGGCCCATCGCCTGATGGAGCGGGAGGGGAACAAATGAAAGTTTATACCGTCTCCCAGGTCAACCAGCATATCAAAGGCCTTTTTGATGCAGACGAAGCCCTTCAGGCCATTTTTGTTCGGGGTGAGATATCCAATTACAAAATGGCCTATTCCGGCCATCACTACTTTTCCCTGAAAGACGAGGGGGGTGTACTGAAGTGTGCCCTTTTTAAGGGGAGGGCGGTCACCGGGCTGCGCTTCAAACCGGCCAACGGTATGAAGGTGGTGGCCTATGGCTATGTGGGGGCATACCCCCAGAATGGCGAATACCAGCTCTATGTGGACGCCTTGAAGCCCGAGGGGGCAGGGGATCTCCAAGCCGCCTTTGAGGAGCTGAAGGCCAAGCTGGCGGACCAGGGTCTTTTTGCCCCAGAGCATAAAAAGCCTATTCCCGCCTTTCCCGGGCGGATCGCTCTCGTTACCTCTCCCACGGGGGCAGCAGTGCGGGATATGATCCGGGTGCTGGGAGCCCGTTGGCCGATGGCAGAAGTCTGTGTGGTGCCCTGTCTGGTCCAGGGGAGCGAGGCAGCAGGGCAGATCGCTGCCGCTATCCGTTGGGTCAACGAAAAACATCTGGCTGACCTCATTATCACGGGCCGGGGCGGCGGCTCCATGGAGGATCTGTGGTGCTTCAATGACGAGGTTTTGGCCCGAACCATCTATGCCTCAGATATCCCGGTCATTTCTGCTGTGGGACATGAGCCCGATGTGACCATTGCGGACTATGTGGCTGACCTGCGGGCGGCCACTCCCTCCAATGGGGCCGAATTGGCCGTCCCCGACCAGAATGACCAGTATGCGCTCCTTCACCACTTGGGCCAGCGGATGGCTAAGGCGGTGGACCGGCAGGTGAGGGAAGCCCGCTCTGCCTTGACTCATGCGGGGCGCAGTCGAATGCTCCAAAATCCCATGACTTGGGTAGATGATCGGCGAATGGTGTTAGACCATCAGCGGGAGCGGTTGGCCCACGCCCTCGCCGGGGCGCTGGGGGCTGACCGGGAGCAGTTTGCCCGGCTGGCCGCCTCGCTGGATGCTCTCAGCCCTTTGAAGGTGTTGAGCCGGGGCTATGCTGTTGCTCGGGGCCCGCACGGGGTGATGAAGTCGGTAAGGGATGCCGAAAGTGGAGATAAACTGAAGTTAAAGCTCTCAGATGGAGAGCTTTCCTGCACGGTAGATTGAGAAAAGGGGAGGATGTTTCGATGCCTGCAAAAAAGCAACTGACCTTTGAGCAGTCCATGGCTCGTTTGGAGGAAATCGTCACTGCGTTGGAAAAGGGGGATGCCCCGCTGGAGGAGGCTCTGGCCCTTTTTGAGGAGGGAACAGGGCTGATGAAGCAATGCTCTGCCGCTTTGGACAAGGCCGAGCAGAAGGTGGCTAAACTGCTCAAAGGCTCCGACAGCGGGGCCCTGGAGGAGCCCATGGAGGGTATGGAAGTATGATCTTTCAGGAAAAATACGACAGCTACAAGGCGATGATTGAAGCCCGTCTGGCGCAATTTTTTCCTGGAGAGGGACTTGACGAGGTCATGCGGTATTCTCTCCTTGCCGGGGGGAAACGCATCCGTCCAGTACTGACGCTGGCCTTCTGCGTGGCCGCAGGGGGCGAGGCCGAAGCTGCACTGGACTTTGCCTGTGCAGTAGAAATGCTTCACACCTACTCCCTCATTCATGACGATTTGCCCTGTATGGACAATGATGACCTGCGCCGGGGCAAGCCTACCTGCCACAGGGTCTATGGCGAGACTGCCGCCGTGCTGGCGGGGGACGCCCTGCAGGCGGCAGCCTTCAACACTGCCCTGCGAAGCAAGGGCTTTGTCCGGCCCGATACCCCTATGATCGCCGCCCAAATTTTGGCTGAAGCCGCCGGCCCTCAGGGGATGTGTCTGGGCCAGTACTGGGATACCATCGGCAAGGATGCCCCCGAAGGATTGCAAAAGCTGACTGAGATTGATGACCGTAAGACTGGAGACCTTCTCCGGGCTGCCTGTGGCATGGGCGTGGTGGCGGCTATTGGCAGTGTTAAGGGCGTGGATCCAAACTGCATCAAAGTGTCCATGGACTATGCCGGAGATCTGGGACTTGCGTTCCAAATCAAAGACGATCTGTTGGACGTGACCAGCACCGCTGAGGTGTTGGGCAAGCCCATCGGCTCAGATGCCCAGCAGGGCAAGGTGACCTATGTGACCCTGGTCGGAGCTGAGGAGTGCCAGCGGGCAGTGGAGCGATACACCACGCAGGCCAAGGAGTCTCTGGCCGGTGCCTCGTGGGCCGGCGGGACCCAGTTCCTGCTGGAGCTGGCAGATAGCCTCATTTTACGGGAAAAGTGAGGGATAGGGCATGAATAATGCAGTGGATATCTTCACCGGCAATCTTATTCTGAATTTATCCATTTTGGCCTGGGCGATGGCCCAGGTGGTCAAGTTTTTCATCGTGCTGGTGGTCGAGCGTCGTTTGGACTGGCAGAAAATTCTGGCCAGCGGTGGCATGCCCTCCTCCCACTCTGCCACAGTGTGCGCCTGTGCCGCCTCAACGGGGTATCTCTATGGTACCTCCTCTCCTATTTTTGCTGTTGCTGCCGTGCTGGCTGTGGTCGTCATGTATGATGCTGCCAACGTCCGTCGGGCGGTGGGGGAGCAGGGGCGCATTTTGAACCGGATCATTGAAAACTGGGATAAAATCGACCCCAACTTTGTGGGCCAGAGCCTGAAAGAAATTTTGGGACACACCTTGTTCCAGGTGGTTGTGGGTGCCCTATTGGGGGTCGCTATCGGCTTGGGCGGCGCTTGGCTTTGGGGCTAAAGTTCGATATTGCGATGAGACCGATCAGAGAGCCGGTCCCGTAGATTTGAAACAGAGAAGGGAGGTGGCGGTCAAATTGAATATTCCCAATGACCTCCATCTCATAACAGATAGCGAGGCAGAGATCCTGTGTGACCATCTGCGCCAGCGGCTGATAGAGAGCGTCTCCCAAACAGGGGGCCATCTGGCCGCCAACTTGGGGGCAGTGGAGCTCACCGTAGCCCTCCACCGGGTTTTTACCCCGGAGCGTGACAGGCTCATCTTCGACGTGGGCCACCAGTGCTATGTCCATAAGATGCTCACCGGCCGGGATGCCGCCATGAGCACCCTGCGCACATTCGGGGGGATTTCCGGTTTTCCCAAACCCGGGGAGAGCATCTGCGACCCCTTTGTGGTGGGCCATTCCTCAACCGCCGTCTCGGTGGCAGTAGGCATGGCTCGGGCCCGGACCATTTTGAAAAAGGACTACCGGGTGGTGGCCCTTCTGGGGGATGGGGCCCTCACCGGCGGCTTGGCCTACGAGGGCCTGTCTGACGCCGGAGATAGTGGAGAGCCCCTCATTGTCATTCTCAATGACAACGGAATGTCCATCACCCAGAGCGTAGGCGGTGTGGCCGAGCATTTGGCCCGCCAACGCCTCAAGCCTCAGTACCTCAGCTTCAAACGGGGCTACCGCCGGATCATGACCTCCTTCTCTCTGGGGCGCAGGCTTTATCGAGTGACCCATAAAATCAAGACTGCCATTAAGGAGACCCTGCTGCCCTGTTCCATGTTTGAGGACATGGGGTTTACCTACCTTGGCCCGGTGGATGGCCATAATGTGAAGGAATTGACCCGCCTGCTGCGCTATGCCAAGGATCTGTCTGAGCCTGTGCTGCTCCATGTTCGGACGGTGAAGGGCAAAGGCTATCTCCCTGCAGAGACAGAGCCCGACCGCTTCCACGGAGTGGGGAAATTTGATCCGACCACAGGAGCTTCTCAGGTTCCCGGCGGAGGAGATTTCTCTGAGGCTTTTGGTAAAGCCCTGTGCCAGATGGCCCAGGAGAATGATCGTATCTGCGCCATCACGGCGGCCATGCAGCCGGGTACAGGACTGGACGGCTTTGCCCACCGGTTCCCGGAGCGTTTTTTCGATGTGGGCATCGCCGAAGGCCACGCTGTCACCATGTGTGCCGGTATGGCCAAGCAGGGGATCATTCCCGTATTCGCCGTCTATTCCACATTTTTGCAGCGCAGCTATGATATGCTGCTTCACGATGTGGCCCTTCAGGGGCTCCATGTGGTTCTGTGTGTGGATCGAGCCGGACTTGTGGGGGCCGATGGGGAGACCCATCAGGGGGTCTTTGATGTGGGATTTCTGGCCACTGTGCCCGGCATGACGATGTTGGCCCCCTCCAACTATACCGAGCTGCAGACCATGCTGAATTACGCCATCAACGAATGCAAGGGCCCTGTGGCCCTGCGCTATCCCCGGGGGAAAGAGGGGGCCTATACCATGGACAGTGGCATGGCCCCGGCAGTGGTCCTCCGTCAGGGAAAAGATGTGACCCTGGTTGGCTACGGGACGCAGGTCAACGCCCTTTTGGAGGCGGCCCAAGAGTTGGAGCAACAGGGAGTGTCTGCTGAAGTTGTTAAGCTAAATAACTTAACACCGGTGTCCCCGGGCGATGACTGGGAGGTTCTTTTCTGCTCGGCGGAAAAAACCGGCCGACTATGGATCTATGAGGAGTGTATGGACTCCAATTGTGTAGGACGCAGGGTGGCCTCCGAAATAGCGCTTACCCGAATTCCTGTGAGTCAGGTGGTCTTGCGCAATCTGGGTGAGAAAGTACCGCCCCAGGGGACGGTGGATCAGCTCCGCCGAGCCAATGACCTGACAGGGGATCGAATTGCAGAGCAAATTGGGGAGGTGTTCGCCCATGAAAAAGCGTCTGGACGTGCTGCTCTTTGAGCGGGGACTGGCGGAGTCCCGGCAGAAGGCCCAGGCCATCATCATGTCCGGTCAGGTCTACGTCTCCGGCCAGAAGGTGGACAAGGCGGGCGCCCCCACCCCCGAGGATGCCCAGATCGAGGTCCGTGGCGGAGGGCTGAAATATGTGAGCCGGGGCGGATTGAAGCTGGAAAAGGCCATGGCCAGTTGGCCCATTGATTTAACGGGGAAAATTTGTGCCGACATCGGGGCCTCCACAGGGGGCTTTACCGACTGTATGCTGCAAAACGGTGCCAGTAAGGTCTACGCCGTGGACGTTGGATATGGCCAGTTGGCCTGGAAACTGCGCAGCGATGAGCGAGTGGTCTGCCTGGAGCGGACAAACGCCCGATATCTCACCAGCGAGCAGATCTCCGACCCCATTCAGTTTTTCAGCGTAGACGTATCCTTCATCTCCCTGTCTCTTATCTTGCCCCCTCTGCACCCTTTGATGGCCCAGGGTGGCCAGGGCGTGTGTCTGGTCAAGCCCCAGTTTGAAGCGGGGAAGGATAAGGTGGGGAAGAAAGGGGTCGTCCGGGACAAAAAGGTCCATTTGGAGGTACTGGAGCACTTTTTGGACCATGCCGAGCAAGCCGGCTTCACTGTAAAGGGCTTGACTTATTCACCTATTCGGGGGCCAGAAGGAAATATTGAATATCTGGGCTGGCTCACTGTTGAAAGCGGCGAGAGATGGCAGAGGGATCTGGCCGAACTTGTGGAAGCCTCCCACGAAGAATTGGATAAAGGGGAGGTAAGCCAATGAAGGTCGTATTGAGCCCCAACCCCTTCCGGGATAAGGGGCTAAAGGTGGCGCAGGCAGCCCGCCGAGTATTGGAAAAGGCGGGGGCCGAGACCAGTATGTGCCTCCCCTTTGATTTGGAGCATGCTGCTGTGGAGATTCCCCGGGAACTCCCCCTGCTTTCGGAGAAAGAGGCTTTTGCCGGGGCGGATATGCTCATCTGCTTTGGCGGTGACGGTACCATTCTCCACGCAGCCAAAGCCGCCCAGTCCCATAAGGTCCCGGTACTTGGAGTCAATCTGGGCAGTGTGGGCTTTATGGCCGAGCTGGAATCCACCGAGCTGGAGCAGCTTTCCCGGCTCACCGAGGGGAAATATACCATAGAAGAGCGGATGATGATGGACGTGGCCGTGAAGCGGGAGGGCAGGATCCTGTTCCGGGATCGGGCACTCAACGATGCTGTTGTTACCAAGGGAGCAGTGGCCCGAACCATTGATCTGGAGGTCCGTTCTGATGGGCAACTGGTTTCCCGAATTTCGGGAGATGGGGTCATTGTGGCTACGCCCACCGGCTCTACGGCCTATTCCATGTCGGCCGGCGGGCCTATCATCGAGCCCACGGCGCAGGACATTCTGGTAACTCCCATCTGCCCTCATGCCCTTCACGCCCGGTCCTATGTGCTGGATAGAGAAAGGACGGTAACCGTTCGTATGGGCAAGCAGTCCCGGCGTACCGTCTATCTCTCGGTAGACGGTGGCAGAGCCTTTCGGCTGGGAACTACCGACGTGGTGGAACTGCGCAAATCCCCAGTTAATGCCCAACTGGTCAGATTGTCCAACAGGAGCTTTTACGCTGTGCTCAACCAGAAATTAGGGAGGAGCTGACGTTATGAAAAGTAAACGGCAACAGGAGATCCTGGACATTATCGCCCAAGAGGAGATCGAGACCCAGGAGCAGCTTTTGGAGCGGCTGCGGGAGCGTGGCATTAGCACCACTCAGGCCACCATTTCCCGGGACATTAAGCAGCTGCATTTGGTGAAGGAAGGAACTCCTGGCGGGCTCTACAAGTACGTTGTGACCCAGCGTCGGGCAGCCCATAATTTTACCGAACGGCTCAAGGCCATCTTGCGGGAAGGGGTCGCCTTCGACGTGGCCCAGAACATTGCCGTGGCCAAAACCATGCCCGGCATGGCCAATGCCCTGGCCGCCGCCGTTGACGATGGCATGGACATTCCTGACATGGTGGGCAGTCTGGCCGGGGACGACACTATTATCTTTATCATGCGGACCAATGAAGCCGCCCATGATTTCTGCGAGGAAATGCGCACCATGCTCCATTGAGTCGCACTCTGTACCATGAAGGAGGGAGAGGATCATGCTCTCTGTGCTCCATATTGAAAATATTGCTGTCATTGAATCGGCGGACATTGCCTTTGCCCCCGGTTTTAACGCCCTTACCGGCGAGACCGGCGCCGGTAAGTCCATTGTGGTGGATGCCATGGGGGCGGTCACCGGGGAGCGGGCCAGCCGGGAACTGATTCGTACCGGGGCCAAGTCTGCCTTTGTGACAGGCACATTTACGGACCTCGGGCCCTTGCCTTACTTTGCTGAGAGCGGCATTTCCCCGGATGAAAACGGAGAGCTGCTGCTCCAGCGGGAGATCCTGCCCGATGGGCGCAATCTCTGCCGGGTCAATGGCCGGCCGGTGACGGTGGCCCAGCTGCGGGCTTTGGGCCGGCAGCTGCTCAACATCCACGGTCAGCATGACGGCCAGCAGCTGCTGGATGAGAACTGCCATCTGGAGTATCTGGACCGCTTTGGCGCTCTGGAGGGACCCTTGGAGGTCTATCGGGAGGCATATAGCCGCTTGAGTGAGATCACTCGAAAGATGGATGCTCTGCGGATGGATGAGGCCGAGAAGGCCCGTAAGGTGGATACCCTTCAGTTTCAAATTGGGGAGCTGGAGCGGGCCGAGCTGAGAAGTGGGGAGGAAGAAGAGCTTGAGGAGCGGCGGGAGCTGCTGCGTAACGCCGCCGATTTGGCTCAGGCGGCCTCGACGGCCCATTATGCCCTCAGCGGGGACGACGACTCCCCCGGGGCGGTGGCTCTGCTTATGGAGGCGGAGCAGGCCCTGGAGCGGCTGAGCGGGGTGAGCCCTGAGCTGGACGCCCTGCGCAGCCAGCTTACTAACTGCCGGGTCCAGGCTCAGGATGCCGGGGACTCGGCCCGCAGTCTCCAGGGCAGCTTTGACTTTGAGCCCAGAGAGTTGGATATGCTGGAGGGTCGGTTGGATACCCTCTACCGCCTGAAACGCAAGTACGGTGAGACGGTGGAGAATATGATCGACTATCTGGAGCAGTGCCGGCGTGAACTGGATGAGATCCAGTTTGCCGACGATACCCTGCTGCGGCTGGAGCAGGAGTGGCAGAAGGCCTTTAGCGAGGCACGAAAGCAGGCCAAGGATCTCTCTGAGAAGCGGCAGCAGGCGGGAGAGGCCCTGGCCCAGCGTATCCAGGCCGAACTTGCCCAGCTGGATATGCCCAAGGTTCGTTTCAAAACTGAGTTTGGCTCCGTGGAAGGGGAGACTGGCCTCAATGGCGATGGCATGGATACCGTACGGTTTCTCATGTCGGCCAATGTGGGTGAGGACCTGAAACCCATCCAGAAAATCGCCTCTGGCGGCGAGCTGGCTCGGATCATGCTTTGCCTGAAAAATGTGCTGGCGGAAAACGACGATGTCCACACTCTGGTCTTTGACGAGGTGGACACCGGCGTCTCGGGCCGGGCGGCCCAGAAGGTGGCCCAAAAGCTGGCCCAGGTGGCCCGCCGTAAGCAGGTCCTCTGTGTCACCCACCTGCCACAGATCGCCGCCATGGCCGACGTCCACTTCTCGGTGGAGAAGGGGGAGCAGAAGGGCCGGACCTATACCGCCGTGGAGGCACTGGACCGCTCCCATCGCCAGGCCGAGCTTGCCCGGCTCACCTCCGGCGAGCACATCTCCCAGGCCGCCCTGGACTCGGCGGGGGAGATGTTGGATGCCGCCGAGGATTACAAACAGGGAGCAAATGCCTAAAAAGTTGTACATTCACATACACTTTTCAGAAGGGAGGGATCACCATGACATTGCTGGATGGATTGGAACAGGAACTGCGAAAAAACTGTCCCACTTTGGAACTGCGGAAAAATGAGCCCATGAGCAAGCATACTACCTTCCGCATCGGTGGTCCCGCCGTACTTATGGCCATCCCAAAGGGGGAGGAAGTTCGGCAGGTCGTGGAAACGGCCTTTCGCTGCAACGTGTCTCCCTTTTTTCTGGGAAATGGCTCCAACCTTTTGGTTTCTGACTTAGGCTATGACGGTTTTGTGGTCAAATTGTCCGGTCTGTATGGACAGGGAGAGGTATTCCACAATGAACTGATGGTCGGCGGCGCCATGCTCCTTTCCAAAGCGGCAAATCTTGCCTTGGAGCATGGTCTCACCGGGTTGGAGTGGGCCGCTGGAATACCAGGCACGGTGGGAGGGGCCGTTACCATGAATGCCGGGGCCTATGGGGGAGAGATCTCCCAAGTCCTCCATCAAGTGCATGCCTTGGGCTTTGATGGCCGACAGGCGGTGGTTTCCAATGAAGAATGTGATTTCGCATACCGCCATAGTGCCTTTTCCAGCGGAGAATATCTCATTTTGGAGGCTCTCTTTTTGCTGGACCCCGGCGATCCCGCCGCTATCAAAGCTAAAATGAATGACCTTGCCGCCCAGCGCAAGGCCAAGCAGCCCCTGGAATACCCTTCGGCGGGCTCCACCTTCAAGCGCCCTGCTCCTTTGCCCGACGGCACCCCCGTCTATGCCGCCGCCCTCATTGACAAATGTGGGTGCAAGGGTCTCCGGGTGGGGGGCGCCCAGGTGTCGGAAAAGCACGCCGGCTTTGTGATCAACACCGGCGGCGCCACCTGCGCCGATGTGCTGACCCTGATAACTGAGGTCCAGCGCCGGGTGTTTGAGGAAACCGGTATTCAGTTGGAACCCGAAATTAAAATGCTGGGTGTTGAAAATCAAAAGGTGTAAAGGAAATACACCTTTCAAAAATGAACCGATGGGCGGTGGTATCCGCCCGTCAGATACGGTCCAAGGAGTGGATGAGTATGGAATTTATCGTCATTTCCGGCCTGTCCGGGGCTGGGAAGAGCCAGGTGAGCTCCATCATGGAGGACATCGGCTACTTCGTGGTGGACAACATGCCCGCCCCCCTCATTCCCAAGTTTGCCGAGCTGTGCATGGCCGGCCAGGCCGAGTATGAGCGGGTGGCCATTGTCTGCGACATCCGGGGCGGGCAGACCTTTGACGGGCTCTTTTCCGCCCTGTCCGACCTGACTGAGATGGGTTGTGACCACAAGATCCTCTATGTGGAGGCCTCTCCTGAGACCATCATCAAACGGTATAAGGAGACCCGACATCTCCACCCCCTCCAGCAGAGCGGCGGGACCCTTGACGAGGCCGTCCACCAGGAGCGGGCTATTCTGGAGCCGGTTCGCCGGCGGGCCGAATATGTGGTGGACACCACCGTTCTATCCACGGCCAAGCTTCGTGGGGAGATCCTCCGCCTTTTTGGCGAGGGCGGCCCACAGCAGGCCATGCGGGTGAATGTGACCTCCTTCGGGTTCAAATACGGCATCCCCATTGAGGCCGATCTGGTCTTTGATGTGCGCTTTTTGCCCAATCCCTTCTATATTGCCGAGCTGCGTCACCAGACGGGGTTGGACAAGCCCGTCTACGATTTCGTCTTTCAGGATAAAAAAACCAAGAGCTTCATGACACATCTGGAAAAGCTCATTGCCTTCCTCCTGCCCCAGTTTGTGGAGGAGGGGAAGGCGGCCCTGGTTATCGCTGTGGGCTGTACCGGAGGCCAGCACCGTTCGGTGGCAGTGACCCGTGCTCTGGCCGAATTCATTCGCCAAAAGGGCTATGATGCCAGTGAAAACCACCGGGACATGACGAGGGCACGCTGATGGAAACTCTCAATGAACGCCACTGGAAACATGGACCCCGCATTGTCGCCATTGGTGGTGGGCACGGCTTAAGTGCTCTTCTGCGTGGTTTGAAGCGCCATACCGCCAACCTGACTGCAATCGTCACGGTGGCCGATGACGGCGGGGGTTCGGGTATATTGCGCAACGAGCTTGGAATGCCCCCGCCAGGGGATATCCGCAGCTGTATGGAGGCCCTGGCCAATACCGAGCCGCTGATGGAAAGCCTGTTGGGTTACCGGTTTCCGGCCGGGTCTGGCGGACTTACCGGCCAGGCCTTTGGTAACCTGCTCCTGGCTGCTTTGAATGGGATCTCCGGCTCCTTTGACGAGGCAGTGGCCAAGATGAGCCAGGTCCTGGCCATCACCGGGCGCATCCTGCCGGTGACTAACGCCGACGTGACACTGGAGGCTACCTTTGAAAACGGCACCCAGGTTCGGGGAGAGTCCAAGATCGCCGCCTTCAAAAAGGCCCAGGACTGCCGCATCCAGAAAATTCGGCTGCTGCCCCAGCTTCCCATGGCTCTGCCTGCTACGTTGCAGGCCATTGAAGAGGCCGACCTCATTTTGCTGGGCCCGGGAAGTCTTTACACCAGTGTCATTCCAAATCTGTTGGTGGATGGCGTGGTAGAGGCCATTCGTAGCAGCGAGGCCACCCGGGTATACATTGCCAATATTATGACCCAGGATGGAGAGACCGAGGGCATGACCCTCTCCGACCATGTTCAGGCCCTCCTGGACCATTCGGCGGGTGACCTTATCGACCTGTGTCTTGCCAACAGTGAGCCCGTCCCGCAGGACCTGGTCCTTCGCTATCGGGAGGAGCGGGCCGAGCCCATGGTCATCGACCGGGGCTATCTGGCCCAACATGGCATTGAGGTGGTAGAGCGCCCCACCATCTCCCAGGGGACCCGCTACGCCCGCCATGACCCGGACCGGCTGGCCCAGGCCATCATGGAGCTCTATCAGGAGCGGGCCGAGACCAAAATATTTTGAGAAAGCAAGAAGGGGGGAGGCTCTGTGTCCTTTTCCAGCGATACCAAAGCTGAGCTATGCCGTGGGGCCATCACCCGGCGGTGTTGTGCTCAGGCCGAATGCTACGGCATCCTGCTCTACGCCAATCGCTTCGATGCGGGGGGAGCCAGAATTGTCACCGAATCAGAAGAACTGGCCCAGCGCCTGCCCCTGCTTTTTAAGAAAGCCTTTCACTTTACATTTGATACCCTGCCCGAGCCCAGTCCGGGAAAGAAAACTTTTACAATTTCTTCGCCGGACAAGCTGGAGATCCTGTCCAACGTTTTTGGTTATGACCCGGGCAGTGTGGTAGCCCATCACATCAATTTTGCTGTGCTGGAGGAGGATCACTGCCGTTCGGCTTTCTTCCGGGGGGCCTTTTTGGCCGGCGGGTCGGTCACCGACCCCAGTAAGGGCTATCACCTGGAGCTGACCACCTCCCATCTCTCGGTGAGTCGGGAATTGCTCAATCTGCTGCGGGAGGCAGGGTTTGAGGCCAAGCTGGCTCCCCGCAGCGGCAATCATATCGTCTACTTTAAGCAGAGCGAGGCCATCGCAGACTTTCTGGCGGCCATGGGTGCCCCCCTGGCTGCCATGGAGCTGATGAACGCCAAGGCGGAAAAGGACCTGCGGGGCGGCGTTAACCGCCGGGTGAACTGCGATGCCGCCAATTTGGATAAAGCGGTGGAGGCTGCCCAGAGCCAAATCGAGGCCCTGCGCCGACTTTTGGAGCGTACCACTCTGGAGGATCTTCCTCCAAAACTTTCCGAGGCCGCCCGCCTGCGCCTGGAAAACCCGGATATGACCCTCACCGAGCTGGCCCAGCTGTGCCAGCCCCCCATCACCAAGTCCACCTTCAAATACAGGCTGGATAAAGTTACCGAATTAAAGGATGTAAAGCCTCACCGAAAAGATAAAGAAATGGAAAAATAAGTCGTCTGGAATTTTCGAAATTTTTTAAATTTCACTGAAATTAGAAAATAGAAGGAGAATTTTCCATGGATGAGCAAGAACTGATGAAGGTAGATATGCAACAGGTGTTGCAGGAAAATGAGCAAAAGATACAGGAGCTGGAACAAAAAGTAACAGAATTGGAGCAGAAAGGGAAGAAAAAGAAAGGCTGGAAAAAGGTTCTGATCGTAATTGGCGTGTTCATGACCATTTTTGCGGTGATGTTTGCAGTAGTGGTCGGCATGATGCTGGCGGACAAAGACTCTCCGGCCATGGCGGAACAGGTACTCCGGGCTATTGTTGATGGTGACAGTGATGGGGCCTATGAGTTGATGTACCCTGGTCTATTGGATCGGGAGACCTTTGTAAGCGAATTTAGCAGCATATGTAAAGTTTGGAGAGAGCAGGGCGGAGAGGATACTTTCACTATGAAGCGCCAGGGCTGGGGCGTGGAACGGAAAAATGGGATCAGCCAATATACTGTTAACTATAAAGTGACCAGCGGAAATGCAGTTTTTGACATGGAATTGGTGCGGGCTGTCCAAGGTGATACCGCTGGCATGCTGGGGGTCCATATCTCTGTGCGTTTGCCTGAACGGGTGGCGAAATAAGGTTTGAAGATTGGATTTTATCATATAGGAAAAAGAAAGAGTTTGGGGGTCAATTTATGTCCTTTGTCCACTTACACAACCATACAGAGTATTCCCTTCTGGACGGGGCTTGCCGCATCACCAAGATGGTGAAGCGGGTGAAGGAGATGGGACAGACCGCCGTGGCCATCACCGACCACGGGAATATGTACGGTGTCATTGACTTTTACAAGGCCTGCAAGGCTGAGGGCATCCACCCCGTCATTGGCTGCGAGGTCTATGTGGCCCCCCGGACCCGATTTGACCGGGTCCATGAGCTGGACAGCTCCGCCCGACATCTCATTCTGCTGTGCAAGAACGAGGTGGGCTACCGCAACCTCTCCCATATGGTGAGCCAGTCCTATACCGAGGGCTTCTATATCAAGCCCCGCATTGACCTGGATCTTCTCCATGCCCACGCAGAGGGGCTGATCTGCCTTTCTGCCTGTCTGGCCGGTGAGGTTCCCCGACGCCTCCGGGATGGGGACTATGCTGGAGCCAAGGCCCACGCAGAGGAGATGGATGCCCTCTTTGGCCGGGGAAACTACTATCTGGAGCTTCAGGACCACGGCCTGGAGGACGACCCTGTGGTGCTGGCCGGGTTGTTGCGGCTCCACGAGGAGACAGGGATCCCCCTGGTGTGCACCAACGATGCCCACTATCTGGAAAAGAAGGATGCCCGGACCCAGGACATCCTCATGTGTATCCAGACAGGCAAGACCGAAGCCGACCTCAATCGGATGCGTTTTGAGACTGAGGAATTCTACCTCAAGAGCGAGGAGGAGATGGCCGCTCTCTTTGATAAGTACCCCGAGGCGTTGGAAAATACCCAGAAGATCGCCGATATGTGCCAGGTGGAGTTTGAGTTCGGCAAGTACCACCTGCCTGAATTCCACCTGCCCGAGGGGGAGAGCGACCCCGACGCATACTTTGAAAAGCTGTGCCGGGAGGGCCTGGCCCGGCGGTATCCTGACTGCCCTCCTGAATATGAAAAGCAGCTGGAATATGAGATGGGCGTCATTCGCAAAATGGGCTTTGTGGACTACTTTCTCATCGTCTCCGACTTTATCGGCTATGCCAAAAGCCAGGGTATCCCCGTAGGGCCGGGACGTGGCTCGGCGGCGGGCTCCATCGTATCCTACTGCATGTCCATCACCGAGATCGACCCCATGAAATACGGCCTGTTCTTTGAGCGTTTCCTCAACCCTGGCCGGGTGACCATGCCCGATATTGACGTGGACTTCTGCCCTCGCCGCCGTGAGGAGGTCATCGACTACGTTCGGCGGAAATACGGTTCTGACCATGTGGCCCAAATCGTCACCTTCGGTACCATGGCTGCCAGAGGTGCCATCCGGGACGTGGGCCGGGTGCTGGGAATTAGCTACGACAGGGTGGACCAGGTGGCCAAGCAGGTACCCATGGCCCTCCATATCACACTGGAGGAGGCTCTGCGCCTTTCCAAGCCTTTGCGGGACCTCTACGACAGCGATGAGGAAATCAAGGTGCTCATCGACACTGCCCAGGCCATTGAGGGAATGCCCCGCCACGCCTCCACCCACGCTGCCGGCGTGGTCATCACTCGTCCAAGGATGCCGACGAGACCCGTTTCTATGAAGGGGGCAAGGATCTGTCGGGCTT
>CAJUSE010000005.1:0-5107 GCA_910588975.1 uncultured Oscillospiraceae bacterium | reverse complement strand
CAGCCTTAGATACCAGGTAATCGTAGATTGATCTCGTCTGCCGGTGGAGGATTATGTGCCCCTGGCCAAAAATGACGAGGCCGTCGTCACCCAGTTTACCATGGTCACGCTGGAAGAACTGGGGCTGCTGAAAATGGATTTCCTGGGCCTGCGGAACCTGACGGTCATCGACGATACGGTGAAGCTGGTCCAAAAGATCCAGCCTGATTTTACTCTGGACAGCATTCCCGACGATGACCCGGAGGTGTTCAAACTCCTTGCTGAGGGCAAGACCTCCGGCGTATTCCAAATGGAATCGGCGGGAATGACCGGAGTAGGCGTGGGCCTGGGCCCCAAGAGCATTGAGGACATCTGTGCCATTATTGCCCTCTACCGGCCTGGCCCCATGGACTCCATCCCCAGATTTTTGGAGTGCGCCAAAAACCCGGACAAGGTGACCTACCGCCATCCCATGCTGGAGCCCATTCTGTCGGTGACCTACGGCTGTATCGTCTATCAGGAGCAGGTCATCGCCATCTTCCAGCAGCTGGCGGGCTACTCCATCGGCCAGGCTGATATGGTCCGCCGGGCCATGTCCAAAAAGAAGCGTGCCCAAATCGAGAAGGAACAGGAGTCCTTTATCCACGGTGATAAGGAGCGGGGGATCGTGGGCTGTGTGGCCAACGGAATCCCCGAGGATGTGGCCAAGGCCATCTACCATGAGATCGATGCCTTTGCCGAGTATGCCTTCAATAAGGCACACTCTCTGGCCTATGCCGTGGTGGCCTACCAGACGGCCTGGTTTAAGTGCCACTACACCAAGGAGTATATGGCTGCCCTGCTTACCTCGGTGCTGGACTCCAGCGAAAAGGTAGCCGAGTATATCGGCGAGTGCAAGAGCTGCGGCATCGCTTTGCTGCCCCCCGATGTGAACCAGTCGGGCACCGACTTCACCGCCGTGGAGGAGGGTATCCGGTTCGGTCTGGCAGCTGTGAAAGGTGTGGGCCGGGGCTTTACCCAGCAGCTCATTCGGGAGCGGGAGGAACGGGGCGATTTTGCCTCTCTGGGAGATTTCTGTTCCCGCATGTTTGGCCAGGATTGTAACAAGCGTGTGGTGGAGTCCCTCATCAAATGTGGGGCCTTTGACTCCACCGGTGCCCGCCGTTCCCAGCTGATGGCAGTGGCCGAGAAGGTCATGGATATCGTGGCCAAAAGCCGGAAGAATACCTTGGAGGGCCAATATGATCTTTTTGGCGGCTGTGGCGACGGAGTGGGTTCTGCCCCTGAGGTGGAGCTGCCCAACCTGCCTGAGTACTCCCGCCAGGAGCTTATGAAGATGGAGAAGGAGACCACAGGGCTTTACCTTACCGGCCACCCCATGGACGACTACCGGGAGATCGCCAAGGCCCAGCGTGCTGCCCCCATTGGAGCTATTCTGAGCGATTTTGCCGACCCCGATGGGGCCTCGGTTTACACCGACGGTCAGCGGGTAACACTGGCCGGGGTAGTGACTTCGGCCAAGACCAAAACTACAAAAAACAATACGCTGATGGCCTATGTGGGCTTGGAGGATGACACAGGGGCCATGGAAATGCTGGTATTCTCCCGTACCCTGGCCGAAAGCGGGCCCTTCCTTCAGGAGGGCGCTGCCCTGCTGGTGGAGGGTAAGCTGTCCGTCCGGGATGAAAAGGCCCCTCAGCTCATGTGTGACCGGGTCAGGCCCCTTACCGGGGAAACACCCATTGTAGACCAAGCGCAGGCCCCGGGTGGCACGGCAGGGAACAAGCTCTACGTGAAGATCCCCTCAGCCGATGATCCCAGAATGCGTAAGACCGGCCTTGTCCTCAATATGTTTCCCGGCCAGCAGCCGGTGGTCCTCTATTGTGCAGATACCGGTAAACGGCTGGGCTCGGTAGCCCAGGTCCATCCCGCCTTAGTGGCCGAACTGCGGGAGATGTTTGGGGCGGAGAATGTGGTTGTAAAGTAAAAAAGGATTACAGATATTGAGAAGGGAGGGTCACCGGTGAAAAAATTACTGTACTATCTTTTCCATCGCACTGCGCTGGTGGCCCTGCTGCTTATTTTGCAGGTGGCCCTATTCGGGGTGGCCATCGTCCGCTTTTCTGACTACTTTGTCTATTTCTATTTCTTGTGTGTGCTGTTGTCTGTCTTTGTGGTCCTGCACATTGTCAACAGCGGGGAGGAACCGGGCTATAAGATCGCCTGGATCGTACCCATTCTCCTGTTTCCTGTCTTTGGAGGGCTGCTCTATCTGCTGTGCGGCGGTGACCACCTGGGCGACAAAAACAAGATGCAGAATATGAACCGCCGCCTTGTGAAGATCCTTAGTCCGGATAATAAGGCAGAGGCGCTGATCGACTTTGGTAAGGATGCAGTGAACCAGTCCCGCTATCTGGAGGAGTATGCCCATTGCCCGCTCTATACCAATACCTGGACACATTATTACCCTCTGGGCGATGACGCTCTGGAGTCCATGCTGACCGAGCTGCGCCGGGCTACAAAATATATTTTCCTGGAGTATTTTATCATTACGCCGGGAAAATTCTGGAACTCGATTTTGGAAATCTTGGAGGAGAAGGTGGCCGAAGGGGTAGATGTGCGGGTCATCTACGACGATGTGGGCAGCCTTTACACCCTGCCCCGGCACTTTGACCGGGAACTGGAAGCCAAGGGCATTCGATGCAGGGCCTTCAACCGCTTTGTCCCCATCCTGTCAGTACGGCTGAATAACCGGGACCACCGAAAGTTCTGCATTGTGGACGGACATACCGCCTTTACCGGCGGCATCAATCTGGCCGATGAATATATCAATCAAAAGGTCCGATTTGGACACTGGAAGGACAGTGTTATTCTCCTGAAAGGGGAGGGCGCCTGGTCCATGACGGTCATGTTTCTCACCATGTGGGAGTATACCAGCGGAGAGAAGCAGGATTACCTCTCCTACCGTCCGGCCATTTTGCCTCCCGAGGCTTGGCAAGGCAGGGGCTATTGGGTCCAGCCATACACAGACAGCCCTCTGGATGGGGAGCCGGTAGGGGAGACAGTTTACCGCAACCTGATCTCCAAGGCAGAGGATTACGTCTATATCATGACCCCCTATCTCATTGTCAGCGACAGCGTTAACAGTGCTTTGCGTGCGGCGGCAAAAAGTGGGGTGGATGTGCGGATCATGGTCCCCCATATCCCGGACAAAAAGACGGTTTTTGAGCTCACAAGAGCCCACTATGTGCCGCTTTTGGAGGCCGGTATACGTATTTTTGAGTATACACCCGGCTTTTTACACTCAAAAAGCTTTGCTGTGGACGATAAATACGCTGTTGTGGGCTCTATCAATTTGGATTATCGCAGTATGTTCCTCCATTTTGAAGACGGTGTATGGCTGTGTGGTGATCCCACGGTGCTGGATGTAAAGGCCGATTTTTTGAAAACCCAGGATATCTGTGAGGAGATCACACTGGATCAGGCCCAGGACCATTCACTGCCCCGGATGGTTTTCCGCTCCCTTCTGCGGCTGCTGGCGCCATTAATGTAAAAAGATGGAACAAGAGGGACGCCTAATGGCGTCCCTCTCGTCGGGTCAAGAGACTATTTTAGTTGAGACTCAGCCACAGCAGCCACAGCCCTCGCCGCCCCGGTCAGAGGGGAAGAACTCGTCAACGGGGAACTTGACGTGACGGAAGAGCTCGCAGGGATCCTCCTCGCAGACACCGCCGTCGCAAGTGCACTCCTTCTCGGGCATGCAGTAGTCAAAGACGGGGATGAGCAGCTGGGTGTCCCGCTCCAACCGAATGAGGGAGAACTGGCCCAGAGAAACGAAGAGCCGCTTGCCCTCATTGCCGAAGGCGAGGTCGCTGCCGAAGCAGGAGCAGATGCAGGGGGGCACATCGGTGACCTCACAGCAGTCGCAGGAACAGCTGCAGTGGCAGTCACAGGGGTCCACCAGCTTCATACCCAGGATCAGGGGATTTACCGCCTCCACCACAGCCACGGGCTGGTTGACCTGGGGCAGGTTCTGCAGATCAGGGCAGTCGGCCATGTCGGAAGTGAAGGTCTTGGAGCTGCCCTCACCGCCGAAGAGGATGACCCGCTTGTCAAAGACAGCGAGACCCGAGATCTCCACGGGCCGGGCGGCGCCGACAAAGGCGTCGGCGGTGATCTTATAGAAGTAGCGCACATCCACAGTGTAGAAGCCCTTGTTGAAGCAAATGGGGTCCACATTGGTGGAGACGTACAGCAGCTCGGCACAGCCGGCCTTCACATTGCAGGCACGATCCAGAGCACACTGGGAGCTCTGGGTGAGATAGACCCGCAGGTCCTCGATGCAGTCCTTATCACGGCAGGCGTCCATGATCTTTTTGGTGTGTACGCAGACGGCCTCACGAACACAGGAAGTGTCCGAAATGGGGCCGGGCATGACCTTATCAGGCATATTGCTTACCTCCCGGTTGAGATTGGGGAAGGATGGCCTTCCAATCTCAGTTTATGCCGGGATGGGAAAAGCGTTCGCTCAGAGAAGGTCCGGAAGAGCGTCCAGAACGGCTCCACCAAGGTCAGTAAGGGATAGGCTGCCTCGTTCGGCCCCCTCTTGTTTCAAATAGGGGGCGTATTCAGCATAATCGTAATTTTGAAGGGGAAGGCCGGGATCCAGAGTGATGAGGTTCAGTGTGGCCAGAGTCTCCAAAAGCTGGCGGTCCCACGGTGTGCCCTCTGATGTTAGTAGGACAGGTCCCTGGCTGGTTTGGCAGAAGGGAAGGAAGGGGAGCTGAGCAAATTGGGCGAGAAGTCGGGCTTGCGCCAAGGTCAGAGTGATCTCTCTGGGGCCGTGAGTACAACCTGAACAGCCACCGCAGGAGGTGCAGCCGGAACAGTCTTGACAGTAGGGTGAGGAAGGGGGCATAAATCGTATCTCCTTATGGGGTGGGATAGCTTGATTGAAGCACAGTTTGCCCCAAAATGCAAGGTTTTCTCATAAGAGAACAAAAAAATTGAAAAAAGACTTGCCAAGGAGCAAAAAATATGCTAATATAATTAAGCCCTTCGGGGAAAAGAGAATATCCGGGTGTGGCGAAGTTTGGTATCGCGCTTGAATGGGGTTCAAGAGGCCGCT
>CAJUSE010000004.1 GCA_910588975.1 uncultured Oscillospiraceae bacterium | reverse complement strand
AGGTGGTGCCCATGGAGGACATCAACCTCCACTTCACCGGGGACTTCCACGCCATTGGGGCGGCCAACAACCTGCTGGCCGCCATGCTGGATAACCACATTCAGCAGGGCAACGCCTTGGGCATCGACACCAAGCGCATCGTCTGGAAGCGGTGCGTGGACATGAACGACCGCCAGCTGCGCAACGTCATTGACGGCCTGGGCGGCCGGATGCAGGGTGTCCCCCGGGAGGACGGCTTCGACATCACTGTGGCCAGCGAGATCATGGCCGTGCTGTGTCTGGCCTCTGATATCCCCGACCTCAAAGAGCGGCTGGCCCGCATCGTGGTGGCCTACACCTACGAGGGCAAGCCCGTCACCGCCGCCGATTTGAAGGCCCAGGGGGCCATGGCCGCCCTGCTGAAGGACGCCCTGAAGCCCAACCTGGTCCAGACCCTGGAGGGCACTCCCGCCTTCATCCACGGCGGCCCCTTCGCCAACATCGCCCACGGCTGCAACTCCGTCATGGCCACCCGCATGGCCATGCGCCTGGGGGATTACGCCGTTACCGAGGCCGGCTTCGGTGCCGACCTGGGCGCCGAGAAGTTCCTGGACATCAAGTGCCGCCTGGCAGGGCTCAAGCCCTCTGCCGTGGTGGTGGTGGCCACCGTCCGTGCCCTCAAAAACCACGGCGGTGTGCCCAAGGCCGAGCTGAACACCGAAAACCTGGCTGCTCTGGAAAAGGGCCTTCCCAACCTCCTTCAGCACGTGGAGAACATCACCCAGGTCTACAAGCTGCCCTGCGTGGTGGCCATCAACGCCTTCCCCACCGACACCCCAGCCGAGCTCAAGCTGGTGGAGGACAAGTGCCGGGAGCTGGGAGTCAATGTGGCCCTCAGTGAGGTCTGGGCCAAGGGCGGCGAGGGCGGCACGGCCCTGGCTCAGGAGGTCCTGCGGCTGTGCGAGGAGCCCAATGACTTCACCTTCGCCTACGATGCCAACGACTCCATTGAGCAGAAGCTCAATGACATCGCCAGGAAGATCTACCATGCCGACGGGGTCACCCTCACCGCCGGGGCCCGGAAGCAGATGAAGGAGCTGGAGGAGCTGGGCTTTGACAAGCTGCCCATCTGCATGGCCAAGACCCAGTATTCCTTCTCCGACGACCAGACCCTGCTGGGCGCCCCCCGGGGCTTCACCGTCACCGTGCGGAATTTGAAGGTCTCCGCCGGCGCCGGCTTCCTGGTGGCCCTCACCGGAGACATCATGACCATGCCCGGCCTGCCCAAGGTCCCCGCCGCCGAGCGCATCGACGTGGACGAGACCGGCAAGATCACTGGCCTGTTTTAAATTCTGGCCTCAAAAAAGGGACGGCGTGGAAGTCACGCCGTCCCTTTTGTCATAGCCTCATGATCTCCTCGGCAATTTCCTTCACCGTCCTGCCGTCGGTATCCACCTTCACACTGTCCACTTCCGCATACAGCGGCAGCCGCTCCAGGCTCCGCTCCAGTACATCGGGAGTGCGTATCCCCCGCTCCACATCGGCCAGGATACGCCCTCTCAGCACCTCGGTTGAGGCCAGAAGAGAAATTACCTTTACCCGGCACGCCGAGGTATCCAGCCGTCCCAAAATATCCTGAATGATGCTCTGCCGGTCCATGACCCAGCAGAAGATGACATTCTCATAGGCCGAACAGTGGAGGAAATTGTTCAGCACATGACAGATATTGTCCATCACCATGGCTTTTGTCTCCTCCGTCACCTGAAAGGGATGGGCATCCCAGCACCAATCTCCATCCAGAAAGACCGCCCGGGGCAGATCTTGCTTCAACGTCTGGCCCAGAGTGGTCTTACCCACTCCCATAGCCCCGCCGATGAGATAACAGGCTTTCATCTCAAGCTCTCACTCCCTGTCTGCAGAATGTGCTCTTATTGGCCATCTGTCATCACGACCCGGATCCCCTTCTCCTCCAGCATGGCCTGCCAGTCCCTGGGCAGCTGGGCCATGCGGGAGCCCTGGTAGACCGCCCGCTTGACCCTGCCGTCCCTCCTGACCACCCGGACCCACATGGAATAGGCCGTATGCCTCTCCACTTCCCGCTGGTTGTAGCGCAGCTCCACATGGTCGATCTCCTCCATGGGAATGGGAACGGGGATACCCGTGTTGACCACCAGCTCCTCCCCATCAAAGAAGAAGGGGCCGCTCCAGTGGCCCTTGTACTTCCATCTGGCCGCCCCCATGCGGACGATCAGGACAATGACCAGGATAAAGATAATAGGGTTGAGAAGCATAAAGATCGCCGTAACTCCATCCCCAATGGGTACTCCCCTCATTGTGTCCCCTCCTTCAGCAGCTTTGCCATATAGTATTCATCCACATAGCGGCCATCCAGGCAAATGGAGTTCCGTTTGACCCCCTCCACCTGGGCCAGGTCATGGGGGTGCTCTCCCGGCTCATAGAGCATATACCGGATCTCCCGGTCCAGCTGGTCCATCAGGGCCCAGAACCGCTCTGCGTCCTTCCGGGCCAAATGCCGATACATCATAGTTCCATCCCTCTCAGCGCCGCCAACCAGAACAGCGGTCAAATGTTTGAGCTCCTCCGCTATTATAGTACAGCCCCCGGAACCTGTCAATTCGCCTTGCAAGTCGGGATTTTTCGGGCTATAATAGAGAAAAACCCCTTAAAAAGAAGGGCAAAACCCCATCAAAACTCTGTTCCAAGGGGGGTAAAACCCGCCCAAACAGAGGGAAAACCCCACCCTGGCAGAGAAAAAACACATCAAAACAGGGCGGAAACGCCCCTTCAGGAGGTCTTTTATGGCCCATATTATCGAGATTTCCGACCTGAATTGCCCCGAATTGGCCCCTTTTTTCGGCCTTACCGGCCGCCAAATGCGCTCCAAACGGGACCCGGACAAGGCCCTGTTCATCGCCGAGAGCCCCAAGGTCATCTCCTACGCTCTGGATGCGGGCTATGCCCCGCTCTCTTTGCTCATGGAGCGGCGGCACATTGAGGGGGACGCCCGGGACATCATCTCCCGCTGCGGAGACACCCCGGTCTACACCGCCGACCGGGAGGTTTTGGCCGCCCTCACCGGCTACGAGCTGACCCGGGGGGTGCTCTGTGCCTTCCGCCGCCCCGCCCCACGCCCGGTGGAGGAGGTCTGCCGAAACGCCCGGCGCATCGCCGTGCTGGAGGGCATCGTGGACCCCACCAATGTGGGTGCCCTCATGCGCTCGGCGGCAGGGCTGGGCATGGACGCTCTGCTGGTCACCCCCACCTGCTGCGACCCTCTTCACCGCCGGGCGGTACGGGTGAGCATGGGCACGGTGTTCCAGCTCCCCTGGGCCATTATCGGCGAAAGCCCCGCCGACTGGCCCTATGGGGGCCTGGAAACCCTTCATACCCTGGGCTTTCGCTGTGCCGCCCTGGCCCTCACTGACCGCTCCATCCCCATCGACGACCCCCGGCTGGCCCGCCAAGAACAGCTTGCCCTTATCCTGGGCACCGAGGGAGACGGCCTGTGCCCCGAGACGGTGGACTGGTGCGATTTTACCGTCCGCATCCCCATGGCCCACGGGGTGGACTCCCTCAACGTCCACGCCGCCGGAGCGGTGGCCTTTTATCAGCTGGGGCGGCATTGACCCCAAACCGCAGCCCCATAAAAAACCCGGAGAAGCTACCTCTATTGGATATTGGAAACCCTCTCAAAGGAGGTCCACACCATGAAAAAAGAAACGACATACACCGTGGAGACCCCCGTCCCCCTGCTGGAGTTCCTGCTGGAGCACATACAGGGCCAGTCCCGGAACAGCGTGAAGCACCTCCTCTCCCGGGGGCAGGTGCTGGTGGACGGAATACCACAAAAGCAGTTTGACCTGACCCTGACCCCCGGCCAGCAGGTGGCCCTCACTGCCCCCAGCAAGGGCCCGGCCCTTCCCTTTCCTGTTCTCTATGAGGACGAGGGGCTCATCGCCATCCACAAGCCGGCGGGGCTTTTGAGCGTGGGCACCGAGACCGAGAAAAAGCGCACCGCCTACCGTATTCTCTCTGACCACCTCCGCTCCCGGAACAGCCGCAGCCGGCTTCTGGTGGTCCACCGGCTGGACCGGGACACCTCGGGTGTCCTTCTCTTTGCCAAAGACCCTGCCCTGAAGGAGGCCCTTCAGGAGGACTGGAACGGCCTTGTGAAGAAGCGGGGCTACCTGGCCATTGTGGAGGGTACTGACCTGCCCGACAAGGGAGAGTGCCGCTCCAAACTCACCGAGAACAAGGTCCACCGGGTCCATTCCACCAAGGGAGAGGGCAAGGAGGCCGTCACCCTGTACCGGGTCCTCGCCCGCCGGGGGGACTACGCCCTATTGGAGGTGGACATTCAGACCGGCCGGAAAAATCAGATCCGCTCCCACCTCTCAGAGCTGGGCTACCCGGTGGCCGGGGACGAGAAATACGGCGCCCAGTCTGACCCCTTGGGCCGGCTGGCTCTCCACGCCAAAATCCTCTCCCTCACCGACCCCCGCTCGGGCAAAGTGCTCACCTTTACCGCCCCTGCTCCCCGGGAGTTTGGCCGGCTGTTCCCCCGCCTGTAAGGGGTTTTCTGCCTTGCCTGCCATTTTCCCATTCCCATCTTCCCCATTTTATGTTAGAATGTAAGCATCGAATGATTGAGGAGGTCACAGCTATGACGGACCTGCGCTATCTCCAGCTTCTCTCCCGCAGCTACCCCACCGCCATCTCGGCGGCCGCAGAGATCACCAATTTGAGGGCCATCTGCCGCCTGCCCAAGGGCACTGAGTACTTTTTCAGCGATCTCCACGGGGAGTATGACGCCTTCAGCTATCTGCTCTCCAACGCCTCAGGCATCATCCGGGACAAGGTGGAGGCCCTGTTTGCCCGCTCCATCTCCGAAAAGGAGCGGGAGGAGCTGGCCATGCTCATCTATGACTCGGAGTCCGTCCTGGCCCGGCTGCGCAGCGAGCTGAATGACAAGGAGTATGACAAGTGGTGCCAAATCGCCATCTACCGCCTGGTCCAGGTGTGCAAGGTGGTCTCCTCCAAATACACCCGCTCCAAGGTGCGCAAAAAGATCCCGAAGGACTTCTCCTACGTCATTGACGAGCTGCTCCACGCCGACACCGAGGAAAACAAGGAGGCCTACTACGAGGAGATCATCCGCTCCATTATCTCCACCGGCAATTCCGAGGCCTTCATCAAGCAGTTCTGCGCCCTCATTCAGGAGTGCGCCGTGGACCGGCTGCACATCATCGGCGACATTTTTGACCGGGGTCCTCACGCCGATAAGATCATGGAGGAGCTGCGGCGCTTCCACGATGTGGACATCCAGTGGGGCAACCACGACATTGCCTGGATGGGCGCTTACGCCGGCAACCAGGCCTGCGTGGCCAGCGTGCTGCGCCGGGCGGTGAGCTACAACAACTTTGACCAGCTTGAGGAGGGCTACGGCTTTAACCTGCGCCCCCTGTCCATGTTCGCCGCCCAGGTCTATGGCGACGACCCCTGCGAGCGGTTCATCCCCCATGTACTGGACAAAAATATCTATGACCCTGTGGATGTGCCCCTGGCCTCCAAAATGCACAAGGCCATGGCCGTTATTGAGATGAAGCTGGAAAACCAGCTTCTGCTGCGCCACCCGGAGTACGGAATGGCCGACCGGGTCATCTTCCCCAAGGTGAACTTCCGGGAGGGCACAGTGGAGCTGGACGGCGTTACATACGAGATGCTGGACAAGTTTTTCCCCACAGTGGATCCCGATGACCCCCTGGCCCTCTCCCCCGAGGAGCAGGAGCTCATCGATCAGCTCACCGCCTCCTTCTGCAATAGTGCCCTGCTGGGCCAGCATGTCCGTTTCCTGCTGAGCCGGGGCGGTATGTACAAAATCGTCAACGGCAACCTACTCTACCACGGCTGTATCCCCATGACCGAGGAGGGCAGCTTCGACAAGGTGACCCTGGACCGGCGGGTCCTTACCGGCAAGGCCTATCTGGACGCCATCAACGACAAGGTCCGGCTGGCCTTCTATGGCACATCGGGCACTGCTGAGCACAAAGACGCCGTGGACTACTTCTGGTACCTGTGGGCCGGGCCCAAGTCCCCCCTCTTTGGCAAGAGCAAGATCGCCACCTTTGAGCGGTGGTTCATCGCCGATAAGGCCACCCATGTGGAGGTCTACAACCCCTACTACACCCTGGTCCGCCAGCGCAAGACCTGCGAGATGATCCTCCAGGAGTTCGGCCTGAGCGGCGCCAACTCCCACATTGTCAACGGCCATGTCCCCGTCAAGGAAAAAGAGGGGGAGAGCCCCATCCGTGGAGAGGGCCTGCTCTTTGTCATTGACGGCGGCATCTCCAAGGCCTATCAGCGCCAGACCGGCTTTGGCGGCTACACCCTTATCTTCAACTCCCACCATCTGGCCCTGGCCCAGCACAAGCCCTTTGCCCAGATCATGGACGACCCCAGAGCCAACGGCCCCGAGGTGCGCATTGTAGAGCTGATGCCCAAGCGGGTGCTGGTGGCAGACACCGATGTGGGCCAGGAGCTCCAGGAGCAGATCCTGGCCCTGGAGGACCTGCTTCTGGCCTACCGGGAGGGTCTGCTCAAAGAGCGGCGGCAATAACCCATACATCCATCCCTGCGGGGCGGCCATGGTCGGCCGCCCCGCTCTGTGTTCTCCCCAAAGAATATTACAGTTTAGTTACGTTTACAAAAAAGCCTTGCTTTCCCCTTCCCGGCGTGATATACTCCTCCTATCTTCTATGAGAGGAGGTTATAGATTGATCGATCGGAACCAGCACCGCAGCGGCGATGTGGACGACATGATCTTTGATCGTGTCACCGTTAAGCCCAGCCAGCGGTAAGCAAATCCCCTGGGACAAAAAAGTCGACCAACCACACCTCAAACATACAGGGTGTGGCTTTTTTGTACCCAATGGCCTGTTCTGTCCCATTTTTCTGCTGGGGCGTATTCCCCGTCCCATATCTTGTGTTTTCCCCGCCCCCCTTTCCTCTATATAGTCTTTTTGACGAAAATTAACTCTATTGTAAATTACAATTTGGTTACATTCACAAAAAGGGCTTGTTTTTCCCCTTTGGATGTGATATAGTTATGTCAACCCGAACAGGGAAAAAGGAGGGATCATCCCATGTACCAAGATAAGCAGCGCACAAACGATGTGGACGATCTGGTCTTTGACCGCACCACGGTCACACCCAGCGACCGTTAACAGGCCCATCCACAAACAATTTTGCCGCACCTCTTATGGAGGTGCGGCTTTTTTCATACTTTTACAAATTTTCTTTTCCCTTTCTTAAGAAAAATGTTCCAATTTTTTGATGGAATCCTACCGCTGTCCGTGGTATCCTATTGATAATGAAAATGCTGCTTGGCTCAAAGAGGGCAAGCCCATAACAAGGAGGTGGCTGCGGTGGAAAAACGGCAAAGGCAGATCTGGTGGCTCACACTGGGGGCCACTTTGCTCCTGCTGGCCCTGCTGCTGTGCGGACTTTGGTGCTCCGGCTTCTTTCAGGCGGCGGGCTCCACCCAGGGCCTGCACGCCTACATTGAGCATTTTACTCCCTATTCCCATTTGGTCTATTTTCTGGTCCAGCTCTCCTCGGTGATCCTGGCCCCCATCCCCAGCAACATCATCGCCGCTGCCGGCGGGCTCCTCTTTGGGACCCTGTGGGCCTTCCTGCTCACCGTGGGGGCAGTGACCCTTGGTTCGGTGGTGGTCTTTCAGCTCTCCCGGGTGCTGGGCAAGCCCTTTGCCGAGGGGTTTATCAGCCGGCGAAATCTGGACAAGTATGAGGACGTCTTCCGCAAGAAGCGGGATCTGTTCCTCTTTCTGGCCCTCCTGTTCCCCTTCTTCCCCGACGACATTCTGTGCATCATGGCCGGCCTCACCGACATCCCCTTCCGCCGCTATTTGCTGCTGGTGGTGCTGGCCCGGCCCTGGGGACTGCTGGCGGCCTGCGCTGTGGGTGACTCGGTGCTGCACATCCCCGCCTGGGGCATGGCGGTGCTGGGGGTAGCCGGGGTGGTCCTGTTCCTACTGGCCCTAAAATACGGGGACAGCATCCAGGAGTTTATCATGAAAAAATTGGGGCGTTGAGTGGTATCCCGCAAAAAGCAGGGGCGGCCATAAGGCCGCCCCTGTCATCATTCATTCCTTTATAGGCCCTGTGGTGTAATCCATGCCACAGGGCCTTATGATGTCAAAGCACAGCCCAAACAGGTCAGTCCCCCGGCTCTCCAGGTCAAAGAGTGCCCGGGCGGCAGGCTCCAAACTGCGCACGTGGGCGGCCTTGGTGAGGATGGGCAGGGTGGAACGCTTTTTCATCTCCTTGAGCAGGGCCTGTCCCCTGCCGCTGAAGGCCAGCACCCGGAGGTATTGTGGGCGGCGGGGCATATCGGCCTCCCGCAGGCCCAGGAAGGCCCGGAGGGCCAGCCGACGGATACGGGCATGGGCATAGCGGCGGGTCTTGGCCAGTTCGTAGAATTCCTCCAGAGTGGCGGCCTGCCGGGCCGATCGGACCAACCGGGCGGGCAGGCCCTCCCTCCCGGCGCTGTCGGTCAGGGCGGCAAAGTCGGCCTCGGTCATGGTCCGCAGCCGGGCCAGCATGGCCCGCTCCACATTCTCCATCCGGGCAAGGCCAGCCCTTTGCAGGATCTCCGCCGTGCCCGGGGGCGTCCACCGTTCCACCTCTGCCCACTCCCCTGCCCGGGCCAGACTGCGGATGTGGGAGGCCGAGGCAAAGCCCTCTGTGGGAGAAGGGCTGTCATGGGAAGCTCCTTTCCGCTCCACAGCCAGAGGGCGGATGGAGCTATGGAGCGCATTCAGGGAGCGCAGGTACTCCACCGCCAGGTTGTCGTTGGGGTGGGAGAGGAGCTCGGACAGGTCTCCCCCCTCCCCCTCCTCCCGGAGCAGGGCCCGGACGGCCCGCTGCCGGGCGGCGGCAAAGGGGGTCCCTCCCTCCAGCGACCGGGCGAGGGCCTGCCGGTAGGGCTCGCTGTCCAGGAGCTGGGCCAGCCGGGCCAGTCCGACGGGGTCGGCGCTCTCGCTGCCGAAGGAGAGGACGTCCACCACCCCGGTGGCGGCCAGGGTCTCCACCGCCCCCCGGGCAAAGCCCTCGGCCGAGGAAATGGCCCAGGGCAGGGGCAGCTCCAGCACCAGATCGGCACCCCCCCGGATGGCCAGAGCGGAGCGGGTCCACTTGTCGGTGAGGGCGCACTGGCCACGCTGGGTCCAGCTGCCCGACATGACGCAGAGGACGGCGGTCTCCTCCCCCAGCGCCCGGCGGGTCTGGGCGATGTGCCAGGCGTGCCCCATGTGGAAGGGGTCATATTCGGCTACGATCCCGGCCACAGCCATGGCGGGTCCCCCCTCTCTTTCTTTTTTCTGCGTATTTTTCCAAAAAAGAGTTGTCCTTTTGGGAAAAAAGTTATACAATAGAAAAGATGAAGTTATCATCACTCTAACACATTTCCCCTTAGTTCACAAGAATTTTATTTTGTAAGGAGAGTAGATACCCATGAAGATCCTCGTCATCAACGCCGGCAGCTCCTCCCTGAAGTACCAGTTCATGGACTCGGACACCCACGAGGTGTTCGCCAAGGGCCTGTGCGAGCGTATCGGCATCGACGGCCGCCTGACCCACAAGGTGCCCGCCAAGGACCAGAAGTTTGAGGCCGAGATCCCCATGCCCACTCACGGCGAGGCCATCCAGTCCGTGCTGGACGCCCTTACCAGCCCCGAGCACGGCGTGGTCAAGGACGTCAGCGAGATCGACGCCGTGGGCCACCGTGTCCTCCACGGCGGCATGGCCTTCACCGAGAGCTGCATCATCGACGACGCCTGTATCGCCGCCATCGAGGAGTGCATCCCCCTGGGCCCCCTGCACAACCCCGCCAACCTCATGGGCATTCGGGCCTGCCAGGCCATCATGCCCAACACTCCCCAGGTGGCCGTGTTCGACACCGCCTTCCACATGAGCATGCCCGAGAAGGCCTATACCTACGCCATCCCCTATGAGTACTACGAGAAGGACAAGGTCCGCCGCTACGGCTTCCACGGCACCTCTCACCGGTACGTCTCCGCCCGGGCCATCGACATGCTGGGCAACCCCGCCCACAGCAAGGTCATCACCTGCCACCTGGGCAACGGCTCCTCCCTGGCCGCCGTGGTGGACGGCAAGTGCGTGGACACCACCATGGGCCTTGGCCCTCTGGCCGGCTTCGCCATGGGCACCCGCTCCGGCGACATCGACGCCACCATCATGGAGTACCTGATGGGCCGGTACGGCTATGACATCAAGGAAATGCTGAATATTCTGAACAAGAAGTCCGGCGTGCTGGGCATCTCCGGCGTGTCCTCCGACTTCCGTGACCTGGAGGCCGCTGCCAAGGAGGGCAACCACCGTGCCCAGCTGGCCCTGGACGTGTTCGAGTACCAGGTCCGCAAGTTCATCGGCTCCTACGCCGCCGCCATGGGCGGGGTGGACGCCATTGTCTTTACCGCTGGCGTGGGCGAGAACTCCGCCTCCATGCGGCAGAACATCGTGGCCGGCCTGGAGTATATGGGCGTGAAGATGGACCCCGAGGCCAACAATGTCCGGGGCAAGGAGACTGTGATCTCGGCCGCCGACTCCAAGGTGAAGATCCTCCTCATCCCCACCGATGAGGAGCTCATGATCGCCCAGGACACCGCCGAGCTGGTGAAGAAGTAATTTCCCCGGCGAAAGCATATACAGACAAAGCGGGACCGCTCTATGAGCGGTCCCGCTTTTTGCTGCGTAAAACCATGCCGAGGACAGGCATTGCCCCGGCGGTTGTCAAGCGTTACACTTTTTCTCGTAGGGGCGGCCTTTGGCCGCCCGATCCATACAAAGATAGATTTGTCAGTGAAAAAGAGCGGGCGGCCACAGGCCGCCCTTACGGAAGTTCCCTCACGTGGAAAGCAGACCGTTTCGGGTGCAACTGTAAGTCTACTGGCCCCCCTACTGCGTATAAGAATTCCGCCCTTATCCCCTCACCTCAACCGGTTTATCTCCTCCTGCAATCTGGCCAGAAAGGCGCCGGCATGGGCGCCGTCCATCTGAGTGTGGTGAAACTGAAAGGATATGGGGAGCTCATACCGAAAGAGCCTCCGCCGATACCTGCCCCAGATCATAAAGGGGTTATTGAAAATTCCGCTGTTCATCCCCACGGCCCCGTCGATCTCTACATTGGTAATGGCCGATGTGCCGATCACCATGCTGTCGGTCAGGTCCCTGTTCTCACAGCCCTCGGCCACCTGGGCAGTATACTGGAGATAGTCCCGGTTGAAGGTCTCCAGATTCTCGGTAAAGAGAATGTCACAGGAGCTGACCTCCCCCTTTCTATTCTTAACAATGGTGTTCACGGCGATGGTATCATACGCCACCAGCTCCCGGCCGACGGGCAGGAGATAAAATTCCTTGATCCCCACCGCCGCTTTGCCGATACAATAGTCCAGCAGCATGTTAAACTTCAAATGCTTCCGTCTGCTCAGCCTGACGAGGGGTGTCACATTCACCGTCTTGAAGAAGGTCACCATGGGGTTGGGCGCATCCATCCACAGCTGGAAGGCCTCTGCCCGGGTCGTGCTTTTGGGGTCGATCACTTTCATCTGTATCCCTCCGTTTTTCAACCTGTTGAGGAAGCCGGTGGGTTCACCCCTCCCCCGTCACCACCATGTTGGGCCAGCGGTGGGCCATGAACTCGTCGTCGTAATTGCGGTCCAAAAAGGCCTCAAAGGCGTTGACGCTCTCTGGCCGGCCGGGCCGGGTGCCAAAGCGGACCATGGCGGCACTGGTAAGGGCGGCGTTACACACCATGGCCAGCACCACCACATAAGTCAGCACCTTGCCCGTCAGGGCGGGCAGCCTTTCGATAAACCGGGACAGGGGCGGATAGAGGATCTTGACCCAGACCACCGCCAGCGCCCCCCAGAAGAAGCAGAACAGCACATTGGTCCGCCCGCCGATATTCAGGGGCATATGGCTGTAATCCCAAAACACGGTGCCAAAGACCAGCTCGGTAAACAGACTGCACAGATACTCGTAGGCACCCCCCACGATGAAGCCCCCCAGAAAGACATAGCGGTCATTCTTCTCCCCCAGCCCCTGGAGGGTGACGGTGAGGACCACCGCCCCCAGCCCCCAGACAAAGCTGAAGGGGCCGTAGAGCACGCTGGACCGGCTCATCCAGCTGCCCCCCACCAGCCGGCAGTATACCGTCTCAATACCGTCCCCCAGCAGGGCACAGATGAGAAAGACCCACACCAGTTTGTCCAGACACAGCCCCTTGGCGAAGGTGTACCGCCCCCGCTCCTCCTCGGTCATATCCCGAATTCCAGGGTAGGAGCGCTGAATTCGGCGCCAGATGGTATCCTCCAGCCGCTGGGCCAGCTTCTCCTGTCCGCCCTCCCGCTGGCGGCGCTCATAGCCTGCCAGATCCCCGGTGCGCAGGGCGTAGAGGACCGTGACAAAGTCCACCGCCATGACGGCCAGCACCACCAACACCCCCGCCCGCTTGACCAGAGTGGGAATGAGCAGCCCCAGAGCAATGAGCCAGGGATGGACCACCAGATAGACCGTGTAAATTCCCCCGGCCACTGCCAGAGAGGTTATAAAGCCCCGGCCGCTGCCGGTAAAGAGCCTGGGCCGCTCCTCTCCCCAGTGGAGCCCCGGCCCCACCCGACGTAAAATGGCATCGGCGAGCCGCTCCACCACAGAGAGGATGGCCAACGTGCCCAAAAACCGGAGGAAATGGCTCTCCGGCAGGGTGGGCAGGGCCAAAATGAGCACGGTGTAGGTGACACCGTAGGACAGCAGCAGGGGCATACTCAGCACGCCCCGGTTGTAAAACCTGCGCTTGGCTATGGCGTAATAACAGGTCTCCCCCACCCAGCCCAAAAAGGCATAGCAAATCAGATAAAACCCAAGATCCAACATGGTGACAGTATGTTCCATAGGACACGCTCCTTTTTTCTATGAGGGACAGTATAAAGAGTATCAAGTCCCCGGTCAAGTCCTCAGGAAAAATTTTAATCTTTCTTAGGAATTTTCTCCCTGTAAAAAAATGGCCCCTGACCTGCCGTAAAAACATCTTGCCACCGGAAGGAAAGTGTGATATCTTATTATTGAGAATTATTCCTATCAATTTTCAGGAGGTGACATTATGCCGGGCAAGCGATATTCCAGACAGCGGGAGCTCATTTACCAGGCTGTGCAAGGCTCTGACCAGCACCCCACCGCCGAGATGGTCTATCAGTGGCTCAAGCCGGACAACCCCAACCTGAGTTTGGGGACGGTATACCGAAACCTGAACCTGCTTTCAGAGGAGGGTATCCTCACCCGGATGCCCTTCCCGGTGGAGCGCTATGACGCCGTCACCGAGCCTCACAGCCATTTCCGCTGCAAAAGCTGCGGCCAGGTCTTTGACTTTGACCACTTCGACCTCACCGCCCCCCAGCTCCGGGCTCTGGACGATGCCGCCGAGGCGGCCCAGCCTGGCTTTCTGGTGGAGCGCCACGAGCTGACCTTCACTGGGCTGTGCCCCGCCTGCCGCAAGCGACAGCAAAGCTGCGACCGCCCTTCTCGGGACACCTGAGGAGGTAAAATTTTTGAAGGGAGAAGAACAATATGGAACTCAAGGGCAGCAAGACCGAGGCCAACCTGTGGAAGGCCTTCGCCGGGGAGAGCCAGGCCCGGAACAAGTACACCTATTTTGCCAGCAAGGCCAAGAAGGAGGGCTATGAGCAGATCGCCGCCCTCTTCCTGGAGACCGCCGACAACGAAAAGGAGCACGCCAAGCTGTGGTTCAAGCAGCTCCAGGGTATCGGCACCACTGCCGAGAACCTGAAGGCCGCCGCTGCCGGGGAGAATGAGGAGTGGACCGACATGTACAAGGAGATGGCCGAGACCGCCAGGGCCGAGGGCTTTGACGAGCTGGCCGCTCTGTTTGAGGGTGTCGGAGCCATCGAGAAGGAGCACGAGGAGCGCTACCTGGCCCTGCTGAAGAACCTGGAGGAGGGCAAGGTATTCAAGAAGGGAGAGGTCTATATCTGGAAGTGCCGCAACTGCGGCCACATCCACATGGGCACCGAGGCCCCTACTGTCTGCCCCGTCTGCTCCCATCCCCAGGCCTATTTTGAGCTGGTGGCCAAGAACTATTGATTTTTCCATCAAAAAACGAGGTCTCTCCCGGTGGAGAGGCCTCGTTTTTTGTACATTTCCCCCTTGTTTATGTTATATTTTTGGTGTAAAATAAAGGAGTATATAGAAAAATGACGAAAGAAGGTATTCCCCCGTGAGCAGAGAAGAAAAGGAGTCAAAAAGCCAGAGCCAGCAACGGAAAATGGTCCGTACCTATCTGGACGACCTGCCTCAGGGCGATGAGGCCCTCCTCCGTGCCGACGCTCTGAAGAGCCGGAAGGAGCGCAAGCTGCTCCCCGACGGCTGCAGCAGCAACACCCTGTATCGGGACATCATGCGTATCGCCTGGCCTTCCCTGGTAGAGCTGTTTTTGGCCAGCCTTGCCTCCATGGTGGACATGATCATGGTGGGCAACATCAATGAGGAGTTTTTCCATGTGATCAGCGACCACGCCATCGGAGCGGTGAACCTGGCGGCCCAGCCCAAGTTCATCTTCGTCTCCCTCATCATTGCCCTCAACACAGGCATCACCGCCGCCGTGGCCCGGGCCAGAGGCGCCGGAGACCACGAAAAGGCCAACAACACCCTGCGTCAGGGATTGGTGTTCTCCTTCCTGGTGTGTGTGTTCGGCTCGGTGGTGGGCTTTGTCTTTGCCCGGCCTCTGGTATCCTTCATGGCCAACGGCGGCCTGAGCCAGGCCACCATGGACATGGGGGTCACCTATCTGCAAATTCAGATGCTGGGCTTTTTGACCATGGGCATCAGCTCCACCTTCACCGCCGCACTCCGGGGCACGGGCAATTCCCGACTGCCCATGATCTACAACATCGGCGCCAATGTTTTTAACGTCATCGGCAACTACCTGCTCATCAACGGCCACTTCGGCTTCCCCGCCTGGGGCGTGGCCGGCGCCTCTCTGGCCACCGTGGTGGGCCAGGGCATCGCCACGGTGTGGGCCATTATGGCCTGCCGCACCGGCAAGTACTACTTCACCATCCACCCCTCTGACTTCTTCAAGGGCTTCAAGCTGGATATGGAGATCATCCGGCGCATCATCAAGGTGGGTACTCCCGCTCTGGGCGAGCAGCTCATCATGCGTGTGGGCATCATTCTGTTCACCCGGCAGGTCACCTCTCTGGGCGACATTCCCTACACCACCCACCAGATCTGCATGAACATCCAGTCCATGACCTTTATGATGGGCCAGGCCCTGGCTGTGTCCTCCACCACTCTGGTGGGCCAGTCCCTGGGCAAGCGGCGGCCCGACATGGCTGAGCATTACTCCCGGCGATGCAGCAACCTGGGCGTAGTCATCGGCGTTATTATGGGCCTGTTCTTCGCCTTCTTCGGCAAGTATGTGGTGGCCCTGTACAGCGATACCCCCGAGGTCATCGCCGCCTCGATCCCCATTATGATCATCCTGGGCATCAACCAGCCCATCCAGACCCCCCAGTTCGTCCTCTCCGGCTCCCTGCGGGGGGCGGGCGATACCCGCTCCACCGCCATCATCACCTTTGTGGGCGTGCTGCTCCTGCGGCCTATCGTGGCCAAGTTCACCATCGCCGCCCTGGGCGTCATCGGCGCCTGGCTGGCCATCTCCGCCGACCAGATCGGCCGCACCATCGTGGTGCGCTACATCTACGGCCGGGGCAAGTGGAAGAAGATCGCACTGTAAGGGGTACGGCACAGTCTTTTTGAACCTTACCTACCGAACAAAAAAAGGTCCAGGATCTTTTGATCCTGGACCTTTTTGCATGGAAGTGGAAACTTACTGGGCCATACCGGCATTCCGACCGGCGATACGGCCAAAGGTGAAGATGTCAGCAATGGCGTTGCCGCCCAGACGGTTACCGGCATGGACGCCGCCGGCCACCTCGCCAGCAGCCCACAGGCCGGGAATGATCTGGCCGTCCTCGTTCAGCACCTCAGCCTCGGTGTTGATCTTCACGCCGCCCATGGTGTGGTGGAGAGAAGCCTTCCGGGGGGTGATGACGATACCCACATTGGGGTCGGCCTCAATGGCCTCCAGATCGATGTAGCCGTTCAGGACCTCCTTGCCAAAGTCGGGGTCATTCTGGTTCTCCACATAGCTGTTATAGAGCTCAATGGCGCTGCGGAGCTGCTCCTCGGTAAAGGTGACATGGGAGCCGCCAGCGGAGGTCTTTGTGGCCTCGGCCAGCTCAGCCAAAGTGGAGCCATACCAGACATGGCCATTGTCCACCATCTGCTGAACGGTGAGCCCGCCCATGCCGGGGACGGTGGGATCAGCGCCCTTGCAGACACCGTCGCCGCCACGCAGGCCGCTGCCGGCATAGATGATGTAGAACAGGCCGTCGTCCAGAGCCAGAGAGGCCTTGGCCAGCACGTCACGCTCGGCATACTCGTTGACAAAGCGCTTGCAGTTGCCGTCCACCCACAGCTGCTCGGAGGCGTCCGCCCAAATGCCATCGGTCATGGTGCCCTTGATGGGAGAGGAGGAGGGCATCATCTGGGCCACGCCCAGATCCACAGTGGCGGCGCCGATGGCCTGAGCCATGACAATGCCGTCGCCGGTATCGGTGCCGGCATTGGTGCTGAGGGTGTGGTCAGAGAGGTCATCGCCCCAGTACTCGTCGTACTCCTTGACCATAGCGGGATTGGCGCAGTAACCGCCGCTGGCCAGGATAACACCGTTGGCAGCAGAGATGGTGATCTTGGTGCCGTCGGCCTTCTCGGCCTTCAGGCCGGTGACCTTACCGTCGGTGACGATGAGCTCGGTACCGGCAGTCTCGGTGTAGATCTTCACGTCCAGCTCCTCAGCGGCGTCCTTCAGAGCGTTGATGAGAGGAGCGCCGTTGGTGTAGGAGTGGGTCCGGGGCCACATGGCGCCCAGCACGGTGGACAGCTTGCCGCCGGCATGAGAGGAAGTGGCAACCCCCAGAGAGCCAGTCCAGTCGTAGGAGTCCAGAGCGTTCTCGGCCAGGGTGCGGGCCAGATCGATATCGGAGCAGATCCACCGGCCGTCAGCCATCTGCCGCAGGCCACCGGTGTAGATGTGCCACATATGCAGGGCGATGGAGTCAAAGCCGGGCATATCCTCGCCGGCAGTCTTGCCGGCATTGGCGGCGTAGAAGGCCTTGATGTCGCTCTGGAGCTCGTCCAGAACAGGGGCCCACTGGGGGAACTGGTCCAGATGAAGGGCCTCGTCAGAGGCAGTCAGGGCCAGATAGCCGTCCAGGGTGTTCTTTTGAGCGTTGGACAGGATCTGGTCGGCCTGAGCCTCAGGATCCACAGCGTTGAAGGCACCGCCGGCCATCATGGTGTTGCCGCCCAGGAAGGAGCTCTTCTCGATCAGGATGACCTTGGCACCCTCCTGCGCCGCAGAGATGGCAGCACTGAGACCGGCACCGCCGCCGCCCACAACCACCACATCGGTCTCCCAGCTCTCGTCAGCGCCGGGCTGGGCGTGATACTCGCCGGTCAGCTCCAATCCGGCGCTCTTGGCGGCCTCGGCGGCAGCCCGCATGATGGCGTTGCTGCACAGAGTGGCGCCAGTGACAGCGTCCAGCTTGGTGGTCTGATGCTCTACGATCTGGCTGGGGATCCGCTCTACGGCCACGTCGGACAGATAGGCGGTCTCGTGACACTCGGTGAGGGTCACGGCAGTGATCTTGCCCTCCTCCACCGTCATTTCAACGGTGACAGGGCCCTGCATACCGGCAGAGGTGCCGGTAAAGGTGCCGGAAACGGCAGCGTTCTGGCTGGGGGTAGGCTCATCGTCCTTACCGCCGCAGGCAACAAGGCTCAGAACCATGGCCGAAGCCAGAGCAAGGGATAGGAGCTTTTTCTTCATTTTTCTTCCTCCTGAGAAATTAGTCTCCCGCAAAGCAGATGGTCAATACAATGCCGTATTGACCATCTGCCGTGGAAAGTGATTTCATTGTAAACCTGAAAGCCGCTTTCAGGTCAAGAGGAAATTGTGAAAGATTTGTCTTAACTGCCGATAGAGATGCCCAGCCCCATACCGTGGACAAAGTGCCCTTCCTTCATATAGCTGATGAAAATGCGTCCGATCAGGTCGCCGTTCAGGGTGATCTTCCGGCGGTCAGCCTCCTCCAAAAGGGGGGCAATGTCTCTTTTGGTCATGGAGAAGGGGTCCGGAGTCTCCATAAACAGACTGATCATGGGGCCGCCTGAATATCGCTGAAGTTCCGGCGGGAGCTCCAGCTCCAGTTTTTCCCGGTTCTGCTCCAGAATCCCAAGGCCAATGCTCACGTCCAGATCCTCCCCGGGGCGCAGGATGCTTTCCAACGAGATGCGGATAGCAATGTAGGAAAAGGGCATGTTTTGCGCCAGTATGTCAATGGCCGTTTGCTCCTCGGGAGATAGGACATCCACATGGCCAAAGTTCCAGACGTTATAGCTGTCATAGCGGACACTTTCCGCCAGACGGCTGTCAGCTCTTTTTTGGATCATGGAAAAATAGTACTGCATCTGGCGGAGCCGCAGCAGGCGCATCTCCTCCCAGATGATCTGCTGCTCCAGATCCTGAATGTGGCTTCCCACCCAGCCGCTGATGGTGGAAAGGGACTGATTTTGGGCATCCAGAGCCTCTTGGACCCCCATATCAAAGCTGCGGAGCATTTTGGCGTGATAGATGGCCAGCGCATCCTGGTCAGTAAAATCACGGTAGTTATTTCCAGGATGCCGGTCACTTCGGATCAGGCCGGAACGGTCATAATAACGCACCATACTGTCGCTGATCCCCAGCCGCCGGGCGCAGTCATGAACCTTCATACAGTCCCCCCTGTTTGGAATTTCCAGGCAATTATGGTATAAAAAAAGATATCCTTTCGGATATCTTTTTTTGGTGGAGATATGCGGGATCGAACCGCAGACCTCTTGAATGCCATTCAAGCGCTCTCCCAGCTGAGCTATACCCCCATATGCAGTTGTTTGTCCGTCGAACAGGTTGTATTATAGCAAATACAGAGGCAGTTGTCAACAGGAAAATCAAATTTTTTTCATCTATTTTTCTTCCCCCCGCCGGCCCTGTCCACTTCCCTTCTCCCGGCGGCCATCAAGAGCGGTGAAAAAACAGGAGGCCCCCCCTCGGGGGTCCTCCTGTTTTCAACCAAAACTGTGTCAGTTTGTCAGTTCAAAAAGTCTTTTAACTTTTTCGAGCGGCTGGGGTGGCGCAGCATTTCCCTGCGGGAAATGCTATGATTAAAATAACGGCGCACAGCGCCGCACCACGCTTTGCGTGGTGTGCAAGCTGCGCCAAAGAAAACTATGGAATAATACCACCCTTTGTCAGTTCAAAAAGTCTTTTAGCTTTTTCGAGCGGCTGGGGTGGCGCAGCTTGCGCAGAGCCTTGGCCTCGATCTGGCGGATGCGCTCCCGGGTGACGTTGAACTCCTTGCCCACCTCTTCCAGAGTGCGGGTCCGGCCGTCCTCCAAGCCAAAACGGAGCTTGAGTACCTTCTCCTCCCGGGGAGTGAGGGTGTCCAGCACGTCGATGAGCTGCTCCTTCAGGAGGGTATAGCTGGCCGCCTCAGCGGGCTCGGAAGCGTCCTCATCGGGGATAAAGTCGCCCAGATGGCTATCCTCCTCCTCGCCGATGGGGGTCTCCAGGCTCACAGGTTCCTGGGCGATCTTCAGGATCTCCCGCACCTTCTCCACCGGCATACCCAGCTCCTCGGCGGTCTCCTCGGGGGTGGGGTCGTGGCCCAGCTCCTGAAGGAGCTGGCGGTTCACCCGGATGACCTTGTTGATGGTCTCCACCATATGGACCGGGATGCGAATGGTCCGGGCCTGGTCGGCAATGGCCCGGGTGATGGCCTGGCGGATCCACCAGGTGGCGTAGGTGGAGAACTTGAAGCCCTTCACATAGTCAAACTTCTCCACCGCCTTGATAAGGCCCAGGTTGCCCTCCTGGATGAGGTCCAAAAACAGCATACCCCGGCCCACATACCGCTTGGCGATGGACACCACCAGGCGCAGGTTGGCCTCGGCCAGCCGCTGCTTGGCCCGCTCCCCCTTCTTTACCGCCTTCTCCAGCTCGGCCCGGGTGGCCTCGTCCAGATCGTCCCCGGCCTCGGCCAGGGTGGCGGCCGCCTCAGCCCCCAGGCCCATGTCCTGGGCCAGAGCGATCTCCTCATCGCTGGTGAGCAGATCCACCTTACCGATCTCCTTCAGGTACATCCGCACCGGGTCGTCCACACCGAAGGAGTCCGCCAGGGTATTGGGGTCCACCACCTCTTCCTCGGGGACCTCCTCCACCTGCTCCAGCTCCTCGGGCGGGGGCAGCAGATCCACGTCGGACAGATCGTCCAGGTCGGGCAGCTCCTCCTCGCCGGTGGCGTCGATGCCCAAATTCTCCATAATGTCGTAGATCTTGTCCATCTGCTCGCCGTCCAAAGGCAGCTCATCCAGCGCCTCCATCATTTCGGCGGCGGACAGCTTGCCCTTCTTCTTGCCCTTGTCCAGCAGCTCGGTGACCTTCTCGGCGCCGTTGACCCCCTCCAGCAGCTTCAGCAGCTCGGCCTTGCCGGCCTCCACCTGCTCGGCAGAGAGGGTAACGGGCAGCTGCTCCTTTGCCTTGGGCTTCTTCTCGCTGCTCTTTTTCTTCTCGCTCATTGTCCATCCTCCGTTTTGGTATTTCTCTTTCTCGCCTGGAGCTCCAGCAGCTCCTGCGCCCCCTTGGGGGTCTGCCGCTGCCGGTGCTCTTCCTCGATGGTCTTGATGTAGTCGGCCATGGCCTGGCTGGCGTTGGCTCTGGACTCCGGGGTCTCGGTGATATGGGCCAGGTGGCTCATCTCCTCCCCTGTCAGCTCCCCTGCAATGTTGGCCGCACCCACGGTCAGGCCCTGGTCGTGGCGGTCACGCAGCAGCGTGAAGATCTTCCCCAGCACCGGGGAGGAAAACTGCTCCGGCTCGATCTCCGCCTTGGCGAAGAGGACCGGGTCCATGAGCACCAGCCGGATAACTCCCTCCTCGGCCCGGGCCGAGCGCAGGTTTTCATAGCGCAGGGCACGCTCCTGGGGCTGGAGTGCGGTGGTGGGGGTCAGCTCTCGGCGAACCTCCTTGCGCCGCTCCTGCCGGTCCCTGCCCTTGCGGAACCGCTCCACCTCCTGGGCAAATGCGGCGGGGGTGATCTTGGCGGCCTGGGCCGCCTTGGTGCCATAAATTTCCCGCTCGATGGGGCTTTGCAGGTTGGCCACCGTCTCCACCGCCCGGCGGAGGAAGGCCATTCGCTCCTCGTCGCTGTCCATGTTTACGCCCTGAAGCAGCACGTCCAATTTATAGTCGTTCTGTCCCGCTGAGCCGTTGAGGCAGCGCTCAAAGGCGGCGGGGCCGAATTTTCGCACAAAGTCGTCCGGGTCCTGCTTCATCGGCTTGCCGTCCTCCCCGGTGGCATTGGGCAGCTGGAGGACCCGGACGGTCATGTCGGTATCCTTCAGCAGCGCCAAGGCCCGGTCGGTGGACTTTTTGCCCGCCTCATCGTTATCGTAGCAGACGACCAGCTCCTTGGTGTACCGGGAGAGGATGCGGGCATGCTCGGCGGTGAGAGCGGTGCCCATAGTGGCCACCACGTTGTCAAAGCCGGCCTGATGGAGGGTGATAACGTCGATGTTGCCCTCCACCAGAATAAGGTTGGGCCGCTTGGTGGCCTTGGCCAAATTGAGCCCATAGATCTGTTGGCTCTTCTTAAAGCAGACCGTGTCGGGACTATTGAGGTATTTGGCCCCCTCCAGCCCGGGCAGGATACGGCTTGTAAAGGCCACCACATCCCCCCGCACATCAATGACGGGGAGCATGAGCCGGGAGCGGAACTTGTCGTAGACATTCCCCTTCTGCCCCGCCACCGCCAGGCCGGCGTCAATGAGGTCCTTTTTGGAAAAGCCCTGGGCCATCAGGGCCTTGGTCAGGGTATCCCACTCCCCCGGGGCGGCCCCCAGGCCAAAGCGGGTGACAAACTTGGGGCTGATCTGCCGCTTGGCGATATAATCCCGGACAGGCCCTCCCTGTGGGCCTTTCAAATAGTCATGGTAGAACCGGGCGGCGGCCTTGTTGGCGGCCAGGGCGGTTTTCAGCTTCTTCCGGCCCTCGTCGCTGACCCCGGTGTCGGGCACCTCCATATTCACCCGCCGGGCCAGGTGGCGGACGGCGTCGGGATAACTCAAGTGCTCCATTTCCATGATGAAGTTGATGGCCCCGCCTCCCTTGCCGCAGCCGAAGCACTTGTACATCTGCCGGTCGGGGAGGACATGGAAGGAGGGGGTGCGCTCGCTGTGAAAGGGGCACAGGCCCCACAGGGAGCCTCCCTTGGGGGTCAGGTGGACGTAGTCTCCCACCACATCCGCAATATCAATGCGGGCCACCAGCTCGTCGATAAAACGCTCGGGAATGGCCAACTGCGTCCCCTCCTCTCTTGTGTAGCCCTATGATTGCCAAAATATGACAAGGTTATTCCCTTTTTCCTATTTCACTGCCCAGGATTTGGGGATGAACAGGTCCTGATACATCTCCACCGAGTATGCATCGGTCATGCCGGCGATATAGTCGCAAACGGCACGCTCCACGCCCTCCCGCTCCTTGATATCCCGGAATTCCTCGGGCAGCCTGTCCCAGTTTTTCAGGTAGTATTCGTAGAGCCGGGCCACCATCTCCTGGGCCTTGCTCTCCTCCCCCTTGGCCACGGGGTTTGTATACACCGAGGCAAACATGAATTCCCGCAGCCGGGCCATAGCCTCCTTCTTCTCCGGGGATTGGAGAATGTCCCCCTTGTCATGGCTGTACTCGATGATATCCATGATGAGGGTATTGATGCGCTGGGAGTGGTTAGAACCCAAAACCTGGACCACCTCGGCGGGAATGTCCAGGGGGTAAATGACCCCACCCCGGAGGGCGTCGTCAATGTCGGCGGAGAGATAGGCGATCTTATCGGCAATGCGCACCGCTCGCCCCTCCAGGGTCTCGGCCTGGTCGGGGCCGGAGTGGCACAGGATGCCCCGGCGGACCTCATAGGTCAAATTCAGCCCCGCCCCATCGTTCTCCAGCCGGTCCACCACCCGCAAAGACTGCTCATAGTGGCGAAAGCCCCCGGGCATAAGCTCGTTCATGATTCGCTCCCCGGCGTGACCAAAGGGGGTGTGGCCCAAATCGTGGCCCAGAGCGGCAGCCTCGGTCAGATCCTCGTTGAGCCCCAATCCCCGGGCGATGGTCCGGGCCACCCGGGTCACCTCCAGGGTGTGGGTCATGCGTGTGCGGTAGTGGTCCCCCTCGGGGCGCAGAAAGACCTGGGTTTTCCGCTTCAGACGGCGGAATGCCTTGCAATGGACAATGCGGTCGGTGTCCCGCTGGAAACAAGTGCGCACCGGGCAGGGCTCCACCGGCTGCTGCCGGCCCCTACTCTCGGCCGCCAAGCAGGCCAGAGGGGAGAGATCCTTTCTCTCCCGCTCCTCCAACTGTTCCCGAATGGTCATGGCACGGCCTCCTTTTTCAGCCTCTCCTATGTCTTATACGCCTTCGAGAGGGCAAAACCCTCTTTTTTGGCCAAAAAATTTTGAAAAAATTTTCCCCACAGGGAAATTCCTCAATTTCTGATGTGCTCCAAAAGGACCTTTGCCCTGTCCCAGCCCTTTTTCACCGGACCTCGCAGGTCCTTTTCCAGGGGCAGCCCGCACCGCCCAGCCACCTGCTCCACCACCTGATCCACAGTGAGGCAGTCGGTGATGAGCCGCTCCTCATCCGGCCGGGTGGAGAAAAAACGCAGGCTTCTCTCAATGGCCTCAACGGCGAAGGTCTCTTTGTCCAATCGGCCCAGGCTGCGCTTTTTCAACCGCTTCAACAGGGTCTCCCGGCTGGCACAGAGGATGACATGCCGCACCTGGACCCCTTCCCGGGCCAGGCGGCCCAAAATCTCGTCAAAATACTCTGCCCGGTTGATGGTCATGGGCACCAAGAGCACCCCCGGGTATTGCTCTGCCATCCACTTCAGGGTCTGGAAATTGAATTCCCGCCACAGGGGGATGTCCTGAAAATCCGCAGTCTGACACTCTTTCGGCGTATTTTTCCGTAAAAAGTATCCCACATTTTCCGGGTCGTAGACAAAGCTGCCGGGTAGCCGCCGCTGCAGCTCGTGGGCTACTGTGGTCTTTCCCGCCCCAAAGCTGCCATTGAGCCAGAAAATCATGTGTGCTGCCCCTCTCCGGTCAGGGGAACGGCCTTCCACTGTTCCCCCAGCATTCTGGGCTCCACCTTGCCCGCCGAAAGCTCTTGCACCCGCTGGGCAAACAGCTCTGCCCTGTCCTGGGGCATCAGGGCCCGGAAGTCGATGGCGGCAGAGAAGGTGTGATCCCCCTCCACCCCATCCAGGGCCTTGACTTCCACCTTCAGCCGTTCAAAGAGGGGGTAGGGGCAGCCGGGGGCCTCTATCAGCGTCCAGGGGCGAACCACCGAGATGCCGGCGGCATCCAGCGCATCCTTGGCCGAGCGGCCATAGGCCCGGGTCAGCCCTCCCGCCCCCAGCAGAATGCCCCCGAAATACCGGGTGGACACGCAGACCACGTTGGTCACATTCTCCCGCTGAAAGACGTTGAGCATGGGCTGGCCGGCGGTGCCCTGGGGCTCCCCGGCGTCGGAGTAGCGCTCCACCCCACCCTGGCGGATGCGATAGCACCAGCAGGAGTGGCGGGCGTCATAATAGCGCTTATTCATGGCCTCGATGCAGGAGCGGGCCGCCTCCTCGCTCTCCACCGGCCAGACATGACCGATGAACCGGGAGCGCTTCTCCACAAACTCGGTCTCCGAGGGCCGGGTTGGGATATAATATTCGGTCATGGGGCCTTCCACTCCTCTTTGGTCAAAGCGTAATGAAGCTCGGTCCGCTCCTCTCCCATCAGTTCCACCCAAACCTTGTCCGTAAAGCGGTATACAAAACCGCACTTCTCCACCACACGGCGGGACTTGTCATTAAAATCATAATGCCCGCACCAGATGGTCTGAAAGCCCAGCTCCTCAAAGCCGTATCGGAGAAGTTCCCGGACAGCTTCCGGCATCAGTCCCCGCCCCCAGAACGCCGGACTCAGCGCATACCCGATCTCATCGTCGGGGCCGGGGAGACGGTCATAGTGTCTGCCGACAAATCCCGCCGACCCAATGACCGTTCCGAAGGGCTTGTCCACCACGGCAAAGGTATTAGGGGCAGCAAACACAGTGGTGATGATCTCCCGGCTTGCCTCCACACTTTTGTGGGGTGGCCATCCCGCCGCCGGTCCCACCCGGGGATCCTTGGCATATTCATACAGATTTTCAGCATCAGCTGCCGTAAAGGGCCGCAGAAGCAGCCGCTCTGTCTCAAGATGCATATTTACTCCTCCCAGGGCTCTTTGGGGGGCGTCCAGCCCTCGGTGACATAGTCTTTCACCCGGCCCAGCACCTTGGGGGTACACAGGGCCTCCACCTCGATGGCCTGGGCATATTCCACCTTGTCCACCTTGGCCTCCCGGTAGAGCATGTCCACCAAGCCCCCTTGGTCGTAGGGAATGGCCAGCTTCACTTGGAACATCCCCTTGTCCAGCCGTTTGGCCAGGGCCTGGCGCAGCTCCTCCAGCCCCGCCCCGGTCCGGGCGGAGATGGTCACCACATCCTCCCCGTGGGGCAGGATATCTCCGGGGACCAGGTCGGACTTGTTAAAGACCTCCAGCCGGGGCTTGTCCCAAGCCCCCAACTCGGTGATAAGGTGCTCTACCACCTGGGCCTGCTCCTGCCAGCCGGGGTTGGAGACGTCGATGACATGGAGGAGCAAATCGGCATATTCCAACTCCTCCAAGGTGGCCTTGAATGCCTCCACCAGCTGGTGGGGCAGCTTAGAGATAAAGCCCACCGTGTCCGAGATGAGCACCGTGCAGGTGTCCGAGAGCTCCAGGGTCCGGGTGGTGGTGTCCAAGGTGTCAAACAGACGGTTGTTGGCCGGAATGTCCGCCCCGGTGAGGGCATTGAGCAGGGTAGACTTGCCGGCGTTTGTATAGCCCACAATGGCCACCACAGGCACCTCGTTCTTCTCCCGGCGCTGGCGCTGGGTGGAGCGGACCCGGCAGACCTCCCTGAGCTCGGCTGTGAGCTTATCGATCTTCCGGCGGATGAGCCGGCGGTCGGTCTCCAGCTGGGTCTCGCCGGGGCCACGGGTACCGATGGCGCCCTCCTGCCGCTCCAGGTGCTTCCACATGCTGGTCAGCCGGGGCAGCAGGTATTTATACTGGGCCAGCTCCACCTGGAGCCGGCCCTCGCTGGTGTGGGCCCGCTGGGCAAAAATGTCCAGAATAAGAGCCGAGCGGTCCAGCACCTGGACCCCCAGCATCTCGGTGAGCACCCGCTGTTGGGAGGGGGAGAGATCGTTGTCAAAGATGACCAGCTCGGCCTTGGTGGCCTCCACCAGCTCCCTGACCTCCTCCACCTTCCCCTCCCCCAAAAAGGTCTTGGGGTCGGGGGTGGCCTTGTTCTGCAGCACCGTGCCCACGCACATACCGCCGGCAGTCTCCAGCAGGGCCTCCAGCTCGGTCAGAGAGTCCTCACTGGCCGTCTCCCCCCCCAGTGCGGGGGAGTTCAGCCCACAGAGCACGGCCTTGTCGATTTTGGCATCTATGGTTTTTTCAAACATGAAGCGGTTCCTTCCTTATGGGGCATTTACTTCCGCAGCAGCACACTCTCCACCTTGCCGATATACATCCGGTGGTAGTCCTTTGTGGGGTACTGTCTGGCGTCCACGTCCTTGTCTACGAAAAACTGCCCATCCATATCCTGCTCATAGAGCTTGCGGCAGATAAGGGTCAGCTCACTCTGGGCAAAATAGGGGGCCTTTTCGTCGTTCAAGACTGTCAAGCCACATTCCTTTACCTTATCCATATCCCGCCCGCTCTTGCTGCCGCAAAGGGTGGCGATGGGGTCCTTATCCCCAGGCAGGAAGGACAAGGAGAAATACTGTTCAGCATCTATGAGATGGCGGGTGTATCGCTGGGGCCGGACATAGACGGTGACCACCGGCTCCCCCCAAAGGATACCGGCACCCCCCCAGCTCACCGTCATGGGGTTGGGGTTTTCCTTATCCTTGTCGTGGACGGTGAGAATACCCCACCGATCATCCAGCAGGGAGAAAAAATTGGCGTTCAGAGCTTTGGGATCCACGTGTTCCAGCATGGCTGCGACCTCCTGAAAAATATATGCCCTCCCAAAAATGGTCTGCGGGCCTTATTCAGTCTATGCAAAAGGGCCCGTACCGATTGCCGGCACGAGCCCCAAAAGCATCACATTTCTTACTTTTCCAGACCAAACTTCTTGTTGAAGCGGGCCACACGTCCGCCGGTGTCCACCATCTTCTGCCGGCCGGTGAAGAAGGGGTGACACTTGGAGCAGACCTCCACACGGATGTTCTCCTTGGTGGAGCCGGTGGCGATCACGTTGCCGCAGGCACAGGTGATGGTCGTCTGCTTGTACTCGGGATGAATACCTTCCTTCATTTCTCTTTCACCTCATTCTCGTTCCGGGTTAGGCGGCGCAGCAAACCTCCACGCCTTATAAACGCTCTGGTAGTATAGCACAGCTTTGGTGGAAATGCAAGGACTTTTCCCTCATTTGCCCGAATTTTTTCTGTGTTTTTTCTCTTGGCACTGGAAAGGCCCTGTTGTATAATGGGGTCACAGATAGCCTGTCCAAACTTCAAAAGGAGTTGATTTTCATGGAGGAACGCTGCCCGCTCTGCCCCAACCATTGTCCCATGACCAGCCGTAAGTGCTACCCCAACGACGGCAGCACCGAGGTCCATGTCTTTAAGGACCTGTCCCAAAGCAAGAAAGAGGAAAAGAAATAAGCCATCTCACCGCAGAAAAGGCCGCCCATTTGGGCGGCCTTTTCTATTGGGTCAACTCTGTCTGAGCCAGAAGGTTTCCCCAACTGTCCAGGAGTTCCACCGTGACATCTCCCACATAGGGCAGAGGGAAAAGGAAGTAGTAGTCCTCTCCCCTTCGGGTCCACGCTGACCGGGGGAGCTCCAGGGGTTCCACACCCTCCATGTGAAGGACCAGTGTCTCTCCTCGACGGTCCTCCACCCGGCCAAGGACATAGGCCTTCACCGGCACCAGGTTCATGCCAGTTGAGTTCCCCCTTTTATACTCCCATCTCCGCCTGATCGGACTTGCATAGGCGTACAACGCCTCGTCTTCATCACTCTGCTGATGCCTTGTCCCTGCGTATTTGTATTCGCACCAGCCATAACCCGTCAGCTTGTCCACATCCAGCCAAAGGGTTTCATCCTCTACACGGAGAGCCACCCGCAAAAGGCCCACATCCTCTACCCACACAAAATCCCGGGCCACCTCCCGGCCGGGATACCCGCCTACCCCAAAGGGCAGGGGGCGGTAGATGCCGGCATATTGCAAAAGAGCCAGTACGGCAAGCAGGGCCGACAGATGCCGAAGGAAGCGCTCTTTCCGTGTCCGAAGTCGTTTTCCCTTTTCCATGCGCCCCCTCCTTTACGGCCGTCCCCACTCTCCCATAAAAATGCTCAGATATTCTATGCCCAAAAAGATACCCCAAAACAGGAGCCAGACCAGCAAACCCAACACCAACCGGTCCAGCCACAGCCAGAGGGGGTCGTAGAGCTTGCCCAGCTCCCGGCCGATCTCCGCCGGGTCCCCCATGGCGGCCACCGCCTCCCGGGCGGCTTGGGTCTCGTCTATTCCCCGGGCCATCAGGGCACCCTGCTTGTCCTCCAAGTGCTCTCTCAGCTCCCCCAGCAGCACCACCATCTCCCGGCGGTTGGCCCGGGTCAGCTGGAGCTCCACAGCAAGGCAGAACTCCTCAATGGGGCTCTTCATCGTCCTCACCCCACCGCCGGGGCGTAGGACAGCACGGCCTCCACCGCCTGGCTGTATTCCCGCCACTCCCGGGTCTCGTTCCGCAACGTTTCCCGGCCCCGCTTGGTGATGTGGTAGTACTTCCGCATCCGGCCCGTGGGGGTCTCCTTCTCGTAGCACTCCACGATGCCCTCCTTCCACAAGCCATGGAGAACGGGATAGAGGGTGCCCTCCTTCATGTCAAAGACGTGCTCGCTGCGGCGGGCAAGCTCGGTAATGATCTGGTAGCCGTACATGTCCTCTCCCTCCAGCAGCGTCAGCACCAGCAGCTGGGTGTGGTCCATTGTCCTTTTTTTCATGGTAATTCCTCCTTCTTTTTATCGGGGCAAGGGGCATTTCCCACCTCTCCAAAAGAATACCTCGACTATCTATGTATATTATACATAGATAGTCGAGGTATGTCAAGATTGGTTTTATTTGAAATTCAGTCCTTGGGCTTCCGGCGTTTCCAACAGAGCTCCCCCAGGGCGATGAGGGCCACCGTCCCGGCGGTGAGAGGGATAGTCCAGGGCCCCCGGCTGTCCAGGGGTTTCAGGTGCTGGGCCAGGGCCTCCACCCCCTGGGCAAAGCCCTCTGGCCCGCCGGCGGCAAAGGCGGCGGCGACCTTGTCTGTCCCCGTCAGCTTCAGGCCGGTGGCCGCCCCCACATGGATCCCCACCGCTCCGGTGGTCTCCTCGTAGCAGAGCAGAAGACCGTCCCCCTCATAGGGGTTGCGGACCCGGTCCACATCGGCCGCCATCCGCTCCATGTTTTCTCCTGTGCCGCAGTACACCGTCACCGGCCCGGTGAACACCTCGTACAGCGGAGCCAGGGCGGCCTCCACCCGGGTTTCATCCATGACACCGCCCACCGATGTCACCCGGGTGGGGTAAATGGGCTCACCATCGGCCAGCAGGGCCCACAGGGCCCGCCAGGCCCCCATGAGCCGGTCAAAGTCCCCGAACCCGGGATCGGCGAGGGCCCCCTCCACCGCCGACAGGTCGCAGCCCGGCTTCACCCCGCTGCCCACATGGACAAAAGAGCCCTCCGTAGTGTAGACCAGAGTGATCCTGTCCTCATGCCCCGACGCAAAGGCGGCGGCCTGGGTCCTCATGTCCTCCAGCGAAGTGCAGCCCCCAGCTTCGGGGGTGGACCACACCCCCAGGCTCACTTCCTCCCCGAAGGTCTTTTCCAGTTGGGTAAATCGGCTGGCCAGGGTGGACCAGGCCGACACATAGCTCCCGTCTCCCTGCTCGGTTCGCCGGCTGTCCAGTTCTCCTGCCAGGTCCCCTGAGGACACCAGCCCAAAGGCCGGCGTGACCAGGCAGGTCAACATCAGGACAAAAGCCAGTACTCTGCCCGCTTGTTTCATAAAGCCCTCTCCCCTCATTACGGCTCCCTATTAAAAGTCACATCTATCAGCGGCCAGGGAAGGTCAAACCTCCACTGCCCGGCCCTCGGAGAAGAACCACAACACCTGCCGCACCACCGGCCGGCCCGTGATCTCCTCCAGAGCCTGGCCATAGGCGGCCAGTTGGGGCCGGTAGTCCTCTGCCCGCTCCAAAAGGGCGGGACCATAGACGTGGTCGGTCTTGAAGTCCACCACGGTAAGCCCTTCCCCCGTCTCGAAACAGGCATCCACCACACCCTGGAGCAGGACCTGCTCCTCCTCTCCGGCGGCGGGGAAATACCGCCCGGCGGGGGCCAGGATGGAAAACTTGAACTCCCGGCGCAGCAGAGGGGCAGCCATCATCTCCCGGCCCAGGTCGGACCGGAAGAAGGCCAGCAGCTTCTCCCCATCCACAGCCTGGCCCTGCTCTGGAGTGAGGAAGCCTTGGTCCACCAACCGCTTGAGCTCATCCTGGATCTCCTCCAGGGAGCCGGTGCGGGTAAAGTCCAGATACTGCATGGCCAGGTGGTGGGCAGTGCCCTTCTGGGCGGGGGTGAGTCCCAGCCGCTCTGCGGCAAACCGGGGCCGGTCGAACCGGGCGGTGGCGGCGGGCTTTGCCAGCTCCTCCCCCTCCTCGGCGGCCTCCTGATCCAGCCCCCGGCCCTTGAGCTGGGTTGCGGTGAGCTTGCTGGGCAGCTCCACATCCCCGGCGTGGGGATATTGCCAGGTGTAAAGGGCGGTCAGGTCCTCGCTCCAGTCCTTCCCGTCCCTCCGCTCTGTCTCCTGCATCCTCTGCCGGCCTGCCGGGGCCTTGCCCAGTCCGGCACAGTCCTGCCAACGGATGACCCACCCAGGACCAAAGTCGGTGCCCGGAGCCACCGGGGGCTGAAGTCCGCTCTCCAGCAGCGTCGCCCCCTCAGGCCGGGCCAGGGCCGCCAACAGCACCCACTGGGCCAGGCTGGAGCGGTCCTGAAGGGCCTGGGGGTGAACCGGGGAGCCAGCAAAGGCGGCCAGCTCCTCCACCGCCTTTGGCCGTGGGAAGGCGCAGGAGAGAATGAGCTTTTCCTTGGCCCGGGTCATGGCCACATAGAGCAGCCGCAGCTCCTCTGACCGCAGCTCCCGGTCCAGCTGCAGGCTCACCGCCATCCTGGCCAGGGTGGGGTACTCCAGCATCCGCTCCAGCTCCAACCGCTTGGGCCCTACCCCCAGCTGGGGGTGGAACAGGATGGGCTGGTTCATATCCTGCCGGTTGAGCCGCCGGGCCAGGCCGGCCAGAATGACCACGGGGAACTCCAGTCCCTTGGACCGGTGGATGCTCATGACCCGGACGCTGCCCCCGTTGGCGGCCGGAGCGGGCAAGTTTACTCCCTGCCCGCTGTCCCGCAGCCGCTGTAAGTAACTGAGAAAGCCAAACAGACCCTTATGCCCCCCCTGCTCAAAGCTGCGGGCCAGTTGGGCCAGCAGCAGCAGGTTGGCACGACGAGTCTCCCCCTCATCCAGATTGGCGAAGATGCCCAGCAGGTTGGTCCTGTCATAGACCCGCCACAACAGCCGCTCCCCGCTCTCCTCCCCCGCCCAGCTACGCAGCTGGTCAAGCTCCTTCAGGAAAGCCTGGGTGTCCTCTCCTCCATCCAGAGTGAGGGCGGTGTAGAAATCGGCCTCTGGGGCGGCTGTTCTGATCCGGGACAGCCGATCCGCCGAAAAGCCGTAGAGGGCCGAACGCAAGGTAGCGATAAGGGGCACATCCTGCCTGGGGTTGTCGATGACCTTCAGAAGGGACAGGGCCACCTGAATTTCGGTGGCGGCAAAGAAGTCACCCGCCCCCTCAGCCGACCAGGGGATGTCCAGCTCTCCCAGGGCCTGGGCGTAGTGGTGGCGCACCGTCCCCGGCGAGCGCAGGAGGATGACCACGTCCCCCGGCTCTACCAGCCGGGTGCCTCCCTCCCCATCGGAGACAGGGAACCTCTCGTCCAGCAGCTGCCGCACCCGTTGGGCCACCCACCGGGCCTCCAGCAGATTTTGGGAGGGCTTTGGCCCCTCCTCCGCCGCCCCGCCGCAGTCCAGCAGATCCAGCTCCAGAGCGTAGGGATCCCCTTCCACCTCCAGGAAGGTCCCCCCGGGCACCAGGGCATCCTCGTCGGTGTAGTCCATCTCCCCAAATTGCCGGCTCATAATGCTGCGAAACAGGTAGTTGACCCCCTCCAGCACCTGGGGCCGGGAGCGGAAGTTCTGACTGAGCAGCACCCGCCGCCGGTCTCCCGGCCCGGCCTGCTGCCAGGGGATATATTCCTGATACTTCTGCAAAAAGATGGTGGGGTCGGCCAGCCGGAACCGATAGATGGACTGCTTCACATCCCCCACCATAAAGAGGTTGTCCCCCCCGTTGGTGAGGGCGGTGAAGATGGCGTTCTGGACGGCGTTGGTGTCCTGATACTCGTCCACCATCACCTCCTCATACCGCTCCCCCCAGCGCCGGGCCAGAGCCGTTGGCGCCCCGGTCTCGTCCACCAGCAGCTTGACGGCAAAGTGCTCCAAATCGGAGAAGTCCAGCACCCCCCGCTTCCGCTTCAGGGCAGCAAACTCCCCCTCGAAATCCCGCACCAGGGCAAAGAGGGCCCGGATGGCGGGATAGACTGCCCCCATATCCTCCATCAGCTCCGCCGAAGGGGTGGACAGGGCGGCCTGGAGCTTGGCCATTTGGTCTTTACACTGGCTGCGCAGGGCCTTCACCTGCTCCAACACCTCGGGGTATTCACAGCCCCTGGCTCCCCGAACTGTCTCAAAGGGGATGGACAGGGCCCCCATTGTCTCGTCCCAGCTTGTCCCGGCGTGGACCAGGCTCTCCAGGGCATCCAGTGTGACCTGAATGGAAGTGCCGTACTTCTCCAGGGCGGTATCCCCTGTCTGGCACAGCTCCAGCGCCTGGGTCATCTGGTCCCGCCAGTAGAGGGCCTGACCGTGAACGTCCTCCAGCAGCAGCCGTCCCCAGGGGGTCTCCCCCACGTCGGTGACGCCGGAGAGGGCAAAGGCCTCCTCCTGCTCCCGAAGCCAGCGGTCGGGGTCAGGGTGGCTCTGGACCCGTCCCCGGATGTCCAGCACGATCTGGACCAGCCGGCTGTCGTCCCGGCCGGCGGACATGGTGTCCACCAGCAAAGCGAAGTCGTCCCCCTCCCGGAGGGCCTCATACCGCCCCTCCAGCACCGTATTGATGGCCTCTCCCATAAGGATCAGGGCCTCCTGCTCATCGCAGACCCGGAAGTCGTGGTCCAGATCCAGCCGGTGGCCCTCCTCCCGGAGGAGGGCGGTACAGAAGGCATCAATGGTGGAGATCTGGGTCTTGTAAAGAAGGGTGGCCTGCCGCCGCAGGACGGCATCTCCCGGCCGGGAGGCGATCCGATCGGACAGCTCTCCCCCGATGCGCTCCCGCAGCTCGGCGGCGGCGGCCTTGGTGTAGGTGATGACCAGGAAGCGGTCCAGGTCCTGCCCCTCCTCCACACGGCCCAGCAGCCGCTCCACCAGCACCCGGGTCTTGCCCGAGCCGGCGGCGGCGGACACCAAAAGCCCGCCCCCCCGCTCGGAGACGGCCTGTTGCTGCTGACTTGTCAGTTGAAAGGCCATAGTGCGGCCTCCTCTCTCTTGTGTGCGGTCCTTTATCTCTCTACGACCCCCGCCTCCGGCTCCCAGCACAGCCTGTGGTGCTGAATGCCGGTCTTGTCACAGTTCTCCAGTGCCACCATAGTCCAGGCTGTGGCCCCATAGGGGCGCATATAGAGCCGCCGGCGGGTGGTGTCATACATGACCAGATATTGGGTGTAGCTCTCGTGGCCCGACTGGGGGCCGGTCACCTCGTCAAATCGGGTGTAGTGGAATATCCCCTGATTTCGTGGCTCTACCACCGGGGCCATCAAATCGCTGCCCAGAGCCAGCATTCGCTCATCGGGGAAATCCCGCCCCTCGTGGTTGAGGGCCGCCAGCACCGCCTGGCGGACAAACCGGTCGCAGGGGGCATAAGAGGCGGGAAGGGCGCCGCTCATGGTAACATGGGGGGCTTCGGCCCTGGCGGTCACCGTCATACCATTGAGCTTCAACGCCGCCGGCCCCTCCCTGTCCCAGTTGAGCTCCGGGGAGTGGGCCAAAAACCAGCGCAGGTTGTCCAGCTGTTGGGGATAGGGGGGCGAGTTGGTCATCAGCCCCAAATTCTCCTCATAAAGGGTGAACTCCCCTGGCCTGTCCGGGTCGGCGGCCTCGAGGATGAGACAGCGTCCCTCCTCATCCAAAAACATACAGTGCATGGTAGCGGCTACCATCCCCTCCGGCGTGGACACATCCAGCACCCGGACCCGGCGGGCCTCCTGTTTGAGCTCCTCCATGGAGCCGCAGACGGAGAGGAGATAGCTCACCATCTCCATCCCCACCACGCCCTCCCGGCCCGGCAGGCTGGTGCCCTCGTGGAGGGCCAGCAGCCCGCCCACAATGCCGGCATCGTTGACGCCATCCATAAGCCAGGTGTCCGACCGGGTATAGCTCATCCCCACCAGAGCGTGGACGCAGATATGCTCCGGCTGGCCTGTCAGGGACATGACGCCCCCCTTGGGGAAGGAGACGATGTGGGCCCCCAGCTCCCAGATGTTATTTCCAATGTCGCAGGTGCGGAACCAGTAGGGCCTCCCCTCCCGGGAGGTCAGCTTCAATGCGGTACAGCTTGGATATTCCATGGGCAAATTCCCCCTCGGTATCAGTGACAGGGCATCTGTATCCTATTCCCCGTCCTGATTTAAGTGTGCCCAAAATTCCTCCGCTTTTACCGTGGGCAGCCAGCGGCGGCTGTCGCCGCCCACGCCCTCCCGGAACTGACAGGCATCGGCGTAAGGGCACCACTGGCAGGCGTTCTTGTGCTCCCCCCGCCAGAAGGGGTCAGCGGTGATGTTGCCGGCGGCCAGCTCCCCGGCCACCTTTTCCAGCTCCTGGCGCACGTGCTTTTCCAGCTTGCCCAGCTGCTCGGCACTGGCCAACACCTCGGGGGAGATCTTCCCCGTCCGCAGGCTGGAGGGCAAAAACCGCAGGGGGATCCCCTCCTGCCGCTCCATGGCCTCCAACACCTCCTCTTCATCCAGAACCAGCCCCTGGCGGACCAACTGCTTGTCCACCATCCGCCGGCGCTCCTCCTCACTCATATCCCGCCGGCCGGACAGGATGGCATCCCGGGCGGGCAGGTAAAGCACCCCGGCGGGGACAATGTCCCTGCCAAAGAGGGCCCCGCCCTCCTCCTTCAGGGTAAAGAGGTAGAGGAGCATCTGCAGGCTCAGGCCGTGGAACACATCGGTGAAGTCAAACTTCTTCCGCCCCGTCTTGTAATCCACCACCCGCAGGTACAGCTTGCCGTCCTTCTCCCAGCCGTCCACCCGGTCCACAAAGCCGGACACCGACACCGTGACCCCATCCACGGTAAGCTCCACCGGGGGCAGATCCCCCCGGGAGCCGAAACCCAGCTCAAAGGCCAGGGGCTGGAAGTCGGACTTGGCCAACTCCTGACACACATTTTCCACCACGGCATAGACCGATTTCTCCAGCCTCTTAAAAAGGTAGCGGAACCGGGGGCTCTCCTCCTCCAGTCCCCCCAATTTCTCCCGGACATACTGCTCCACCACGGCCGAGACCTGTTCCCGGCTGGGGATCTCCCGCCCCTGCCGCCCTTTTACCACCTGCTCCAGCACATAGTGGACAAAGGTGCCGTACTCGGGGGGTGCAAAGCCGGCGGGGGTCCGGGGCTTGGCCCGCAGGCCATATTCCATGAAATAGCCGAAGTGGCAGGAGCGGTAGCGGTCCATTCGGGAGGCCGACATGGGCACCCGCCGGCCATAGAGGGCCTCCACCGTCGGTCGGGTCAGGCTGCCCCGCTCCATACCCGCCGAGCGCTCCATCCGTTCCACCAGGGGGGCATAGTCGGGCAGGGCCTCCAGGGCCTGCCTGACCTCCTGGTGCCGTCCGGCCAGCTCCAAAGCAGGCCGGGGAGCTGTGATTCGGAAGTCATCCCCCTGTGCCCGCTGGTCAGTCAGGGACAGGTCGGGAAACAGGGTGCGCAGCTTCTTCACCAAAAAGGAGGGCCGCCGCTCCTCTCCCCCCTCACCGGCGGCAGGGTAGCTGATGACCAGCCTGTCCGAGGGCAGGGCGCAGGTCTCATAGACAATGGTCATCTCCCGCCACAGCTTGTCGGTGAGCTGGGGGGCGCTCTCCAATCCCAAGGCCGCCAAAGCCCGCCTGTCGTCGTCATTGATAAGCCCCGGAGAGGGCACAGCCGCCGGGATCTGGCCGTCGTCCCCTCCCAGCACATAGAGCACTCTGCAGTGCTTGTGGGCCAGCCGGGGCATCTCCCCCGCCGTCACCCGGTCCAGGGAGACGGGGATGGCCCCCACCTGGTACTGGCTCAGCACCAGCTTCAAGAGCCGGGCAAACTCCTCCCAGTCCATAGGGGTCTCTCCCAGCAGGTCAGCGCACTGCTCCAGCGCCGAGCAGAGAATATCCCAGAGCTGTTCATACTCGGCAGCCAGGGTGGCCTGCCCACTCTGGCGCAGCTCCCCGGCCCGCCGGGCCAGGGTCTCGGCCAGCTCGATGTCCTCCAGATAGCCGTAGAGGGCCAGAGCGAGCCCCTGCCCCGTCTTTTCCCCACAGAGCCGCAGCTTTTCCAGGGGCTCCACCGCCCGGCGGCGCAGCTCGTCCAGCTGGGCCACATCGGTGCGCTGGGCGGGGGTCCAGTCATGGCCGTAGCCCTCGGGGTGCATATCCCAGCCCTTCTGCTGGCTCCACCGGGAGCCCCGCAGGTCCCACTTGAGGGCGTAGTTCTCCAGCCGGTCCACCTCCCCCAGACTTAGACCGGCCAGCCCTGTCTTGAGACAGCGGAACAAATCATCATACCGGTAATCCCCGGCCACAGCGTCCACGGCGGCGGTGACCAGGGTGAGGATGGGTTTTTGAAGCACGTCATCCATCCGGCTGAGGAACACAGGCACCCCATACCGGGGAAAGATCAAGTCAATGAGGGGGCCGTAAAGCTCCATGCTCCGGGCGGTGACGGCCAGCTCCCGCCAGCGATAGCCCCCCTCCCGAACCAGGGCGGCCAGATAAGCCGCCGCCCGCTCCACCTCGGCGTAGGGGGTGCTTCCCCGGTAGAGCTCCAACCCCTCCGGTTTTCCCGGGATGGGCGTGATGACGGGGGCAAAGAGCCCCTCCTCCACCGCCTGAAGGCCGGGGGCGGCCTGCCGGACCTCCTCATCCAGCACCTCCACCCGGACCTCTACCCCACGGCGGTGGGCCAGGGAGAGCAGCTGCCGGGCGGTGCGCCGGGCGGGGGCGAACACGTCCTCCTCCCCCTCCCCCACATCGTCGCAGGTCAGGGCCACAGTGACCTCACGGGCCTGGACCAGCAGCTGCTCCAGCACCTGCCGTTCCTGAAGGGTGAAGTCGGTAAAGCTGTCTAGATAGATATCCCTGCCCTGGGCCCAGGGGTGCTTTTCCAGCGCCTGGGCCAGCCGGGTGAGCCTGTCCCGGGGGTCGGCCCCCCGCTGGGCGGTATAGGCCTCATAGGAGCCCAGGATCAAGGACAGGTCATAGAACTTGTCCCCCATCTCCCCCTCCAGCTCTCCCGAGGCCCGCAGCAGGTCGGCCGAGGAAATGGCCGCCGCCTTGCACTCATCCACAGTGGCCCCGAGCTGGGAGAGAAACTGGGGCCGGCGGGAGGGCCTGGCGTAGATGCGCAGCCGGTCAGAGACCGCCTTCAGCGCCACGTCCATGAGCAATAGCCGCCCTCCGGCATCCAGCACCGGGTCAGCCACCCCACCGCAGACCGAGAAGACCCGGCTGGCCAGCCGGGTGAAGGAGAGGACCTCGGCGTGGAGACTGGCCCCATTCCCCAAAGCGGCGCAGAGCCGCCGCTCCATATCGTGGGAGTGCTGCTCGGGCACAATAAGCAGCTGGGGTGCCTCTGGGGCATTTGTCTCCATGGCCTTGAGCAGCCGGGTGGTCTTTCCTGTGTTGGCCCGGCCCAGGATCAGTGTCAGCATGGCGATCCCTCCTTTGGGGAAAATGAAACTGTGTTAAGTTCTATTTTACCACAAAAATCGACCTTTGGAAACGGTCGGACTTCCCCCGCCTTCATATTTTCTTCTCTTTTTTCAAAAATCTACTGCAATTTCCCCTCATCTATTGTATAATCAGGGAAAATATGACCTGAAGGGAGTGACGCCAATGAAGTGGATCGGCAAGGGCAGATGCCAGCCTCTGACCACCCCCTTCGAAGCCTCCCATGGCCCCACCTGGGCTGACACCCACCCCCGGCCCCAGCTCTACCGCAAGAGCTGGCAGAGCCTGTGCGGGGACTGGTCCCTGTCGGTGAAGGATGACCGCCGGGAGATTCACCTGGGCACCGTTCAGGTCCCCTTTCCCCCCGAGTCCCGGCTCTCGGGTATCGGCCAGACCCTGAAGCAGGGCCAGCGGTGGATCTACCGCCGCACCTTTCAGTTGGAGAACCCCCTGTTCGGCCGGCTGCTCCTCCACTTCGGGGCTGCCGACCAGATCGCCCGGGTCACCCTCAATGGCCGCCGGGTGGGGGGACACACCGGGGGCTACCTCCCCTTCTCCCTTGACATCACCGAGCTGGTGGAGGTGGGGGAAAACCGTCTCACCGTGTCCGTCACCGACGAGCTCAACCCCAACATTCCCTATGGCAAGCAACGCCGGGACCGGGGCGGTATGTGGTACACCCCGGTCAGCGGCCTGTGGCAGCCGGTGTGGCTGGAGTGGGTGCCCGAGCAGTATATCCGCTCCCTCCGCATCACCTCCACCCTGGACACCGTCACCATCGAGAGCGTGGGGGGCGCTCCGTCCAAGCGGCTGGCCATCCAGACCCCCAACGGCACCCGGGAGCTGCGCTACACCGGAGATAAGATCTCCGTCCGGGTCAAGGACCCCCATCCCTGGGCCCCGGAGGACCCCGTCCTCTACCCCTTCGTCCTCACCGACGGGGAGGACACGGTGAGCTCCTATTTTGCCCTGCGTACCGTCACCATTGAAAAGCGCTCCGGCCAGGCCGTCATCTGCCTCAACGGCAAACCCACCCTGCTTCATGGTCTGCTGGACCAGGGCTATTTCAGCGACGGCATCTACCTTCCCGCCCGGCCCGAGGGCTACCTCTTCGACATTCAAACGGCCAAAGCGCTGGGCTTCAACGCCCTGCGCAAACACATCAAGGTGGAGCCCGAGCTTTTTTACTACTACTGCGATAAGCTGGGCATGGTAGTCCTTCAGGACATGGTGAACAGCGGGCCCTACTACTACCTTCGGGACACCGCCCTGCCCAATGTGCTCCCCGCCACCCGAAAAAACTTCACCCACCAGGCCAATCCCCAGCGCTCCCAGCAGTTTGAGCAGGACTGCCAGGCCACGGTGGACTGGCTCTACAACCACCCCTGCGTGTGCTACTACACCATCTTCAACGAGGGCTGGGGCCAGTACGACGCCGACCGGCTCTATCAGGCCTTCAAGGCCCTGGACCCCTCCCGGGTGTGGGATGCCACCTCGGGCTGGTTCGCCCAGCAGGACAGCGACGTGACCAGCGAGCATGTCTATTTTAAGCCCGTCTCCCTCACCCCCCGGCCTGACCGCCCTCTGGTGCTCAGCGAATTCGGCGGCTACGCCTGCCCCGTGGCCGGCCACACCTTCAAGCGGTCCAAAGCCTATGGCTACCGGCATTTCAAGCATACAGACGGCTTTTCCTCCGCCCTGGAGGCCCTCTACCGGCAGGAGATCCTCCCCGCCATCTCTAATGGTCTCTGCGCCGCCATCCTCACCCAGCTCAGTGATGTGGAGGATGAGGTCAACGGCCTTGTCACCTATGACCGGCAGGTGGTAAAATGCGATAAAAGGGCCATGCAGGCCCTCTCCCGGGACCTTCACGCCGCTTTTCGGGCCAAATTCGGGGCCTAAACACCCCCTCAACCAGCCATTTACCCCGGTAAACTGCCTGTCAGTTGACTCTTTTTCCCCTTTCCGGTAAACAAAATCCGCCAAAAAGGGAGCGAAATTCATAGAGTTTCGCTCCCTTTTCATTGGCCACGACCTACGGGCAAAATGTATTGACAATTCAACCGTTATTGTCAATAATAGATAATGTAGCCAGCAGAGTGCCGAGAAATGGCATGCCACAGATAGACAGATAGGAGGTAACAAGCTTGAAAAAAGGGATGATCGCCGGTATCCTTGTACTGGCTTTGTGTCTGTTCCCCACCACAGCGCTGGCGGCGGAGACGGCCTCGGGAGACTTTGAGAATGATGATACCGGTGCAGTTTTTCACTGGTCATTGGAGGAGGACGGCACCCTGACCATCACAGGCCAGGGGGAGGCCCTTTGGCCTGATGCGACCGCCGTGCCATGGTATGATCAACGCCCCAAAATAAAAAAAGTGGTCGTGGAAGAGGGCGTGACCGCCATCGGAGAAAGCGCATTTGTCCTTTGCCAAAGCTTGACGGAGGTGGTGCTGCCGGACGGTCTGACCTCCATCGGAGAGCTTGCATTTTCTTTTTGCGACAAGCTCACAAAGATCAATCTGCCCAGCAGCCTGACCACCATTTATCATGGCGCATTTTATACCTGTATAGGCCTGCGGGAGCTGACCTTTACCAGCGACCCCGCTCCGGCATTGATCGGCGATGCTTTTGCAAGGTGCGAAAACCTCACCGTCTATGTTCCGGAGGGCGCTGTCGGGTACGACGGCGCTGGCTGGGCCACGGTCAAGGTAGTCCCCACCTCTCTTTATTCCGTAGATATACTGCCCACGAGCAACGGCGGGGCCTCTGCCTCCCACACGGCGGCGGGGGAGGGAACGACAGTCACCCTGACTGCCCTGCCGGATACGGGCTATTATTTTGAAAAATGGCAGATCACCCCCGATACGGTGGCGGTGGGCGGCGACAACACATTCACCATGCCCGGAGAAAATGTGACCGTCAAGGCCGTTTTTACAGAGCGAACCATGCAGATTTTTGTGAAAACACTGACTGGGAAGCACATCACCCTGGAGGTCCATCCCAGCGACCGTATTGAGGATATCAAAGCGAAAATAGAGGCCAAGGAGGGTGTCCCCGCCGACCAGCAGAAATTGATTTTTGCCGGAAAGCTGCTGGAGGACGGAAACACTCTGCGGGATTACTCCATACAGAAGGATTCCACCCTTCATCTGGTCACGGGGCCGACGGAGATCGACGCTCCCGGCGGGCTAATCTCGGCGGACACTTCACCGGAGACCATTTTGAACTACCTCGGCAACGGAGCCACCCTGTCGGGGCATACCATCACCCTGAAGCCCAATGTGGTAATTACCCTTGCCCGTGGCCTTACCTTTAATGGCGGCGAGTGGGAGTTGGACCTGAACGGCTCGACCCTGAAGGGGGCGGAGGGGGAGATCGCCGTGGATCTCTACAACAGCGGCAGCAAGCTGACCATCACCGGCAGCGGGACGCTTCAGGGTGGGGATGGCACCAGCCAGCTTGGCCTTGGTCGGTACGGCATTCGGGTCCACACAGGCGGGACATTATGTGTTGCGCCGGAGGTCACCCTCACCGCCATTGGCGGGACGGGCTGTGACTACACCCGGGAGGACCCTCCCGATCCATCTGATCCGCACGCCCCATCCGGCCCTGTTACCCTGCATGGCAGTGGCGGAGAGGGCATTGGTGTGGTCGAAGCAACTTTGGAAAATCACGGGACGATCATCGCCACCGGCGGCTCAGGTGGAACAGATGGGCACGGTGGAAAGGGGTTCCTTGCAGTGAAGAGCACGGTCAGTGGGACCGGCGCCCTCAAGGCCACTGGCGGCGAAAGCACCTCCGGCCGGGGCGGAGAAGGCGTCTGGCTGCAATATTCCACGGTGACGGGCGGCACGATCACCGCCCAAGGAGGCTCCTCCGTCAACAGCTTGGGCGGAGACGGTATTGGGATGTTCCAGAATACCAGTCTGACCGCCGCAGGAACCTTGACCGCCATCGGCGGAGACAGCGTAAACAGCAAAGGCGGCAATGGCATTTGCGGCTACGACGAGAAGGCAATCTTTTCCGCAAAAGAATTGATCGTCCAGGGCGGCCATCCCGGCGGGCAAGGGGTTAGCGGCACATTTGCAAAAAACCGGCACACCGTCACCTTTGACAGTCGGGGCGGCTCTGCTGTGGCGGACATTTTCGTTGACGACGGCAGCAAGATCAGCAAGCCCGCCGACCCCACAAGGGAGGGCTATACCTTTGCAGGGTGGTACAAGAATGCTGACTGCACTGCGGCCTGGGCCTTTGATATCGATCCTGTGAGCGAAAATATCACCCTTTATGCAAAGTGGACGAAAATCAATACCGACACCGGCAGCGGCGACAGTGATGACGGCGACACCTCAACACCCACCTATCCCCCTGTGGTGGAGACGCCCGGCGAGGGCGGCAATGTGACCATCCAGCCCAGCAGACCCGGCACGGGAGACAAGGTGACCGTCCGGCCCAAGCCCGCTAACGGCTACAAGGTGAACGAGATCACTGTCACCGACAAGGCCGGCAAGCCCGTGAAGGTCACAGCAAACCCGGACGGAACATACACCTTTGTCCAGCCCCGTGGCCCTGTGACCATTACACCCCAGTTCACAAAAATTATCACAGCAGAACAGTTTCATGATATAGACCCTGAGGCATGGTATTATGAAGCCGTAAAATACGCCGTGGACAACGGCCTGTTCCATGGGACCGGTGACACCACCTTCGACCCCGAGGGGCTTGTGACCCGTGGGATGTTGGTGACGGTACTTTATCGGTTGGAGAAGGAGCCAGAGACTGTTCCGGGCAGCTTCTTCGATGTGGATGACGGAGAATTTTATACCCAGGCCGTTGCATGGGCAGCCGAGCGCCAAATCGCCATGGGCTATGCCGACGGCCGGTTTGGCCCCGACGATGCCGTCACTCGGGAGCAGCTTGCAACCATCCTTTACCGCTGGGCGGAGTCCCCGGCCACCAACGGCAGCCTTGACGGCTTTACCGATGCTGATAATGTGGGCGGCTACGCCGAAACTGCCATGAAATGGGCCGTGGAAAGGGGCATTGTCACAGGCAAGGGAAATGGCATTCTGGACCCGTTAGGAAGTACCACCCGTGCCGAGGTCGCCGCCATGCTTGCTCGGTATCTCCCTGAGGTGGAGACTCTGGAAACCGGAAATTAAAAGCCCTACAAAATCAATTATTTAGCGCCAGGGTCCGCCGCTTTGAATATCGCATTTGCAAGAACATACAGCGGGCGTGATGGAATAACAAAAAGAAGGTCAAGCGGACAACACCGCTTGACCTTCTTTTTGTATCAGTTTGGCCCCCTATTCAAACCTTACATTGGGGCGGACCGTCTCATTTACCGTTGGCCCTTGTCGTAGGGCTGTCCCTCGGCCTTGGGGGCCCGAGACTTCTCCGAGGTGAAGGAGAGCACGATGAGGCAGACGATATAGGGCAGCATGTTATAGAGGGTGCTGGGCAGGTTCAGGTTGCGCAGCAGCTCAAAGCCGCTGTACACGTTGCCCAGCGCCCGGAAAGCGCCAAAGAGGATGGCGGCCAAAGCGATCCGGGTGGGCTTCCACTCGCCGAAGATCATAACGGCCAGAGCCAGGAAGCCAAAGCCGGCCACGCCGTACTCAAATTTCCACTCGCTGACGCCGGCGGTGATAAAAGTAATTCCGCCCAGACCGCCCAGCACACCGGAGATAAGCACGCCGGCGTAGCGCATCTTATAGACATTGATGCCCACGCTGTCAGCGGCCTGGGGATGCTCGCCGCAGGCCTGGAGCCGCAGGCCGAAGCGGGTCTTATAAAGCACGATGTAGCTCACCACAAGGGCCACAAAGGCCACCGCCATGAACCAGCTGAACTCAAAGGAGCCAATGTTGACCAAAAAGGCCTTCTTGGGCTCGGTATACTGGATGGTGGCCGACACATTGTCCACGCTCTCGGCAGTGTTCATGGCCTTGACAAAGACGGTGGCGGCAGCGGTGCCAAGGAGGTTCATGGCCGTGCCCACCAAAGTCTGGTCCGCTTTGAAGTTGATGGCGGCCACGGCCAGCAGCAGAGAGTAGATCATTCCCATGCCCACGGCGGCCAAAATGACCAGCAGGACCACCATGGGGGCGGCGGTACCGGCAGGCAGGAACTTCATGACCAGAGCTCCGCCCAGGGCGCCCATGACCATGATGCCCTCCAGACCGATGTTGATGACGCCGGAGTGCTCGGCGAAGCAGCCGCCCAGGGCCACCAGCATCAGCACGGAGGCAAAGATGAGGGTGTATTGCAGCAAGAGCACCATTATGCCTCGCCTCCTTTCCCGGTCTCGTCATCCTCCTGGGGGGTGTCTTCCGCAACAGGCTGAGGGGCAGCGGCAGGCTCAGCATTGGCGTTTCCGGCCGTAAAAGCCGCACCCTTGCCCATAAGCTGCTTAAAGAAGAGAACGAAGGCGCACAGGTAGATAATGAGAGATGTGATCAAATCGGAGATCTGAGCAGAGTACATGGTCTTGTCCACATAGGCGCCGCCGTTGGTGATATGCTGGATGAAATAGGAGGAGAAAATAGCGCCGATGGGGCTCAGGCCGCCCAGGAAGCCGGCGGCGATGCCGTTAAAGCCCATGGCAGGCACGCTGGACTGGGTGGTCTGCCACTGCTCAAAGCCGGTGAGGTAGAACAGGCCCGCACCCATGGCGGCCAGGCCGCCCGAGATGGCCATGGTCAGGATGATGTTCCGCTTTTCCTTCATACCGGCATACTTGGCGGCGTGGCTGTTAAAGCCGGTGGCCTTCAGCTCGTAGCCCAGCTTGGTCTTTTCCAGCAGCACCCAGATGAGGATGGGGATGAGGATGGCCAGGGGCAGGGCGATGGTCACATACTGGCTGTTAAACAGCTTGTCAAGGCCCAGAGTAGGCAGAAGCGCAGAGGGATTGACCCCCTTTATCGGCAGGGTATAGGGGCTGGTGGCCTCCTTCACCTGGGCCAGCATGGTGTTCACAGCGTAAAGGCTGATCCAGTTGAGCATGATACAGGAAATGACCACGTTCACGTTCCGATAGGCATTGAGCACACCGGACAGAGCCCCCAGCAGAGCGCCGGCCAGAACAGCGGCCACCAGACAGACGTACCAGGGCATATTGAGCTTCAGGGCCAGATAAAGGCTGGCCCCGGCCCCCACCACATACTGGCCGGCGGCACCGATGTTGAACAGGCCCACCTTGTAGGCAAAGAGCACCGACAGCGAGCACAGGATCAAAGGCACTGTCTTGACCAGGGTATTGGCGAAATACTTCAGCTGGGCATTGGGCTTGGAGTAGGTCATAAAGTTCTTCAGAATGGCCATAATGGCCCCATTGGCCCCTCTGGGATTGATGAGCAGCAGCACAATATAGCCCACCATCAGGCCCAGAAGGATACAAATGAGCGAGGAGAGCAGCGTCTGCGTGCTGTTGCGGCCCAGTAAGGGAGTTTTTTCCTTGTTCATGCCCCATCCCCCTCTCTCTTGGCGCCGGCCATGTACAGGCCCAGCTCCTCTACGGTGACTGTCTTGGGGTCAAACTCGCCCACGATCTCCCCCTCATAGATGACCAGGATGCGGTCAGAGACGTTCATGACCTCGTCCAGCTCCAGGCTTACCAGCAGCACGCCCCGTCCGGCATCCCGCTGGGCCACAAGCTGCTTGTGTATGTACTCGATGGCGCCCACGTCCAGGCCCCGGGTGGGCTGCACCGCCACCAGAAGCTGGGGGTCCTTGTCGATCTCCCGGGCGATGATGGCCTTCTGCTGGTTGCCGCCGGACATGCTCCGGGCCATGGTGATGGGCCCCTGGCCCGAGCGCACATCGTACTGCTCGATGAGCTGGCTGGCGTACTCCCGGATGGCCCCCCGCTTGAGGAAGCCCGACTTGGAGACGAACTGGGGCTCAAAGTAGCGCTGGAGCACCATGTTATCCTCCAGGGTGTAGTCCAGCACCAGGCCGTGCTTGTGCCGATCCTCGGGGATATGGCTCATGCCATCCAAAGACCGCTGGCGGATGGGGGCGGCGGTGATGTCCTTGCCGCAGAGGGTGATGGTTCCCTCCTTCACCGGCTCCAGACCGGTGAGTCCGTAGACCAGCTCGGACTGACCGTTTCCGTCGATGCCGGCGATACAGAGGATCTCCCCGGCACGGACCCGGAAGGTGACCCCCTTGACGGCATCATTCTTGTGGTGCTTGGAGGCTACCTTCATCCCCTTCACGTCCAAAATGACCTCTCCCGGCTTAGCGGGGCCCTTCTCCACGGCGAAGGAGACGTGGCGGCCCACCATCATGGCAGAGAGCTCCTCGGCGGTGGTGTTCTTAGTCTCCACCGTGCCGATGTACTTGCCCTTGCGGAGCACCGAGCAGCGGTCGGAGACCTCCATGATCTCGGCCAGCTTATGGGAGATGAACAGAATACTCTTGCCCTCGGCGGCCAGGTTCTTCATGATCTGCATGAGCTCCTGGATCTCCTGGGGGGTGAGGACGGCGGTGGGCTCATCGAAGATGAGGATATCGTTCTCCCGGTAGAGCATCTTCAAAATCTCGGTGCGCTGCTGCATACCCACGGTGATATCCTCGATGAGGGCGTCGGGATCCACCTGCAGGCCATACTTCTCGCTGAGCTCCAGCACCTTCTGCCGGGCCTCCTCCTTCTGGAGGAAGGGGCCGTTGGTGGGCTCCACGCCCAGGATGATGTTGTCCAGCACCGAGAAGCACTCCACCAGCTTGAAGTGCTGGTGGACCATGCCGATTCCCAGCGCATTGGCATCATTGGGGTCCCGGATGTCCACCTTCCTGCCCTCCACATGGATCTCGCCCTCCTCGGGCTGGTAGAGTCCGAACAGGACACTCATAAGCGTGGACTTTCCTGCGCCGTTTTCCCCCAGCAGCGCATGGATCTCGCCCTTTTTCAGCTGCAGTGTGATGTCATCGTTGGCGATGATGCCCGGAAAGCGTTTGGTGATGTGCAGCATTTCCACAGCATAGTTTTCCACCCCTGCATACCTCCTTTTCTCCGGCCCATCACGACGAGGGAACCAACCCGCCGGCAAGCCTATACTTATTTACAGTATAGCATAGCCTGGAGAAGATTTCAAAATTTATTTTCAATTTTCTTCCGTTTTTTTGTCGATTTTTCACAGTCTCCCTCTCCCCTGCCCCACGGGTCGAAAAAAGGGAAAAAGGCGTAAAAAAGAGCGGCGGGATATTCCCGCCGCTCTCAAGAGGGTATTTGGGGCCTAATTACTTAATGTCGCCGTGGTCGGTCACGGTGATGGTGGTCTCGGGCATGGCACTGATGTCGTCAGAGACAGTGATCTTGCCGTCAAACATATCCTTCACCAGGGCCTTGTAGTCGTCCTGAGTGAAGCCGTCACCCCACTGAGTGGTCTCCATGGGGATCTGGACATAGTTGACAGTGGGATCGTCGCCGTTGACCAGGCCCAGGGTCTCCACCTTGCCGCCGTAGTTGTCCCAGTTGCCAGCCAGGATCTCGCTGAGCAGGTGGTCAACAGTGGGGGCCAGGCCCTTGGTGGCAGAGGTGATGGTCATCTCAGCACCGATGATGGGGCTCTGGTCGGTGTCCACGCCGATGACCTTGCCGCCGGTCTTGGCAGCGGCCTCAGCAGCGGAGGTGAAGATGCCGCCGCCGCAGGCAAAGACGGCCTCAACGCCCATGGTCTGATACCAGGTGTCCATGGCGGCGGTGATGTCGGCATCACCGTAGAACTGGTTGCCGTAGGTGTACTCCACGCTCACCTTGTCGGTCTTGTTCAGCTCCACAGCAGCGGCGTCAGCGCCCTGCAGGAAGCCGTAGCCGAAGCGCATGACGGCGGGCACGCCCATGCCGCCCAGGTAGCCCAGGTGCTCATAGCCCAGCTTCACAGCAGCATAACCGGCCATGTAGCCGCACAGCTCCTCCTGGTAAACAGCGGAGTAGACGTTGGAGGGGATGGTCCAGCCGCTCTCGCCGCACAGGTCGTACTCGGACACGTCCAGAGCCACGAACTTCACGTCGGGATAGGTCTCGGCCACCTCACGGATGGCCTCGCCGAAGGCGAAGCCGGGCATGACGATGACGTTGTAGTCCTCGTCGATGGCGTTCTCGATCATGGCCACACGGTCGGCGGTGTTGTCGCCGGCAGGCTTCTTGTAGGTGAACTTCACGTTGTTCTTCTCGCAGAACGCCTTGCAGGCCTCGTAGGTGGTCTGGTTGAAGGACTGGTCGGTGATGTCGCCGTAGTCGGTGATCATGGCCACGGTGTAGTCCGTAGCAGTGACCTGGCCCTCAACAGGGGTGCTGTTCTCGGGGGTGGGGGTGGGGTCGCTGTTGCCGCCGCAGGCAGCCAGGCCCAGCATCATGGTGCCGGCCAGGAGCAGCGAAAGGAGCTTCTTGTTCATTTCATTCTACCTTCCTTTCATGTAAATACCCCGGAGGATAGAGACCGTATGTAGCCTTCCATTTCCTTACCCGGGGATTTCATGTTCATTATAGCCTCTCCCGACAAAAAGCGCAACAGCTTTTTACGCTTTGTCCATAATTTTTACAGTTTCGTAAAATTTCCCCCAGGTGGAAAATTATTTTTTATATGCTATTGAAGTTGTCGAGCGTTTGTATTATATTTGGTCGTAGATAACCGCCCCATCTCCCCTGCCCGCTCTGGGAGACAGAAAGGATGATCGCCATGGAACGCCCTGTCACCACCCTGTTCATGCTCATGAGCCTGGACGGCAAGATCAGCACCGGCTGCACCGATTCCCTGGACATGGACGCCGATCTTCCCCGTATAGCCGGGCTTAAGGAGGGGCTGGGCCAGTATTACGCCATTGAGCAGACCACCGATCTGTGGTCGCTGTGCTCGGGCCGGGTCCAGGCTAAGCTGGGGGTCAACGAAAATCCCCCGCCGGACAGGACCCCCGTCTCCTTCGTCCTCATTGACAACCATAACCTCACCGAGCATGGAGTGCGCTATTTCTGCGCCAAGGCCCAGCAGCTGGTGCTGGTGACCACCAACCCCCACCACCCCGCCTTCGGGGTGCAGGCGGACAACCTGCATGTTCTCCTCCAACCGGAATTGGACCTGAAGGCCATGCTGGCTTACCTTTACTCGGAGCACAACTGCCAGCGGCTTACCATTCAGTCGGGAGGCACCCTCAACGGCCTGTTTCTGCGATGCAAGCTCATCGACCATGTGGACATTGTGGTGGCCCCGGTGCTGGTGGGGGGCAGTGAGGTGCCCACTCTGGTGGACGGGCCCAGTCTCCACGCCCCGGAGGAGCTGGGGCAGCTGGGAGTGCTGGAGCTGGAGGGCTGTCAGGTGCTGGAGGGATCCTATCTGCGGCTGCGGTATCGGGTGGTATCCTAAAGGCATTATGAAATCCTCAGCAGCCGTCTTTGTCAGCCCTCTATTTGAAATGAGCTGCAGCCAGATTAGATCGTGTATAATATTCTCGTTATAGTTAGGCCCTGGAAACAAAAAATATGGAGGAGGAATTATTTTGAAACGGACATTGATGATTTGTGTGATATTGCTTATCGCTTTATCGGCCGGTTGTGCGAACGCAGATAAATCTTCACCAGAAGTTCAAGATAACACATATTTGTCTGATCTTTCGCCAGAAGAAATCCTGGAGACAGCTTTTGATGCCTTAAAAAAGCCAGACGGAAAAACCTTCAATGCCTGCGTGGAATACCCAGATGAAGAACATGATAACATATACTTCGGAAATGATTTAAGTGATGATGATGGTTATATTGAAGCATTGTTTGAAGAAATGTCTTATGAGGTATTGCAGGTAAAGGAACAGAAGGAGAATTCCACAATCATCTCATGCAAAATATCCAATAAGGACTTAAACAATTTAGATTATGATACCTATTCAGATGAAGACAATCCAATGGTATCGGCAATTAAACATGCAGATACCAATATTGTTTCCAACACAGTCGATATAAATATGGAAAGAAAAGATGAGCAATGGAAAATCATCATTGATGATAATTTTACAAAGGCCATATCGGGCGGTCATTGGTAAACAGATCAAGAAATAAAGAAGATAGCCGGTTCATGGCTTAAGTGACCATGATACCGGCTATTTTTCTATTCAGCAGCAGAAAATTCTATAGAGAAAATCACTATCTTTCTGTAGCAAACAACCACCTAATCCTCTTCACGGTGCCCCTGCTCATATGATAAATATATCTCATTTTCTTCTTGACGCAGCAGAAAAGATATGATATATTTATCACACCAAGAGATAAATATATCTCATCAGCAGGAGGTCTTACAATGAAGAAAAGCAATGTAAAACTCTGGGTGGCTTGTGGCATATTCTGCCTTTTGTGCTCCCTTGTCTCCTCGTGGTATGCCATCACATTCAATGACGCCCGCCTGGTAACTCCGATGGATTTTGGAAGCTACACCTTCCAAGTGCGGGATCTGCCGATGATCCTATCCATTTCCCTGACCTGTATTTACATTTTCTCTCTGTTTGTGCTGCTTTTCCTGCACATCGGAAAAAACAACCGGCAAGCAGGCCAGGCAAACACCACCCGTAAACTCAATCCAAAATTGGGGATGTTGGGATTTCTCGGCTTTCTCGGTTTTGCCGGCATCTGGACATACTCGATGGATGGCATCGTCTCTCCCTTTGCATTCTTCCTTTTTTTCGGTTTTTTCGGGTTTTATTATGAAGGGAAAATGTCGGGAACCTTTATGGACGAACGGTTCCGAGAAAATGCGACCCGGGCCCAGTTAAAAGCAAATAAAATCGCCCTTTCCATCATTCTGATCTCATTGGTCATTTTCTGCCAGGGGAGGCTTGGAGGGAAACTCGAATACACGTTGATCGCCATCATTGTCGTGTTATCTCTTGCTTTGGCTTTGGATATTTTTCTTACTGAATATCTGCTGTACCGTTATGACTGCGGGGACCAGGTCGATGGAGATGAGGAATAATGTATGGCAGAGTTTGAATGCAGATTAAAAAAATTCCGGCAGCTGAAGGAATTAACCCAGGAGCAATTGGCAGCAAAAGTAGGTGTGCGCCGAGAAACCATTATGAGGCTGGAAAAGGCGCAGTACAATCCATCTCTAAAATTGGCGATCGATATTTCCCGTGCAGTAGACGCCCCCATCGAAGAGATCTTTATCTTTGAATAGTCAATGGCAGCTTATTTGGGTGGGTTATTGTAGCCTGCTACAAAGCGTCAGATCAGAGATGTAGAGAGGCGGGTAGCTTCAAGCTACCCGCCTCTTTGACGTTCTATGATGGTGGAAGGACCTGTCCTGGCAGCCTCCTCTCTCCCCTTCTGCCTTAATACCCCTCGCCCTGCTGGCCCTTGGCCAGCTTGACGATGCGGGAGGTACCCAGGCGGTCGGCCCCCAGGGTGATGAAATCCTCGGCGTCCTGCAGGGAGGCAATGCCGCCGGCGGCCTTCACCTTCACATTGGGGCCCACATGCTCCCGGAACAGCTTTACGTCCTCCCGGGTGGCCCCGCCGGTGGAGAAGCCGGTGGAGGTCTTGATATAGTCGGCCCCAGACTCGGTGACCAGCTCGCACATCCTGATCTTCTCCTCCTGGGTGAGCAGGCAGGTCTCTACAATGACCTTCAGAATGCGGCCCGAGCAGGCCTGCTTGATTGCCTTGATCTCCTCCAGGATGCGCTCCCAGCGCTGGTCCTTCACCCAGCCGATGTTGACCACCATGTCGATCTCGTCGGCCCCGTGGCGGATGGCGTTCTCCGTCTCAAAGACCTTGACGGCAGTGGTGGAATAGCCGTTGGGGAAGCCAATGACGGTACACACCTTCAGTCGGTCCCCCAGATACTCGCTGGCCCGCTTGACATAGGAAGGCGGGATACAGACACTGGCACAGCCAAAACGAAGGCCGTCATCACAGATCTCCTTGATGTCCTCCCAGGTGCTCTCCTGCTTCAACAGGGTGTGGTCACAACGGCTCAAAATTTCGGACAGCTCCATGGATACCCCTTCCTTTCTTCTCTCGTTCCCACATTCTATTTTCTCCCCGGTGTCTCTATTCATACCAGAACAGAAGCGCTGGGTCTTTTACACCTTAATGATCTCGTACTGGCGGGTGCCCAGGCCGATCTTCTCGGCGTGCTCCAGGCAGGACTTCCACTCGGAGCCCTCGGTGGTGTTCTCAAAGTAATCTCCGTGGTCGATGAAGTCAGGGGCCTGCATCCGCCGGGCCAGCTGGCCGTTGGGGAGGGGCGTCTGGGCCATGCAGGCGTCAGCGCAGGCCTGGTCCAGGGCCACCGGGTCAAAGGAGACAAACATACCGATGTCAGGCAGGATGGGCACATCGTTCTCCCCGTGGCAGTCGCAGTTGGGAGAGATGTCCCGGACCAGAGAGATGTGGAAGGTGGGTCGGCCGTCGCAGACGGCCTGAGCGTACTCAGCCATCTTCCGGTTGAGCATCTGAACGGTGTCGCTGGCGGGGTTATGGATGGCGTCAAAGTTACAGGCGCCCAGGCACCGGCCGCAGCCCACACACTTGGCGTGGTCGATGGCGGCGATGCCGTCGGGACCATAGGAGATGGCATCCTGGCCGCACTGCTTGGCGCACTGGCGGCACTTGCGGCACTTGTCGGCATCCACGATGGGCTTGCCGGCGTTGTGCTGCTCCATCTTACCCGCCCGGGAACCGCAGCCCATGCCGATGTTCTTCACGGCGCCGCCGAAGCCGGCCTGCTCGTGGCCCTTAAAGTGGTTAAGGGAGATAAAAATATCGGCATCCATAACGGCCCGGCCGATTTTGGCGGCCTTGATGTACTGGCCGTTGCGGACGGGGACCTCCACATCGTCGGTGCCCTTCAGGCCATCGCCAATGATGATCTGGCAGCCGGTGGAGAAGGGGGAAAAGCCGTTTTCATAGGCGGCGTCCATGTGCTCCAGGGCATGCTTGCGCCGGCCCACATAGAGGGTATTGCAGTCGCACAGGAAGGGCAGGCCCCCCTGGTCCTTGACAAAGTCGGCCACCACCTTGGCGTAGTTGGGCCGTAGGTAGCTCAGGTTGCCCGGCTCGCCAAAATGGATCTTGATGCAGACAAACTTCTTCTCAAAGTCGATCTGCCCCGCCCCAGCGGCCTCAATGAGCCGGCGCAGCTTGTCCAGCTGGCTGGTGCCAACAGGCACGTGGAAATCGGTAAAATAGACCTTGGACTTTTCCATGTTGCTTCTCTCCTTATGTAAAATAATATGGGGCAAAACAGCGGGGCCATCTCAACCGCCCCAGCTTACTTTACCTCTTCAAGCGCACTTGAAGTCAAGGGGCAATTACAGGCTCAGCCCGCCGGTGATGGACTGCATAGAAGCGGCCATGTCGGCCTCGGCGGTACGCATGGCCTCGTTGACGGCGGCCACCACCATATCCTGCAGCATCTCCACATCCTCAGGGTCCACCGCCTCGGGATCAATGATAACCTCCATCAGCTGGTGCTGGCCGTTGACCTTGGCGGTGACCACTCCGCCGCCGGCAGCGGCGGTGTAGGTCTTTTGGGCCAGCTCGGCCTGCATCTTCTCCATGTCCTTCTGCATCTTCTGGACCTGCTTCACCATGTTCATGTTCATGCCGCCGCCCATGCCGCCCATGCCGCCGAAGCCACGGCTGTTAAATCCCTTTGCCATCGTGATCCTCTCCTTATTCCTGAATGGTCATATTGTCCAGCTGGCTCAAGTTGGCCAGCAGGTCGTCCAATTTATCGTGGCTCTCCCCGCCCTGGGATGCAGGGGGGACACCCACGGTGAGGGCCACCCGGTAGTCCCCGCCCAGCAGGGCCTTGGCCTCCTTGGCGATATTGGCCAGAATGCCCGGCTTGTTCAGCAGACTGCGGGCCATGTCGCTCTCCACCCACACGGTGAGCACGCCGCCGTCCACCACCCCCTGGGCGGCGCCAGGCCGCTTGAGGAAGGTGTACTCCCCCATGGGGATCTTGCCCCGCAGGGACTCCACCAGCCGGGGCCAGAAATCCGCCGGAGCAGCGGCGGAAACGACAGGGGCCGAGGGCCGTTCTGCCCTCCCCTCCCCCTCGCTGGGTGCCGCCGGAGCGGGGGGCACAGGGGGAGCGGAGGCCGGCTCCACAGGGGCAGGGGCCTCCTCCCAGGGAGGCAGGTCCTCCGCTGCGGGAGCTTCAGCTGCCGGGGCAGGGCTTTCCTCCCAAGGGGGCAAGTCCTCCGCCGCCGGGGGAACGCTGTCCGTCACGGTGGCCGCTTTTGCCGGGGCAACAGGCTCTGCCACGGACGGCGCCGCCTTCACAGCAGGCGGCGCAGGGGCGGCGGGCACGCCCCGGGCCACCAGCTCCTCCAGCCGGGCCAGTCGGGCGGCAAGGCCGGGGCCGGAGTCGTCCAGGCTCTCATCGCACAGGCGGATCAGGCACAGCTCGGCATCCACCCGGCGGTTGGCGCTGCGGTTCAAATCGGCTCCCACTGACTGCAAAAGGCCCAAATTCCGGGCCAGCTGGGGGATGTTGAGCTTTTCAGACAGGCTGCGCAGGGTGGCCTCATCATAGCCTCCGGTGAGCAGCCCGCCACCCCCACGGGGGGCGGTCTTGCGGATGAGCAGGTCCCGGGTCAGAGCAGAAAGCTCATTGAGTAGACTGCCCACGTCCTTTCCTGCGGCATAGAGCCGGTCCAGCCGCTCCAGGGCTGCGCCGGCATCGTGGCCGGCGATGTCCGCCATGAGGGCGGCTGTCTCCACATTGCCCGCCAGGCCGAGGGCGGCCAGGATCTCCGTCTCCCCCAGCTCTCCCTGGCCGGTGGCACACTGGTCCAGCAGGGACATGGCATCCCGCATCCCGCCGTCGGCCAGCCGGGAGAGCAAAGCGGCCCCCTCATTTGTCAGGGGGATGCCCTCCTCCCCTGCCACATACTTCAGCCGCTGGGCGATGTCGGTGGGGGAAATGCGTTTGAAGGCAAACTGCTGGCATCGGGACTTGATGGTGGGCAGCACCTTGTGAATTTCCGTTGTGGCCAGGATGAACATGAGGTGCTCGGGGGGCTCCTCCAAAATTTTCAGCAGGGCGTTGAAGGCGGCGTTGGAGAGCATGTGGACCTCATCGATGATGTAGACCCGCTTACGCACCGCCGCCGGGGAGTAGACCGCCTCGTCCCGAAGGGCACGGACCTGGTCCACGCCGTTGTTGGAGGCGGCATCCAGCTCCAGCACGTCCATGACGGCCCCGCTCTCGATGCCACGGCAGGCGGCACATTCGTTGCAGGGGCTGCCGTTGACCGGGTGCTCGCAGTTCACCGCCCGGGCCAGGATCTTGGCACAGGTGGTCTTGCCCGTTCCCCGGGTGCCGGTGAACAGGTAGGCGTGGGACAACTTCCCCTCCCGGACCTGCCGGGCCAGGGTGTCTGTGATATGGCTCTGGCCCACCACATCCTCAAAGGTGCGGGGGCGCCATTTGCGGTAGAGGGCCTGATAGGTGGCCATGGGATCAACCTCCATAGAGAAAGGAAAAGGAAGGGGGGCGTGGGCCCCTCTTCCCCGTTATCCGGCCTGCGGCAAGACCACGCACCGGCCTTTGAATTCACATTATGCCCGTTACCGGGACAGCCGGCTCAGGAGCGGGAGCCCTGCGGCACACGTCCATGTCCGCTTAGTGCTGCTCGGTTCCCCGCCTGACACGGTTCACGGGTGAACGTTGCGCAGGCCCGATCCCTCATCGCTGCTTATCCAGGTCAGACGGCACAATATGAACCCGGGGGCCGGAATTCACCCCTGCTGTAGCGGATTGCAGGTACAGGGCACCGCTATCTCCCCGGTTAGCGTGGCCTTGCCTCAGGCCGGCATATTGCGGACTGAGACAGGCAGATAGTAGTATCATACATTATTTTTTGAAAATTATCAAGCATAGAACCGCATTTTCTCCTCCCCTGCCGCACTTTTTTCAAAAAGGGGTTTACACTCCCGCAAAACCTTGCTATAATGTTTGGGCAACGTTTTCCAGCCCCCTAGTATCCCCGGGGTTTGCCCGGAACAAAGGTGGAAATTCCACCTTTGTTGGATGGAAAACATCATCATTTGGGCCCGTAGCTCAGCTGGGATGAGCGCACGGTTCGCATCCGTGAGGTCGAGGGTTCGATCCCCTTCGGGTCCACCAGCGGCATCCAAAGCCTGCGTATAACAGATGTTATGCGCAGGCTTTGTCCTTTTCGGGCTGGACTGTGCAAAAGGGGCTGCCCCACAGCAAGGCTTCCCTGGGCGAAACAGCAGGGAAACGGGGCAGAAAAGCAGGCCAGCGGAGCGAAAACAAGTTGCAACTATCCACAAATTATGGTATTCTTTTTTGAGAAAGAGCCGCCATAAAAATGCCACTCTCCCGCAGGCGGTCGACAGGAGGAAATATCCATGAAGAAGCAGAGAAACGAAAAGCCGAGTCGGCTGCTGTCGCTGACCCTGGCTTTTGCCATGCTGTTTACCCTGACAGTCCCCGCCGCAGCAGTGGACCCGGCGGGATTATGGGGGGAGGGGAACATATCCTCCTATGGCACTTGGGCGCTGGCCAAGGATGGCGTGCTTACCATTACCGGCAATAATAATGCACTACCGAACTATACTTCTGGTGCTCTCCCACCCTGGAGTGATCATGCGGACAAAATACAGTCGGTGGTCATCACAGGCTGCACCGCCATCGGTGAGCAAACCTTTATGGCCTGCCCCAATCTGACCGATGTTTCCCTTCCCGAGGGGCTGACCAAGATCGGCTCCCAGGCTTTCAAAAACTGTAGCAATCTGACTTCCATTTCCCTCCCTGAAGGGCTTACCTACATCGACCAAATGGCTTTCATGAATTGCAGCAGCCTGACCTCCATTACCCTTCCCGAAAGCCTAACTGACCTCAATCGTCAAGCCTTCGATGGCAGTGGTCTGACCGAAATCACATTTCCCTCCAATTTGACTTATATTGGCGGCGCCGCCTTTTACAATTGCAAAAATCTGACCGAGGTCACCATCCCGAGCACTGTGACAATAATCAACGAGAACGCATTTCAGGGCTGCACCGCACTGAAAACCGTGACGGTCCAGGGTTGTCCTACCATTGGTGAGCAGGCCTTCCGGGGTTGTACCAGCCTCACCGACCTGACCCTTGAGAATGGTGTAAGTGCGATCGGCCAGCTGGCCTTTAAGGATTGCATTGCCTTGACGACCGTGGTCTTCCCTGGCAGCTTGAACTTCCTGAGCGACTGGTCCTTTGACGGTTGCGCCGTGCTGACAGAGGTCACCTTTCAGGGCTCTTGCGACGGCTATTCAAACAACACCTTCGCCAACTGCCCCGAGCTGACAAAGCTCCGCTATCCCTATTCGAAAAGCAGCAGCTGGGAGGGAAGATCCCCCAGCGATTTTGGCGCCTTAAACGCCAAACTGGTGGCCTACGGCACTACCAGCCTGGTGACGGACGCCGTGGGCACTCCTCTGGACCTGTCCAGCGGCACCGGCACGCTGACCATCACTTCCAGCAACATTCCCTTTGCCCCCGCTGAGGCCAGTAAAGTGGAAAATTACAGCTCGGGCTATCCCAATCTTGTGGACATTGCCAGCGTTTCCTGTGCCGCCGACGCCATGAGCGTGGAGCTGACCCTTGAAAAAGTCAGCACCTACACCAGCAGAGCCACAACGGGGGAGGTCTATATCAATCTTGACCCCGCCGTTTTTGCGGCAGAGATCGTGGACGACACGGGGGCGGTCATTGGCGATCATTCCATCACCTTCTCTGCCACCGGCCTTGAATTCGAGGATGTGGACCCTGTGCCCTCCCCCGACCCCGATCCTGACCCCATCCCGACTCAGGACCCCACTCCGGCCCCTGACCCCGACCCGGATCCCATTCTTCCGGACCCTGACTCCAGCCCGGAGCCCACTCTGGAGCCCAATCCCTCTCCCTCCCGGCCCAGCAGCGGAGGAGGCTCCTCCTCCACTCCCCGGCCCACGGTGACCGAAAGGCCTTTCCCGGAGGTGGTGACACCTCCGGAGGGGGAGGTCACCTCCCCCATTCAGGACATTGTGGGTGAGGAGCCCCGCCAGGACTGGGTCGATCGGGTCCAGCTGCCCGAGTACGCCCAGGACCTGTATCAGCTTCTGGTGTCCGGCTCCGGCAGCTCCCACTCCGGCGGGAGTGACAGCTTCGCAGATTTCCTGCAGGAGGACAGCAACTTCCGTCTCTCCACCCGGGTCTCTCCGGGGGAGGGCCACGGCTATGAGGTGGGACAGGCGGAGACCGTGGCGTTCTCCCTCCTCTCCCCCTATGCAAACGGCACCAGCGTGGAAAACGGCGGCCTGCCCAGCATGGTCTTTACAGACGGCTCCTACTTCACAGTGGATGTCTCCAAGGCGGACAAGGCCATCAACTACGGTGCCCTCCGGCTGGGGGATATGGTCAGGACCGACACCTTCAACGGGGTCTTCGTGACCAAGCTCCTCAAGGATGAGAATTACGAGGAAAAGAAGAAGGAGGCCAGCAGCTACATCGGCACCGTCTTTCAGGCCTTCGACATGGACCACCCGGAGGTCTTTTGGCTCAGCGGAAAGTGCAAGCTGCGCATACTCACCGCCCAGGAGCCCGGCGGCACCCCGACGGCCTACTTCTTTCTGACCCTTGTGGACAACAACGGCTTTACCATGTGCTCCCCCGACTGGACGGCCAACGGTGCCGTGGCGGCGGGTATTGCCCGCCGGGATACGGCGGTGAAGCGGATCTTGTCCGAGGTGGGCGAGGGCACGACCGTGGAAAAGCTCAAGACCCTGAACCGCATTTTGACCGAGAGCAACGAGTACAACACTACCCCGGACCTGACCACCATCGGCAATGAGCCCCACGAGTGTCTCAGCGCCCTGGAGGGCAGGACGGGGAACAACGGGCCGGTATGCGACGGCTACTCCCGGGCCTTCAAGGTCCTCTGCGACCAGCTGGGCATCCCCTGCGTACTGGAGACGGGCTATGCAAAGCCCACCGACCAGAGCAGCGGCACCTACCACATGTGGAATTCGGTGCAGGTGGACGGAAACTGGTACGGCGTGGATGTGACCTGGAATGACCCGGTATACAACGGCATCAAGGGGGCAAAATCCGGCAAGGAGAACGAGCAGTACCTTCTGGTGGGCTCGGCCACCGAGATCCGGGGCATGACCTTTGCCCTTTCCCACCCGGTGCTGAACCGGGCTGCCGAGGGCGGCGTGGTGTTCAACAACGGCCCCTTGCTCAGCCCTGTGGCCATTTCCGGGCTGGTATTTGATGACCTTCCCGCCCTCCCCTACGACGATGTGGACGAGACGGCATGGTACCATAGCGCCGTGGCCTTCGTCCACGAAAAGGGGCTGATGAACGGGACGGGCTCCGCCCAGTTCCAGCCCCAGGGGCTCATCACCCGGCAGCAAGCCTGGATGGTACTGGCCCGGCTTGCCGGGGAAAGCCCCGCCCATATGGAGGACGCCCGCCAGTGGGCCATGGAGCGGGGCATCTCTGACGGCACCGCCCCGCTGGGGGTGCTCACCCGGGAACAGCTTGTGACCCTCCTTTGCCGCTTTGACGGCCACGCCGGCAGCGAAAGCGGACTGCAGTCCTTCCCGGACCGGGACAGTGTGGCTGGCTACGCCCGGGCGTCCTTCGGCTGGGCGGTGGAGCGGGGGATCATCACCGGCACCTCCGCCGGACTGCTGGACCCGGTCGGCAGCGCCACCCGGGCCCAGTTTGCCGCCATCCTCCAGCGGTATCTTTTGACCGCAGAGCAGAAGTAAGCCCCATTTTCCAATACAAAGGGCCGCCGTTTTCATGTAAAACGGCGGCCCTTTTTTCTTGTTTGTATCAGGCTTTCGGGCTCAGAGAGCCGGCGACCAGCTTATCGAATTCCTCCTGGGACAGGGGCTTATGGTAGAACAGGGTGTAGAACTCATTTACCCGCTCGTAGAGGTCGTAGTCGGCCAGGTCGGGATAGAGGACCTTGGCCATCCACTGCATACCCAGCAGCTGCTGGACCGAAGGGGGAAAGCCCATCCAGTTGTCCGGGCCAAGGGGGACCTTATAGTAGGCCCCGTTCCTGATGGCGGTGACCTGCTGATAGAGGGGATCATCGGCCACGGTATCATAGATGCTCTCAGGAGAGAAGAAGATGATATCCGGGTCCCAGAGCAGGATCTGCTCCATGTCCACCTCGTTGCCAAAGCCCTTGGAGACGGGGTTATCCACCACGGCCAGGTTGTTGGTCAGCATGTCGATGACCCCGGCGTGGTAGCTGCCCCTGGCGATGACATTGAGCCCCTTATCCCCCACCACATAGAGGATGTTGGCCTTCTCGGCCTTGTCGGCGATGGCCTGGACCATATCATAGGTCTCCCGGCAGTAGGCCGCCAGCTTCTCGGCTTCATCGGGCATGTTCAGCAGCTCGCCCAGCTTGATATATACCTCATCCATGGCATCGGCGTAGAAGGAAATGTGGACGAAGGGGATGCCCGTCTGCCGGGTGAGGGCGTCCAGGTCCTCGGCCAGACCGTCCTTAGGCGTACCTACGTCGATGACCACCTGGGCGCCGGAGGAGAGCAGCACCTCCAGATCCCCGGTCTCCTTGCCGTAGAACTCGCCCACCACGGGTAGCTCGGCATAGGCGTCGGTGTAATACTCCCTTTCCGCCTCGGTGAACTCCCCGGAGCGCCCGATCATCTTATCAGCGGCCAGGGGGGCCACCACCCGCTGGGCCATGGCGGCGCTGACGGCGATGTGGTCGATCTGGGCGGGCAGCTCCACCGTCCGGCCCAGGGAGTCGGTAAAGCTCCGGGGCTCGGTGGTCTGGCTCTCCTCAACAGGGGTGCTGACCTCGGGATCCGGGTTTTTCTCCCCCCTCTGGCCGCTGCAGCCCACCAGGGTGAGGCCCAAGGTCAGGGCCAGAAGCATAGAGACCGTTCTTTTCATTCCATTTCCTCCTTATACACCTTGTGCGTTTTGATTTGCCTGGGGACAATGACCCGGCCGCAGCTCGCCTGCGCAAACTCTGCCTCCACGCCATAGAGCTGTTGGAGCAGCGGGCCGTCCAGCACCTCCCCGGCGGGACCGTCGGCCACCACCACGCCCCCGTCCAGCGCCAGCACCCGGTGGGCATACCACAGGGCGTGCTGGGGGTCGTGGGAGGAGATAAGGACGGTGTAGCCCTCCTCTGCCAGCCGGCAGACGCACTCCAGCACCAGAAGCTGATTGCCGTAATCCAGATTGGCAGTGGGTTCGTCCATAACCAGCACCCGGGAGCCCTGGGCCAGGGCCCGGGCAATGAGGACCAGCTGCTGCTCCCCCCCGCTGAGCCGGCGGAACACCCGGTGGGTCAGCTCCTGGGCCCCTACCCGCTCCAGAGCGGACATGGCCCGGCGGCGCTCCTCCGCCCCCGGGGACCGAAAGGTCCCAAGGTCGTGGTTGGTGCCCATGAGCACCATGTCCAGCACGGTGAAATCAAAAACGGGGGCATGGCTCTGGGGAATATAGGCCAGCCGTTTGGCCAGCTGGGGGGGCGGCAGCCTGGTCAGGTCCTCTCCATCCAGCAGCACGGCCCCGGCGCTGGGCCTGTAGAGGCCCAGCAGGCAGCGGAACAGGGTGGTCTTGCCCGCTCCGTTGGCCCCCAGCACGAAGCTGACCGTACCCTCCCTTGCCTGGAAGGAGACCCCCTTGAGTACCTCCCGGCTGCGGTAGGAAAAGCACAGGTCTTTGACCTCTATCATGTCTCTCCCCTCCCCTGATGCAGCATGAGATAGATGAAAAAGGGAGCGCCGATCCAGGCCGTCAGGATGCCGATGGGCAGCTCGGCGGTAAAGAGATTTCGGCTGACGTTGTCGGTGAGGAGCAGGAACCCCGCCCCAAAGAGGGCCGAGCAGGGCAGCAGGTGCTTGTAATTGCTGCCCACCAGCATCCGGGACAGGTGGGGCACCACCAGCCCCACCCAGCCAATGAGGCCGCTCACTGACACCGCCGATGCCGTAATGAGGGTGGCGCACAGCACCACCACCAGCCGCAGCCGGTCGGTATGCACCCCCATGGCCCGGGCCTCCTCCTCCCCCATCACCAGCAGGTTGATCTTCCAGCGCAGCAGGAACAGGGGCACAAGGCCCAACAGCATGGGCACCAGAGCCAGCAGTACGGTCTCCATCCTGGCCCCGGCCAGAGAGCCCATGAGCCAGTAAGTGATGGCGGGCAGCTGGTCTCCCGGGTCGGCCACCAGCTTGATAAAGGAGGTCCCCGCCGAGAAGAGGGAGCCGATCATCACGCCCCCCAGCACCAAATTGAGCACCTTCTGCCCAGGGGCATACTGGCCAATGAGGTAGACAAGGGCCACTGTCACCAGGCTGAACAGGAAGGCCGAGGCGGTGATCCCGGCGGTGCCGGCCCCCAGCAGGATGGCCAGAGCCGCCCCAAAGGCAGCCCCCTGGGAGCAGCCCAGCAGGTCGGGAGAGGCCATGGCATTCTGGAACACCCCCTGATAGCAGGCCCCTGCCGAGGCAAGGCAAGCCCCCACCAGGCAGCACAGCAGGATGCGGGGCAGGCGGATGTTCCACACAACTGTTTGCTGGGGGGTCATCTGGCTGGCCGGCAGGCCCAGGGGGGTGCCGGTGAGCACACGCCACAGCTCTCCCAGCCCCAAACCATACCGGCCCAGGGTGAAGGACAGGGCCACCAGAGCCGCCAGGGCAAGCCCCAGAGCCAACAGGGTGCGGTTTGCTCGCTTTTCCTCCATGTTCCCTCTCCTTTCCCCGCCCCCTGCCTGACAGAAGGGCTCAAAATAAGCAAAAAAGGACTCCTTTTCCGAAGAAAAGGAGTCCAGAGCGTACAACCCATTCCGGGGCGCTCCAAAGGGGCGTCCCCGATATGCAAGCTGCCCCTTTTCAAAACGGAAGGCCATATGGTTTTCCATGTGACCCAGTGGCCGGGGGACCGTAGGAGTTCCCTCCCGTAGGTACAGCCGGCTCGGAGCATATTCAGTTCTTGTGTTCCCACTGAGGATACCACAGCGGGAGTCTCTTTGTCAAGTCAAAGGGGAAAACTGGGCGTACTTGCCCCCCCGGGCGTCACAGATGAGGGTGATGCCCTGCTTTCGGGCCAGCTCTACACTTTGATAGGTGGGAATGGCCTTGGCGATCAGAGCCCGGATCCCGGCGTTGATGCTCTTTTGGAGCATATCCGTCGGCACCCGGCCACTGGAGAAAAGCACACACTCCCCCAGCTCCACCCCGGCCAAAAGGGCACTTCCCACCGCCTTGTCCAGGGCGCTGTGGCGGGACAGATCCTCGGTGACATAGCGGAGCTCGCCCCCGTGGATCAGGATACAGCAGTGGACCCCCCGGGTAGCTTTGTAAAGGGGATTTCCCTCGGCCAGCTTGGCCTGGGCTGTGCGGATCATACCGTCCGTAACAGCAGGGGCATCCCGCCTCTCCCTTTCCGGCCGGGGCTTGTGGGATAGCGCCACGTCGGCTCTGTCCCCCGCCGGGGAGATGGCCCATTGGGCCACCTCCTCTATGCCCCAGATCACGCCGTCGGTAATCAGCCGCCCCAGCACCAGCTGCGGCAGCATGGTGGGGGTGCAGACCACCGGGCGGTAAAGCTCACCGTCCACGTAAATGTCGATTTTGTGCTCCACAGGCAGTGCCATCTCCACAGGGAGGGTCTCCCCCTCCGCCGTGGTCTGGAGCCCGGTCACGGTCTGAATGGGCAGGGCCGTCTGTTCGTCCATGGGTTTCTCCTTGCTGTAGTTTTTACATGCTCTCCGTGCTCTCCTGCCCGAAGTCGGCCAGCGCCTTGCCGTATTTCTCCGTCACAAACTTGGTGGAGATCAGGAAGGGGGTATCATCGTAGGCGTGGACCTCCACGATGTCCTCGTAATCCGGAATTTTCCGCAGCTGTTCCAGGGCCAGCATGAACTGCTCCCTCGTCCAGTTATAGGGCGTGCCGAAAAAATAGGTAAAGGGGGTGGCGGCGGGATACTTCTCAGCGTGGAAGCGGACCATCTGCGCAATGGTGGCCGGGCCGTCCGCCTCCTCCACCAGGGTGGCAATCATGGCATAGTTGTCCGTCATGTGCTGGGAGGAGTAAAAATAGATCTCAGCCTTGCCGCTTTTGCTGCGGATATCCTGGCAGCTCTCACTGGCCAGCATAAGGCCCAAAAGCTCCTCACCCCTGGTGATCTCCTGCAGGATCTGGCTTTTTTTCACCAGCCGGCTCCGGCCGGAGGCTCGCCGGATCACGTTGGCAAGCTCCTCCTCCGGGGTGAACTCCGGCTCGGGCTCAGGCTCCTTCTCTGGAATGGGGGGCATGGTGTCCTCCACCTCGGGCAGGGACTCCAGATACTCCAGCAGATCCGGCCGCCCTTCCACATCCGGGATCTTCTCGCCCTCAAAAAAGGGATTGTTGATCTTCTCCTCAGGCGCCATGGGGGACCCTCCTTCTCAGTCGTTGTCTTCCACGAACTCGGCCAGACCCTTGGCATACTCCGGCGTGATATGGTCCGTGGAATAGAGGTAGGAATTCCCCTCCGATGAGACCACCCTGGCGATATCCGCCGGTTCACCGCTGTCCAAAATGTCCTGAATTGCCGTCTCAATGCGCTCCATGGGCATGGAGAAGGGGGGGCGGGTGAAGTAGTCATAGGGAGTCACAGAGGGGTAGGTCTTGCTGTTGTAGCGCACCAGAGTGACAATGGTATTCTTGGCATCGTCATCCAGCACCAGCGTGTTGAGCATCAGGTAGAGCTCGCTCATGGAGCCCTCCTGATAGAGATAGGTATCCTTCGCCGTCTTGCGCAGGGCGATGTCGCCGCAGGCGGGATCAGCCCGCATCTGCTCAAACAGGGTGGGGATGGTGGGATCCTCTTCGGTCAGCTGGTTCAGCGAGACCAGCATCCCGGCAGCGCTGTGGTTGCGAACGAATTGGGCCAGGGCCTGGGCCATATTGGCCGGCAGGGGTCCTTCCTCCTGAACAGGAGCCGGCACCACCGCCTCATCGGCGGTGGTGCCAGATTTGTTCCCATACTCCTCAACCACGACGTCTGAAAGGGTCCGGGGATCCACGGTCTCCTCCTTGGAAAACCCCGGCTTTCTTCTTCCAAAAAACGCCATGAAAATTCTCCTTTTGCTTAGATGAGCTCGTACTCCTCCAGCCTGTCGGCCACATCGGCCAGATCCAGCCGCTCCAGGGTCTCCCGGGTGGGGATGCCGGTCTCGGTGCTGTAACCCATGGCCTCGTAGAACATGGTCAGGGACTTCTCCCAGTCATCCCGATCCATCTTGTCGGTGCCCTTCTCAAAGGCCTTGAAGTCTGGATCCTTGTCGAACACCCAATCGGGCACCCGGTCGTGGCTGGTGCGCAGGTTGGTCTCGCCCTCGTGGATCTTGAAGGAGATGGCGGTCATAGCCCGCAGCATGGCGCTGATGCGCTCCATGGCCTCGAAGATGTCGTCCATGGTCCAGTTCTCGCCGGTGACGGCGGTCATGTACTTAGCGTCCAGCTCGATGTCGCCCACGTACTTCCGGGCGGGAGAGGTGGACAGGGTCATGGGGTACATCCAGTCGCACAGGGTGGCGGAGTCCGCCCACTGCTTCTCCAGGAAGCACCACTTGGCCAGCTTGACCTTGTTCTCGTTGATGGGGGTGTAGGCCTTGGGAGCGTCCACACAGCCCTCGCCGAAGTAGCTCTCCAGCACCGGCTTAATGACCTCCTCGAAGGGAGAGCCGGAACGGACGAAGTTGGTCAGCACGTGGACCATACAGTCCCGGTTATACATCACGTTGTAGAGCAGGCCGGACTGCCAGCCATCCTCGCTGGAGTGATGCTTGGGGAAGCCGTTGTAGGTGACGTTGTTGTTGCCGCCGATCTTATCGTACATGTTGACGCCCCACTCGTTCTTGGCGGCATCATCCAGGCCCCAGGCCTTGTAGAAGAAGTAGCTGCCCTCGCCGATGATGCTGATCTCGCCCTCCTTGCGGGCGATGCGGCCCATGATCTCGTCCAGCCAGCGGGGATCGCCGTCCTTCATCAGCTGCCAGGGAATGGAGTCGTACTCCTCCTTGGGCAGCTTCTTCTCAAAGACACCGTTCTCCAGGCACCAGGCGAAATCACGGCCCAGGTTGGCGTAGTCCTCCCACAGACCCAGATCGTCCATGACGTAAGCACCGTGGAGGCCGATGACGATCTTGGAGTCGCCCTCCTCCTTGAAGTCATGCATGCAGCCCTTGGCGTAGAAAGCGGTGGGCACGCTGCCGGAGGGCACGCAGGTGTTGGACACCTTGGTGGGCAGGTCGTAATCAGCCAGCACGTCCACCTCGTACTCGGAGTAGCAGCGGACCGGGCAGGAGGCGCAGCCGCCGGACTTGACGATGTACTTCTGGACGATGTCACCGTAATCGAACACGCCCTTCACGGCACGGTAAGCAGCCACCTGGATGTCGCCGGAGGGCTGCTCGCCGGTGTCGATGGGGCCGGAGGGAGCGGCGCCCCACACCACGCCGGGGCCGCCCTGCCAACGGTTCTTCACCGTGGAGGTGTACTCGGCCCAGGACTGGGGACGGGAGGGGACGTTGTGGTTGTTGTTGCCGCCAACCAGGTCCCGGATCATATAGTCGCACAGGTTCTTGTGCTCCACGGGATCGGCGATCTTCACAGCGCCGGTGCCCCGGACCACAATAGCCTTCATGTTCTTGGCACCCAAGGCGCCGCCAACACCGGCGCCGCCAGAGTTACCGAAGGCGGTGTTGATGGTGGAGTAGCCCAGCAGGTGCTCGCCGGCGGGGCCGATGGAGGCCACGTCGAACTCAGGGCCGGCCTCGCCGGCCAGGATCTTATTGGTCTCGAAGGTGCCCTTGCCCCAGACGTGGGAGGCATCCTCGATGGTGACCTTGTCGTCGTCGATCTTCACGTAGACAGGCTTGTCGGCCTTGCCCTCGATGACAATGGCATCATAGCCGGCATACTTGATGCCGTGGGCCAGATGGCCGCCCATGTGGGCGTCCAGGATGGACTTGCCCTTGGACCAGTTGGACAGCAGGGTGATGGTGGTCCGGCCGGAGCAGGGCACGCCGGAGCCGGTCAGGGGGCCGACGCTAAAGACCACCTTGGCCTCCTCGCTGAAGGGCTCGGTCTCCATGGGGACCTCGTCCCAGATGATCTTGTAGCCGATGCCCATGCCGCCCACAAAGGGCTTATACTTGGGGAGGGTGTCCTCCCGGGTGATGGAGCCGGTGGTCAGGTTGACCCGCAGGATCGTACCGGCCCAGCCGTTGATACCGTTCTGTGCAGACATATCTATACCTCCCTATATTAGACTGCCTGGGCGGCCGCAGCGACCTCTTCCCAGGGGATGATGGACAGAGCGCCCGAGGGGCAGCCGGCCACGCAAGCGCCGCACTGGATGCACTTGGACGACTTCTTGGTGATGGGGTTCACGGTGGGCATGTGCCAGGGGCAAGCCTCGGTACAAGCGCCGCAGCCGATACACTTCTCCTCGTCCACCTTCTTCACGCCGTTCTCGTCGGCATAGATGGCGCCCTTGGGGCAGGCCTTAGCGCAGGCGGGGTCGGCGCACTGCCGGCAGGTGTCGGGGAAGTAGGTCCAGTGGTCGTCGGTATACAGTCCGGAGCCGTTTCTGCTGGAGAACAGGTTCCGGGTCACCTTCACACGGGACATGTAGCTGGACACAGCGCCGTCGTTGACCAGGGTGCAGTTGATCTCGCAGCGCTGGCAGCCGGTGCACTTATCCTGGTTGACCACAAGCAGGCCCTGGGGCAGAGCCCAGACCATGACATCGCCGTCATCCACCTGGTCCTGGGTACAACCCACCAGGGAGAGGAATGAGGCAGACAGGGTCAGACCTACCAGTGACTTTCCCGAGATCTTCAGGAATTGGCGGCGTGTCATGTCTGCGCTCGCAAAGTTCTCTTTCGCCATAATTGATGACCTCCTCTTTTCATTTCGCACAGGCCGTTTCATCCTGTGCTTTCTCTTTATTTAAGCGCTTTGACAAGCGGCTTAAACCACATTCAGGACTTGTCGTCCTCGCCCTTCTCGTCGGCAGTGTCCTCCTTGTCGGTCTCGTCCACTGCCTCCCTGAAATTTTTCACGCTCTTGCCAAACATCTTAGTCAGCTTGGGCAGCTGGGACGGGCCGAAGACCACCAGCACGATGGCCAGGATGGCCAGGAGCTCCAATGTTCCCAATCTCATTTTTCTTCCTCCTTCATACGGTCTTCCTCGACCTGAATTTCCTTAAGCTCTCTTAATATCTCTTCTTCCTCCGGATCTGCCGGCCGGGGTGCGGGGGCCTCCTCCGCAGGGGGTGCCTGTTCCGCCTCCGCCGGAGCGGCGGGCTGGGACACCGGCTTCTTCGTGGGCTTGCCGATGCCGGAGAAGGACTTCTCCACATCCCGCACACTGCTGCGGATGGTCTTGTCCACTTCCTCGATGGGCTTCATGGCCTCCCGAATGGGCTGGGTCACTTCCTCCATGGGCTCTACCACCGTCTCCCGGATCTCCTTGGCCACCTTATCCGAGTAGCCCTTGAACTGCCCCAGCACCTCCCCCAGCTTTCTGGCGAAGGCGGGCAGCTTGTCCGGTCCGATGACCAGAAGGGCCACAGCAAATATCACCAACAGTTCCACTGCTCCGATCCTCATGGGTCTCCTCCTCTTTCTCCCTCTGATCCGTTCATGGCAATCTATGTGCCAGGAGGTCAAAATAGTCTTGTGGACCCCCGCTCCCGGGGAAATCCCTCGAAATTTGTCGAAAAAATGGGTAAAAAAACAGGTGTCCCGGTTTCCCAAAACACCCACAGCTTCCCCTGTCTCCATGGGGCGCACTTTCTCCTTGAAAAAGAGCTGTCCCACACGAAGTAACGGGCCAAGGCACGCAAATGTCATGCCCGGCGGGTGTGAAGCCCCTTTTCACAACGGAAGGTCATGCCGTTTCCGGCCTGGCCCTGGCAGGACGGCCATAGATGCTTATCCTTAGGCCGACCCTACTCGGAGACTATTCAATTTTCATATGTATTCTATTCCATTCGGCCGAAAATGTCAATAGATTAACAAGATATTTTTGCGGGTTTTCGACCCGATCTCCCACCTGCGCCAAAGCGCTGGAGGCCAGTCCTTTCAGGCAATCCTGCGTCAAGGCCAGGCGGGCTTACACTCCGGGGCAAATCTCCGGCACAAGCCCCAGCTCCCTCAGCCAGCGGGACAGCTGCTCCCCGACCCATTCCCGGTTGTCCTCTGTTACGGTGAGCACCTCTATGGCCGAGTGGCGGTGGAGCAGATCCAGCCACTCCCCCTCCCCTTGGCGCAGCACCCCCAGCACGGGGACGGGGCGCTCCAGCGTCTCCAGCACGGCAGAGCGGAACCGGGGGCAGCCAGTCTCCAGCTTGCCCAGCTCATCCATAAGCATCAGATCTGCCTCCCAACCGGAGTGGAGCAGCTCCACGCCGCAGCCCTCAAAGGCCTCCTCAAAAACCTGAAAGCCCCCCTCTGCCCGCCGCCGGGCCGCTACCTGGGTCTGTCGCCCCGCCGGGTCAGAAAGCAGCAGTTGCGCTCTGGTCTCGTCGGCAAAGTAAGTGCGAAAGCCCCTCACCTCACCCCGCACCTGCTCCAGTGCCCGGTCGATGCAGGTGCTCTTGCCCACCCTTCGGTCTCCGGTCAAAAACAGGTTGTTTTTCATGCCCGCTCCCCCCTTCTGTTTTTTCCCCCATTCTACCACACCGCCCGCCGGATGAAAAGGACCCAAACGCACGAAAAGCCGCCCCGCTGGTACCAGCGGGGCGGCGGACTTACTCCTCGTTCTTTTCAGGGGACGCTTCTTCCTTCTCGGGGGACGCTTCTCCCTTTTCGGAAGCCTCCCTCTCCTCGTCATCCTCCTCGGGCTTTTTCCGCCGCAGCTTTTCCACGATGGAGCACAGGATGATGCTCAGCTCATACAGTCCCATAACAGGGATGGCCACCATGACCTGGCTGACCACATCAGGAGGGGTGATGAAGGCGGATACGATGAAACTGACCACAATGACATACCGTCGGGCCTGCTTCATCCATTTCACCTTCAGGATACCCACGGCATCCAGCACCACCGACAGCACGGGCAGCTCAAACACGCTGCCGAAGATGATGAAGATGGTCAACAGGAAGGAGATGTAATTCTGTACCGAGATGGCGGCGGCCACCTCAGCGCTGTTTTCCAGCGTGCTGAGAAACAGCAGCATGGTGGGCAGCATGACCTGATAGGCGAAGTAGACACCCACGCAGAAGCAGATGGTCCCAAAGATGAGGGCACACAAAAACACCCGGTTCTCCCGCTTGGTCAGCCCCGGCTTGGCAAAGGCCCAGACCTGATAGAGAATCAGGGGCATGGTGGCCACGATGCCAAAAACCAGTGCCGCCGACATGTATTGCATCAGCAGCTCCTGGGGGGACAGATAGACATACTGATAGCCGTAGACCTTGCCCATGTTCAGCAGGTGCTCCACCAGCTTGGGAGCCAGGCCGATGCCCACGATAATGGTCACGAAAAGCACCAGCAGGCAGACCACCAGCCGGGAGCGCAGCTCCTTCAGGTGGCCTGTCAGCTTCATCCGCTTTTCCTGGGCAGTCGCCTCAGTCTTCCTTTTTGTCGCCATCCTCAGTCCCCTTGTCGGCGGTGGACTTGTCCTCCTCCACGCCCTCCTTAAAGCTCTTGACGCTCTTGCCGAACATCTTGGTCAGCTTGGGCAGCTGGGTGGGACCGAACACCAGCAGGACGATGCCCAGAATAGCCAGAATTTCAAGTGTACCCAATCTCATTGTTGTTGCTCCTCCTCTTCCTTTTTCACAGCGCTTTCGCTGTCTGTGACTTCTGGTTTTTCTTCGCCCTCCGAAGCCTCGGCAGTCTCCCGGGCCGGAGAGGCGGTCTTTTTTGCGGGCTTTCCAATATCCGAGAAGGACTTCTCCACCTCCCGCACGCTGCTGCGGATGGTCTTGTCCATCTCCTCGATGGGTTCTACGGCCTTGCGGATAGGTTCGGCGACCTCCTCCATGGGCTCTACCACGGTTTCCTGGATCTCCTTGGCCACCTTGTCCGAATAGCGCTTGAACTGACCCATGGCCTCTCCCAGCTTCTTGGCAAAAGCGGGCAGCTTATCCGGCCCGATGACCAGAAGGGCCACCACAAACACCACCAAAAGTTCTGTTGCGCCGATCCTCACGGGTTCTCACGCTCCTCTCTGTCTCCCTGTGCTCTGTCAGCCCACCGGGCCGGCAGCACAAAGAGGGCCTCAAAATTCACAAAGACCATTATAGAGGCATCAGGTCTAAAAATCAAGTCACTTTGCAAAAAAGCCCCCTTTTTCCCTTTCGCAAACTGCGGCACCGAACCCACCCCCAATAAATAGCCGTTGCAATCTGTCCCTGAAAGGTTTAATATGACAGTACCAAAATTTATTGACTGGAGGAGATCACATGGACAAGCAGTGGGTCAAGGAGCTTCACAGCCAGTTCCCCGTGGCCGAAAAGCTGGCCTTCTTCGACATCGCCTACGAAAACTGCGGCAATGACTTTGTCCGCCAGGCTCTGAATACCTATATGGACCACAAGGCCGACATCCGGCCCGGGCTGGTGAAGGCCGGCGGGGCGGGCAAGGGAGAGACCATCGGTGTCATCGCCGATGCCCGGGAGCAGCTGCGGCTGTTCCTCCACGCCGGGGACATCCACAACCTGGCCTTCACCCCCAACACCTGCCAGGCCATTAGCGACGTGCTTCAGGGCTACCCCTTCGCTCCCGGGGAGAACATCGTGGTGGGCGATCTGGAGCACGTCTCTGTCCTCATGCCCTGTCTCTACCTGAAAAACAAGGGGGTGGAGGTCCGGGTGGTCCCCTCCAACGGCATGACTCTTTCCGCCGAGGAGCTGCTGGAGCAGGTGGACGAGCACACCCGCATCGTGGTGGTCAGCTATGTCCAGTCCCGCAGCGGCTACAAGATCGACCTGCCCTATCTGGTGGAGCAGTGCCACAAGCGGGGGGCCTGTGTCATCACCGATGCCATCCAGGGCCTGGGCTTCCAGTCCTTTGACGTGCAGAGCATGGGGGTGGACGCTGTGGCCAGCTCCTGCTACAAGGGCCTGCTGGGGGTAGAGGGCGTGGGCTTCCTCTATGTCAGCGACCCCCTTCTCGCCAAGCTACGCCCCGTCACCGCCGGGGACAGCCCCGCCTTGTCCATCAACCGGGACACCTGGGAGATCAAGGGGACCGACGCCATCGACGCCCGGAAGTTTGAGAGCGGCACCATCCCCTTCCAGGCCATTTACGGCCTGCGTGCGGGCATCGGCAAGCTGCTGGAAATTGGGCTGGAGGAGATCGGCGCACACATCTCGGACTGCTTTGAGCGGGTCTACAAGGAGCTCACCCTGCTGGGCTATGACATCCTCACCCCCTTCGACCCCAAGCACCGCTGCCACTCCATGGCCGTGAAGGCGGAGCGCAACGCCGAGATGGTGGACTATTTCCTGGAGCATGGGGTCTTTATCAGCAAAGGGGTGGACGGCTACGTCCGCATTGCCATCGGCCCCTTCACCACCGAGGGGGACATGGACAAGCTCTTCCAGGTGGCCCGCTCCTGGAAGGAACAGGAATAAGGAGGGGGCCGCCCATGCTGGTTTTTGACCGGGCCTATGTAGAGGCCCACCTGACGCCGGAAACCTGTCTGGCCGTCATGGAGGACACCCTCCGTCGGGAGCGGACCGGGGGCTGCACCCAGTACCTCCGCACCGCCATCAATATGCCCAACACCAATATTCTGGGCCTTATGCCCGCCTATTTTGAAAAGGGCTACTTTGGGGCCAAGATCATCAGCGTCTACCACACCAACGCCGGCACCGGCTACCCCTCCCACCAGGGGCAGATCCTCCTGTTTGGCGCCGGGCACGGCGAGGTGCTGTGCAGCGTGGACGCCATGAGCGTCACCCAGATCCGCACCGGGGCGGTCAGCGCCCTGGCCTCCCGGGCCTTGGCCCGGCCCGGCTCGGAGGTGCTGGCCCTGCTGGGCTGCGGGGCCCAGGGGGAGTCCCACTTGAAGTCCATCGCCCAGGTCTTTCCCCTGAAGCAGGTGACCTGCTGGGACGTGAACACCGACAATGCCCGTCATTTGGCCGAGCTGGCCCACGGTCTTGGCCTAAAGGCCCAGGTCTGCGGCACTGTGGAGCAGGCAGTGGCCAATGCCGACATCGTCTGTACCCTCACCCCCGCCACCCAGCCCATTCTGCGCCATGAGTGGCTCAAGCCGGGCTGCCATGTCAACGCCGTGGGGGCCTGTGCCCCTCACGCCCGGGAGATCGACTCGGCCCTGGCCCAAAACTGTCGCTTTTTCGGGGACAACATCGACTCGGTCCTCCATGAGAGCGGAGACTTCCTCATCCCCATGCAGGAGGGACTTTACGGCCGGGAGCATCTGGCCGGCACTCTGGGTGACGTGCTTCTGGGCACCCTCCCCGGCCGGACCGGGGAGGCGGAGATCACCCTCTTCGAGGCCCTTGGCATGGCGGTGGAGGACGTGGCCTGCGCCATCGCCCTCTATGAAGAAGCCCAGGCACGCTGAATTTCCTTCAGACAAAAACCGGGTGGAGCAAATGCTCCACCCGGTACTTTTTGTTGTTTTATTTTGAGCGGTTCAACGTTATTTCTTGATAACATTCCACGTCCCATGTTCGATCACGTACTGAAATTCGCTCAAATTTTCCTGGAGTATCACATCGAGCAGATCGTAAAAATCATCCACTAAGTTCACTTGATCCAGTTCTTCCCTTTTGACCCAAGCCATTTTCCCCTCCTCAGAGGAACAAAGCTCTCCCTCATACTGGGTCGCCTCAAAAAGAAAGACCAGATACCGTCCTCCGTCCATCGGGAATTGTTTTACCCCACACAGCCTTGGATCTGTGATCGTCAGCCCTGTTTCCTCCTTCATCTCCCGAACGACGGCATCCACAATGGACTCTCCAGGTTCGATGTGCCCGCCGGGCAAGGCAAAGCCCCTCCAGTCCTTCTTCACTCTGTCCTGCAGCAGGTACTCTCCATTTTGATGCAGAAGACACAACACGGTCAATTCCACTGTTTCCCTGCGCTCCATTGCATACGCCTCCAGAACTCTGGTTTATTTTCTCAATTTCTGTTATTCCTCGCCCCAGAGCTCCTTTTCCGCCGCTTTGCGCTGGGCCTTCTGCTCCAGCCGGCGGTTCACGTCCTCCCGAAGCAGAGAGTAGACCACGGCGGCCAGCGGGATAAAGAAGATGATGCCCGGCAGGCCGAAGAGCTTGCCGCCGATGAGGGCGGCGATGAGGGTCCACAGCGGGGCCAGCCCCACCGAGCCCCCCACCACATGGGGGTAGATGAACTGGTTCTCGGTAAACTGGACCGCAGAGTAGACGATGACACACAGCAGCAGCTTTCCCGGCGCCACCAACAGGGTGAGCAGCGCCCCCAGAAACAGGGACAAAAAGGCCCCCACATAGGGGATAAATGCAAATAGCCCCGTGAGGAAGCCGGTGAGGGCGGCGTAGGGCAGGCGGAAAATGGTAAAGGCGGCAAAGATGAGGCAGCCCAGCAAAATAGCCTCTACGCACTGGCCTGAGAGGAATTTGGCGTAGACATCGCTGCTGAGCCGGGCCACATAGCACAGCCGGTCAGCGGCGGGCTCTTTCAGATAGGCGTAGACCAACTTTTTGGCCTGGGGGCCCAGTCTGTCCTTACTCAGCAGCAGATAGATGGCGATGACCAGGCCAAAGATCAGGCTGGTCATCAACGAGAGCACCCCCCGAAGCCCATTGACCACCCTCCCCAGCAGATCACCCATATTGTAGGAAAGGCTGGTCACATCGAAGGATGCGGCCCACTCGGTGATGAGGGAGGTGTCCACCTCGTAGGAGTTGAGCAGCTCCATCCACTCCGGCCACTTGGCCTGGATGACGGGGATCAGACTCTGGACCGAGGAGACAAGGGCGGGGACCAGCAGCGTGCCCGCCAGGATAAAGGCCAGCAGGATGGCCGCCAGAGTCAGCAGCAGGCTCAGGCCGGGGATCAGCTTTTTGGCCCGGGGCAGCAGCTTGTCCAGCCGCTTTTCAAAGCCCCGCATGGGCACGTTGAGCACAAAGGCCATGAGCAGCCCCAGCAGGATGGGAAACACCAGCTCTGCCACATGGCCCAGCAGGGCCAGCACAGCAGACAGGTTCATAAAGGCGGCAAACAGCCCCACCCCAAACAGAATGAGCAGCCAGGGATCGCTGCGCTTTACATTCATTTCCTGCCCCTCCTCTTTTGTCAATGCCATCTCTTTGTATAGTAGTATATCATCGCTGTCAAGAATGTCTTTGGGTAATTTGAATTATTTTTGAAAAATATATCCCCGCCTGAACAGGCCCCTGGATCCCGAAAACAAAACCGCCAGAAACTCCCCCGTATCCCCCTCCCCGTTTCCGTCCACACTGGTTCCAAAGGAGGAGAGGATATGGAGGAGCTTTTCTGGCGTTATCTCATTTACAGCTTTTTCGGCTTTCTGCTGGAGGTGGCCCTGGCCAGGGCCGTTCGTAATCCCAAGCAGGACCGCAAGTGCCATCTGCTGCTGCCGGTGTGCCCGGTCTATGGGGCGGGGGCCCTGCTCATCATGGCCCTGCCCCCGGCAGTGAAGGCCTCCCCCGCCCTGCTGTTCCTGGCAGGGGCCGGGGTGGCCACCGTGGCAGAGTGGGCCTTTGCCCTTTTTTACGAGCGTTTTGCCGCCCCTTTCTGGGACTACCGGGCTTTGCCCCTCAACCTGAAGGGCCGGGTGTGCCTGCTGTTCAGCCTTGTCTGGGGCGCTCTGGCCCTGCCCCTGGTCTACTGGGTGGAGCCTATGCTCTCCCAGGCCATCGGGGCCATCCCGCCCCAGCTCACCCTGCCCACCCTGGCCTTCTATCTGGGGGATGCCATCCTGTCCCTGGCCCTGCTGCGCCAGGGTGGCACCGAGGCCCTGCGGTGGACCCGCCATCTCCCCCGCCGGGCCCACTCGTAGCTTCCCCTTAGACCCGCTTCAGCTCCTCCAGGGTATCCTGAATGGTCTTTTTGGGGATGTAGGCGCCGGCAAAGGCGATGATCTGCTCCAGGGTCACCGTCCGGGCCGCCCCCACCATAGGGTGGCGGAGAACGGTGGGAAACCGCTTCTGGAAAACGGCCCGGGAGGGGGCGTAGTCCAGAAGCTCCCCCACCGTGATTTGGTTGTTCTTCAAATTCATAAATTGCTCACCTCCCACCCATTCTATGCGCCCGGCCGATGTTCTTGACTTGCCCCACCGGTCAAAAAGGGGTATAATAAGGGCCAGTGCATAGTCTCCCACCCCGCCGGGCATACTGCAGTTGCCCCGATATGGGCCCAAAACAAGGGAGGAATTACTATGGCTGACAATCATGGAAACCCCAGCATCAAGTGCTCCGTCCGCTCCTGCGCCTATCACACCGGCAAGACCGACATGTGCACCCTCAACGCCATCCAGGTGGGCTGCACCCAGAACAACGTGGCCAAGTGCGACTGTACCGAGTGCGCCTCCTTCAAGCTGGGCGACCACGGCACAAGCTGCGACTGCCACTGACACTGGCCCCTCCTCAGGAGGGGTACATATTCCAAGAGAAAGGCGGCGAGGCCATGGCCTGGCAGCTCTACATACTTCGCTGCGGCGACGGCACCCTCTACACCGGCATCACCGACGACATGGATCGGCGGCTAAAGGCCCACCGCAGCGGCAAGGGGGCCAAGTACACCCGGGGCCGGGGGCCGCTGGAGCTGGTCTACCGGGAGGACTGCACGGACAAGTCCGCCGCCCTCCGGCGGGAGATCGCCGTCAAGAGGCTGACCCGGCAGGAGAAGCTGGCGCTCATCGGAGAGGGGGCCACCCTGTGAGACTGTTTTTGGGGCTTCCCTTCGAGGAGGGGGCCAAGGACCGGTTCGCCCAGGCCCAGGGGGAGCTGAAAAAGCTGGCCGAAAAGGGAAATTTCACCACCCGGGAGAATTTTCACCTCACCCTGGTCTTTTTAGGAGAGGTGGAGCCGGACCGGGCAGAGACCGCCAAGGCCGCCCTCATGGACACCCACATTTCCCCCATGGCGCTGACCTTCGACCGGCTCGCCCTCTTTCCCAACGGCATCTACCACCTGTGCCCCGAGTTTGAGCCCGACCTCTACGCCGCCCAGCTGCGGCTGGTCCGCTCTCTGCGCCGGGCGGGCTTTGAGGTGGAGAACCGGCTCTTTGTCCCCCACGTGACCCTGGGCCGAAAGGTCAAGCTGCTCCACGACGTGGACCCCACCGGCCCCCTCCAGCGGCCCATCCCCGCCCGGACGGGCTACGGCACCCTGTTCCTCTCCCACCGGGTAAATGGAGCGCTTGCCTACACGCCCCTGTTCCCCACATAGGGAGACGGCTTCTCTGTCTTTTCCATATTCCAAATATGAACACAAAAGGGCGGCCCTCAAAATTGGGCCGTCCTCCATTCATCTTCCAATATGGCCATCAGGATGATATCGGCATACCTCTCTCCATCCCAAATGGCCTCCCGTTGAATTCCCTCCCGGCAGAATCCCGCCTTCTCATAGGCCCGCTCTGCCCTGGGATTGAATGAGAACACCTCCAGCTCCAGCCGGTGCAGACCCAGCTGTTCAAAGGCAACGTCACAGGCCCGCCGGGCCATCCAGGTCCCCAGCCCCTTTCCACGACAAGCCGGAGAGAAGATGGCCACCCGGTAATTGGCCTTTCTCAACTCCCAGTCGATCTCGTTGATAACGCTCTCCCCCACAATGGTCCCCGCCGGGTCCAGGAGGAGGAAAAAGCGGCGGTCAGCGTCTTCCACAAACTTCTCAAAGGCGGAGAGGACCTCCCCCCGGGCAAACTCCGGCTTACAGCCGGTGAGCCGGGCCACCTCCGGGTCCAGGGGGGCAAAACACTGGCTGTAGTAGTTTTCTCCGTCCTCCAGCCGGGCCGGACGGAGGCAGTACCCCTCCTGCTCCCAGCAGTTATTCCATTCCATGTTGCTTTTCCTCCAGGAACAGCAGCAGTCTCCACCCCAGATAGCCACACAGGGTGCCGGCCAGGGCGCCGCAGAGCACATCGGTGGGAAAATGGACCCCCACATAGAGCCGGCTCAGCCCCATAAGCCCCGCCGCCCCCAGGCCAACCCACCCCCACTGCCGGGGCAGGGTATGCCACCAGGCCAGGGCGGCAGCAAAGGCGGCGCTGGTGTGGCCCGAGGGGAAGGAATTTGGATCTCCCTCAAAGACCAGCGCCCAGAGACCCTCCACCGCCAGCCAGGGCCGGGGCCGGGCCATCAGGGGCTTGATGAGCACGTTTGTGAGCAGCAGACTGCACACCAGGGCAAAGGCCCCGGCCAGCCCTGCCCGCCGGGTCCTGGGAAGGCACAGCAGCAGGGCACACAGGCCGATCCACACAAGGCCGTGATCCCCCAGATGGGTATAAAAGGCCACCAGAGGATCGGTCAGGCCATTACGCAGGGCCTGAAACCACAACAGCACCGGCCCCTCCACTTGGGCCAGTGCGGCAAAGAGCGCCTCCATAGGCCCCTCCTTTCCAGATAAAAAGGGGCGGGGTCTCCCCCGCCCCTCCCTGCTTGCTTAGTTGTCGGCCCCGGTGCCGTTGGCCCACTCACAGCTCATGACGGTGGCGTTCACCAGCTCGAAGTGGGTGGTCTTGACGATGTGGCTCTTGCCCACCCGGACCTCCTGGGTGCCCAGCTCGGTCTTGATGTTGTTGCCCACATATGCCTCAACGGTGAAGAGCACATCCACCCGGTCGGCCTTTCCAGCATAGACGACCAGCGGGGCGCCGTTGGAGGTGAGCACCTCGGCCTTGTCGTCCCGCTCGGTGGCCTCCACAGCGGTGACATAGCCACTGAGCAGGGCGCCGCTGGCCATGAGCTGGTCGCCGGGCTTGCCCTGGGCCTGAGCGGTTTCGATAAAGTCCTTGATGTTCTCATAGACCTCCCGGTCCACGTTCTCCACCCGGGCGGTATAGGTGATGTTGCTCCCTGTCTCGGTGACCACGCTGCCCAGATGGCCGGTCATCTTCAGACCCACCGCCACAACGGCGGCCAGAGCCACGAGGATCACCAGCAGGTCGATGAGGTTGATCTTGCCAAACACTTTTCCGTCTTTCATGTCTTTATATTCTCCTTGGGGGATAAATATTCCCATCTTTTCTTGTCCCTTTCCTCCGACTGTGGTACAATGGGAAAACAGGACAGTGCTATTCTACCACAAATACCCTGTCCTCTACAAGTCTTTTTTCGGAGGCTTAGCATGAAAGTCATCCATCTCATCTCCGGCGGCGACGTGGGCGGCGCCAAGACCCATGTGCATATGCTGCTGCAAAACCTGTCCCGAACCATTGACGTGACCATGGTCTGCTTTCTGGAGGGCCCCTTTGCCCAGGAGGCCCGGGAGCTTGGCATCCCCACCATCGTGCTGCCGGGCAACCACATTTTCAAGGCCTTCCGGCAGCTGAAAACCCTCATTCTGGAGGGGGGCTACGACATCATCCACTGCCACGGCGCCCGGGGCAACATGATGGGCGCCCTGCTGGGCCCGGCCACCGGGGTGCCGGTGGTGTCCACCGTCCACTCCGACCCCAAGCTGGACTATCTGGGCCGGCCCCTGGCCCGGCTCACCTACGGGGTCATCAACGCCCTGGCCCTGCGGCGGCTGGACTACCGCATCGGGGTCAGTGACGCCATGACCGACCTGCTCATCGCCCGGGGCTTTGACCCGGACCGGCTCTTCACCATCTACAACGGCCTGGACTTCACCCCCCGCACCCCCAGGCTGGACCGGCCGGAGTACCTCCAAAGCCTGGGTCTTTCCTGGGGCGAGGACTGTGTCATCATCGGCATCACCGCCCGGCTCAACCCGGTGAAGGACATCCCCACCCTCCTCCGGGGCTTTGCCAAGGCCCACGAGAGCTGCCCCGCCCTCCGGCTCCTCATCGCCGGAGACGGTGAGGAGATGGACAGGCTGAAGGCCCTGGCAGTTGAGCTGGGGGTAGCGGAGCAGGTCTGCTTCGCCGGGTGGATCACCGACACCGACAGTTTTTATCACGCCATCGACATCAACTCCCTCACCTCTCTGTCTGAAACCTTCTCCTACTCCCTTACCGAGGGGGCCCGGTTCCGCCTGCCCACGGTGGCCAGCCGGGTGGGTGGTGTGCCCTACCTCATCGACCACGGGGTCCACGGCCTTCTCTTTGAGGCCGGGGACTACGAGACCCTCGCCCGCCATTTCATTTCCCTGTATCATGACCCCGAGCTGCGCCGCCATCTGGGGGATCGGCTCTACCAGCGGGCCAGGGCGGACTTCTCTCTGGAGAGCACCCTGGAACGACAGCTTTCCATTTACCGCTCCATCCTCCGCCGGAAGGAACGGCAGACCGGCAAGCGGGACGGGGTGCTCATCTGTGGAGCCTATGGCCGGGGCAACGCCGGGGACGACGCCATTTTGGAGGCCATCGTCCGGGAGATGCGCCAGCTGGACCCCGACCTGCCCGTCTGGGTCCTGTCCCGGCGGCCCAAAGAGACCCGGCTCACCTACCGGGTCAACGCCATCTACACCTTCCACGTCCCCCGGTTCCTCCACCGGATGGGAAAAACCCGGCTCTATATCAACGGCGGCGGCTCCCTCATGCAGGACGCTACCTCCCGGCGGAGCCTGTGGTTCTATCTCTTTACCATCTGGGCCGCCAAGCTCCGGGGAAATCCGGTCATCATGTACGGCTGCGGCATTGGCCCCATCCAGTACCCCTCCAACCGAAAGCTCTGCGCCCGGGTACTTCAGAAGCGGGTGGACGTCATCACCCTTCGGGACACCCACTCCAAGACCGAGCTGGAGGACATGGGGGTCACCAACCCCAGGATCATCCTCGCCGCCGACCCCACTGTGACCCTGCCCGCCGCCCAGAGCGCCACGGTGGACGGACTTCTGGAAAACGCCGGGCTGGACCCCAACGGCCGGTATATCGGCTTCACCCTCCGGCCCTGGCCCGGCTTTGAGGCCAAGGCCGAGATCCTCGCCCAGGCCGCCGACTACGCCTATGAGAAGCACGGTCTCACCCCGGTGTTCCTGCCCATCGAGCGTCGGCTGGACCTGCCCGCCGGACAGCTGGTGGCCGGCAAGATGAAGGCCCCCCATCACCTGCTGGACGAGACCGGCTCCTCCGCCCACACCATCGGGCTTTTTGCCCGGATGAAGGTGGTGGTGTCCATGCGCCTTCACGCCCTGGTCTTTGCCGCCGGTCAGGGGGTCCCCCTGGTGGGGGTGGTCTACGACCCCAAGGTCAGCTCCTTCCTCCACTATATCGGCCAGGACCTCTACACTGATTTGAAAGACATGACCCTGGAGAAGCTAAAGGCCCATATTGATGCCGCCGTAGAGCGCATCGGGGACGACAGCTTTCTTCTGGAGGGGGTAGAGCGGCTGCGCCAGGTGGAAAAGCGGAACCGGGATTCCGCCGGGACCCTGCTGGGTCTGGAAGGGGGCGGCGAGGGATGAGACAGGTCCTCTGCCTGGCCGAACAGCCCTGGAGCCAGACCCCCAGCCGGACCCAACAGCTCATGAGCCGGATGGAGGGGGCCCAGGTCCTCTTTTTCGAGCCCCCCGCCCCCCACGGCTCCCGCCTTTGGAAGGAGAAGGGACGACAGGTCCGCCCCAACGTCATCGTCTACACCCTGCCCTCTGAAGGGCCTGAATTTCTGGTGAACTCAGCCGCCTTCTTTTCCCGGTACAGCCATCGGCGCACCCTCCGCTTCATCCAGGAGCGGCTGAGCCGGCACCACTTCCGGGAGCCTCTTCTCTGGTGCGCCAGCCCCGCCGGGGCCCAGTTCCTGGAGGGCTTGGCCTACCGGGGGCTGGTCTACGACTGCGCCCGGCTGTGGAGCGGCTACCCGCCCCGCTGGGAGGAGGAGCTTACCACCGCCGCCGACGTGGTCTTTGCCGTCTCCCCCGACCTGGCCCGGCGGCTCATCGGCCGCAATCCCAACGTGACCCTGCTGCCCCAGGGGTGCAACTACCCCATGTTCGCCAAGGACGACCTGCCCCGGCCCCGGGCTCTCCGGGGGCTTCAGGGGCCTGTCTTTGGCTTTGTGGGCACCCTGTGGCCCGATCTGGACCTGGAGCCGGTGCTTCGGCTGGCCCGGGAGCGGCGGGACTGTCATATCCTGCTCATAGGCCGGGACGCCGGCTGCTGGGAGCTGCCCGAGGCCTTGGAGCTGCCCAACGTCCACCATCTGGGCCAGCTGGACCCGGTGGATCTCCCCGACTACCTCCACAGTCTGGACGCCTGCCTCTACCTCCTCCGGGACAGCGAGGCGAACAGCGACATCATCCACGCCCGGCTCTTTGAGTACCTCTCCGCCGGCCGGCCCATCGTGGCCATGCTCCGGCCCGACCAGGTGGAGCACTTCCCCGACGTGGTCTACGGCGCCCACACCCCTGCCGAGTTTGTCCAGCTCTGCGACCGGGCCACCGGCGAGGTGGGCACCTGGGCCCGGGACCGCCGCCGGGAGTACGGCAAGGTGGCCGCCTGGAGCAGCCGGGCCGAGCAGGTCAACCGGATTTTAGAGAGCATCGGGCTGTTTCGGTAACCTGGTATAGACCACAGGCATGGTAAGGGGGATTATAATGAGCAAATGCAAACATATACTTTATCGGCTCGTTGTAATGGTTCTCGCAATCGTGAATACACCCTATGTAGCAGTTGCGATCATGTGCCCCAATCAGCATTTCTTTGAGAATTGCTCCCTGTGCATATGCGCCTTGATCATGGTCTTGTTTTTCTCAGGGTTACTTGCATACAAGTTTTGGTTACTTCATTACAAGCAGGAAAAGAAGGAGCCTACATTTTTTGAATTGCGAGCAATGGAGAAAACAGGGGAAAACGGAAAAGCAGATATTTTATATGATATAACTAAAATGTTTCTGCGGTGTTGCTTGATTGAAGTTCTTGTTTTTATTTTCTGCTCTATAATCCGTATATTTCGTAGTTATTAGCGAGAAAACAGAGAATAACAGGACAAGGGGACGGTTCTTCTGTCCTGCCCCCTCTTTTCCCCCTCTGCTTACACAAAGAACCGGCCGGGAACATAGTTCCCGGCCGGTTCTTTCTCTGTTTTCACACCTTCCAGTCAAACAGGCTGTCCTTTTTCCACAGGTAGTACCCAACGCCCACGGCATCGGCCAAAAACCAGCCGATGGGCACCGACCACCAAATGCCCACCACGCCGATGGCGGGGATGGCCGAGAGGATGTGGGCCAGAGCCACCCGGGAGCCCAGAGAGATGACGGTGAGCACCACCGACATTCCCGGCCGGCCCAGGGCCCGGTAGAGCCCGTAGAGGAGAAACAGACAGCCAATGCCGCAGTAAAAGGCCCCCTCAATGCGGAGATATCTCACTCCGGCGGCGATGACTGCCTCCTCCCCCGCCTGGACAAAGATGGACATAAGGGGCCGGGCGAAGGCAAAAACAAGAATAGACACAAAAATGCTGAACAGTCCTGAGGCGATAACTGCCCCCTTCAGCCCCTCCTGGATCCGCTCCTTCTCCCGGGCGCCGTAGTTCTGGGCAATGAAGGTGGAGAAAGCGTTGCCGAAGTCCTGGACGGGCATGTAGGCAAAGGCGTCGATCTTCACCCCGGCGGCAAAGGCGGCCATGATGGTGGCTCCAAAGCTGTTCACCAACCCCTGGACCATGAGGATACCCAGGTTCATCACCGACTGCTGCACACAGGTGAGAATGGAAAAGCTGGCAATCTCCTTGATAGAGCTCCATTTCAGGGTGAACCGCCGCCAAATGCCCTTCAGCTGGGGCACTTTCAGCAGAGCGTACAGAGTAATGCCCACCCCCGAGACATACTGGGCAATGACCGTGGCCTCCGCCGCCCCGGCAGGCCCCCTTTGGAGGGTGATGACAAAAAAGAGGTCCAGGGCGATGTTCAGCAGGGCAGACACCCCCAGAAATACCAGGGGCACAAAGGAGTTGCCCACCGAGCGGAGAAAGGCGGCAAAGTAGTTGTAGAGGAAGGTGGCGGCAATGCCGCAGAAGATGACCTTCAGATACTCCCGCATCATGGGCCACACCTCCTCGGGCACCCGGAGGAAGGTCCGTATCCCGTCCAGAGCCAGGAAGGTCAGCAGGTTCAGCACCACTGTCAGCACACCGATGAGGACAAAGGAGGCGCAGATACTCTCGTTCAGTCTTTCCTCATCCCTCTGTCCAAAGCGGATGGAGAACACCGCCCCGCTGCCCATGCAGAGCCCCAACAGGATGGAGGTGAGGAAGGTCATCAGGGTGAAGGAGGAACCCACCGCCGCCAGGGCATTGCTGCCCAGATACTTGCCCACGATGAGGGTATCGGCGATGTTGTAGCACTGCTGGAGCAGGTTGCCCAGAACCATGGGCAGGGCAAAGCGCAGCATGGAGCCCATCACCGGCCCCCGGGTCAAATCCTGGTTCATAGTAACATCTCCTTACTTTCTTAACGGAAGATAAAACTTTCGATTTGAAGGTATCATAACACCCCGAATTCCTTTTGTCAATCTCCTATTTACATTTTGCGCAACTTTGTATATAATAAGAGTGCAAATGGAAAGGAGAGGCTTTCATGTTTTTAAGCGGATTGGATGAGCTGGACCAAAAGATCGTTCAGCTGCTCATAGAAAATGCCCGCAGCTCCTATTCGGATATCGGCCAGCAGATCGGCATCTCCCGGGTGGCGGTAAAGGCCCGGATACAGGCGTTGGAAAACCGGGGCATCATCGAGGAGTACACCACCATTATCAACCCCCAGAAGATCAGCGGGGCGGTGTCCTGCTATTTTGACATCGAGACCACCCCCGAGGCCCTGACCCAGGTCACCAAACTGCTGGAGGCCAACCCCATCATCACCCAAATTTACCGGGTGACGGGCAAAAATAAGCTCCATGTCCACGCCGTGGCCGCCTCCAGTGAGGAGATGGAGCAGCTGATCCGGGAGGTCATCGACCCCCTCCCCGGGGTGGAGAAGTGCGAGTGCAACATCATCCTCTCCCGGGTGAAGGACATCAAGGGCCTGCGGCTGTAACCGCCCAAAAGGGCAAGGGGCCGCCCTCTCAGGTTCGGCTTTCTCACATTTCACTTCTACCCCTTTCCCTCCCGCCGTACACTTACAGCGGGAGGTATTTTTTATGCCCACCAGGCATAAAAACTTGTCCAAACTGCCGTCGCCTTTGCGGCGGCAGCCGAGGACGCAAAACACCTCCAGGCTCCACAAGTTTCACGGCCAAAGTACATGTGTGCGTGGAGGTGCTCTTATGCCGTTTCTGCCTGTTCTGCTCTTGCTGGGGGCGGTCATTCTGGTCAACGGGTGGACCGATGCCCCCAACGCCATCGCCGCCCCGGTGGCTGCCGGGGTGCTCCCCTTCCGCCGGGCCGCCGCCTTGGCGGCGGTGTGCAACCTGCTGGGGGTAGTGTGCTCGGTGGGCTTCAGTGACGCCGTAGCCCGGACCCTCTATGACCTGGCCGACTTCGGGGTTTACGCCCTGCCCGCCCTCACCGCCGCTTTGGCGGCCACCGTGCTCTGGGCGGTGCTGGCCTGGGCTTTTGGTATCCCCACCAGCGAGAGCCACGCCCTCCTCTCCGGCCTGGCGGGAGCCGCCCTGGCCCTGGGGGCGGAGCGGCTGCACTGGGGAGCCGTGGGCTGGGTGGCTTTGGGGCTTGTGGTCTCCCTGGCCCTGGGCTGGGGGGGCGGGCGGCTTTTTGCCCGGCTGCTACCCGCCGGACCCCAGAGGTTCTACCCCTCGGGCCAGGTGGCCGGGGCCGCCCTCTCCGCTGCCCTCCATGGGGCCCAGGACGGGCAGAAATTTCTGGGGGTGCTGGCCCTGCTGCTGACCTTGGAGGGCAGCGGCTATTCTCTGCCCACCCAGGCCCGGTGGGGCTGTGCCGGCCTCATGGCCCTGGGCACATTTTTAGGCGGGCGGCGCATCATCGACACGGTGGGGAAAAAGATGGTCAGCCTGGACCCCCGCTCGGGCTTCGCCGCCGAGCTGGGCGGGGCCGCCGCCCTGCTGCTGTGCACCCTCTGGGGCTTTCCCGTCTCCACCACCCACGCCAAGACCGCCGCCCTGCTGGGCTCCGGCGCCCGGCCCCACATGGGTGTGGCCTCCTCCCTGGGCCTTGCCTGGTTGCTCACCTTCCCCTGCTGTGGGGCTCTGGCCTTTGGCCTTGTCAAATGCTTTCTTTTGTGACATAATAGGCAGAGACTTCCGAGAGGAGGAAGGTCCATGGCCCGCTATGACGCCGTTGTGTTTGACCTGGACGGCCTGCATTTCCGTGACCTGCGGGTTTCGGGGCCGGGACTTTTTGCTCTCCCACGGGGCCGGGCGCCTGGTGGACAGGCCCGGGGAGCTGCTTACACTGATGAGAGGAGAGAGAGAATTGGAGCTTGACCGTCTGCGGGACCCCGCCGACCCCCGCTTCAAAACCGCCATGAGCCACTACGCCGCCAGCTTTCCGCCCCACGAGCAGCGGCAGGCCGGCTCCCAGGCCGCCATCATGGCAGAGGACGCCTATCACTTCTACCTGCTCCGGGAGGGCAGGGAGGATGTGGGGGCCCTGCTGTGCTGGCAGAGCGGGGAATTCATCTATGTGGAACACTTCTTCATCTACCCTGACTGCCGGGGGAAAGGCTATGGGGCCAGGGCTTTGACGGCTCTGGGCGAGCTGGGCAAGGTGGTCATTCTGGAGATCGACCCGCCAGTGGACGAGGTGGCCCGGCGGCGGGAGGGGTTTTATCTCCGGCAGGGCTTCCACCCCAACCCCTACCCCCATGTCCACCCACCCTACCACCGGGGGAATGAGGGACACACTCTGGTCATTCTCTCCTCCTCCCGGCCCATCGGCCAGGGGGAATACGACCGGTTCAACCAGTATCTACAAAGCCGGGTCATGGCCGGGGCATTGGATTAAAGAAAAAGCGGACCTTCCGATTTGGAAGGTCCGCTTTTTATCGGGGGCAGCAGATCGAGAGGTCAGGCAGGCGCTGTAAGGAGCGGGCGGCCACAGGCCGCCCCTACGAAGGGAGCATTGCGGATTTGCAGGGAAGTTGGACTGCCCAGGAGCGATGCCCGCCGGTGGCGGGCCCCCATCGCCGGCCGAGTCCGCCCCTACGAAGGGTGGGGAAACCGCAGAAGGGCCCGGTCAGAGCTGGCCGGAGGTCTGCCAGCGGAGGGTGTCCACCAGGTCGTAGGTCTGGTTTATGATGGACTTGGGCTGGCGGGTGAAAAACTCCACCACCGGCTCGTTTTTCTTGATGTTCCACACGCCGGCCACCTGGCCGTCTATTGCCACGGTGGGCAGGCAGATGCCCGACTTCAGAATGACCTTGGCCCTGTGCTCCCGGGGCAGGACGGCCTGCCGGTCCACATAGGAGACCACATAGGGGTCAAAGCCGGAGAGGAGGGTCAGATGGGGAATGTCGGCCGGATCCTCCCCGCTGTCCAGATAGTAATGGGGCTCGCCGTTGTGGTCCAGTACCTTGAACTCGTCCAGGTCCAGTCCCATCAGGTCGGCCTTCTCCAGGCCGAAGAACCACTGGGCGTCGGCCAGAGTGGCCGGGCCGTAGGCGGCAAAGAAACGGCGGAGCAGGTCGGGCAGGGCTTCGGCCCTGGTCTGGGTTGGCTCGGCGGAGATAAGGTCGAAGTCCCGGCTGGTCATACTGCGGAAGGCCACCCGTCCCTGCCGGGCCAGGGAGACAAAGATGCCGCCCCAGGGGGAGAAAATGCGGCTTAGAAGCTCGCTGTCATAGCGCTCGGCAAAGATGGTACGCATTTCTGCACGGGAGTAGACCCCGTCCTCCATAAGGGAGATGACCTCCCGAATGAGGGCCTGATATGCCTCCTCGGACAGGCCGATCCACTTGCGCCAGTTGTCCTCCCCGTCCCCGGCGTGGAGAGCCAGCAAATTGGGCAGGTCGTCATAGGCCACCCCGTGGAGGGTGCCCCGGTAGAGCCAGGTCTTGGTGAGGGCGGTTTTCCAGCCGGTGAGGGCGGCCCCCCGGATGAGTGCGGAGAAGGCCACGTTGCGGTGGAACCAGCAGTGCAGGCCCATGAGCTGCCGGGAGAGCTCCTTCAGGCTGGGGCAGGAGCGGGTGAGGTAGAGATTGTGCATCCGGCGGCGGAGAATGTCCTGGGCGGTCGGGTCCACGGAGGTCCCCCCTTCTTAGGTAAAATTTTTTATAAAAGATTTGAAAAAGGTGTACGCAAAACGAAGTCATGGGAGTTCTCGGAAGGGGGAAAAGTGTGAAAGGGGACCATCAGGGTCCTCTTTCACCCATTTCAATGGAGCTTTTGGACCCGTTTCGTGGGTCCAAAATGCGACGCAGACTGTCAAAAAGATTTTTTTGACAGTCTGATAGGTGTATCCAAACGTACAACTTTTGGCCCTTGTCCTGCTATTGTATCACGGAGCGTTGGGGGCGGTCAAGACGGACGGGCAGGGCCTCCCGGCTCAAATACAGGATGGCCAGCAGGTTGGGCAGGGCCATGAGCCCGGTACACAGGTCGTTGAGGGCCCAGACCCCCTCCACATCCCCCACCGCACCGGCCAGAATGGCGCAGAGATAGCACAGCCGGAAAGCCTTGGGATGCGCCCGCCCTGTCAGGTGGGCCAGCGAGCGCTGCCCGTAATATTCCCAGCCCAGCAAGGAGGTAAAGGCAAACAGGGCCAGACACAATCCCACCACCGGCCCGCCCCAAGGGCCAAGAAAGGAGGAAAAGGCCAGCCCCACCAGTCCGGCCCCGGCGGCAGCAGACGAAGGGGCGGCGGTGAGGATGGCAAGGGCGGTGACCGAGCAGACCACCAGGGTGGCAAAGCCGCACTCAAAGATGCCCCGGCAGCCCTCCCGGTGAGGGGTCGTCCCACCGGCGGCTGCGTGGACCATGGCCGAGGTGCCCATGCCCGCCTCGTTGGTAAACACCCCCCGGGCCACTCCGTAGCGCAGGGCGGTGCCGGCAGCTCCTCCGGCCATGGCCTGGGGGGACAGGGCTCCCCGGAAAATGGCACCGAGAGCCGCCGGGAGGGCGGCGGCATTGTGGCAGATGACGGCCACCCCGGTAGTGAGATAGAGGGCGGCCATGGCGGGGACCAGGGCCTGGCTCAATCGGCCCAGGCCCTTCAGCCCCCCGGCCATGACCAGGGCCACCGTCAGAGCGATTAGGACCCCCGCCCACCAGCGGTCAGAGGAAGAAAGGCCGGGCAGACAGGAGACCATGGAATTGGTCTGGACCAGGGCCCCGCCGGTGAGGGAGGACAGGGCGCACCACAGGGCAAACCATCGGCTCACCCCGTGCCAGCCCAAGTGGGTCAGGTATTCCATGGGGCCACCCTCCCAGCCTGTGGGGCCGGGGCGGCGGCAGCGAAGGGCCATATATTTTTCCACATAGCCCGTCATCATGCCCAGCAGGGCCCCCACCCACATCCACAGCACGGCCCCCGCTCCCCCCAAGGTGATGGCGGTGGCCACCCCGGCGATGGAGCCGGTGCCCATGGTGGAGGCCAGGGCGGTACAGAGGGCCTGAAAAGGAGGCAGGCCCCCCTCCCCCTTCCCTGTTTTCCCGGAGCGGAGGGCGCCCAGGCTCTCCCGGAGCCAGGAGCGCAGGCCAAAGAGCTGGAAAAAGCCGCTGGAGAGCGAGCACCACAGGCCGGTGAACAGGAACAGGCACAGCAGCCAGGGCCGCCACAGGGCGTCAGACAGAGCTTGCAGCATGGACAACACCTCCACCACAAGGGGTATGTGGTGGAGGTGGAGGATAGAAGCGGAATTGTTGGGAAACCGACCACGCAAGAGGCAGCGTATGGATAGGAACCATGAGAGCGGGCGGCCACAGGCCGCCCTTACAGTTCCCCGGAGGGGTCGGGGGGGACAGCGGGGATGCGAAGGAGGAAGGTGGTGCCCTCCCCCACCCGGGTCTCCACCTCGATGGTGCCCCGGTGCTCCTCGGCCACCTGGCGGGCAATGGCCAGGCCCAGGCCGGTGCCCTTGCCGCCCTCCTTGGTGGTGTAGAAGGGCTCGAAGATGTGCTCCAGCACCGGCTGGGGAATGCCGGGGCCGGTGTCCGAGACCCGGATGCACACCTGCCCCTCCTCCGCCGTGGTGGACAGGGTCAGCTGGCCGCCGGTGTCCTCCATGGCCTGGAAGGCGTTGATGACAAGGTTGAGCAACAGCTGGGACAGCTGGGTGTCGTTGCCTGTCACCCGGGCCTGGGGACAGCCCAGCTCCAGCTCCACCGCCACATGAGGGGGCCGGGTGGGCCGGGCCACCTCCACCACCCGGCGGACCAGCTCGTCGGGGGAAATGGGCTGGGTGTTCTCGGGGGAGGACTTCCGGGACAGGGCGGAGAGCCGGGCGATGATGTCCTTGGCCTTTCGGGAGCTTTCGTAGATCTCCAGAAGGCTGTCATAGATCTGGGCCTGCTCCTCGCTGACCTGCTCCAGCGCCAGAATGCTGTACCCCATGATGGGGGTCAGCAGGTTATTAAACTCGTGGGCGATGCCCGAGGTGAGGGTGCCGATGATCTCCAGCCGCTGGTGGTGGGCAAATTCCTGGGTCTGGCGGTTGAGCTCCTCCATGGCGTCCTTCTTCTCCCGGAGCAGAGCCAGCTCCTCCTCGTTCTCCCGGTCCCGCCGGCGGGCCAGCAGGACAAAGAACAGGAACAGCAGCACACCGGCCACCAGAAGCCCGCCCCCCATCATCATGCGGACCAGATTAGCCTGGAGGGGCCGGGAAGTCTCGTCATAGTTGTTCATCAGGCCGATGGTGAAGCAGCCGTTGGTGTTGTCCGAAGCGGGCAGGGTCACCAGGCGGGCGGTATAGGCGGCGCTGTCGCTTTGGACGGTATAGAACTCAATGGTGCTCCCCCCGCCGGCCTGGGCGTTCTGAAGCTGCTCCAGCCCCAAGTGCCCTCTGCCGGAGCGGAACAGATCCTCCGCCGGGTCGATGTGGATCTCCCCCTCGTCCCGGTAGAAGTAGTACTGCCCGGCGGAGTCCAGCAGCATCAGCCGGTCCTTGGGACCGGCGGCCGACTGGGCCTCGGTGGTGGCGAAGAACTCCTCGGCATCAATGAGGATGGCGTAATCCACCTCCTGCCAGGTGAGGAACATGGACACATAGAGCCGCCCCGTTCCGTCCCGGCTGATGCCCACCTCGGTCTCCCCCACCATTCCCAGGGAGACCAGAAAGGTATAGTCCGTCCGGCCGTCGGTGGACAGCAGCGCCCTTTCATCCTGAATGGCCGCCATGGCCGTGATGCCCCGCACCCGGAAGAGCGGGCTATCCTTCAAATAGGCCACCAGGCTGCTGCCGCCGTCCTCTCCGCTCAGCCACGCCGCCTGGGCAGAGGCCAGGCCCGGGCGCTGGATGAGGTAGAGGAAATCAGAGCTGTACCAGTTGAAATGGCCGATGATGTCGTTGTCCACCGACTGGGCCGTTTTCATCAGCTGGGCATCCTGGCTGGCCAGGGTCAGCTCCTGGCCCTGGTGAAAGACCTGGATGCTCAACAGGATGCCCAGGGCCAAAATAGTGAGAGAGAGGGTGGGCACCAGGAGAAAAAGCCCCCGGCGCAGTCTTTTTTCCTTCATCGTTGGCCTCCCCACTTGCAAAAACAAGGATTTTGTGCGATAATCTTCCTGCTCAATGTAGCACAGGAAACTCTGTTTGTAAAGGGGGTGGCCCTATGGTGGATCAGCGGGACGCCGTTTTGATCGTGGATGACGACCAGGCCGTGCTGACCATGCTGCGCAAGGTCATCGAGAGCAACGGCATTCAGGCCCACACCGCCACCAGCGGCGAGGACGCCCTGGAGAAGATCGGGGCGGAGCACTACGACCTCATACTGCTGGATGTGAACCTTACCGGCATGGATGGATTTCAGGTGGTACAGGCCATTCGGGGGCGGGGCATCAAGACCCCCATTATCATCGTCAGCGGCCGGAAGGAGGACTTTGACGCCCTCTACGGCCTGGACATCGGGGCGGACGACTACATCACCAAGCCCTTTAACCCCATCACCCTGGGGGCCAAGGTGAAGGCCCTGATCCGCCGCAGCCGGGACCACCTGCCCGGGCAGAGCAGCGTGCTCACTGCCGGGCCCTTCCGGTACAACACCTCCACCCTGCGGTTCTACAAGGGGGAGACGGAGATCCCCCTGTCGGGCAAGGAAAACGCCATTATGAAGCTGTTCATCGACAATGTGGACCGCATCTTCTCCAAGGATATGCTCTATGACCTGGTATGGGGGGAGGCCATCATTGACGAGAATGCCGTCATGGTCTACATCAACCGCCTGCGGCAGAAGATCGAGGATGACCCGGCCAAGCCGGTGTATATCCAGACGGTGCGGGGACTGGGATACCGCTTTGTGGTCTGATGGCCGCCTGTGTCCGAACCCCTGCCAGTGTGCTGAAACAGAAAAACGTCCCCGACCGGGTGGTCGGGGACGTTTTTTCTGCATTACTTGCGGGCGCTGGCCTCTTCCTTCTCCCGCTCGGCCACACGCTCCTGCTTCATCTCAAAGTGGAGCAGCAGGGACATGAGAGCCCGCAGGCCGAAGATGGCAAAGACCAGTTTGGCGCCGGCCATATCCTGGATGAGGATGGTCTTGAGGATCTCGGCGGCCATGAGGAAGCCAAGGGCCAAAGACAGGCCCTCATCCAGTTCCCGGGAGACCTCCCGCCTGGCGAACCAGCCCGCCAGCGCCTTGACAACGATCACGGCCACGGCCACCAGGCCGATGATCTCAAAGATGGGGACCAGCACCTCTACCCCCAGATACAGAATGTTTTCCAAAAACTCTACCAGCATTGTCTTTCTCCCTCTCAAAGGTTCTCTGTGCCCCCGGAGGGCCACGCCAAGACAGCATAGCACCAACGGCGGGAAATGTCAACAGACGTCAAAAAAATGACAAGGGCGGCGCCTCTATCCCTGCAAATGGGCCAAAAGGCCCTTACAGCCCGTCAGGATGTCCGTATAGGCCCGGTCGAAGTCCCCGGTATACCAGGGGTCGGCCACATCGCCGGGGCGGGAGGTGTAGTCCAGCAGCAGGCGGCACTTGTCCTCCCTGTCGCCGTCAAAAAATCGACGCATATTACGCAGGTTGGAGCTGTCCATACCGATCAGCAGGTCGTAGCTATCGTAGTCGCCGGCGGTGATCTGCCGGGCGGTCTTGCCGGCGCAGTCGATGCCCTCCTGGGCCAGCCTGCGCCGGGCGGGAGGATAGACGCCGTTGCCCAGCTCTTCAGCGCTGGTGGCCGCCGAGGCAATGACAAACTCCCGGGACAGGCCGGCCTGGGCCACCAGGTCCTTCATAATGAACTCGGCCATAGGGCTGCGGCAGATATTGCCCAGACAGACGAAAAGAATACGGGTCATGGGGGGCCTCCTGTGTGAATAGGGATTTCGGGGCCTATCACCCCGGTGGCACGCCGGGGCAGGCCAATGGGCGGCTATATAGCAAAAAACATGAGACCCATAGGGTCTCATGTTTTTTGGAGGCGACGAGCGGACTCGAACCGCTGGTGGAGATTTTGCAGACCTCTGCCTTACCACTTGGCTACGTCGCCACGTCGGAGCAAGCTACGGATCGTTCGCTTCCGCCCAAAGGGCGAAAGCTCATTCCCTCCGCTGCTCCTCCTTTCCCCAAAAAAGCTGAAGCATCGCTTTTTCGGGGGCCCCGGAGGGCAAACCGCTGAAAACGGTTTGGAGCGGGCGACGAGGCTCGAACTCGCTACCTCCACCTTGGCAAGGTGGCGCTCTACCAGATGAGCTACGCCCGCATACTATAAGTGGTACTCTTTGCACGATACCAGGCTCTACAGCCGGCTTCGCCGGCACTAACTTGCTCTAAGCTCGCCTTGCTCGCCAAGAGCAAGTAAGCAGATGAGCTACGCCCGCATACTATAAGTGGTACGCTTTGCACGATACCAAACTTTGCATTGACTTCGGCCGGTCTGCCTTACATCCTATGCTGGAACCCCGAAGGGTATTCTCCCGGGACGTTGTCCCGGGAGAATATTTTTTGGTGCCCAGAGCCGGAATCGAACCAGCGACACGAGGATTTTCAGTCCTCTGCTCTA
>CAJUSE010000003.1 GCA_910588975.1 uncultured Oscillospiraceae bacterium | reverse complement strand
TGAAGGGCATCAAATTCAACCTGGAGAGCGAGGGCTACCAGGTGGAGGTGGGCTACGACGGACAGCAGGCGGTGGACCTGGCCCGGGGCGGGGCCTTTGACCTCATCCTGCTGGATCTGATGATGCCCAAGATCGACGGGCTTCAGGCCTGTATGCGCATTCGGGAGTTTTCCAACGTGCCCATCATCATCCTCACCGCCAAGGGGGAGGACGCCGACAAGCTCATGGGCTTTGAGTGCGGGGCGGACGACTATCTGACCAAGCCCTTCAACATCCTGGAACTGAAGGCCCGCATCCGGGCCCTGCTCCGCCGGGCGGGCATGGCCCAGCAGGGGGCCGGAGGGGGAAAGCTCACCGCCGGGCACATCACCCTGGACACTGATGAGCGCTCGGCCAAAAAGGGGGAGACCCCGGTGGACCTCACCGCCAAGGAGTTCGACCTTATGGAACTGCTCATGCGCAACCCGGGGCGGGTCTACTCCCGGGAAAACCTGCTCAACGTGGTCTGGGGCTACGAGTACGCCGGGGACTACCGCACGGTGGACGTCCACGTCCGGCGGCTCCGGGAGAAGCTGGAGCTGGACCCGGCCAACCCGGAGCTGATCCTCACCAAGTGGGGGGTGGGGTACTATTTGAAGGGGGAGAAGTAGGCACCATTCTCCCTGAAATACCGGCTGACAGGGGAGAGAAGCATGGCCATTTTGCCCGCACTTTTGTTTATGGCGCCCATCTGGCTCACCATCGGAATTTTGACCTCGAAAAAGGGTTCGGAGCAGAGAGCCCAGTTAAAAATCTTTTTGGGTGGGGTCATGCTTTTTCTGAGCCCGGTTTTGCTCTACGCCATTGTTACACTCCCCCTGCTGTGGGTCAATAATTCCTCTGCTTATCCCCAAATAACCGGCCCTGAGCCAAAAGTTCAGCGGGCGGGCTTTCCCTTTACAGTGTCCTACACAGTGGCCGGTGAGCCGGCCACCTTTGAGGGCACCCTGGTTTGCCAGTTTGGCAGTTATCAGGAAAAGGCTGATGGGACAGGGAAATACCGGACCTGGGGCGAGTCCTATGGCGGTGGCAGGACAGGACAGACCATCTACCGGCGGGAGGGCATCAAGGAATATTATGACGGTATCCAGTGGGCCCCCTGTGCGGCTCTTTCCCAGGGGCTGGACGAGGAGGACCGCTATGACTTACGGATCAAGATCTGCTTCGGAAATCCGGGTTATTATATGGGCGATGGGGAGAAGGATCCCCAATATCCCTGTATAGAGGTGGGTGTGTACTGGGTCCCGGAAGAGTACACTGAATTCAACCTTGTGGAGACCACCATCTATGGGGATGAGATCTACGACTCTCCTATTCTGGCGGCCTACGGCATTCAAATCACCGGAGTAGAGATTGCAGACCCCATCGAAAACGGCTTTTCCGAGCCGGACGAGGGGAAAACATAGGAAAACCAAGGGCGAAAAACAGAGCGCCCAAGGGAGAGGAGGGAGCGTCAAATGGAAGAGAGCACATCCCGGGTCCCCTTTTGGCGGTCCCTTCAGATGAAATTTGCCCTGACCTACCTGGCCATTGTAGCCGTGGTGCTGGCCGTGCTCAACACCTACCCCTTGCTGCGCTCCCAGGACTCGGTGTTCCACTCCAAGGCCACCGCTCTCCAGGGCCAGGCCAGCGTCATCTCCTCCGCCCTGGCTGGGGCGGAGGGGTTGAGCCGGGAGGGGGCCCAGTTGGTGATGGAGGTGCTGGGCGACACCGGCTTGAGCCGGGTGCTGGTCACCGACCCGGCGGGGCTGGTGCTCTACGACAGCTCCACCGCCTCGGGTTCGGTGGGCCGCTATGCCCTGTTGGGAGAGGTGGCCGCCGCCCTCCGGGGCAACGACACCTTCCGCTCCGACTTTGTGGACGGCGCCTTCCACAGCCGGGCCGCCCTGCCCGTCACCTACCGGGGCATGACGCTGGGGGCGGTCTATGTGGACGATTACGATGCCGAGCAGGGGGCTATGCTGCTGGGGGTGCAGCAGACCCTGCGCTCCATCTCCCTGGTCATCTCCTTTGTGGCCGTTGCCCTGGGCGTTCTCTTCTCCCGGGTGCTCTCGGTGCGGCTCAATGAGCTGCTGGGGGCCATCCGGGTGGTCCGGGAGGGGGAGTACAGCCACCGGGTCAACCTCTCCGGCCGGGATGAGCTGAAGGAGATGGCCCAGGAGTTCAACGCCCTTACCGACCGGCTCCAGGCCACCGAGGAGGTCCGCCGCCGCTTCGTCTCCGACGCCTCCCACGAGCTCAAGACTCCCCTGGCCGCCATCCGGCTGCTCACCGACTCCATTTTGCAGACCGATACCATGGACCCGGACACCGTTCGGGAGTTCGTGGGGGACATTGGCACCGAGGCGGGCCGGCTCCAGCGTATCACTGAAAAGCTGCTGACCCTCACCCGGCTGGACGCCCAGGCTCCGGTGGAGCCGGGAGCGGTGGATGTATCCCAGGTGGCCCGGCGGGTGGAGCATATGCTCCAGCCCGTGGCCCAGGTGGGGGAGGTGGAGCTGCACCTGGAGCTGGAGGAGGGACTGCAGGTCTGGTGCACCGCCGATGACCTCTACCAAATTCTTTACAACCTGATGGAAAACGGCGTGAAATACAACCGCCCCGGGGGCTGGGTCCGGCTCACCACCCGCCGGGAGGGGGAGGAGGCCCGGCTGCTGGTGGAGGATGTGGGCGTGGGCATCCCTGCCGAGGATCTGGACCGAATATTTGACCGGTTCTACCGGGTGGACAAGGCCCGTTCCCGGGCCGCCGGCGGCACCGGCCTGGGCCTGTCCATCGTCCGGGACACCGCCCGCCGCTACGGCGGCACGGTGGAGGCCCAGGGGCAGAGCCAGGGCACGCTGTTTACCGTCACCCTGCCCCTTTGGAGAGAGGGGGGAGCGGGATGAAAAAACGTATGCTGGCCCTCTCTCTGGCCCTGACCGCCCTGTTCTCCGGCTGCACCGGGGGGTATGGCCCGGGAGAGGGGAAGCTGGCCCTCTACTGGCCGGCGGGGCAGAACGGCCCCGATGGGGCGGCTCTGGAGGCCGAGTACCGCACTTTGGATCCTGACTCGGCGGGCCATCTGTCCCCCCATGTGGTCAAAGAGATCCCCCTGCTCATGGCGGCGTTGGAGGCCGGCCCCCAGACCCCGGACTGGACCTCGCCCCTGCCTGCCGGGACCCGTTTTCGTAAATGGGATCTGGATGGGGAGGGCGTGCTCCATCTGGACCTGTCCGAGCACTATGGCGGCCTGAGCGGCATGGAGCAGTCCCTGGCCGATGCCTGCATCGTCCTCACCTTCTGCCAGCTGCCTGAGGTGGAGGCGGTGTCTTTGACGGTGGAGGGCCGCCCCCGGCCCTTTCGGGAGACGGTGCTCTCCCAGTCGGACCTGCTGCTGGACAACGGCGGCAAGCCCATGGGCCGGGTGGCCGCCCTGCTGTGGTTCCCGGGCAGGGAGGGTCTTGCCCGGGAGGAGCGGGACCTGACCCTGGCCATCGGTGACGACTGGGCCACTGCCGTCCTTCAGGCACTGCTGGCAGGGCCTGAAGGGGCTGGACTGGAGCGGGTCGGCGGCGAGGGGGCCCGGCTGCTGGACCTGCGCCGGAGCGAAGAGGGCTGGGAGGTAAATCTCTCCGGGGCCTTCAAAGAGCCTGCCGCCCAGGGCCGTTCTATGGGAGAGCAGGCCATCGCCCAGACCCTGTGGGAGCTGGAGCGGCTGCCCGTGACCCTGCTGGTGGAGGGGGAGGAGCTCTCCCACTGGAGCCCCCCGGAGGGGGCATAATGCCCCGCCTGGGGCCATAAAAACAGGGCCGGGCCTGAACACTCTGTCGGGAACAGTATAAAAAAGGGAGACCACACAGCGTGCGGTCTCCCTTTTTGCTTGGCGGGGCAGGTTTACTTCTTGGCCAGGTTTTTGCGGATGTCCAGAGCGACAGCCACCACAATGACCAGGCCCTGAACGATGTAATTGAGGTTGGGGTCCACATTGAGGAACTGGAGGACGATCTTCAAAAGCTCAAAGACCAGCACGCCCACCAGGATGCCGCCCACAGTGCCGATGCCGCCGGTGGTGGACACGCCGCCAATGGTACAGCCGGCGATGGCCTCCAGCTCATAGCCGGTGCCAAGACCTGCGTTGGCGCCGCCGGCTTTACCGGCCAGCAGGTAGCCGGCCAAGGCGTACATGATGCCGGCGGTCATATAGATGAGCATCTTGCTCTTTTTGGTGTTGACGCCGGAGACCTCGGCGGCGTTCTCGTTGCCGCCGATGGCGTACATATACTTGCCGTGGCGGGTCTTGTTGTAGAGGAACCAGAAGAAGATGCCCACGATGACGGCAATGATGAGCAGGTAGGAGATGCCGGGGAACCCACCGGCCTCGGAGCTCTTAAAGAAGGCGCCGTTGACAAACTTGGAGTAGGCTCTCTGGAAGCTGCCCACGGGCTGGGCGTTGGTGAAGATCAGGGCCGAGCCGTAGATGATGGTCTGGGTGCCCAGGGTGGCAATGAAGGGGGGCACGTTGAGGATGGAGATAATGAGGCCGTTGATGATGCCGATGGCGGCGCCGACAATGAGCACGATGCCCAGCACCACGAACATATTTATCTCGGGCAGGTCGGGGAAGAGCTTGCCAATGGCGTCAGAGCGCTGGATCAAAGCGCCGGTGAGACAGGTGGCCAGACCCACCTGGCGGCCGGCGGACAGGTCGGTGCCCTTGGTGATGAGACACCCGGACACCCCCAGGGCGATGAGGAAACGGATGGCGGTATTGCCCGCCAGGTTGTTAAAGTTGTTCCAGGAGAAGAAGTTTTCTCTGGTGAAGCCCACAAATAGACACACGACGGTCAGCATGACCACAATGGGGTTGCCCTTGAAGTAGTTCCAAAAGCCGGCGAACAGGCTCTTTTTTTCCAAGGTATTGATTTCTTTACTCATCTTCAGCGTCCTCCTTACTCAAATTGGGTGGCCAGAGCCATGATGTTTTCCTGATCGGCGTCCTTGCCGTCAATGAAGCCGGTGACCCGGCCGTCGCACATGACCATGACCCGGTCAGACATACCGATGAGCTCGGCCATCTCCGAGGAGATCATGATAATGCTCTTGCCCTGGGCGGCCAGTTCGGCGATGAGGCAGTAGATCTCGTACTTGGCACCCACGTCAATGCCCCGGGTGGGCTCGTCCAGAATGAGCACATCGGGGTCGTTGGCCAGCCACCGGCCGATGAGCACCTTCTGCTGGTTGCCGCCGGACAGGGACTGGATGAGGGTCTTGGAGGAGGGGGCCTTGATGGACATTTTGGCCACATTGTCCTGGACCAGCTGCTCAATTTTCTTGTTGTCCAGCATGATGCCGCCCACAAGGTATTGGTTGAGGGAGGCGATGGAGATATTGTCGGCGATGGAGAGCACACCCAGAATGCCGGTGGCCCGGCGGTCCTCGGTGAGCATGGCAATGCCCGAGTCGATGGCGTCCTTGGGCCGCTTGATGTTCAGGGTCTTTCCCTTGTAGGTGATGGTGCCGCTGGTGTGGCTGCGCAGGCCGAAGAGACCCTCCATCAGCTCGGTGCGCTGGGCGCCCACCAGGCCGGCCACCCCCAAGATCTCCCCCTTGCGGACGTTAAAATTCACATGGCGGAAGCTGCGGGGGTTGATGGAGGTGAAGTCCTCCACCTCAAAGACCACCTCGCCGGGGACATTCTCCCGGGGCGGGTAGAGGTTGGAAAGCTCCCGGCCCACCATCTTGGTGATGATGAAGTCGGTGGTCAGCTCCTTGGCCTCCCAGGTGCCGATGTACTGGCCGTCCCGCATGATGGTGACCTCGTCGGAGATGCGGAGGATCTCGTCCATCTTGTGGGAGATGTAGACGATGGAGACTCCCTTCTCCCGCAGCTCGTTGACGATAGTGAACAGGGCCTCCACCTCGGCGGCGGTGAGGGAGGAGGTGGGCTCGTCCAGAATGAGCACCTTACAGTCGGCGCTGACCGCCTTGGCGATCTCCACCAGCTGCATCTGGCTGACGCTGAGAGTGCCCAGCTTAGCCCGGGGGTCAAAGTCCAGGTGGACGTCCTCCAGTACCCGGGCGGCGTCGGCATACATCTTCTCGTGATCCACGAAAAAGCCGCCCTTGAGGGGGTAACGGCCCAGGTAGATGTTCTCGCCAATGCTGCGCTCGGGGATGGGCTGAAGCTCCTGATGGACCATGGCGATGCCCCGGTTCAGGGCGTCCAGCGGGCCACGGATCTGGACCTTGTCCCCCTCGTAGATGACCTCGCCCTCGTCCATGTGGTAGATGCCGAACATACACTTCATCAGGGTGGATTTTCCGGCGCCGTTCTCGCCCATGAGGGCGTGGACGGTGCCCGGCCGCAGCTTGAGCTGGGCGTGGTCCAGCGCCTTGACGCCGGGGAAGGATTTGCAAATGTCCCGCATTTCCAGACGATACTCTGGCATGGTTTCGACCTCCTCTTTCTCGGGATATAGACCAGATAAGGTCTCAACAGAGCCCGGTGTGGTCCGGCCTCTGCTCAAACCTATTCTGGTATGTAAGCGGGCAGAGCGCCTGCCCGCCTGCCTTGGCGGGTCAAGCTCCGCTCGGCGGCGGGTGTCAAAGGCCCTGCTTGTTCGGAACGGGCGGGCTGATGCCAGCCCGCCCGTATCCGTTTCACAGGGTTTAATTACTTGTTGACGTAGTTGGCGTCCACCTTCACATAGTCCACCCAGTAGTAGTTCTGGATGTCCTTGCCCTCCAGCAGCTCGATGGCCACGTCAACGGCCTTGTGGGACTGGCCGATGTGGTCGTTGAGGACGGTGCCGGTCATCTCGCCGTTCTTGACCATCTCCACGCAGTCGTCCAGGGCGTCCACGCCCAGCAGGAGGATGTCCTGGCCCACGGTGCGGTTGTTGGCCTTGATGGCGGCAGCGGCGCCCAGGGCCATGCCGTCGTTGTTGCAGAAGACCACGTCGATCTCGGAGCCGTGCTGGGTCAGAGCGGAGTTGGTGATCTCCTGGCCCTTGTCGGTCTGCCAGTTGCCGATGTTCTCCACCAGGCACTCGGTCTTGATGCCGGCGTCGGTGAGGGCCTTGATGGAGTACTCGGTACGGTACTGGGCGTCGGGGTTCTCAGGGTCGCCCACCACCATGACGTACTTGACCACGCCGTCGCCGTTCATATCGCCCTTGTTGTCCAGAGCTGCCACGATCTCGCCCTGATAGGTGCCGGACTGACGGGCATCAGCGCCCACATAGCAGACCTTGGGGTTATCCACGATGCCGGGATAGCTCTCGTCGGTCTCGCCCAGAGGCTCACGGTTGATGAGCACCAGGGGGATGTTGGCGGCCACGATCTTGTCGATGACGGCCTCGGCAGTGGAGGTCTGCACCAGGTTGCAGATGATGACGTCCATCTGCTGGGTGATGAAGGTATCGATCTGGTTGGTCTGGGTGGCGGGGTCGCTCTTGCCGTCCTGGAAGGTGACCTCGTACTTGACCTTGTCGGTCTCCTTCTCCTTGAAGTAGCGGTCGATCTCGTTGCGGTACAGGGTCATGAAGTTGTCGTTGTACTCGTAGATGGCCACGCCGACCTTGTAGGTCGTAACGTCATCACCGGTCTTGTCATCGCCGCCGTTGCTGCAGGCGGCCAGACCCAGGGCCATGGCCCCGGCCATCAGAAGTGCCAGAATGCGCTTTTTCATTTCGTGTCTCCTCTTTCCACAAAAAAATATTGTCGAACCCTGCGAATTTATACAATATGTACATCGCAACCCTATGATAGCATAGGCCAACTGACTTTGCAACAGATTTTTCATTTTTTAAGCCTTAAAATTTGGAAAGATTTCCGTGTAAAGCCCCATATACCGAATAGAATTTGGTTGAATTAGACAAAAAATGAGAGATTTTTTGTATGCTTTCACTGTTTCGACTTCTGTCGGGCGCTGGGAGATAGGGGCCTGTGCCAAGCTGGTGGGAGAGTAGTGCGACGGACGGGCCAAATATCAAAGTGCAGCAAAAAACTATGGAAAAGTGGCAGTTGGATATGGTAAATGGGGAGAGAATGTGATATTGTTAGAAGCAGGAAGTAAAAGCAAAAAGGAGGTCCCCCTATGGAAAAGGAGAGCCTGGAACTGCAGCTGGCCCAGGGCCGGCTGGATGAGACGTTGAAGCGCCTGTATGGTCCCGATGCCCTTTCAGACAGCCAGCACAGGGTGGAGAGGGTGCTCTCCGGCTTCCGGGAGAGTTTCGGCGGCCCGGCCGAGAGCCTGTTCAGCGCCCCTGGCCGCACCGAGATCGGCGGTAACCACACCGACCACCAGCACGGCCATGTTCTGGCGGGGGCAGTGGATATGGACATCCTCTGCGCCGTGACTGCAAACCGGAGCGGCATTGTCCGGCTCCAGTCTGAGGGCTACCCCCTTATGGAGGTGGACCTGGCCCGGCTCACCCCCCAGGCCGGGGAGGAGAATACCTCTCCCGCCCTCATCCGGGGGGTGGCCGCCGGTCTGGTCCAGCGGGGCTGTGACTTGAGCGGGGCCGGGCTGGATATCTACATGACCTCCACCGTCCCTGGGGGCAGCGGCCTGAGCTCCTCGGCGGCCTTTGAGGTGCTCATGGGCACCATCTTTAACGAGCTCTACTTTGACGGCAAATGCTCGGCGGTGGAGATCGCCCAGATCGGCCAGTACGCCGAGAATGTGTTCTTCGGCAAGCCCTGCGGGCTCATGGACCAGGCCGCCTCCTCGGTGGGCGGGGTGGTGGCCATCGACTTTGCCGACCCGTCCGACCCTGTGGTAGAGCGGGTGGAGTACGATTTCTCCCGCTCGGGCTATGCCCTGTGCATTGTGGACACCCGCTCCAGCCATGGCGACCTCACCGACGACTACGCCGCCATCCCCCGGGAGATGGGGGCGGTGGCCGCCCACTTTGGCAAGACCGTCCTGCGGGATGTGCCCCTCGGGGAGTTCCGGGCGGCCATCCCCGCCCTGCGGCAGACCTGCGGTGACCGGGCGGTGCTGCGGGCCCTGCACTTCTTTGAGGAGGACCGCCGGGCGGCGAAGGAGGCCCAGGCTCTCAAGGCCGGGGACTTCGGCTTCTTCCTGGCCCTGGTGGAACAGTCCGGGTTGTCCTCCGCCCTCCATTTGCAAAATACCTGGTCCGTTCAGGATCCCCGGCAGCAGGCCATCCCCCTGGCCCTGGCCGAGGCCGAGCGCCTTTTGGACAAAGGGGCGGTCCGGGTCCACGGCGGCGGCTTTGCCGGGACCATTCAGGCGTGGGTGCCCAACGAGGAGCTGGCCGGGTTCAAGGCCGGGATGGAGACCCTATTGGGGGAGGGGAGCTGCCACATCCTCCGCATCCGCCCGGTGGGTGGTGTACGCCTGGCCTGACGCCCCCTGCGCCCCGGACAGGGGCATTTTCCGACAAGGAAGGTGAGCTGCGTTGCAGGATATCAACATCCGTATTGCCCAGCTGGTCTCCTACGCCCAGGCCAAGGGCCTGGTGGGGGAGGAGGATCTGATCTGGGCCCGGAACGGTCTGCTCTCTGTGCTGGGGCTGGACCGTTATGATGCCCCCGAAGCCGAGGGGGTGGACACCCTGGAGAACATCCTCAAAGACATTCTGGACTGGGCGGTGGAGACCGGCCGCATTGAGGCAGGCCCCGCCAGCCGGGACCTGCTGGATACCGCCCTCATGGCGGTGCTCACCCCCCGGCCCAGCTGGGTGGTGCGTAACTTCGAGGCCCGACGGGAGTTCTCCCCGGAGTCGGCCACCGACTGGTACTACCGCTTCAGCCAGGACACCGACTACATCCGCCGCTACCGCATCGCCCGGGATATGAAGTGGGTCGCCCCCACCGAGTATGGGGAGCTGGACATCACCATCAACCTCTCCAAGCCTGAAAAGGACCCAAAGGCCATTGCCGCTGCCCGGAACGCCCCCCAGAATTCCTATCCCAGGTGCCAGCTCTGCGTGGAAAATGAGGGATACGCCGGCCGGCTGGACCACCCCGCCCGGGGCAACCACCGAGTGGTGCCCATCACCATCAACGGCACCCCCTGGTTTTTGCAGTATTCCCCCTATGTCTACTACAACGAGCACTGCATCTGCTTCAATAGAGAGCACCTGCCCATGCGGATCGACCGCTCCTGTTTCGGCAAGCTGCTGGACTTCGTCCGCCAGTTCCCCCACTACTTCGTGGGCTCCAATGCCGACCTGCCCATCGTGGGGGGCTCCATCCTGAGCCACGACCACTTCCAGGGGGGGCGCTACGAGTTCGCCATGGCCAAGGCCCCTGTGGAGCGGGAGGTCTCCTTCCCCGGCTTCGGGGACATCCGCTCGGGCATCGTCAAATGGCCCATGAGCGTCATCCGGCTCACCGGGGGAGACCGGGAGCGGCTGGTGGAGCTGGCCGATCGGATCCTGACCGCCTGGCGGGGCTACACCGATGAGAGCGCTTTCATTTTTGCCGAGACAGAAGGGGAGCCCCACAACACCATCACCCCCATCGCCCGGCGGCGTGGGGAGGATTACGAGCTGGACCTGGTGCTGCGCAACAACCTCACCACCGAGGAATATCCCCTGGGTGTTTACCATCCCCATCAGGAGCTCCACCACATCAAAAAGGAGAACATCGGCCTTATCGAGGTCATGGGCCTGGCCGTTCTCCCCGCCCGGCTGAAGGGGGAGCTGGCCGCCCTGGGGCAGGCCCTGGCCACCGGGGGGGACCTGGATGCCCCGGACATTGCCGTCCATGCCCAGTGGGCACGGCAGCTCCAGCGGCAGTACACCTTCACCGCCGACAACGCCATGGATATCCTTCGGGCGGAGGTGGGCAAGGTCTTTGCCCAGGTGCTGGAGCACGCCGGGGTCTACAAGCGGACCGGGGAGGGCCAGGCGGCCTTCCTGCGGTTTATCGAAAGCGTGAAATAAGGGCAGCATAGCCCTGTACCCAAAAGGTCAATAAGGAGGAAAATGCATGAAAACCATTCTTGTGGCCGGCGGCGCCGGCTATATCGGCTCCCACATGGTGGCCCTGCTGCTGGAGCGGGGCTATGAGGTGGTGGTGGTGGACAATCTCTGCACCGGCCACTGGCAGGCGGTGAAGGCCCCTGCCAAGCTGCGGGTGGGAGATGTGAAGGACCAGGCCTTCCTGGACCGGGTCTTTACCGAGTTCCCCATTGACGGTGTCATCAACTTTGCCGCCTTCTCCCTGGTGGGGGAGAGCGTGGGTAACCCCCTGAAGTACTATGAAAACAACGTGGGCGGTGCGGTGAGTATGCTCACCGCCATGAAAAACCACAATGTGAAGAAGATCGTCTTTTCATCCACCGCTGCCACCTATGGCGAGCCTGAAAAACAGCCCATTGAGGAGACCGACCGCACCGACCCCATCAATCCCTACGGGGCCAGTAAGCTGGCCATCGAGGGGCTGCTCAGGTGGTGCGACGGGGCCTACGGCATCAAGTACGCCGCCCTGCGGTACTTCAACGCCGCCGGCTCCAACGCCGACGTGGGCATCGGGGAGGACCACCACCCCGAGACCCATTTGATCCCCAACGTGCTGGCCGCCGCCCTGGGCAAGAAGTCCCTGGAGCTGTTCGGCGACGACTATCCCACCCCCGATGGTACCTGCGTCCGGGACTATATCCACGTCCGGGACCTGGTGGAGGCCCACCTGCTGGCCCTGGAGTACCTGGACAGGGGAGGGGAGAGCGGCCCCTTCAACCTGGGTAGCGGCGATGGGTACAGCGTGAAGGAGATCGTGGAGACCGCCCGGCGGGTCACGGGGAAGGAGATCCCCGCCGCCATGAAGCCCCGCCGTCCGGGAGATCCCCCCACCCTCATCGCCTCCAACAGGAAGGCCAAGGAGGTCCTGGGCTGGGTCCCCAAGCGGGGGCTGGAGGAGATCATCGCCGATGCCTGGGCCTGGCACCAGAGCCACCCCAACGGCTACGAGGGGTAATGTGTTTCTTGGCGATGCCGGCCCAAATGCTCCCCTTGCAGAGGCCGGAGCCAAATGACTCTTTTTCTGCGACATTCTTTACCACGTGGCGAGTATAGCTTGATTATTTTAACTTCGTATCGGGGCGTGCGGAGCCCGCCCTTGCCCTGCGGGCACAGTTCACAGCCTCGCAGCAGAAAAAGGGGCATTTGGGCCGGCCGTGCTCAAACTTTGGCTCCGGCTGCAGGGCCGGCCTGCGGCCGCCCGCTCCTGCCCATAAAGAGCGAGGCCCTTTGCTCTACTGCAAGACAAGAAAGGAAGGATTTGCATGGTTCAAAGAACACCCTTTGACCGGGAATATCTCTACCGCCTGGTAGACGGCAGGACCAGTGTGGACATCGTGCCCTGGGGTGGCTCCATCCGGGCCATCCGGGTCCCCGACCGGGCGGGCAGGCTGGTGGACGTCTGCCTGGGCTACGATACCCCGGAGGAGTACAGGACCATGGGCGGGGCATTGGGGGCGCTGGTGGGCCCCTATGCCAACCGCATCAGCACCGCCGCCTTTGCCCTGGGCGGCAAGACCTGCCGGCTTGTTGCCAACGAGGGGGAAAACACCCTCCACAGCGGCCCGGCGGGCTTTCACCACGGTATATGGAAGCTGTCCATGGCGGGGGAGAACAGCCTTCTCTGCGTCATGGAGGCTGCCGACGGGGAGGGGGGCTTCCCCGGTAGCCGCCGGGTGGAGGTGACCTACACCCTCGCCGATGGAGCCCTCACCATCGACTATAAGGCCACAAGCGATGCGGACACCGTGTTCAATCTGACAAACCACGCCTACTTCAACCTGGCCGGGGCCGGGGAGGGGACGGTGGAGGACCATATCATCACCATGGCCGCCGAGGCCTTCACCCCCGCCGGGCCGGACAACGTGCCCACCGGGGAGCTGCGGCCGGTGGCGGGCACCCCCTGGGATCTGCGCCGGCCTACCCGGCTTGGGGATGTCCTGAAGGCTCCCGAGCTGGCGCCCACCGGGGGCTTTGACCAGAATTTTGTGCTTGATCCGGCCCGGTCCGGGCCCGCCGCTGTGGTCACCTGTCCCCGGACGGGCATCACCATGACGGTGGAGACCGACATGGAGGGGGTGCAGCTCTATTCCGCCGGCACCATGAGCCAACGCACCGGCAAGGGGGGCAAGACCTATCTGCCCACCGGGGGGCTGTGCCTGGAGACTCAGCACTTCCCCGATGCCGTCAACAAGCCCGCCTTTCCCAGCCCCGTGGTCAAAGCGGGGGAGACCTTCCGGAGCCGGACAGTGTACCGCTTCACCGCAGAATAAGTCGGACACACAGAAGGGCGGTGTTCGCCGTTGCCCTATGTCACCGGAGGGATAAAGCCGGCAAAAGTCGGAAAAAACCGGCAAAAATCGGCTCAAAACCGGGAAAAAGGGCGCAAAATCGGGGCGTGACCCCGCCCTTTGGGCCTTGTATTTGGACAAAAACAGCAAAAAAAGAGAGCTGCGGAGGCCTCCGCAGCTCTCTTTTTTATGGCTTTTGGTGGGGGTTTGCCGCCTTTTTACTCTAAAATTTTGCCGTCCTGGGTCAAAAACAGCTCCTTGGGCGGCTCCTGGCTGGAGAACTGCATGGGGGAGAGGACGGCGGCGTAGCTGCCGGCGTTGGTGATGTAGACAACATCCCCCACCTCCAGCCGGGGCAGATCCACATCCTCGGCGATGACGTCGGCGGCGGTGCACAGATTGCCCACCAGGCTGACCTTCTCCCGGGGCCCATCCTCCTTCAAGGTGCGGAACTGGAAGGCATCGGGGGCGGTGAACAGAGGCTCGGTGCCCGCCGGGGTGGTCTCGCCGGCGTATTTGCACACCAGTCGGGCCAGAGAGGGACGAAGGAAGCCGTTGAGGGTGTTTTTCAGGATGAGATAGGTCTTGCCGTGGGAGGTCTTTTTGTCCACCACATGAGTGACGTAGAAGCCGTGGTTTCCTACGGCGTAGCGGCCCACTTCAATGATGATGCGGGTGCCGGGGTTGGCCTGGCGGAAGGCGGCCAGCTCCTGCTGGGCAGCCCGGCCCAGAGCGTCCACGTCCAGAGGGATGTCAGTCTCGGTATATTGGATACCGATGCCCGAGCCCATGTTCACATAGTCCAGGGGCCGGCCTAGAACTTGGCTTACCCGCTGGGCCAGGGCGGCCATCCGGCCATAGTAGGCGGCCAGGATGCCGGCGTTGAGCTCCTGGCTTTTCAGATGGACGTGGATGCCGGTGACAGTCAAATTGGGACAGGTGTTTTCCGAGAAGAAGGGGTAGAGCTGCTCCTCGTCAATGCCGAACTTGGAGGGGGCGCCCCCCTCGCCGGCAAAGGAAAAGTCGGGGTTGATGCGCACCCCAACCTCCAGATGGAGCCCCTGCCTGCCGGCGATGGTGTCCAGCCGCCTGAGCTCTCCCAGGCTGTCGGCAATGAGGATGCACTGGCCCATGGCCTGGGCCAGGTCGGCATCGGTCTTGCCTGGGGCGGAGTAGAAGATCTGCCCGGGCTCAGCACCCAGCTGCCGGGCGAGCAGGACCTCCCCAAGGCTGGCGGAATCGGCGCCGAAGCCCTGGCCCAAAAGGGCCTTGACCACCCGGGGATGGGGGTTACACTTGATGGAGTAGAGGAAGCTGACATCGGGAAAGCCGGTGCGCAGCCGGCGGGCGGCGGCAAGGATGCCCGCCTCCTCATAAAGGTAAAAGCTCTCCTGGGACTGGGCCTGCTGGGCCATGACCTGATGAAGATCCAAGGGGGATCCTCCTTTCTTAGATGAAATAGGGGGACTGCAAATGTTCTTGCGCTCATTTTACCAGTTGGCAGGGGAAGTGGCAAGATAAATTCGAGCGGGGTTGACAAAATTGTCCTCTTGTGGTACAACTGCAAGGACAACAAAATACCGCCCTGGCGGGGACAGTTCGCAACCATCCTGTCCGAAAACAAAACTATGGACTTGCAGATGGGCGTTTTGCGCCCATTTTTTATTGTCATGGTTTGTCTCCTCCAGGTGAGAAATGCCAAGGAGGAGACAAGAATGAAAGAGATGTTGCAGCGGGAGGGCCGCCGGTGCCGGCTGTTGCTGGAGAGCGTGCCCGCCCCTTTGACGGTGCTTTTTGTATTTTCGGTGGTGGCTATGAACCTGCTGGCCAACAAGAGCATTGACCTGCCGGTGGACTACCTGGCATTGGACTGCGGCATTGTGGTGTCCTGGGTCAGCTTTCTGAGCATGGATATGCTCACCCGCCGCTTTGGCCCGGGGGCCGCCACCCGGCTGTCGGTGATGGCACTGGGCTTCAATCTGCTGTGCTGTCTGGTCTTTTTTGCGGGCAGTGCCCTGCCCGGGACATGGGGGGAGTCCTATGTGCCCGGCAGCGAGGCGGTCATCAACACCGCTTTGGACCACACCTTCGGCGGCACCTGGTATGTGCTGGCGGGGAGCAGTCTGGCCTTTTTGGTGTCGGCTGCGGTGAATAATTTTGCCAACTACGCCCTGGGCCGGACCCGGCCCGGCAGGGGGGAGGGCTTTGGGGCCTACGCCCTGCGCTCCTACCTGTCCACCGCCCTGGGCCAATTCGTGGACAATCTGACCTTTGCCCTGGTGGTCAGCCACAACTTTTTTGGCTGGAGCCTGCTTCAGTGCGTCACCTGTGCCCTGACGGGGATGGGGGTGGAGCTGCTGTGCGAGGTGGTATTCTCCCCTGTGGGTTACCGGGTGTGCCGGCGCTGGCAGGAGCAGGGAGTAGGGGCGGCATATCTGAAATTTGAGGAGGAGATGGGAAGATGAAAGTCCTTGTGACCGGCTCCTCTGCCGGCATTGGCCTGGCGGTGGCGAAGGAGTTTTTGGACCGGGGGTGCCAGGTGGTGGGCATGGACCTTCAGCCCGCCGGGCTGGAGCACCCGAATTACACCCATATTCAAACCGACATTCTTACTGGGGAATTGCCCCCCATCCCGGACCTTGCCATTTTGGTGAACAACGCTGGCGTTCAGGACAGTGGCCGGGACATTGAGGTAAATTTGAAGGGGACCATGCGTGTCACCGAACAGTACGCCTTCCACGAGGGCATCCAAAGTGTGCTGTTCATGGCCTCGGCCAGCGCCCGCACCGGAGCCGAGTTCCCCGAGTACGCCGCCAGCAAGGGGGGGATGGTGGCCTACATGAAGAATGTGGCCGCCCGGCTGGCCCCCTATGGAGCCACCGCCAACAGCCTGTCCCCCGGCGGGGTCATCACCGAGCTCAATGACCACATCATTCAGGACCCGAAACTGTGGGAGGCGGTGCTGAACGAGACCACCCTCCACAAGTGGGCCACGGCAGAGGAGATCGCCCAGTGGACGTGGTTTGTGACGGCGGTGAACCGCTCCATGACCGGGCAGGACCTGCTCATCGACAACGGCGAGGCAGGAAAGTTTAATTTTATCTGGTGAAAAAATAATACACTGACTATAAGGTCAGCTGTTGGGGGAAGGTCACTTTTATTCCCATAGCAGCTGACCTTTTGCTGTTTTTTCTATACAAAATTGTAAGAAGTAGAAAAGAAGAAAAGTTAGCCCCTGCAAAAATAAGTAAATAAAAAATTAAAATACTACTTGACAAGATATAAAAAAATATGACATAATTTGCTTGCGAGGTGATTGATGTGGCTAAAGCTAATTTAAACTGTCCTGCCTGTGGAGCAGGTTTAAGAGTTGCCGCCTTTGAATGCCCGGATTGTGGGATTGAAGTAAAAGGGAAATTTGATTTTGTGCATACCCCTTTTGATGCTTTGTCGGAAAAGCAGGTTGATTTTCTGATGGCTTTTTTGAAGTGCCAAGGAAATATGAGTCGGGTGCAAAACGAATTACAATTATCTTATCCCACAGCGAAAAAGAAGTTAAATGAGGTTCTGATAACACTGGGATTATTAGCTAACACAACTGAAAAAAAGGAGGAAATCAAGGTTATGGATGTCAATTGTTGGAATGTGGCTGAAAATAGTCAGAGGGCGTCTGATGTAGTAAAACGTAAGCTGAAAAGTTGCGGTGGCAGGGCAATCGTTACCTCATACTCTGGAAAAGAATATGAGGTTTGGGCCGAAGCAGATGGGAAAAAATTCGGAAGCGATGCACTTCATGGGATTACGCATGAGTATGAGATTTTTGATGTTGTAGTTGATTACTTGAATACGCACAAGGGTTGGGCCAAAAAGGGGACTGGTCGTGCACCTCTGGGCTCTGAAAAGTGCGGATTAGATACAGTGGCCGGTGTCATTCTGCATGATTATTTCCAGGTTCCGGTCGGGGGAAGTGGGCTTGATCCATCCTTTTTAGTCGTGGCGGTTTTGGAATGGGCGGGTATCATTCGAAACTGCCGGGGCTATGTTGAGTTGACCTCGGACTACTTTGTCCCGAAAGAGCGAGAAGAATGAGCAGAGCTATTTATGCCAGAAGAAATATATGACAAAGGGGAGGGACAAAATTGAAAAGTTTGCTGTTGCTGCCTTTGAGAATGCTTCGCTTTTTGTTCGGGGTCACAATCGGATTTTGGTATGGGGTGCTCTTCAAATATAATAAGTACTGATAGGCCGGAGAAAGTCGCCTCATTGTTGATGAGGCGACTTTTGTTGGCTTTTGGGGTAAACACCATTATGGCGAGCAGGCTTCTTGTTGCAGCGAAAAGCCCTTTCTTGACGCAGTAGGTATTTCGCAATATAATAAGAGCAGAATATCTGTATGCCGGTCTGGCATAGCCATACTGCGGGAGGGGATATCATGGTCCAGCTCGTCATTCACGATCAGACAAGGGAATATCCCGACAACGCCGCCTGGAGCGACGTAGTCCGGGACTACCAGGGCCAATACCCGGAGGATATTTTGCTGGTGCGGGTCAACGGAAAGCCGGAGGAAACCCACCGGCGCATCCGCCCCTGCACCCTGGAGTTTATCACCGCCGCCCAGACCCCCGGCGCCGCCGCCTATCAGCGCAGCGCCGTCATGCTTATGCTCAAGGCATTCTACCATGTGGTGGGGGCAAAGCGGGTGGAGAAGGTCACCGTCCATTTCTCTATTGGCAACGGCCTGTTTGTGGAGCCCCGGGGGGACTTCACGTTGGATGAGGCCCTGGTGGGCCGGGTGAAGGAGCAGATGGAGGAGTATGTCCGCCAGAACATCCCCATCCGGAAGCGGACCATGGCCACCGAGGAGGCCATGGAGATGTTCCGCCGCCACAAAATGTACGACAAGGAAAAGCTGTTCCGCTACCGGCTGGTCTCCAGTGTGAACATTTACAATATGGACTCCTTTGAGGACTACTACTACGGCGACATGGTGGAGCGCACCGGCCTGCTCAAGCGGTTCGACCTGCAGCTCTACCGGTCAGGCTTCATGCTGGTGCTGCCCCAGCCGGAGGAGCCGGGCCAGTTCCAGCCCAGAGAGAAGCTCTTTTCCACCCTGTGGGACTCCACCCTCTGGGGCGAGCGGGTGGGGGTGGAGAACGCCGGCGAGCTCAACGAGGTCATCGCCCAGGGGAAGCTGGGGCACCTCATTCTCATTCAGGAGGCCTATCAGGAGAAGAAGATCGCCGAGATCGCCGCCCAGATCGACCAGCGCAAGGACGTGAAGCTGGTCATGATCGCCGGGCCCTCCTCCTCGGGCAAGACCACCTTTTCCCACCGGCTGTCTATCCAGTTGGAGGGGCTGGGCCACAAGCCCCACCCCATCGAGGTGGACAACTACTTTGTGGACCGGGAGCGCTCCCCCAGGGACGAGAACGGCAACTATGACTTTGAGTCCCTTCAGAGCATGGACATCGAGCAATTTAACGCCGACATGACCGCCCTGCTCCGGGGGGAGGAGGTGGAGCTGCCCTACTACAACTTCCAGAAGGGCAAGCGGGAGTACCGGGGAGATAGGCTGAAGCTGGGGCCGGAGGACATTCTGGTCATTGAGGGCATCCACTGTCTCAATGATGCTCTGTCCTACGCCCTGCCCAAGGAGAGCAAGTTCAAAATCTATATTTCCGCCCTGACCCAGCTGAATATTGACGAGCACAACCGCATCCCCACCACCGACGGCCGGCTGCTGCGGCGCATCGTCCGGGACGCCCGGACCCGGGGCCATGCCCCCCGGGATACCATCGCCCGGTGGCCCTCGGTACGCCGGGGGGAGGAGAGGAATATCTTCCCTTATCAGGAGCAGGCCGACGCCATGTTCAACTCGGCACTGATCTATGAACTGGCGGCCTTGAAGCTCTACGCCGTCCCCCTGCTTTTCTCTGTTCCCCGGGAGTGTCCGGAATATGAGGAGGCCAGGCGGCTGCTGAAGTTTTTAGACTACTTCATCGGTGTGGACAGCGTCGGTATTCCCAATAACTCCATTTTACGGGAGTTCATTGGGGGGAGCTGCCTGGATGTGTGAGGTGCCCGGGCATCTATGTATAAAAGGCTATATTTCGTGCCATCATGGGACGTAGAAATATCACTGCTGGAGGAGGTGAGCCAATGAAGGAATATCGCTGTGACGTGTGCCAGTGGGTGTATGACGAGGCTGCTGGTCTGCCTGACCAGGGCATTGCCCCGGGCACCAAGTGGGAGGATCTTCCCGCCGATTTTGTCTGTCCCCTGTGCGGGGTGGGCAAGGACCAGTTCAGTGAGGTGGAGTGAGCGCCGCCCGGCAAAACGCCCCGACCCGGAAGGGTCGGGGCGTTTTTATATGGAGCGAGACTTGAGCAGAGCCCTTGCAAGGCAGGGCGAAATGGGGGCGCTGCCGTTCAGGTGCCCTCCTCACCGATCATTCGGTCAAACATGGCGCCCTTAGATACGGCCCAGGACACCCAGTAGACCACCCCAAGGAGGGAGAGAAGGTCAACGGGGGTATAGGTCAGTGATGCCCGGAGAAGGCCAACGGTACCGGCAGCCTGGGCAACACTGAAGGCGATGCAGGTGGCAGTGACCAGCAAAAACGTGATGGCATAGATTTTGCGGGCCTTTTGGGGAGACTGCCGCTGCAAAAAGGAGGCCGATGCCAGTGCGGAGAGGATGATGGTACATTTTAGGATCATCTCGATCATATTGCTCACCTCGTGTTTTCTTTGCCTGGTTGGCAGGCTTCCATAGAATAATATATTTCTTTTAATATGTCAAGTATTTCATACATATAAAAACAAAAAATCACCTGCCCATACAAAGCAGGTGAAGGGGGCGGTCACTCAAAGCGCTTCAAAACCAGGATGGCAGAGATCTCCACAAGGATAACGCTGTTGTAAAGCCATTGGATGGTGTTGGCATAGCGAACGAAATTTGTGCCCGAAAAGAAGGGCGCACTCCCTGTGATGCTTGCAATGGCGTTGACTGCGATGAAAAAGTAGAGGAAGGTGATGATGCTGGCCTTTCCAATGATCTTCCAGCCTCGCTCATCCCGGTTTCCCTTCAGGGAAAACAGGATCAGCAGGACGATGGAGAGGGGGAGACCCAGCCATGCGCCGAGGTCCAGAAGGAATTGATTGTTCAGAACGTTATAGGCGATCTCGCTCATGGCTGCTCCCCCTCTGTGAAATCAAACAGGTCCTCAATGGTGACGTCAAATACCTTTGCAATGCTGTAAGCCAGCAGCAGGGACGGATTGTAACGGTTTCGCTCAAGCTGCATGATGGTTTGCCGGGATACGCCGACCAGATCGGCCAGCTCCTGCTGGGTCATCCGCCTGGTCGCCCGGTAAACGTGGATCTTACTGTCAAAGCTGTACCTGTCCTTGCTTGCCATCGGCGCACCTCCCTGACATCTGATGCCGGACAACTATGAGTATAACATATTTCTTGCATTTTGTGAAATAAATCTTGATTTTGGAAAAATAAAATGGGGCTTCTGTGGCACTTTTGGCCTTGACAGGGCTGCGGCCGGATCTTTTGCCATTGGCGGGGCTTGGAAGGTCTCCGGTTTGCACGGCTGGACAGGGGAGGGGATGGGCATAATAGGGAAAATCGCTTGAACAGCAGGAGGAGAGCCGGGATGAAGTTTTTCCATGGGGAAGGGAAGAAAAGGTCTTATTTTGAGGGGTGGTATCTGAAGCACCAGACCCGGGAGGGGAAAACTCTGGCTTTGATCCCGGCGGTCCATGTGGACTCGAAGGGCCGCTATGGGGCTTCCCTTCAGGTGATCGGGGAGAGGGGGGCTTGGTGGCTGGAATACCCCTGGACGCAGGTCCGAATTGGGCAGGAGCCGGGCAGAATTGCTCTGGACGGGTCCCACTTTGGGGTGGATGGAGTGAAGGTGGACATCCAAAGGGAGGGGCTGACACTTCAGGGAAGGCTTCGCTATGGGCCGTTTCACCCCCTTTCATCGGATATTATGGGGCCCTTCCGTTTCTTCGGGGGCATGCAGTGCGCCCACGGAGTGCTCAGTATGGGGCATAGGCTGGAGGGGGAGCTTGTTCTGAATGGAGAGCGGTATGACTTTTCGGAGGGAATGGGATACGTGGAGACGGACCGGGGGCGGTCCTTTCCCGATGCCTACCTTTGGAGCCAATGCCTTTGGCGAGGAAGGGAAGGGGGGAGCATCATGCTGGCGGTGGCCACTGTTCCCATGCCGGTGGGCGGCTTTACCGGGTGCATCTGCGGGATACTCTACCGGGGGCGGGAGTACCGTCTGGCGACCTATCGGGGGGCCAGGATCAAAAAATGGTCGGCCGCCGGAGCGGAGATCCGGCAGGGGAGGTACCGGCTGACAGTGGAGCTGCTGGAGGAGCGGAAGCGGCCCCTCCGGGCCCCGGTGGAGGGGGATATGGACCGGATCATCCATGAAAGCCTCTGCGCAACAGTGCGGTACACCTTCTGGCAGGGGGAGGAGCTGCTGTTTTGCCATACAGATGCCGGGGCCAGCTTTGAGTATTCAGACTGAGGAGCGGCGGGCAGCAAGCACCCCTTGCGGAAAGCGGAGCATGAAAAAACGCCCTCCCGGAATTCCGGGAGGGCGTTGTAACACCCAGACAAAATAGATGCCGCACTTGGACATAGAGTATTAGGTGTCGGATACAGGGGCAGTTCGCTAAAGTGGAAGTAATTCTGCTTACTGTCAAACGCACACTTACCAGTGACACCCCAGAATTCCAACCTTAGTGAAACTTGTTTAGAATTGCATCATTGTGTTTTCGCGAAGGTAGTCAATGCAGTTAGGATCAATAAGTGATATATTTTCCTTGACAAAGCGTTCAACAAAAGGTGCGACCCAATACTGAGAATGTTTTGGAGGTGGAACACCAAAGTCAAGGTAATCAATATAATCTTCCGCCATTACTGATAGGGGAGAACAGAGAATCAACAACAGAAGAAAAACCACCGTCATATACTGTGTGTTCTTTACAAGATTCTTCAACTCAATTGCCACTTCGGTTTCTTTATAAGTATTCACATTGCGATTGTAATAGGTATATCCATTACTGTGAACATAATTATTAAGACTATTACCCATTTTTTGAAAGCTTGCTTTTAGATTATATTTTAAAACAGCATTCTCGAGTTGAGGTGCAGATGCAATTGCCTTTAATACATCACTAATTGCAAAATTTTTTAAGTTGTTACTTACCCATTTTGAAATTCGCTTCTCCATCGCTTTTGCTTTTTCGGAATTTCTATCAAAACTATTATAAACTGAAATATAAAGATAGAAAAACAGGTCATCTCGGTACTTACGCAAAAGTGTATTAGCATCTGCAATACAAGCACATTCGCAACATGCAATGATACTTCCTATGGTCAACTCTAACGATGTAATAATACGGTTGAGAGAAAAGAGGGCAGAAGCTCCAAGAACAAAGTCCCGTCCAAATGTTAGAAATCCAAAATCACCAAGAAATTGTTCAATTTCTCTTAGATTTTTTATGAGTTGTTGACATTCCGGATTTCTTTCTATGAATTTTTTGTTCATCTGGCGTATAGTTTGGTTATCGTTTTCGGGTGCAAGGTCATTTTCAAACTCCATGCGATCTCATCCTGTTCTGTAATAGAAATATGAAGAACTTATCCTTATTATATTTATCATATCACAAATTCGACTCTGTAGAAAGCCCATGCACTGCGGCCTTGATATCAATTTTCAAAAAATTGATTGCATAGAATTTTAAAGGCTTTTACGCTGACCATTTATGCCTTTTTAAATCATCTTTTGATTCCTTCTCAGGTTCGTGTTTTTGATTGGATAGTAGGTTTCTCTGTAGTAACCACTTGTCCTTTAATTGCATTATATCATAGCATTTGCTCAACACCTACTGGGCTTTTGAAATAATTTGCTTATAATTAGATGTATAACCAAATAAAGGAGTTGAGCCTATGCCTATCGCATATCCCACTGAGTTCAAAATCAAAATCATTCGTCGCTACGAAAAAGGAGAAGCGCTCCAGTCGTTGAGCAAGGAGCTACATATTTCCTTGGGCACCCTTTACCAATGGCGCAAGAAGTATTGCACCATAAAAACGCCAGAGCGAACTTATACCCCAAAAGAGTTTGACGCCATCTCCCGACGGCTCCAAAAACTGGGGCACGAGATGGAGATTATTCGGTCCAGCGGCTACTTAACTGCTATTCCACTACAGCAAAAACTTGCTACATTGGAAAAGCTATATAATCGGCCAGATAATCCATACAGTGTCCATGAACTTTGTGATGCCCTGGGCGTGGCCCGAGGCACTTTCTATAACCATATTTTTCGCCGGGCAGATCGTACCAAATATCAGGATGAGCAGGCAAAACTTATGCTGGCGGTTCAACAGGCTTTTGATGACAGCCAGCAGAGATATGGTGCCGAAAAGATACGCATTGTTTTGGCTCAAAACGGTATTCATGTAGCCGCTAAGCGAATCTCTGCTATCATGCAAGAATTGGGTCTATATAGTGTTCGTACGGATGCAAAAAAGCTATATAAAAAGCAACAGCAACGGAAGAAAGAAAATATGCTGAAACGCCAATTCACAGCAGATCAATCCAACCAGATATGGGTTAGTGATTTTACATACTTTAAAATTAAGGATTATTGGGTTTACTTTTGCGTGATTATTGACCTTTTTTTCGCAAAATCGTAGGCTACCGTGTGTCCCGGAACGCCAGCACAAATCTGGTTACTACAACATTCAGAAGAGCCTATGAGAATCGGGGGAGACCAGGGGCCTTGACTTTTCATAGCGATCGGGGAAGGCAATACACATCAAAGGCATTCACATCACTTTTGAAACAATGCGGTGTGAAGCAGTCTTTTTCTGCCAGTGGGCGGCCCTGTGATAATGCCGTATCAGAAAGCTTTTTCTCCTCATTCAAGCGGGAAGAAGCCTATCGCCGTGAATATGTTTCGGAGAGGCATTTTATCAAAAGTGTGGAGGAGTACATTTTGTTTTACAATGAGGTGCGTCCCCATCAAACGCTGAATTATAGGACACCAGTGGCATTTGAGGAAGCACATCAATCTGTTTTATAAAAAAGTTGTGTCTAAATGGGGCGGGGCGATAAAAATATAACTTCACAAGAATTGAAATTTTCAAACTCTACTGCTTAATCGTAAAATGTAGGAAGCCTTGCTGTAGCGGGGCTTTCCCAAAACAATACTCCCGCATTTCGATAAAAAAGTTCGAAAAGCGGGAGTATTTCATATGGAGCTACTGGCCGGACTTGAACCGGCGACCTGCTGATTACGAATCAGCTGCTCTACCAACTGAGCCACAGTAGCGTATTTTGTTTTTTGCCTTAGGGAAGTGATGCTCTACAGCCGATACCGATTACATCGGCGCTAACCATGAGAGTATAGCATATCTCTGCCCTTTCGTCAATGCCCAAAAAGAAGGAGGGCCGGTTGAATTTTCGAACCCGGCATGATACAATCAAGCCAATAGGCAATGTGGACAAAGGGGGTGGAGAGATGGCGCTGCGGGAGATCTTTAACCGGGACGAGGAGAACTACGACCGCTATCGGCCGGGGTATCCGGCGGAGGTTTTCGAGACCATCCGGGCATACGCCGGGGTGGGGCCGGGGAGCCGGGCAGTGGAGATCGGCCCGGGGACGGGGCAGGCCACAGGGCCTGTGCTGGATTTGGGCTGTCAGGTGACGGCGGTGGAGCTGGGGGACCGGCTGGCCGCCTTTTTGAGGCAAAAATACCCCGCCGAGCGGCTGTGTGTGGTCCGGGGAGACTTCATGGACTGGCAAGGGGAGGTCCCTGCCGACCTTATCTATTCCGCCACCGCCTTCCACTGGCTCCCGGCGCCTGAAAGCTACCGCAAGGTTTTTGCCGCCCTGCGGCCCGGCGGGACGGCGGCCATTTTCCGCAACCATCCCTGCCCCGGGCGGCCGGAGGATGAGAGCAACCAGGCCAACGAGCGGGTCTACCGAAAATATCGACCGGGAGAGCCCGGCCCCGTGGAATTTTCCGAGGTCGACTGTGAGCCGACAGTGAGGGCCCTGCGGGAGGCCGGCTTTGAAAGGGTGGAAAGCCACCTGTTTCACCGGGTGCGGCGGCTGAAAACGGCGGAATATCTGGGATTGATCGGGACCTATTCAGACCACCGGGCCATGCCGAAGGAGTGGCGGGCCGCCTTTGAGGCGGACATGGCCCGGGAGCTGGACGCCATCGGCGGGGAGATCCGGATCTACGACACCATAGACCTCTATCTGGCCAGGCGGCCGGAAATCTGACGGACGGGATGGATGGATATATGCGAGCCAGCGGCGTTTTGATGCACCTGACCAGCCTGCCTTCCCCCTACGGCGTGGGGACCATGGGGCAGGCGGCCTTTGACTTTGCGGACTTTCTGGCCCGGGGTGGGCAGCGATACTGGCAGGTGCTGCCCATGGGACCTACCGGCTATGGAGATTCCCCCTATCAGAGCTTTTCCACCTTTGCCGGCAACCCCTATCTCATCGACCTGGACCTGCTGGCGGGAGAGGAGCTTTTGAAGCCGGAGGAGTATCAGGCCCTGGATTGGGGGGATGATCCCTCCCGGGTGGACTACGGTCTGCTGTATCGGCGGCGCTTTCCCGTGCTGCGGCTGGCGGTGGGGCGGCTGCTGGCCAAATTGCCGGAGGACTACACCATCTTTCTGGCCACCAATGGCACCTGGCTGCCGGACTACGCCCTTTTTATGGCCCTAAAGGAGACAAATGGGGGGGAGCCCTGGTGGCAGTGGCCCCAGCCCCTGCGTTTTCGGGAGCCTGCCGCTCTGGCCGCCGTCCGGCAGGAGCTGGCTGGCGAGATCGCCTTTTGGCAGGGCCTTCAGTACCTCTTTTTCCACCAGTGGCGGGCCCTGAAGGAGTATGCCAACGGCCGGGGGGTCCACTTCGTTGGCGACCTGCCCATCTATGTGGCCCTGGATTCGGCCGACGTCTGGTCCCGGCCCGAGCAGTTCCAGCTGGATGATGAGCTGCTGCCTGTGGAGGTGGCCGGCGTTCCCCCCGACGCCTTTTCGGCCGATGGCCAGCTCTGGGGCAACCCCCTCTTTGACTGGGACAGGATGGCGGGGGAGGGCTACGGCTGGTGGATCGAGCGCATCCGCCGGCAGCGGGGGGCCTATGACCTGCTGCGTATTGACCATTTTCGTGGCTTTGAGGCCTATTACGCTATCCCCTACGGGGAGGAGACTGCCCACAACGGCCGCTGGAAGCCCGGCCCGGGTATGGAGCTGTTCCGGGCGGTAGAGCACGCTCTGGGCAGGCAGCCCATCGTTGCCGAGGATCTGGGTTTTCTCACCGAGGGTGTCCACCAGCTGCTGCGGGACACGGGCTTTCCCGGCATGAAGGTGCTCCAATTCGCATTTGACAGCCGGGAGGAGAGCAATTACCTGCCCCATACATATCCCCGCAACTGTGTGGTCTATGTGGGCACCCACGACAACGACACCGCCCTGGGCTGGCTGGAGAGCTGTGCCCCGGAGGACCGGAAGTATGCGGAGGAATATTTGAAGCTGACAGGGGAGGAGGGGCTCTCCTGGGGGCTTATGCGGGGGGCCTGGGCCTCGGCGGCCGATCTGGCGGTGGTCACGGCCCAGGATCTGCTGGAGTTGGGGAGCGAGGGGCGGATGAACACCCCCTCCACCCTGGGTGAAAATTGGCAGTGGCGGGCGTTGCCGGGGGCCTTTACTCCGGAGTTGGCAGAAAAGCTCCGGCATGAGACGGAGCTTTACCATCGCCTGTCAAGGACCTGATGCCAACGATTTTAGCAAAGACCTTGTCCCTTGCATACCATCCGAAAATATGGTAAAGTGGATAGGACAGCGAAATATTTTCTCTGCTGAGAGTGAAATCAGGAGGAGATACCCATGAAAAAAAGAATGTTGACCCTTTTTCTGACATTGACCATGGCCCTGACTCTGGTTACCCCAGCCTTCGGGGCCAAGACCAGCGAGCTGAGCGGCTTGACCGGCCACGAGGCTCTGAGTCGGCTTCCCGACACCCTCCAGCGCCCCGCCCTGCCCACCACGCTGGAGCAGATAAGGGAGATACGGTTTACAGGAGCACCGTGGGATGGCGAGAGAAGTGAAGAGGTCATCTTTCAGGAGATCGTGGCCCTCACCAGCAGGCTCACCTCCGGCAAGGGCAGCGACGTCCAGAAGATGAAGGCCATCTACGACTGGACGGTGGAAAATCTGCAGTACGACTATGAAGCCTATCAATACTATCTCAAGAAGCGCAACGGCGAAGCTATCACACAGGCGGAGAATGAAATCCTTTACCGTGCGGGAGACCCCCTTGCCGTTTACCTGAAAAGAAAGGCCATCTGCGAGGGCTACGCCCGCCTGTGCTGGCTCATGGGCACCCTTGCGGGGATCCCTGTGGCCTTTATCGTAGGAGGGGCCGCCGGAGGCGCCCACGCATGGAACGCCGCTTTGGTGGACGGCGAGTGGCTGTTTTTCGACGCCACATGGGGCGAGTGGGACATGGCACCCAACTATCACACAAGCTCGTCCATTGTGGAGTACCTCGACGGAGTATTCCATATGGAGGGCTATGTCATGATCGACAACGTCACCCCCGTTACGCATATGAAGCTCCGCAAAGGCTTTGAGTCTCCCGCCAAGGTGACGGTTCCCGCTCTGGTGACCGATGTGAGTATTCCCGGCTCCACCACCCTGACCGAGGTGATCCTCCCCGAGGGCGTGAACAGCGTGTATTTCCAGGGCTGCACTAACCTGACGAAGGTCAACATTCCCAACAGCCTCACTGTTATCGGTGACGGCGCCTTCAGTGCCACCGGCCTGACCAGCATTGAGATCCCCCGGGGCACCACCGAGATCGGGCATAGTGCCTTTTCCAATTGTACCAAGCTGACCAGCGTGACCATCCCCGCCAATGTCACCACTTTGAGAGAGCAGTGCTTCAGGGGCTGTACCGGGCTGGAGACCGTGACCATCGCCAATGCCAGTTTGGGGACGAGCGCATTTTATGAATGTACCAACCTGAAGAATGTGAACCTTGGCAACGGTGTTCCCGAGATCGGGCAGTTGGCCTTTATGTGGTGCCACAGCCTGAAGGAGATCACCATCCCGGGCAGCGTGGCCTCCATTGGCGATCAGGCCTTTATGGAGTGTGAAAATCTGGAGACCGTGACCTTCAACGAGGGCCTCAAAACCATCGGGAAGCTGGCCTTCTTTCAGTGTACCAACCTGAAAAAGGCCGACCTTCCCGACAGCATCACCACGGTTGACGGCACCGCCTTCACCGAGTGCCCCAACCTGAGCCAAGGCACCACACTCCCAGGAAGTATGATCGAAATTCCGGATTACAAGTTCCGTAACAACAACGAGCTGACCAGCTATGTCATCCCCGACCATGTCACAAAGATCGGGTCTCAGGCCTTCATGAACTGTAAAAATCTGAAGAGCGTGACCATTCCCGAAAGCGTCGCCACCATTGATAATTTTGCGTTCTGCGGCTCCGCTCTGGAGCGTGTGGTCCTCCCTGGCGGCATCACCGAGATCGCGTATTCCGCCTTCGGCTCCTGCTCTAACCTGACCAGCGTGATCCTTCCGGAAAGCGTCACCAAAATTGGAGGCAGCGCCTTTGCCGGCGACAGAGCGTTGACCAGCATAAACATCCCCGCAGGCGTCACCGTCATTGGGGATCATGCGTTCCAATCCTGTACCTCCCTGCCGAACAAGTGCCTCCAGCTTCCTGCCGGCGTCACCGAGCTTGGAAAAGGCGTCTTCACTAATTGCTTTGGCCTGACCAGCATCGAGGTTCCCAGCAAGATCACCGCCATTAAGGAATTTACCTTCTCCCACTGCGAAAATCTGAAGTATGTAGCCCTTCCTGCCGGTATTACCAGTATCGAAAGCTTTGCCTTCGATGAATGCGAAAGCCTGACGGATATCTACTTCGCCGGCACCGAGGCACAGTGGAATGCCATTGAGATCGACGATTATGGCAAAGAGTTTGTTCTCGCCGCCAATGTCCATTTCAACAGCACCATGCCGGACACCGTGGCCTCTGAAAAGCCCGTTCAGCCCGCCCAGCTTGCCTACGCCTCCACCCAGACCGTGACGGTGGACGGCAAGGCTGTGAAGTTTGAGATGTACGCCTTGAAGGACGCCAAGGGCAACGACACCAACTACATCAAGCTCCGGGACCTGGCCTACACTCTGAACGGCACCCCCGGCCAGTTCGAGGTGGGCTGGAACGGCGCCATCAACATCGAGCCGGGCAAGGGCTACACCGCCAACGGCAGTGAGATGAGCACCCCCTATTCTGGCAACCGGGCCTATGAGACATCTGCCGCCGTCACCAATGTCAGTGGGACCCCGGCGGCCCTGGAGGCTATCATGCTGAAGGATGACCAGGGCGGAGCCTACACCTACTATAAGCTCCGTGACCTGGGGCAGGCCATCGGCTTTACCGTGGACTGGAGCGCCGAAAAGGGCGTTTATATCGAGACGAAGTAAAGAGAAAGGAGGACCGCACCCCACGGTGCGGTCCTCCTTTTTGTTGCTCGCACTCAGCCCCAGGCGGGGGGCATCTGGCCTGCAGGCAGGCCGTTCTGGCCGTTCCAGCCGGCCATGTCCATGGGAGGAGCGTAGCCCGGGGCGGGCTCCCCTCCCACTACCCCAGTCCCCATGCCCATGCTGTAATCGTTCTGCATGGAGCCGCCGCCGGACAGGCCGGAGGGGGGCTGCTGGCCGAAAAGGGGGTTAGCCACCTGCCAGGGCCGGCGGCCGGGCAGGTAGAAGGTGACAAACTTGACGGAGAAGATGTCGCAGGTCACAAAGGTCTGGCTCAGCTCCTGGTAGAGGGTGACCACGCTGGTGCCCACGGCATAGAGTAGCCCGGCCTTGGTGGTCAGGGTCTGGGTGCCCACCAGAAATTCCACCACCACATACTGGCCCAGGTTGTCGGCCAGGAACTGCTGCATGGAGCCCTCCATGGCAGGGGTGTCGAAGTCCTGCTGGGGCGGGGTGGAGATGGAGCCGCTCTGGCTCACAGCGGCCAGGGCCGAGCGCAGGGCGGGGTTTTGCATAGGGTCGGAATAGAGTTGTGCCACGGTCATTACCTCCTGATTTGCGGGATAAAGGGGATTTGGAGTAGGTCAGGTGTCGGCGTAGGCCGAGGTGGGGTTGTAGAAGCAGTGGTCACCGATGCGGATGACAAAATACCCCACCTTAGAGGGGAAATTGGGCTTGCAGTTGGGGCTATATGGGTTGAAGAACCACAGGGCCTGGCCCAGGTTGGTCAGCCGGTGGCCCGCCATGGCCCACTCGGCAATATCCCAGTGGATCTGCTCCAGAGACATGTTGTAGATGTTCTGGGCGTTATACTCTCCACCCACCGTCTCCATGGCGCAGACGAACTGCCGGGGCTGAAAGACCACCTGCCTGACGGTTTTGTACCTGGAGTACTCGCCGTATGTAATCTCCACCCGGTTCATCACCACGCTGGCCACGGCCTTCATGCCGTTTTCCCCCTCGCCCCCGGCCTCGCATTTGATGATGCGGGCCAGGCACTCCAGGTCGGAATATGCCATTGTATCACTCCTTTTGGGGGCTAAAAAGCGGGCAGCTCCTCGTCCTCCAGGCTCTCCTGCCCCCGGTTTGCGAGCAGCTCTCCCAGCCGCAGCAGGGCAGCCGCCAGCACCAGGGCTGAGGCCAGGGCATTGACCCGGGCGGAGGCGTATTCCCGCCCACCCTCCGGGCAGGTCTCCCTCAACCGGTCCAGGGAGAGGGAGAAAAAATAGCCCAGAGCGCCCAGTACCAGGGCCGAAGCGCCCAGCTGGAGAGGGAAGAGGTCCGTTCTCTCCGTGCCCCCTGTCACAAGCTGCCTGCGCTGAAGGGCCAGGACCCGGTAGGACAGACAGACTGATGCCAGAACACAGAGCAAAAAGAAGGATGAGGTGTCCAGACTGTCCAGCACCTTACCCAGGGCATTGTCCTCCACAGCTCCCCCTCCTTTGCCCGCTTCAGACCATTCTATGGTGGGGGGAGGGGAGAGGTGCAGGGGAGCGGCAAGGGAGAGGGAATGTCGAATTTGGTCGATTTCAACAAAAACAAAGCGCTAAACTGTGAAAAACGGAGAAAATATAAACAGTCCTTGACGTGCTGTGCTTTTGGATAGTATACTGTATAAAGTAATCTAAGGCGTAAAAAAGAAGCTCCATGGCTAACGGCAAAGCTGACAGAGCGGGGATTCAAATGCTCAAAAAGGGTACCCTTTTTCCATGGCCAGTACTGGCCATGAGGGTAGCTCAATATGGTTAAAAGGGCGGGCCCGCCTTTTTAATATTGATCCTATTCCTGTGTTCGCAAAAGAAAAGGAGGAAAATCTTATGGCTGAAGCAAGTACCAAACAACTTGAGCAAAAACTTGGTTTCTGGGATCTTCAGGGTTCCGCCATCGGTCAGATCATCGGCGCCGGCATCATGTCTCTGCTGCCCGCCGCTATCGGCTTCACCGGCCGTTCTGTCGTGTTCTCGTTCATCATTGCTGCCGTCATCACCTGTGCCGGCGCTATTCCCGTTATCTTCCTGACCTCCTGCGTCCGTCTCCGTGGCGGCGCCTACACCCAGATGGGCCTCATGGCCGGCAAGACCTTCGCCGGCATGAGCGTGATCACCACTCTGCTGGGCCAGTTCGGCAACGCCATGATGGGCCTGTCGCTGGCCGCCTATGTCCGGCCCCTGTTTGGCTGGCCCGAGTCCAGCGAGAAGTGGATCGCCCTTGTGGTCCTGCTGGTGTTCTACGTCCTGAACCTGATGGGCATTGACGCCTTTGCCAAGATCCAGAACGCCCTGGTGGTGGTTCTCATCGGCTCTCTGGTCATGTTCGGCGTCATGGGCATCACCAAGGTCCAGTGGGGCACCTACTTCTCCAACGAGGACGGCTATTACATGATGAATGGCGTTATGGGTATGTGCCAGGCCGCCGGCCTGCTGACCTTCGCCACTGGCGGCGCCACCATGGTCATTGGCCTGTCTGCCGAGTGTAAGAATCCCGTTCGTGATATCCCCCTGGTGGTTATCACCTCCACGCTGTTTGTGGCCTGCATGTACGCCATCCTGGCCTTTGTGGCCGCTGGCATCCTGCCTGTGCCCGAGATCGGCAACTCCCTGGTGAATGTGGCCAACCACATCCTGCCCACCCCGCTGTACTACGTGTTCATCATCGGCGGCGCCGGCTGCGCTCTGGCCTCTACCCTGAACAACGGCCTGGCCTCCGGCACCAAGCCCATCATGGCCATGTGTGACGACGGCTGGCTGCCCGCCTCCTTCGCCGCTCTGAACAAGAAGAAGGTGCCCTATAAGATCCTGAGCCTCTCCATCGCCATCGCCGTCATCGCCACCCTGTCCGGCCTGAACGTGTCCACTCTGGGCAACCTGAGCCTGGTCATTACCGGTGTCACCGGCGCTATCATTGCCGTGCGGACTGCCGCCATTCCCAAGATCCTGCCTGAGCAGTGGGCCAAGTCCAAGTTCAAGGTCAGCCAGGGCGTGCTGAATATCATGGCCTTCATCGCTCTGGCCGGCTCTCTGTTCTCCACCTACATGAACGCTTCCTCCCTCAGCGGCGGCCTGTTGATCTTCAACATCGCCATGATCGTGGTGGCATTTATCTTCGGTGTGGTCAAGGGCAAGACCGTTGATATGCAGGTTTCCTACGACGACGCCTAATTTTCAATATCTTCCCCTGGGCCCAGGGGGCTGATATAGGGGGCAGTGCCCGGTACGGGACAAGCCGGACGTCCCCTGGCGGCAAGCCGCCGTGACCTTTTTCTGCACATCCACAGCGCCCCGGTAAGTCCGGGGCGCTGTGGCGTTCCCAGAGTAATTCGCACATGGAAACACCCCTGCGGTGGAAATCAAATTTTTCAGGAGGGAACAAACATGAAGTACGATTTCGACCAGGTAGTAGACCGCATCCATGCACCTTACAGCTATTCCATCAAGTGGGCCGGCGATGGCCCTGCCGGCGAGCTGATCAAGGGCATGTGCGGCCTGGAGGAGCTGCCCGAGGACCGCATCTCCCTGTTCACCGCCGACATGGACTTCAAGTGCCCGCCCCAGCTCACCGAGGCTCTGGTCAAGACGGCTCAGCACGGAATCTTCGGCTACTCCAGCACCCCCAAGTCCTACTACGAGGCTGTCTCTCGCTGGTTTGCCGACCGCTTCGACTGGCATTTCTCCCCCGATAATGTCATTCTGGGTTCTAACGCTACCCACGACCTGCTGGCCCGCTGCGTCAAGACCTTCACTAAGGAGGGGGAGGGCGTGATCGTGCTGCTGCCCTCCTACAACTACCACGGGGACATCGAGCCCTTTGGCCGCAAGTTCATGGGCGTGCAGATGATCAACACCAATAACTATTACACTATCGACTTTGCCGCCTTCGAGGCCGCCTGTGCCGATGCCAACAACACCATGTTCATCGCCTGCCATCCCCACAACCCCACCGGCCGGGTCTTCACCCCCGAGGAGATCAAAAAGCTGGGCGAGATCTGCGAAAAGCACGGTGTGCTGGTGGTCTCCGATGAGGTCCACATCGACATCGCCCGGAAGGGCCAGAAGGTGGAGCCCTTCATGAAGGTGCTGGGCCCCAAGAACTGCATCACCGCCACCGGCATCAACAAGACCTTCAACGTGGCCGGTCTGGCCATGTCCAACCTCATCATTGAAAACCCCGAGCTTCACAAGACCTACACCGCTGCCAACCCGGGCTTCGGCTCCGCCTCCCCCTTCGGCATCTCGGCCGTCATTTCCGCCTACACCGAGTGCGACGACTGGGTGGACGAGATGAACGTCTACTACGACAAGATCCTGACCTATGTGGTGGATCGCTTCCACAAGGATCTGCCCAAGGTGAAGGTCGCCGTCCCCGAGGGCACCTACGTGCTGTGGTTCGATTTCTCCGAGATGGGCCTTTCCGACGAGGAGCTGAACAAGCGCATCGCTGATACCCACGTGCTCATCGGTGACGGCGCCGGCTTCGAGCCCGCCACCACCCCCCATCAGTGGCGCCGGATGTGCCTGACCTGCCCTATGGTCCAGTGCGAGGAGCTGTGCGACCGCTTTGGCAAGGTCTTTGCGGACGTGAAGTAAATAGAGTTTCTATCCCCACAGCGCCCCGGCTTCGACTGGGGTGCTGTGGTTTTTTATGGCCCAAAGCCGTGAGAGGGCGGGGGAATGCCCGCCGCCGGAGCGTTATGATCCGGCTTTTTTGGAAAGGGAAGGGGAGAGCTGTCCAAAAGGCGAGAGCAGATTGGTTATTTTCGACAATTACGGATTGCGAAATTGTTAAAAATGTCGAAAAATGAAATATCTATTGACGAAACAGCTGTGAAAATAGTATATTAGAGACGGAAATGTTCACGGTGTGTTCATAATTCCAAAGCCCCCAGGGGCTTTTTCATGTCCTGATAGGACATGAGGGGGGTTCGATAGAATTAGAGGGGCGGGCCCGCCCTTTTAATGGTATTCTGTGTCCGCAAAAGAAAAGGAGGAAAATCCAAATGGCTGAGAGAGTTGACCAAACAAAAGTCCTTGACCAAAAGCTGGGCTTCTGGGATCTTCAGGGCTCTGCAATCGGTCAGATCATCGGCGCCGGCATTATGTCTCTGATGCCCGCCGCCATCGCCACCACAGGCCGGAGCGTTGTGTTCTCCTTCCTGGTGGCCGCTCTGATTACCGTCTGCCAGGCTATCCCCATCATTTTCCTGTGTTCCTGTGTCCGTCTCCGTGGCGGCGCCTACACCCAGATGGGCCTGATGGCCGGCAAGACCTTCGCCGGTATGACCGTCATTACCACCCTGCTGGGCCAGTTCAGCCTGGCCACCTACGGCATCTCGCTGGCCTCTTATCTGATTCCCCTGTTCGGCTGGCCTGAGTCCTCTCAGAAGCTGGTGGCCTTCAGCGTGCTGACCCTGTTCTTCGTGCTGAACCTGATCGGCATCGACGCCTTCGCCAAGATCCAGAACGCCCTGGTGGTCATCCTGGTGGCCTCCCTGATCATGTTCGGCGTCATGGGCATCAACAAGGTCAGCTGGGGTACTTACTTCGTCGAGGACGGCTATTTCATGATGGACGGCGTGATGGGCATGCTCCAGGCCTCCGCCACCCTGACCTTCGCCACCGGCGGCGCCACCATCATCATCGGCTTCTCCGCCGAGGCCAAGAACCCCGTCCGTGACATCCCCCTGGTGGTCATCACCTCCACCGTTTTCGTGGCCGCCATGTACGCCGTGATCGCCTTTGTGGCCGCCGGCGTTCTGCCCGTGCCCGAGGTGGGCAAGACCCTGGTCAACGTGGCCAACCATATCCTGCCCACTCCTCTGTATTACGTGTTCATCATCGGCGGCGCCGGCTGCGCTCTGGCTTCTACCCTGAACAACCAGTTGGCCGTCTCCACCAAGCCCATCCTGTCCATGTGCGCCGACGGCTGGCTGCCCGAGTCCTTCGCCGTCCTGAACAAGAAAAAGGTGCCCTACAAGATCCTCACCTTCTTCTATGTTATCGGTGTGATCTTCACTCTGTCCGGCCTGAGCGTGTCCATGCTGACCAACATGTCCCAGCTGCTGGCCTGCGTGACCTCCTTCCTGCTGGCCTATCGGACCGCTGCCATCCCCAAGATCCTGCCCGAGCAGTGGAACCGCTCTGTGTATAAGATCCCCCAGGGCGCTCTGTGGGTCATCACCATCATCTGCTGCGCTGTCAGCGTGTTCAAGTCCTATCTGAACGTGCGGAACCTGACCCCCACCCTGGTCATCATCAACGTGGTGTTCATCGTGGTGGCCGTGGTCTTTGGTGTGGTGAAGGGCAAGAGCATCGACCTGAAGCCCTCCTACGACGACGCCTGATTTTTCCGATTCGATGGAACCGCCCCCGGGCCCGGGGGATAATAGAGGCCCTTCCGGTGAAGGACACACCGGGGCCTCACCAATGAGAGAAAGGTCCATAGGTTCCTTTTTCTGCCGAACGTCACAGCACCCCGGTTTTTCCGGGGTGCTGTGAATTTTTTGTCAATTTTGACGAAGGGGGTAGGCGTGTAAACAATAAGAGGGGAAATGCTCCGGCATTTTCAACAAACTTCGGCTCCGAAGTTTGTCAGAAAGAACGAAAATGGGGGAGGAAAGGGAAAAGAGGGTTGACGGAATGAAAAAGTATGATAGTATATAAAATGTGAACGAACTGTGAAGCCCTGTCCGGCGGCTTGACCGGCGGGGGCTCGCATTCAAAAAAGGGTACCCTTTTTTCATGGCCAGTAACTGGCCATGAAGGGCGCTCCGAATACGGTTAAAAGGGCGGGCCCGCCTTTTTAATATTGTCCTGTGTGCTATAAAAGAAAAGGAGGAAAATCCAATGGCTGAAGCTAGTACCAAACAACTTGAGCAGAAGCTCGGGTTCTGGGACCTGCAGGGTTCCGCCATCGGCCAGATCATCGGTGCCGGTATCATGTCTCTGATGCCCGCCGCTATCAACCAGACTGGTCGTTCTGTCGTGTTCTCGTTCCTCATCGCCGCCGTCATCACCTGCTGTGGCGCTATTCCCATCATCTTCCTGTGCTCCTGCGTCCGTCTCCGTGGCGGCACGTACACCCAGATGGGCCTGATGGCCGGCAAGACCTTCGCCGGCATGGCCACCATCACCTCCATGATGCAGTTCTCTCTGGCTATGTACGGCCTGTCTCTGGCCGCTTACATTCGCCCCCTGTTTGGGTGGCCCGAGAGCTCCGAGAAGTGGATCGGCCTGGCCGTTCTTACCATCTTCTTCGTGCTGAACCTGATGGGCATTGACGCCTTCGCCAAGATCCAGAACGCCCTGGTGGTCATCCTCATCGGCTCTCTGATCATGTTCGGTGTCATGGGTATCACCAAGGTCCAGTGGGGTACCTACTTCTCCAACGAGGATGGCTACTTCATGATGGAGGGCGCCATGGGTATGTGCCAGGCCGCCGGCCTGTTGACCTTCGCCACTGGCGGCGCCACTGTCGTGGTCAACTTCTCCGCCGAGGCCAAGAACCCCGTCCGTGACATCCCCCTGGTGGTCATCACTTCCACCCTGTTCGTGGCCGTTCTGTACGCCATCCTGGCCTTTGTGGCCGCCGGCGTGCTGCCCGTGCCCGAGGTGGGTAACTCTCTGGTGAACGTGGCCAACCACATCCTGCCCAAGCCTCTGTACTATGTGTTCATCATCGGTGGTGCCGGCTGCGCTCTGGCTTCCACCCTGAACAACCAGCTGGCCACCTCCACCAAGCCTGTTATGGCCGTGTGTGACGATGGTTGGCTGCCCCGCAGCTATGCCGCTCTGAACAAGAACAAGGTCCCCTATAAGATTCTGACCACCTTCTACATCATCGGCGCTATCTGCTGCGTCTCCGGCCTGTCCGTCTCCAAGCTGGGCAACCTGTCCCTGGTGGTGGGTGGTGTCACCGGCGCTATCATCGCCGTTCGGACTGCCGCCATCCCCAAGATCCTGCCCGAGCAGTGGGCTCGCTCTCAGTTCAAGGTGTCTCAGGGCCTGCTGAACCTTATGGCTTTTATCGCCCTGTGCGGCTCCCTGTTCTCCACCTACATGAACGCTTCTTCTCTGTTCTCTGATATGCCCCTGCTGATCATGAACATCGCCTTCATCGTTGGCGGCCTGGCTTTCGGTTACTTCCGTGGCAAGAGCCCCAACGTGGAGATGACCGTCTCCTACGACGACGCCTAATTGATTTAGGTATCTTCCCCCGGGCCCGGGGGCTGATATAGGGAGGCCTTTTCGGTGCGGGACACACCGAGGGACACTCTTCTGCCGTGGCGAAAACCACATCCTGTTTCTACCGCACGCCGCAGCGCCCCGGTTTTCCCGGGGTGCTGCGGCTTTTTTTGTGCCGGGACAGGGACGGGCGAAATTCCTGTTCCTATTCCTCGATTGGCCCTTGTCTCCCGGCGGGGAAAATGGTATAATATTCTGACAAAAAACGCCGCAAGGAGGAGTTCGCCATGACCTATCAGGAAGAATTTATCACCTTTATGGTCCGCTCCGGGGTGCTGACCTTCGGGGACTTCACCACCAAGTCGGGCCGCAAGACCCCCTACTTCATCAACACCGGCAACTACAAGACTGGCGAGCAGTGCGCCAAGCTGGGCGACTACTACGCCGCCTGTATCCAGCAGAACATCCCCGAGGGGGTGGACTGCCTGTTCGGCCCTGCCTATAAGGGAATTCCCCTGACGGTGACGGCGGCCGCATCCCTGTACCGCAACTACGGCCGGGACCTGCCTTATTGCTTCAACCGCAAGGAGGCCAAGGACCACGGCGAGGGGGGCTCCATGGTGGGTTACAAGCCCCAAAACGGCGACCGGGTAGTTATTGTGGAGGACGTGGTCACCGCCGGCACCGCCGTTCGGGAGACCATTGAGCTCTTTAAGAGTGTGGCCGACGTCACCTTTGCCGGCCTCATCGTCTCGGTGGACCGCATGGAGCGGGGAACCGGGGAAAAGACCACCATCAACGAGCTTCGGGAGAGCCACGGCATCAACGTCTATCCCATCGTCACCGTCCGGGAGATCATGGACTTCCTCCACAACCGGGAGATCGACGGCAAGGTCTACATTGACGATGCCATGTTGGCCAGGATGGAGGACTATCTGGCCCAGTACGGCGGGAAGTGATTTACCATATATCGGGGCAAAAATACCCATTCTCCGGCGACCATGATGGGAGAGATGCCCGTAGGGCATTGGGGCGCCTCCGGCGCCACGACACAATGAGGAAACCATAAGGTCTCGTCCAGCCACGTGATGGAAATGTCGCCGGAGAATGGGCGTTTTTGCCCCGGCCATTCCAACTTGCCCTTCGTAGGGGCGGCTATTAGCCGCCCGCTCTGCTTGATACCGAATCCCAACGAAAGGAGGGAGCCCCCATGTCCTCTGTCCATGATGGTCACCGGGCCCGGCTGAAAAAGGCCTTTTTGGAACGGCCCGATATGTTTTGGGACCACCAGCTGCTGGAATTGCTGTTGTTTTACGCCGTCCCCCGGCGGGACACCAATCCCCTGGCCCACGCTCTGCTGGACCGGTTCGGCTCCCTCTCGGGGGTTCTGGACGCCACTGCCGAGGAGCTGGCTAAGGTGGAGGGGGTCGGGGAGAGCGCCATTGTGCTGCTGAAGGCGGCCAAGGAGCTTTCGGGCCGCTATCTCACCAGCCGCACCAGCCCCGGAGAGCCGGTGACCAACACCCAGGAGGCCTTCCGCCAACTGCGCAGCTACTTTTTTGGCGCCCGGAACGAGCGGGTGTGCCTGCTGTGCATGGATGGCAAGGGGAAGAATTTGGGCATTCGTGTGGTGGCTGAAGGCAACGTGAACGCCGCCCCTATCACCATTCGCAGCGTGGTGGAAAATGCTCTGGCCCTCAACGCCACCCATGTTGTGGTGGCCCACAACCACATCTCCGGAGTGGCTCTGCCCTCGGAGGCGGATATCGCCACCACCGTCCGGCTCTATCAGGTGCTGGAGTCGGTGGATATCACACTGGTGGACCATCTCATTTTCTCCGACGATGACATGGTCTCCATGCGTAAAAGCGGGGTGGACCTCCGCTCCGGCGGTCAAAAGAGATAGGGAAGGGGGCCGACAGGTCCCTTTTTTCCCCATTCCGGGAAATTTCTCTTGAAATAGAACAAATGTTTTGATATACTGAAGGAAACAGACACCTTGGGGCCATTCGGCCCCGGAGAGGAGGGGGAGAATATGCCGGAGTTTCGTGTGGTGAGCCCCTTTACGCCCGGCGGTGACCAGCCCAAGGCCATTGAGGAGCTGGCGGCGGGAGTGGAAAACGGCCTGAGCGAGCAGACCCTTTTGGGCGTCACCGGCTCGGGCAAGACCTTCACCATGGCTAAGGTCATTGAGAAGGTCCAGCGACCCACCCTGGTACTGGCCCACAATAAGACCCTGGCCGCCCAGCTCTGCGCCGAGTTCAAGGAGTTCTTCCCCGACAACGCCGTGGAGTACTTCGTCTCCTACTACGACTACTACCAGCCCGAGGCCTATATCCCTCACACCGACACCTTCATCGAGAAGGACTCTTCGGTGAATGACGAGATCGACCGGCTGCGGCTCAGCGCCACCGCCTCCCTCATCGAGCGGCGGGACGTGATCGTGGTCTGCTCGGTGTCCTGCATCTACGGCCTGGGCGAGCCTGACGACTACGCCCACATGATGATCCCCCTTCGGGTGGGCCAGACCATCAAGCGGGAGGAGCTCATGCGCCGGCTGGTGGAGGACCGCTACGAGCGCAACGACATCGCCTGGGAGCGCAACGTGTTCCGGGTTCGGGGGGACACGGTGGAGATCTGGCCGGCCTATTGGCGGGACACGGCCATCCGGGTGGAGTTCTTCGGGGACGAGATCGACCGGCTCAGCGAGATCAACGTGGTCACCGGCGCCCCTATCCGCCGGCTGGAGCACATCCCCGTGTTTCCGGCCAGCCACTATATCACCCCCCGGGAGAAGCTGGCCCGGGCCATTCAGGATATTTACAGAGAGATGGAGGAGAGGGTGGCCTACTTCCAGCAGAATGAGATGCTGGTGGAGGCCCAGCGCATCAAGCAGCGCACCTCCTATGACATTGAAATGCTCCAGGAGCTGGGCTTCTGCTCGGGCATTGAGAACTACTCCCGGCCCATTGCCGGCCGGCCGGCGGGCAGCCCTCCCATGACGTTGATGGACTACTTTCCCAAGGACTTCCTCATGTTCATCGACGAGAGCCATGTGACCCTGCCCCAGGTCCACGCCATGTATAACGGGGACAGGGCGAGAAAGACCACCCTGGTGGACTACGGCTTCCGGCTGCCCTCGGCCTTTGACAACCGGCCCTTGAAATTCGAGGAGTTTGAGGCGAAGGTCAATCAGGTCATCTACGTCTCGGCCACCCCTGGGGAGTACGAGCGCAGCCGCTCGGGCCAGGTGGTGGAGCAGGTCATTCGGCCCACCGGCCTGCTGGACCCCAAGGTGGAGGTCCGGCCGGTGGAGGGGCAGATCGATGACCTCATCGGGGAGATCAACGACCGCATCGCCGTGGGTGAGCGGGTGCTGGTCACCACCCTGACCAAGAAGATGGCCGAGGACCTGACCGCCTACCTGAAAAATGTGGGCATCAAGGTGCAGTATATGCACCACGACATCGACACCATCGAGCGGCAGGAGATCATCCGGGATCTGCGGCTGGGCACTTACGATGTGCTGGTGGGCATCAACCTGCTCCGGGAGGGCCTGGACCTGCCCGAGGTGAGCCTGGTGGCCATTCTGGACGCCGACAAGGAGGGATTTCTCCGGGGGGAGACCTCCCTCATCCAGACCATCGGCCGGGCCGCCCGAAACGACCACGGCATGGTCATCATGTACGCCGATAAGATCACCCCCTCCATGCGGGCAGCCCTGGTGGAGACCGAGCGCCGCCGGGAGAAGCAGGAGGCCCATAACAAGGCCAACGGCATCGTGCCCAAGACCATTATGAAGTCGGTGCGGGAGCTGGTGGACCTGTCCCACGGCGAGGAGGAGGCCGAGCACGCCGTCCGGCTGAAGAACAACATGACCAAGAAGGAGCTGGACGCCGCCGTGGAGAAGCTGGAAAAGGAGATGAAGGAGGCCTCCAAGCGGCTTGAGTTCGAATACGCTGCCGTCCTCCGTGACCGCATCATCGAACTGAGAGGGAAGAAGTAGGCCGACTTTATCTTCTTTATGGTATACGTCTGAAGGCTGAATTTGCAAAAATAGAGGGCCTCGAGCTGGGGCACCTCTCAAAATTAAATGAACAAAAAGTGAGGTCATTATGATGAAGTACGTAGAGCTTGGTAAGACCGGTTTGAAGTGCGCCGTCGTCTCCTTTGGCGGAATTCCCATCCAGCGCTCCGATGCCGCCAATACCATGGCGGTGGTGGACGCCCTGGAGAAGCACGGCATGAACTACATCGACACCGCCCGGGGCTACACCGTCTCTGAAGAGTACCTGGGGGCCGCTCTGAAGGGCCGCCGGGACAAGTTTATCCTGGCCACCAAGAGCATGGTCCGGGATTACGAGGGCATGAAGAAGGAAGTGGAGATCAGCCTGAGCAAGCTGGACACCGACCACATCGAGGTCTACCAGATCCACAACCTGCCCCTTGCCGACTTTGACAAGGTCTTTGGCCCTGACGGGGCCTACCGGGCGCTGGAGGAGGCCAAGGCGACGGGGAAGATTGGCCACATCGGGGCCACCTTCCACAACATCGACGCCCTGCGCAAGGCGGTGGAGGAGTACAGCGACAAGATCGAGACGGTCATGTTCCCCTATAACATCGTGGAAAACCAGGGGGAGGAGGTCCTCCGGCTGGCCCGGGAGAAGGGCATCGGCACCATTTGCATGAAGCCCATGGCCGGCGGCAACCTCACCGATTGGACCCTGGCCCTGAAGTACATTGACGCCAAGGGCGTTATGGACATTATGATCCCCGGCATGGGGGATGCCACCGAGGTGGAGCGCAATGCCGCTGCCGCCGAGGTCCTGGGCCCCCTCACCGCCGAGGAGGAGGAGCGGTGCGAGGCCATCCGGCGGGAGCTGGGCACCACCTTCTGCCGCCGGTGCGGCTACTGCGCCCCCTGCACTGTGGGCATCAACATCCCCTCCGCCTTCCTGTTCCAGAACTACAAGCTCCACTACGAGGGCCTGGGGGAGTGGGCCGAGCAGCGCTACGCCGCCATGGGCCACACTGCCAGTGAGTGCATTGAGTGCGGCGCCTGTGAGACCCGCTGCCCCTATGAGCTGCCCATCCGGGAGATGCTGAAGAGCGTGACCGAGACCTTCGGTCGGTGAGCCTGCTCCAGGATGAAAATAAACACACAAATAGGAGAAAACTATGACCTCTTATGACTGGCTGGAGCCCTACCTGCTCTCCCTGCCCGGGGCGGAGCATGACTTCAAGGTGGAGTGGGGCTGGGACCGCTACATGGTCCGTGGCAAGCTCTTCGCCGCCCTCTGCAAGCCCCAGGGCATGAAGGATGAGCAGTACAATGACCATGTGCTGGTCAACCTAAAGTGTGACCCCGGCCGCTCCGAGCTGCTTCGAGCGGAGTTTCCGGATATCCTTCCCGGCTTCTACTGCGACAAGCGGACCTGGATCGCCGTCCTGCTGGATGGAGATCTGCCCCGGGAGCTGATCCAGGAGCTCTGTGACGACTCCTACCGCCTTATTTTCTCCAAACTGCCCAAGTATGTGCAGAAGGAGATCGAGGAGGCCCAGAACTGAGCCTTGGCATAAAAAATTTGTTCCTCTATGATTGACGTTGCAAGCAAGATCACACTTCACCACCGAAGGAGATACCCCCATGCAAGACCAAATCACCATTAAGGGCGCCCGTGCCAACAACCTGAAAAATATTGACGTCACCATCCCCCGGGACAAGCTGGTGGTCCTCACCGGCGTCTCCGGCTCCGGCAAGTCCTCCCTGGCCTTTGACACCATCTACGCCGAGGGCCAGCGGCGGTATGTGGAGAGCCTTTCCTCCTACGCCCGGATGTTCCTGGGCCAGATGGAAAAGCCTGATGTGGACTCCATTGACGGCCTGAGCCCCGCCATCTCCATTGACCAAAAGACCACCTCCAAAAACCCCCGGTCCACCGTGGGCACGGTGACCGAGATCTATGACTACCTCCGGCTTCTCTGGGCCCGGGTGGGCACCCCTCATTGTCCCAACTGCGGCAAGGAGATCCAGCAGCAGACCATCGACCAGATCATTGACCAGGTGATGAAGCTGCCCCAGGCCACCCGCATCCAGATCATGGCTCCCGTCATCCGGGGGAAGAAGGGGGAGCACCAGAAGATTTTGGAGGATGCCCGGAAGTCGGGCTATGTCCGGGCCCGGGTGGACGGCTCCCTCTATGACCTGAGCGAAGAGATCGCCATGGACAAGAACAAGAAGCACAACATCGAGATCGTGGTGGACCGTCTGGTCATTCAGGAGGACATCGTCCAGCGGCTCACCGACTCGGTGGAGGTGGCCTCCAACCTGGCCGGCGGGCTCATTTTGGTGAACATCGTGGGGGAGGACAGGGATATCTCCTTCTCCCAAAACTACGCCTGCGAGGACTGCGGCATCTCTATCGAGGAGCTGACGCCCCGGATGTTCTCCTTCAACAACCCCTTCGGCGCCTGCCCCACCTGCACCGGCTTGGGCGTTCAGCTGAAGGTGGATCCCGACCTCATCATCCCCAACAGGGAGCTGTCCATTCTGGACGGAGCCATCACCGCCAGCGGCTGGAGCAACATCAAGGGGGACTCCATCTCCCGGATGTATTTCGAGGCCCTGGCCAAGAAGTATAAGTTCAAGCTGACCACCCCGGTGAAGGACCTGCCCGAGGAGGTGGTGGATGTGATCCTCTACGGCACCAAGGGGGAGAAGCTGAAGCTGACCTACGACCGGGCCAACGGCCAGGGCACCCTCATGCAGCCCTTTGAGGGCATCTGCAACAACCTGGAGCGCCGCTACCGGGAGACCCAGAGCGACGGGATGCGCCGGGAGCTGGAGGAGTGCATGAGCGAGAAGCCCTGCCCCGACTGCCAGGGCAAGCGGCTGCGCCGGGAGTCCCTGGCGGTCACCGTGGGAGATATGGACATCGACGCCTACTGTCATAAGTCGGTGACCGAGGCCATCGACTTCATGGAAAAGCTGGTCCTCTCCGAGCAAAAGACCATGATCGCCGGGCAGATCGTCAAGGAGATCAAGACCCGGCTCAACTTCCTCAACTCGGTGGGGCTGGAATACCTGACCCTCAGCCGTTCGGCGGGCACCCTCTCCGGCGGCGAGAGCCAGCGCATCCGCCTGGCCACCCAGATCGGCTCCTCCCTCATGGGGGTGCTCTATATCCTGGACGAGCCCTCCATCGGCCTGCACCAGCGGGACAACGACAAGCTGCTGGAGACCCTGAAGCACCTGCGGGACCTGGGCAACACCCTTCTGGTGGTGGAGCATGACGAGGACACCATGCGCACCGCCGACCACATCGTGGACGTGGGCCCCGGCGCCGGCGTCCATGGGGGCCGCATCGTGGCCCAGGGCACAGTGGCCGATGTAGAGGCCGCTCCCGAGTCGGTAACGGGGGCCTACCTCTCGGGCCGACTGAAGATCGGTGTGCCCAAGGAGCGGCGGAAGGGCAATGGGGAGTTTCTCACTGTTCGTGGGGCAGCGGAAAACAACCTGCGGGAGGTGGACGTGTCTGTCCCCCTGGGCACCTTCACCTGCGTCACCGGTGTCAGCGGTTCGGGCAAGTCCTCCATGGTCAACGAGATCCTCTATAAGCGGCTGGCCGCTGACCTGAACCGGGCCAAGACCCGACCCGGCAAGCACAAGGCCATCGAGGGAGAGAAGTTTTTGGACAAGGTCATCAACATCGACCAGTCTCCCATCGGCCGTACCCCCCGATCCAACCCGGCCACCTACACGGGACTTTTCAACGACATCCGGGACCTCTTTGCCTCCACCCCTGACGCCAAGGCCCGGGGCTATGGCCCCGGCCGCTTCTCCTTCAACGTCCGGGGTGGCCGCTGCGAGGCCTGCCAGGGGGACGGCCTGCTGAAGATCGAAATGCACTTCCTGCCCGATATCTATGTCCCCTGTGAGGTCTGTAAGGGCAAGCGGTACAACCGGGAGACTCTGGAGGTCAAGTACAAGGGCAAGAGCATTTACGACGTGCTGGATATGACGGTGGATGAGGCTCTGCCCTTCTTTGAGAACCTGCCCAAGATCTATAACAAGCTGCTGACCCTGAGCCAGGTGGGCCTGAGCTATGTGAAGCTGGGCCAGCCCTCCACCGAGCTCTCCGGCGGCGAGGCCCAGCGGGTGAAGCTGGCCACCGAGCTGGCCAAGCAGTCCACGGGTAAGACCATCTATATCCTGGACGAGCCCACCACCGGCCTGCACAGCTACGACGTCCACAAGCTCATCGAGGTCCTCCACCGGCTGGTGGACATGGGTAACACGGTGGTGGTCATCGAGCACAACCTGGACGTGATCAAGACCGCCGACCACATCATCGACCTGGGCCCCGAGGGGGGGGACAACGGCGGCACCATCGTCTGCACCGGCACCCCCGAGGAGGTGGCCGCCTGCCCCGCCAGCTACACCGGCCGCTATTTGAAGAAGATGCTGGAGGGATGAGCGGTGGCCGTCACACTGCGCCCGGCGGGCCGGGAGGATTGCCAGGCAGTCTATGAGCTGATCTGCCGGCTGGAGGACACCCGGTTTCCCTTCGATACCTTTTCCACCCTCTATGAGGAGCAGCTGGTATCGGAACGTCATATCTGCCTGCTCTGTGAGCGGGAAGGAAGTGTAGTGGGAGTGCTGAACCTTCGGATGGAGGGTCAGCTCCACCACTGCGGCAGGGTGGCCGAGGTCATGGAGCTGGTGGTCTCTCCCGCCTGCCGGGGAGAGGGCATTGGCAGCCAGCTGCTGGCGGAGGCCTGTGTCCTGGCCCGGGAGTGGGGCTGCGTGCAGATTGAGGTGGCCTGTAACCAGCTTCGCAAAGACACCCACCGCTTTTATCAGCGGGAGGGAATGACCGGCACCCATTTCAAGTTTTCTAAACCACTGTAAGGAGATGCTCCCTTGGACCTTTTGACCTGGCTGCAAACCACTAGCGCCGGTGAATTTATCTTCACCCTGCTGGTGTCCATGATCCCCATTGTAGAGCTTCGGGGGGGCATTCCCTTCGGGGTGGCCCTGGGTCTGCCCTATGAGGAGGCCTTCGTGGCCGCCGTCATCGGCAATATCATTCCCGCCCCCTTCATTTTGGTCTACATCCGCCGCATTTTCCAGTGGATGCGTCAGCGCCTGCCCCGGCTGGACGGCATGGTAGACGCCCTGGAGCGGAAGGCTCATCTGAAGGGGAAAAAGGTGAACAAGTATAAATATCTGGGCCTGATGCTCTTTGTAGGCATCCCCCTGCCGGGGACGGGGGCTTGGACCGGGGCCCTGGCGGCGGCTTTTCTGGATATGCCTCTCCGAAAGGCCATGCCCTCCATCATCGCCGGGGTCGTTTTGGCCGGCTGTATCATGACCGGGCTGACCCATGTGGGGGTCAACGTATTCACCACCGTTTTGGGGTGACCGGCCCGCTCCCCGCCGCATAGGATGGGGGCGAGGTGATGTGGGATGGAGACCATCGTGGAGATCATTTTAGCCTTTTTGGCCGTCATCGGCCTGGTGAGCCTGGGTTGGCTGGGCTTTGGCTGTTTGCTCATGCCCACCGGGGGCACCGACACCGTCTGCCTGCTCCCCGGCAGGGGAGAGGGGGAGACCCTGGAGCAGGCGGTGACCGGCCTTGTGTGGCTCCGTGGCGGCGGGCTCTTCGGCGGCCGGCTGGTCATTGTGGACTGCGGCCTTACCGAGCAGGGCCGGGCCATCGCCCGGGCGCTGGCCCGCCGGGAGAGCACTGTGGAGCTGTGCCCGGTGGAGGAACTGGAGGAGTACATCCGATCGGTGTCCCATCCATCATAAGAAGCTGACATAGGGGCCGGTGTCCTCACCGGCCCGCTCTGTTATTTTACACGAGAAGGGGAGGTGGGGAATTTGGAGGAGCTGCTCAGTGCCACCACCATCGAGGGCACGGTGGATTCGGTGGTCTACCAAAACGAGGAAAACGGCTATACCGTCCTCCGGCTGGACGTCGGGGACGGGGAGCCGGTGACGGTAGTGGGCTGCGTTCCCGGGGTGGCCCCCGGCGAGTCCCTCTGGGCCCAGGGCGGCTGGACCCACCACCCCACCTACGGCCCCCAATTCAAGGCCGATGTGGCCCGCCGGGGCATGCCCCAGGGGGAGAAGGCCATCTTCGACTACCTGGCCTCGGGAGCGGTGAAGGGCATCGGCATCGCCACTGCCCGGAAGATGGTGGACCTCTTTGGCGAGGATGCCCTGACCGTGCTGGAGCAGGAGCCGGAGCGGCTCACCCAGATCAAGGGCCTTACTTCCAAGCGGGCCCGGGAGATGGGGGAGGCCTTCCGGCTCCAAATGGGGATGCGCCGTCTGCTGGATTTCCTCACCGCCCATGACCTGCCCCCCCAGCTGGGTATGCCTCTCTACCGCCGGTTTGGCGACCGGGCATTGGAGGCCGTGCGCTCCAACCCCTATGTCCTGGCCGAGGGGGAGATGGCGGTGGCCTTCGCCCAGGCCGACGCCTTGGCCATGGACCTGGGCTTTGCCGAGGACCACCCCCAGCGCATCATAGCGGGCATCCTGTTCACCTTGACCCACAACCTGGACAACGGCCATACCTTCCTGCCGGTGAATAAGCTCCTCACCGCCGCCCGGGCCCTTATGGGTGTGGGGGACTGGGAGGGGCTGCAGACTGGATTGGATATGCTCTCCGCCAGTCACAAGGTCACTCTGGACCAGGTGGCGGGGGAGCAGGCCTGCTACCTGACTCCTCTCTATGAGGCCGAAACGGCAGTGGCCCAGCGCATCGCCGATATGTGCGAGAATGAGCTCTATCTGTCCCAGGACCTGGACAAGCTCATCACCCGCATCGAGAGCGATCAGGGCATTACCTATGCCCCCCAGCAGCGCCAGGCCATTGCCCTGGCTGGTCAGCGGCAGGTGATGCTGCTCACCGGCGGCCCAGGCACAGGTAAGACCACCACCCTGCGGGGGGTGCTGGAGCTTTTTGAGACCATGGGACTGAAAACGGCCCTGGCCGCCCCCACCGGCCGGGCGGCCAAGCGGTTGGGGGAGCTGTGCGACGCCGAAGGGCTCACCATCCACCGGTTGCTGGAGACCCGCTTTGACCCCAAGACGGGGGAGCTGATCTTTGCCCACAACGAGCGGGATCCCCTGAAGGCCGATGCCGTCATTGTGGACGAGACTTCCATGGTGGACGTGACCCTGATGTCCGCCCTTCTCGCCGCCCTGCGGGAAGACTGCCGGCTGGTGCTGGTGGGGGACCCGGATCAGCTGCCCAGCGTGGGGGCGGGCAACCTGCTCTCCGACCTCATCCGTAGCAATCGGGTGCCCATGGTCCGGCTCACCGAGGTGTTCCGCCAGGCGGCCCAGAGCGCCATCATCCGTTCGGCCCACCAGGTGAACCAAGGTCTGATGCCCGAGCTGCGCAACGGCCGGGAGCAGGACGTGTTCTTCCTCCGGCGGCTGGAGCCGGCCAAGGCGGAGGAGACCATCGTGGAACTGGTGAGCCGGCGGCTGCCCGAGAATATGGGCATCCCCTCCCACCAGATCCAGGTGCTCTCCCCCACCCGGAAGTACGCCGGGGGAACGGCCAGCCTGAACCAGGCCATCCAGGCGGCGGTGAACCCGCCGGCAGAGGGGAAGGGGGAGCGGAAATTCGGCCCCTACACCTTCCGTCAGGGGGACCGGGTCATGCAGGTGAAGAACAACTATGACGTCATGTGGAAAAGTGCCGACGGCCTGGAGATGGGCATGGGCATTTTCAACGGGGACATCGGCCACATCCTGGCGGTGGACAACCGCCGGGAGCTCATCACGGTGGACTTTGAGGGCCACCTGGTGGAGTACGCCCCCGATATGCTCGCCGAGCTGGAGCCGGCCTACGCCGTCACCGTCCATAAGAGCCAGGGCAGCGAGTACCGGGCGGTCATCCTGACGGCGGTGGACATGACCCCCCGGCTGCTGACCCGGGGCATCCTCTACACCGCTATCACCCGGGCCAGGGAACTGCTGGTCATCGTGGGGGATGAGATGGTGGTGGAGCGTATGGCGGCCAACAACCGCCAGTCCAAACGCTATTCCGGCCTAAAATCCCGGCTGGCGAAATGAGGGAGAGCCTATGAATATTCAGGAATTACAGACCAAGATCAATACAACAGATTACTGGGACCTTCCTGTTTTGGACTTCAAGGTTAATTTCATGGGTGACGAAGCGGTACTGTATCTGGATGGAGAATCCCACTATTGGGAGCTTACGTTCCAAAGATGCTACAGCCTGTCATATAAAACAGATGCTGATGATCCTGTTTATGATAGGCCTCCCTATATGCGGGACCGGCACCTGCTGCAGATCGGATATTTCGGGCAGGACATCACGGTGAGAGCCGCAAAGATAGAGGGCTTTTATGAGATTACCATGGATCTTTCCATGATGGAAGTTGAAATCGTATGTAAGATGGTCCTGGTCCAAAAGATTGAGAAGGAGAAGATGCATTTCTTTTGGGAACAGGAAGGGAAACAGGGGACCTAACCGTGGTGGCAGAGCAAGAAAAGATCAGAGGAGGAGTAGTCACCGCAACCCCGGCCGCCGGGGTAGAAAAAGCCCCATCCCCGGAAAATGCTTGACAAATCCGGGAATGGGGGTATAATGAATATAGAAAGGCGCCGTGCGGAGCGGTTGGCCTTAAGTATGGTTTTTCAAAGAATGAAAACCGTCACCCTGGCCGGTGGCGGTTTTCACTTTATCCTGATCGAAATCGTCCGACCGAGAATATGTAGTGTAATCTGGATGAACCACATTACACATCACCTCCTTTCGGAGGAAAGTGCCAACCGCCCCGCTCTTATACGGCGCCCCCCTTTCGGGTGGCCCCGTGAGAGGTTGATACTATTCTACTTGGTTTTGTATAGTTTGTCAATGTTGCAACAAGGCAATATGTTGATTGGAAAACTGGAAAGACAAAATAGTTACGCCAAACCGGCGTAATTATACACTAAAAAGAGAATAAAAACGATACGATTTCTCCATCATCACTAATGGAGGGTCAGAATATGAACCGTGACTATCATCTGAGTATTCGCATGGACCGTGAGACCCACGACAAGATCCAGTATGTGGCCGCCTATGAAGGGCGTTCTATGAGCGGCCAGATCGTCTACCTCATGCAGAAGTGCATCCGGGAATTTGAAAAGGAAAACGGCCCCATCACCGACCAGGATATGAAAAATGCCCAGTCTTGATTGGCTTCTGGATCTCCTCTTCCCGCCCAAATGCCCCTTCTGCGGTACCCTGCTGGAGAAGGGCGCCTTGCTCTGCCCGGACTGCCAGAAGTCCCTGCCCTGGCTGACTCCGGCGGCGGGGGAGAAGAAGGTGGAGCTCACCGAGGGCTGCGTTTCGCCCTTAGCCTACCGGGGCAAAGTGCCCGATGGGGTCCACGGCTTCAAGTTCGACGGCCGCTCCGCCCGGAGCAAGCCCTTCGGCAGGCTCATCGCCCAGTGCGTCCGGGACCGGGACATTACCGCCGACCTTGTGACCTGGCCGCCTCTGTCCCCCAAGCGGCTGAAGCAGCGGGGCTACGACCAGGCCCGGCTGCTGGCCCAGGCAGTGGGGGAGGAGCTGGCATTGCCCGTAGTTCCCACCCTGCGCAAGCCAAAGGACAACCCGGCCCAGTCGGGGCTGGAGGACGAGGGAGCACGCCGGGCCAATGTGCTGGGGGCCTATGTCATCCTGAACCGGGAGGCCGTTCAGGGCAAGACCATTCTGCTGGTGGACGATGTGGTTACCACCGGCTCCACCCTGTCCGAGTGTGCCAAGGTCCTGCGCCTGGCCGGGGCAAAAGCGGTCATTTGCGCCACTCTGGCCCGGGCCAGGTAGGGGAACAGGGCAGATATTACGGCCCGGGAATAAGATTTCTCTAAATTTTTTCGCTTTGCCGTTGAAATACGCCGGGAAAGTCGATATAATAAATGGGATGAAAATACAGGCCGAGGGCAGCCCCGGCGGAAAGCTATATGAGGTGCAGCATATGTTCACAAAAGATATTGGGATCGACCTGGGTACTGCCTCCATCCTCGTCTATGTCCAGGGCAAGGGCGTGGTGCTGCGGGAGCCCTCGGTGGTGGCCATCGACAAGAACACCGGCAAGCTGCTGAAGGTGGGCACCGATGCCCAGCAGATGCTGGGCCGTACCCCCGGCAACATCGTGGCCATCCGGCCCCTGCGGGAGGGCGTTATTTCCGACTACGACATGACCGAGCGGATGCTCAAGGAGTTTGTGAAGAAGGTCAGCCCCTTCAGTCTCTTCAAGCCCCGCCTGCTCATCTGCGTCCCCTCGGGCATCACCGAGGTAGAGGAGCGGGCCGTGGTGGATGCCGGCATCCAGGCCGGCGCCCGGCGGGCCTTCCTCATTGAGGAGCCCGTAGCCGCCGCCATCGGCGCCGGCATTGACATCACCAAGCCCGACGGCCACATGGTGGTGGACATCGGCGGCGGCACCGCCGACATCGCCGTCATCTCCCTGGGCGGCGTGGTGGAGTCCGCCTCCATCAAGGTGGCCGGCGACAAGTTTGACGAGGCCATCATCAAGTATATCCGCCGCCGTCACAACGTCCTCATTGGCGAGCGCACCGCCGAGGAGCTGAAGATCCAGATCGGCTGTGTCTATCCCCCCCAGGAGGAGAAGAGCCTGGAGATCAAGGGCCGCAGCCTGATGACCGGCCTGCCCCAGGTGTTCACCGTCACCTCCAGCGAGATGATCGAGGCCTTTGAGGAGCCCTCCACCCGCATCCTAGAGGCCGTCCACGGCGTGCTGGAGCGTACGCCCCCCGAGCTGGTGGCCGACATCTCCAACAACGGTATCGTCATGACCGGCGGCGGCTCCCTGGTCCAGGGCTTCGACAAGCTCATCGAGCAGCACACCGGCATCGAGACCCATGTGGCCGACGACGCCATCTCCTGTGTGGCCTATGGCACGGGCAAGAGCCTGGATATGTTGGACGCCATGCAGGACGGTACCATCAACCTCTCCCGGCGCAAGCAGCTCAACGGCTGATTTTGCAAAAAGGGCCGCCCGTGCTTGCACCGGCGGTCCTTTCTTTTTGGAGGTCATTATGGAAAAAACAGAAAATAAAAAGCCCCTGTTCACCCTCCGCCGCTTTGTCACGGCCCTGATTTGCTTTGTGGCCTTCCTGGTGGTGGGAATCGGGGCCTATTACATGACGGCGGGGGAGTTCGTCACCGCCGACATCGCCGTGATCTATGTGGCCCTGGCCCTAGTGGGAGCCCTGGGGGCCTTCTTCCGGCTGCGGTGGTTTGCCGTGCTGTTCTATATGGGCTGCATTTTGGGCTGGGTCAGCGGGGGGTATATCTCCTCCCTCAAGGGGGAGTTCGCCCCCGCCGCCGGCACCATCTGCACCTTCTTCCTCATCGCCGTGTTCACCCTTCTGGGGGTGATGTTCCAGTGGAAGGCCATCAAGAAAAAGCGTGCCAAGCGGAGGGAGCAGGAGCATCAGGCCGCCCTCCGGGCCGAGGAGGAGCGCAAGCAAGCCGAACTGGATGCCGCCCGGGCCGAGCGGGAGAAGGCCGAGGCGGCCATGATTCTCACTGCCGCCCAGGCCGGCGCCATCCCCGAGCCCCAGGCGGAGGAGAAGCCCGCAGAGCTTGCCGCCCCAACAGAGACCGACCCCACCCCCGCAGAGGCGGAGCCCACCCCGGAGGGGTGACCCCTCCACCCGAGGGAGGAACAGACCATGAAAAAACAGATGACTTGTCTGACCGCTGCCCTGTGCCTTCTGCTGGCCGCCTGTACCTCGGCGGCGGTGGAGACGACCACGACCTCTTCGGCGGTGGAATCCCCGCCCCCCTCGCCGACAGAGCTTGCCACCCTTATCCCTGCCCCAGTGGAGACGTCTACGGCATCTCCGCTCTCTTCGCCGACAGAACTTGTCACACCTACCTCCACCCCAACGGAGGCGGAAGACCCGGCCCCGGAATTGGCCCTGGCGATAGATTACCTGACCCAAGAGAAATATGGGGAGCGGGTCTATTCTGCCGCCGCTGCCCCCCAGGAGCCCCAGGAGGGGGATTTCCGGGTGGATGGCCTCACCTATCTGGGGGAGCAGAAAATCTGCGAGACGGCAGTGGGAGTGGCCTATCAGCTGAATTGCAGCCGATACCTTGTCCGATATGATGAAACAGGGGAAAAGACGATCACTTGGACCCTAATGGATGATCCCATCTACCTGGTCCTGGAGCGCAGCAGCTATGATGACAGCTGGCAGGGCGTAAAAGGAAATGCCTATTATTGGGGCGAGGAAGAGCCCATAGAAGATCTCATTCTCCGGGTGGTCTGGGGGCTTTTTGACCTGGAGGTCTCCCTAACTGCAGAGGGCTACCCCCAGTTGGTGGGCATCGGCTCGGAGGCCAACTTCCCCTTTTTGAGCGGAGAGCCCACAGTTACCATCCTGGAGGACATGGAGCCCGTCTACGAAGAGGGCGACTACTGGCTGACCTACGAGTATGAGAATTTCACCGCCCTCTGCTACTATACTGCCGCAGAAGAGCGAGTAAGGGTCTATGACATTGAGACCACCCGCTCCGACCTGACCACCTATCGGGGCATCCGGGTGGGCAGCACCCGGGAGGAGGTGCTGGCCGCCTATTCCCAGCTTTCTGATGACCTATACTGGGCGGAAGTAGAGTGTCTTGTCTATTGCAAGAACCAAGAGCGAGGCGGGTATGGCCCCGATCTACGGTTTTGGTTTCGGGACGATGTAGTAAAAAGGATCCAACTGGTTTTTATACGTGCTGATTGAAACAAGGCCCCCGGCTGCCCAAGGGGCGGCCGGGGGCCTTGTTGTTCTGTTAATGTGATAGCTTTTACTCGCCCTTCACCAGCGCCTCGCCCACTGTGTAGATATCCCCGGCGCCCACGGTGAGAATGAGATCCCCAGGCTGGGCCAGCTCCCGCAGATGGGCGGTGAGGGCCCTCAACGTGGGGAAGTACTGACTGCCGGGGATCTTCTCGCACAGGTCCTTGGAGGAGATGCCCAGGGTGTTGTCCTCCCGGGCGGCGTAGATCTCGGCCAGCAGGGTCACGTCGGGGACCGAGAGGACCTCCACAAACTCCTCAAAGAGGGCTTGGGTCCGGGAGTAGGTGTGGGGCTGGAAGGCGCAGATGACCCGCTTGTAGCCAAGCCCCATGGCGGTGGTCAGCAGAGCCTTCACCTCATTGGGGTGGTGGGCGTAGTCGTCGTAGACGTCGGCGCCGTTGACGGTGCCCTTCTTTTCAAAGCGCCGCCCTGCCCCCCGGAAGGCCCACAGGCCCTTTTCCACAGCAGTGCCGGGCACGCCCAGCACATGGCTGGCCGCTGCCGCCGCCAGGGCGTTGCGCACGTTGTGCTCCCCGGGGACCTGAAGGGAGACATGGGCGTACTGCTCGCCCTTGCAGAGAATGTCGAAGGTGGGCAGACCGTGCTCGTAGGTCAGGTTTTCGGCGTGGACATCTCCCTGCTCCAAGCCGAAGGTGACCACCGGCCGGGTCTCTCCCTGAAGGGTGAACATGGTGTTTTCGTCGTCGGCGTTGGCCACAATGACCCCGGTGGCCTCGGGGACCAGGTCGGCAAAGGCCCGGAAGGACTTCTCCACATCGGCCAGGTCCTTGAAAAAGTCCAGGTGGTCGGCGTCCACATTCAGAATGACGGCAATGGTGGGGAAGAAGGAGAGGAAGGAGTTGCAGTACTCGCAGCTCTCCAAAATGATGGTGTCCCCATGGCCCACCCGGTGGCCCGCCCCCAGCAGGGGCAGAGTGCCCCCGATCATCACCGTGGGGTCCATCTGGGCGGCCATGATGATGTGGGTGCACATACTGGTGGTAGTGGTCTTGCCGTGGGTGCCCGAGATGCACAGGGCATTTTTGTAGGAGCGCATAATGGCCCCCCAGGCCTGGGCCCGCTCAAAAACGGGAATGCCACGGGCACGGGCCCCGGAGATCTCCGGGTTGTCGTCGTGGACGGCGGCAGTGCGGATGACCAGCTGAGCATCCTCCAGATTTTCGGCGCTGTGGCCGATGTGAACGGTGATGCCCAGGCTCTGCAGGTGCTCTACCGTGGCACTCTGGCGGGAGTCCGAGCCGGTGATGACCAGACCCATGCCGTGAAGCACCTCGGCCAGGGGGGCCATGGACACCCCGCCGATGCCCACCAGGTGGGCCCGCTGACCAGGGGCAAGATAGGCAGCAATATCGGTAGTTGGCATAAAAACACAACCTTTTTTCACATTTTAACACTTAATTATACTGCATTTGGGGACAAATGGCAAGGTAATTCTATACAGTTTTGGGTCGGGATATACCCAAGGGGGGAGCGGACATGATGGACAACTGGAAAAAGGCCCTGCACCCGGGGGCGGTGGACTGTCTGGACACCCTGCGCCGGGCGGGCTGGGAGAGCTATCCGGTGGGGGGCTGCGTCCGGGATCTGCTGCTTGGCCGCAGACCCGGAGATGTGGACCTGTGCACCGCCGCCCTGCCCCAGACCGTCCTGGAGCTCTTCCCCCAGGCGGTGCCCACCGGCCTCCAGCACGGCACGGTCACCGTGCCCACCCCTACCGGGCCGGTGGAGGTCACCACCTTCCGCTCCGAGGGGGGCTATGCCGATGGCCGTCACCCAGACGCCGTGGCCTTCGGGGTCACGTTACAAGATGATTTAAGCCGCCGGGACTTCACCGTCAACGCCATGGCTCTTGGCCCCGCCGGGGAGGTCATCGACCCCTTTGGAGGACAAGCAGACCTGAAAAAGAAACAGATCCGCTGCGTGGGCGACCCCGACCGGCGCTTTGCCGAGGACGCTCTGCGAATGCTCCGGGGGGTGCGCTTCGCCGCCCAGCTGGGCTTTGAAATAGAGGAGCATACCCACGCCGCCATGGCCCGGAACGGCCGCCGGGTGGCCCTTGTCTCGGGGGAGCGGGTAAAGGCGGAGCTGGAAAAGACCCTGCTCTCCCCCCGGCCTGAGCTGGCAGGGGAGATGATCCGCCTGGGCCTTTTGAGCCACCTCTACCCCTTCCCGGAGCCTTTCGACCTGTCTGCCCTGTCCCAGCTTCCCCCGGAGAAAAACCCCCGCTGGCGGGGCTTCTGCGCCGCCACCGGCTTTCCCATCACCGCCCTGCCTGTGGAGCGCTCCCTCCGCCGGGGGGTGGAGCACCCGGAGAGCGAGCTCATCCCCACCCTGGCCCTGCGCCCTGCCGACCTCATGGCCCTGGGGCTCCGTGGCCCGGCCATCAGCGCCGCCCAGAAAAAGCTGGCCCTCCATGTGCTGGACCATCCGGAGGACAACACAAGGGAAAAGCTGCTCCCGCTTTTGTGATGTCCCACAGGAGGTCTCGCCCCCTTCCTTTCTTCCGATGCCACGAGCAGCGGTATAAAAAAGTGTGGACAGCACTCAGGCTGTCCACACTTTTTGTTTATGGCTCCTTCGGCGTTTCAAACAGGCTCTCGATGGACACCCCCAAAACCTGAGCCAAACCATAAAGCTCAATATCGGTAACTGTCCGCCGCCGGTCCTCAATGCGGGAGATGGAGCCCCGGCAAATATAGATGGCCAGCACCTCCAGCCTGGCAGACAGCTTTTGCTGGCTGAGCCCTCGCTCTATCCGCAGCTGGCGGACCCGCCCGCCGATCATGTTCATCTGCTTCCCATCGATGATGCGTGCCATAAGACCCCTCCGTTTTGTCTTGACATAGGACAATTCTAAGGGTATACTATGAACGGAAAAATATTGTCCTGTCAGAGGACAATATAAAAGACATAGGAGGCATTTATCATGGCGAAATTTCAGTTGGAACCCGGCGAGACCCTTATCGGCAAGGGGCAAATGGCCCTTCACCAGCGGCAGTTTCTCAACACCAAGCCCTTCAGCGGCACCATCTATGTGACCGACCGGCGGGCCTGCTTCTACATCAGCATGGTGGGACTGGAGATGGATCTGCCCATCTCGGACATCAAGGGCTTTTCGGTGAAAAAGGCTCTGCTCACCTCGGTCACCGTCTACAGCAGGGCGGGGGAGAGCTATCTCTTTACCGGCTTCCCCGCCAAAAAGCTCCAGGACTGGCTGCGCCAGGCCGGGGTCAGCCAGATCTAAGCCCCGCTTCTGCATACAATGGAACAATGATTTTTCCCTCCCGTCCCGCATATACATAGCGGGAATGGGAGGGCATTTTTATGGAGAGAAACGGAAAAAAGGAGACCCTTTTGGAGCGCACCGCCCTGCTCTTTGACATCCCCGGCCAGGCCATGGGTCTGCCTCGGGTGGAGGTGGTGGGCCGCAGCGAGCTGCGGATGGAAAACCACCGGGGCATCCTGGCCTATGGCAGGGAGGAAATCCTCATCAGCGGCGGCTCTCTGCTCATCCGGGTCCGGGGCCGTGACCTGGAGCTGAAGGCCATGCGGCTGGGAGAGCTTCACATCGTGGGGACCATAGCGGCCGTTGAGCTGGAATAGGAGGGAGGGACGGCCATGGGCCGGCTGGTAAATCTGTTGCGGGGAAGTGTGGCCCTGGAGGTGACAGGGCCCTTCCCCGAGCGCTTTTTGAACCTCTGCGCCCAGGCCCCGGTGGCCTTCTGGCGGGCGGAGCAGCCCGACGAGACCACCCTGCGCCTGACGGTGGCCTGGCAGGACAGGGGCCGGCTGGAGGAGCTGGCCCAGCGGACGGGCTGCACCATTCGGGAGGTGAACAAGAGGGGCCTACCCCCCTTTCTGCTCCGTTTTCGCCGGCGCTACGCCCTGGTGGCCGGGCTGGCCCTGGCTCTGACGGCGGTGTGCCTGCTCTCCCGGGTGGTGTTGGTGGTGGACGTGGAGGGGAACGAGACCGTGCCCCGGCAGGTCATCCTGGCCGAGCTGCGCCGCCAGGGGTTAAAGCCCGGGGTCTACGGCCCCAACCTTGGCATCCGGGAGCTGACCAACAGCGCCCTGCTCCACCTGCCTGACCTGTCCTGGATGACGGTGAACCTCCATGGCATCCGGGCCCAGGTGGTGGTCCGGGAGCGGCTGGAGGAGCCGGAGAGCGTGGACGAGACCCTCCTGGGGGACATTGTGGCCCGGGCCCCCGGCCTGGTCACCGGCATGGAGGTGTGGTCGGGGGACCCGGCGGTGAAGGAGGGCTCCACCGTCCTGCCCGGAGAGGTGCTCATCCGTGGCTCGGTGCAGCTGGACCCGCCCCAGTATAGCGACCTGCCCATCGAGTGGATGCCCGTTCGGGCCATGGGCAGGGTAGAGGGGCGCACCTGGCGGACCCTCACCGCCGCCATGGACCTCACCGCCCAGGTGAAGCGGTGGACGGGGGAGGAAAAGACTCTTTGGTCGGCCACATTTTTCGGTCAGCGGGTGAATTTTTACGGAAACAGTGGAATTTCCTTTGCAAGGTATGATAAAATAAATCAAATATGGGCTTTGCCCAGGGAGGAGCCTTTGCTCACCCTGAAGCTGGAGACCTGCCGGGGCTATGAGCTGGACACCTGCCCGGTGGACCCCGCTCAGGCTCAGACGATGCTGGAAAGCCAGCTCATGGCCCGCTTGGAGACCCTGCTGGGAGAGACAGGGGAGCTGGTGAGCCACAGCTTTTCCGCCCGGCAGGAGGGGGGACAGCTGATAGTCACCCTCACGGCTGAGTGCAGCGAGGAGCTGGGGCGCTTCGTGCCTGCCCCACAGGAACAGGAGCCGTTGGCTCCGGAGACTTGAAGGTTCGATTTGCAGGGGCCGATGTCCCCTATATTCATACAAAGGAGAGACCCCAATGACAGAACAGATCATCAGCGTAGAGCGGATGGAGGCGGCGGTGAACCTCTTCGGCTCTCTGGACGAGAACATGAAGATCGTGGAGCGGGAACTGGGCGTATCGGTGGTCAACCGGGAGGGGGAGCTGAAGCTCTCCGGCGAGGACGCAGAAAAGGTCCTCCAGGCCACCCAGGCCGTAGAGGGCCTTCTGAAGCTCATCGCCCGGGGGGAGACCATCACCGAACAGAATGTGCGCTATGTGCTCAACCTGGTGAAGGCGGGCCACGCCGACAAGATCGGCCAGTTTTCCAACGACGTGCTCTGCGTCACCGCCAAAGGCAAGCCCATCAAGTCCAAGACCATAGGCCAGAAGCGGTACGTGGACGCCATCCGCAAGAACCTGGTGACCCTGGGCATCGGCCCCGCCGGCACGGGCAAGACCTACCTGGCCGTGGCCGCCGCCGTGGCCGCCTTCCGGGCGGGTGAGGTGAACCGCATCATCCTCACCCGGCCCGCCGTGGAGGCGGGGGAGCGGCTGGGCTTCCTCCCCGGCGATCTGCAGTCCAAGGTGGACCCCTACCTGCGCCCTCTCTACGATGCCCTCTTTGAGATGCTGGGCCCCGAGACCTACCAGAAATACCTGGAGCGGGGCAATATCGAGGTGGCCCCCCTGGCCTATATGCGTGGCCGGACCCTGGACGACTCCTTCATCATTCTGGACGAGGCCCAGAACACCTCCCGGGAGCAGATGAAGATGTTCCTCACCCGGATGGGCTTTGGGTCGAAAATCGTCATCACCGGCGACATCACCCAGATTGACCTGCCCACCGACCAGGTCAGCGGCCTCCGGGAGGCCATGCGGGTGCTGAAGGGGGTGGAGGACATCGCCATCTGCCAGCTCACCGGGGCCGATGTGGTCCGCCACGTCATCGTCCAGCGGATCATCAAGGCCTACGAGGAGGACGAGACCCGCCGCAAGGCAAAAAAGGGATAACGCAACCCGAACGTTCCATTGGGAAACCCCAAGGCCCTGGGCAAAAGTCCGACCGGCCGCTATATTGACCTCATGCCCCATCAGCCGGGGCAAATAAGAATGAGGTGATACAAATGAGTATGGGCGCAAGACTGGCCAAGGCCCGGCGAAATCAGAACCTGACCCAGGAGCAGCTGGCCGAAACACTGGGGGTGACCCGCCAGGCGGTGAGCCGCTGGGAGTCGGACACCGCCTACCCCGAGACGGATAAGATCATCCGCATGGCCGCCCTTTTCGGCGTGTCCTGCGACTACCTGCTGGGGGTGGGGGAGACCACACAACCCGGCACCCCGCCCTCCCCGGTGACCCGCCTGCTCTGGGATGTGGTGGGGAAAAAGGTGCTGTTGACCTTCTACGAGGAGGACAGCCACATCCCCTGTGACTGGGCCACCCTTCTGGACTTTGACGGCGGCTGGGCCAACGTGGATTTCTTCCGGAAAAAGAAGGACAAGCACGATGTGCGGCTGATCCCCCTGTCCTCCATCCGCACCGTCACCCTCCTGTCAGAAGGGGGTGAGGGCTGATGGAAGCATTTGCAATGATGGGTGTTTTGGGCTTTGCCTTGGCCATCTCCGCACTTACCAAGGTGCAGAAGGTGGAGCGCATCCTCCGGGAAAACCACATCCGCCCCGCCGGGGCGGCCGCCCTGGGCCCCCGCCTTCGGGAGAAGGTGGGCCAGACTGTGTTTATCACCCTCTATGAAGGGGAGGGGGACAGCACTACCCGCTGCAAGGTGCTGGACGTGGACGAGGAGTGGGCCCACGTTCTCCGCAACGAGGGTAAACGGAACCAGCGGGAGCTTCTCATCCGCCTGGAGGATGTAAAACAGATCAAAGATTGAGAAAAGAGAGAGGACGCCATGAAAAAATACGATTTTGGCGGTTTCCAGGTGGAGATCGACGAGGAAGCCACCCGGGCCTGGTATGAGAAGTCTGAAGAGTGGGACTGCACCTGCGGCCACTGCCGAAATTTTGTCCTCCTGGCCAGGGAGCGCCGTCTGCCGGCGGAGCTGCTGGAGCTGCTGGACAAGCTGTGCGTTTCCCCGGCCAAGCCGGCCTATGTCTGTGAGATGGATGAAAAAGAGGATAAGCTGTGGTATCAGATCACCTATTGCCTGCCCGGCCGGGTCATTCAGGGGCTGGAGCAGGGCAGTGCCGTTTTCCCCTGGGGCGAGGTGAATTTCAGGGAGGAGTCCGCCCCTCACGAGACCCCCGAGGGGGAGTACATGGACATGAACCTGTTCCTCTGGCTCCCCTGGGCGGACGGTGTTCCTTTGCACCCCCATCAGATCATTCTCTCCTCCGATTTGGAGGAGAATACCACCGAGCTGGAAAACCTTCTCCGCCGGGTCATCCCCGCCGCCCTCTCCCTGGAGGGGGTCACAGCCCCCTGGGAGGTGGATGTACTCATTACCGATGACGCCGGCATCCAGGCCATCAACCGGGATATGCGGGAGGTGGACGCCCCCACCGACGTACTTAGTTTTCCCATGTTCGACTTTGCCCCCGGGGACAAGCCCACCGAGGCGGATATCGAGCCCGGCTCTGGCCTGGTTCCCCTGGGGGACATGGTGCTGAACATCGACCGCATCCGCAGCCAGGGAGAGGAGTACGGCCACGGCCCCGTTCGGGAGACAGCCTACCTGGCCGTCCACTCGGTCCTGCACCTTTTGGGCTATGACCACCTGGACGAAGGTCCCATGAAGGCCCAAATGCGCTCCCGTGAAGAGGCCATTTTGGATAAGCTGGGCATATTAAGATGAATGAGTCTCCAAAGCGAAAGCCCCTGCGGCTGGACAGCGGGGATTATAGCAGCGCAGGGTGGTATTTCATCACCATATGCACCCAGGATAAAGGGCATCTGCATCTGGACCTACATCGACACCAACCCGCTGAAATGGAAAGAGGACGAATACTATGTCCCATAAAAAGAGAAAAGCGCCCCTCATTCTGACAGCCCTCCTCCTGCTTTCCGCCTGCACCGCCCCGCCCTCTGGAAGTCCGGCTCCCACACCGACCCCCGGGGTGACCGCTACCCCCACGCCATCCCCCAATCCGGCCCCGAGTACCGCTCATCCTACAGTAGCTATGGAGCGGCCGGATCTGACCGGGGAATGGCACCGCACCGATTGTCACAGCGAAAGCTCTGCCTGTATGACCATCTCAGAGCAGACGGCGGAAGGCTTTGTGGTGAAAGCGGAGTGCTACTATGGCTCCCATTCGGGAACGCTGTCACCCACGACTGCCCGCTTTATTGGGGAGAGTACTGCTGTTGTGGAGAAATATGGCTATTATGTAGAGGATGATGAGAAAGAGGAAAAACCTCCGATCAATTTTATATGGGAAAGCGATACGTTAACTATAGAAACTGAAGCCGTCGATTATCAGTTGGGTTTTGGATTTGGTGTGGGCATTCAGGGAACTTATACCCGTGGAGAGCCGGAATACACCAACGCTGGCCAACTGGACCGCATTCTCTCCCAGGAGGAGCAGAAACGCCTGCGTGATGTGGTGGCAGATTATGACTGGTCGGTGGCCCAGATATTGGAAAATGGAACCATAGATGAAGATGTTCCCTGCCTGCTGGCCGATGGAAGAAAGGGGCGGTATCTGTCTGCCCAGTATTCCCCCAACTGGGGCTATACGCTGGAGGTTGTGCTGGCGGAGGACGGAAAAACCTACTTTCAGGGGAATGTGGGTTTTTATACGGACGACGCCGGGGCCACAGAACTGCCCCAGGTGGTCTGGCCCATAAAAGACGACACCCACGACGCCTTTGAAGTCCCCACCGGCGGCAAGTTGGGCACGGTGCTGGTGACGGTGGAACTTGGCGAATACGGGGAAAACCAATTTTCCGTCTGGACGAAAGATAATTTGGATACACCCCTTCAAACCATGACGGCAGAGGGAACACGGGTGCTGCCTTGGTCTGATGTGGTGGATGCCAACTTTGACGGCTATACAGATTTTGGGTATGTCACATCGGTGGGGATATCCGGTTGGTATAATAGTAATTATTGGTTGTGGAATGAGGAGCAGAGGAAGTTCATTCTGGAGCCTTGTTTTGCAGAAATTCTCAATCCGCAGTTTGAGGAAAAGACAAAGACCATATCAAGCCGCTACATGGGACCGAATTATGAAAGCATCTCCTTCTATCGCTGGGAAGGGCCGGAACTGATTTGCACGAGAATGATTTGCTTTGCTAAAGAGATGGATTGGGGCAGAGACCAGGATCAGAAAAATCAATGGGTCTGGACAGTTGAGGACTATATCGAAGGCAAATTAGTAGAAATACATCGAGAAACGCTTGATGTACCGGAGGACTGTTTCTTCCCGATGGATATCTATTTGGACGAGAAATGGTACGACCTCACCTACCACGGCGAATAAATAAAAAACAGCTCCAAACAAAAAAGGAGGATCACCTAATGAACACACCCAAGACAAAAGCCGGCATGATCGCCATCGTGGGCCGCCCCAACGTGGGCAAGTCCACCCTCACCAACGCCCTGGTGGGGGAGAAGATCGCCATCGTCTCCAACAAGCCCCAGACCACCCGCAACCGCATCGCCGCCGTGGTCACCCGTGGGGAGGACCAGTATGTCTTCCTGGACACCCCCGGCCTACACAAGGCCCGCACCCGGCTGGGGGACTACATGGTAGGGGTGGTGAAGGAGAGCGTGGCCGACGTGGACGCCGCCCTCCTGCTGGTGGAGCCCATCCCCAATATCGGCGAGCCTGAGGCCCAACTCATCGAGAGCCTGGAAAAGCGGGGCGTGCCCACCATCCTTGTCATCAATAAAATCGACACCGTGGAGAAGGAAAAGCTCCTCGCCGTCATCGCCGCCTATACCCAGGAGCACACCTTCGCTGCCGTCATGCCCATCTCCGCTAAGGACGGCGACGGGGTCAATGACCTGCTGGACCTGCTGAAGGGCTACCTGACCGAGGGCCCCTGGCTCTTCCCTGAGGGCATGACCACCGACCAGCCCGAGCGCCAGGTCTGCGGTGAGATTTTGCGAGAAAAGCTCCTCCTGTGCCTGGACAAGGAGGTCCCCCACGGCACGGCGGTGGAGCTGACCAAGTTCTCCGAGCGGGACGATGAGGTCATTGAGGTGGATGCCACTATCTACTGCGAGAAGGAGTCCCACAAGGGCATCATCATTGGCAAAAAGGGCGCCATGCTGAAAAAGGTGTCCACCCTGGCCCGGGAGGACATGGAGAGGTTCATGGGCACCAAGGTGTTTCTCCAGACCTGGGTGAAGGTGAAGGAGAACTGGCGTGACAACCTGAACTTCGTCCACTCCATGGGCTACCGGGAGGACTGAGCATGGAAATTCGATACGCCAGGGGTGAAGATTTAGAACAGGTCAACGCCATCCGCAAGCAGATCCACACCCTCCACGCCCAGGGCCGGCCCGACATCTTCCAGCCGGAGTTCATAGAGGATTATCTAATCAATTGCTTCGAGCGGGGAGAACTAAGTGTGATCGTGGCGGCGGAGGGGGTTGAGATCCTGGGCTATGCCGCTGTGGCGCAAGTAGAGGAGCCGGCTACCCCCTATAGCCTCAAGCAGCGGTATTGTCGCATCGAGGAATTCGGGGTGGACCGGCGCCATCGCCGGAAGGGCGTAGCCACTGCCTTGATGGACTTTTTGCGGCGGGACACCCGGGACAAGGGTTTTCCTAAGCTGGAGCTGGAATTATGGGAGTTCAACCGGGAGGCCCTGGCCTTCTATGAGTCGGCAGGCTTTTCCACTTTCCACCGGCACCTGGAGCTCCCTCTGGAATAAAGACAGGAGGAAAGAAAAGATGAAAAATACAAGACGCTGTCCCAAATGCGGCGGCACCGACCTCCTCCGGGTGGACGGCTACACCGGGGCCTACGGCTCGGGCAACAACATCATGGTGGGTGCCACCATCTTCTCCGGGGTCAACGTCAACCGCTACATCTGCTGCGCCTGCGGTTACACCGAGGAGTGGATCGACAAAGAGGACATGGAGAAGGTCGAATCGGGCAAGCGGACCCATCGGGTCTGATTTGTCCAAAGGATCGATTTTCCAACCATATTTCCGTCTGAACGGGCCAAGCTAACCGCAAAGGGGGCTTGACAATGACGGCGGAATGTGCCTGGATGCTATTTTGGAAAACGGGGCTGCCCAATGCTTACGCCCTGTACTGCCTTTTGAGAGAGGAGGAGGCCGCCCAGGCGGAAAAGTCCGCCTGACAGGCCGTTACATATGGCCCATACCGTGACCCGGGCCCTGGTGCTCCGGGAGGTGGATTACAAGGAGAGCGACAAGATCCTCACCGTCCTCACCGAAAGCGAGGGCAAGCGGACGGTGAAGGCCCCCGGCTGCCGCCGGAAGAACAGCCCCCTTTCGGCCGCCGGACAGCTGCTGGTCTATTCGGAAATGACCTTCTTTGACTACCAGGACCGGCTGAGCATGAAGGAGGCCAGCACCCTCAATGAGTTCCGGGGGGTCCGGGCGGATCTGTGGAAGCTGGCCCTGGGCTCCTATTTTGCCGAGGTCTGCGAGGCGGTGGCCGAGGAGGGTGTGCCCACCCCCGGCCTATTGAGCCTTATCCTCAATTCTCTCTACGCCCTGGATAAACTGGACAGGCCCCTGCCCCTTGTAAAGGCGGCCTTTGAGCTGAAGCTGTGCTGCCTGGCGGGCTATGAGCCCCTGGTAGATGCCTGCGCCGTCTGCGGCAAGGAGCAGCCAGACGGGCCCCGGCTCAGCCTGAACCAGGGGGTGCTCCACTGCGCCCGCTGCCGGGAGGAGCTGGGGGAGGAGGGGGTCTCTCTGCCCCTGGACGAGGGCAGTCTGGCGGCGGTGCGCCACATCGTCTACGGCGACCCCAAGCGGCTGTTTTCCTTCCAGCTGCCCCCCGAGAGCCTGGACCGTTTCGCCGGAGTGGGGGAGAGCTTCCTTCTGGCCCAGCTGGAGCGTGGCTTCCGCACGCTGGACTTCTATAAGGGTCTGAGCTGAGCACCGAAATATTTTTTTCTTGACAAACGAGTTAGCTTCTGCTATCCTGTTAGGTTAGAAGAAGCTAACTTTTTTGGAGGCGATACCTATGACATTGGACCGGGGAGCGGTGGGCAGCAGCTACACCGTGGAACGCATGGATCTGCCCGCCCAGATCGAGCACCGGCTGGAGGCTCTGGGCATGACCCTGGGCACAAAGGTGTCCGTGCTGGGCAGTAAGGATGCCGGCACCCTTATCCTGAAGGTGCGGGGGACCCGGTTTGCCATGGGCCGGGGCATTACACAGAAGATCGAGGTGTTGTGAAATGGCCAGAAAAGAATTGACAGTGGCCTTCATTGGCAACCCAAACTGCGGCAAGACCACCCTGTTCAATGCCTATACCGGGGCCAACCTGAAGGTGGCCAACTGGCCCGGGGTGACGGTGGAGCGGGTGGAGGGCACCATGCGGGACCACGATTTGGACATCCGGCTGGTGGACCTGCCGGGGACCTACTCCCTGACCTCCTACACCATGGAGGAGCAGGTCTCCCGGGAGTTCATCCTCTCTGATGAGGTGGACGTCATCATCGATGTGGTGGACGCCTCCGCCCTGGAGCGCAACCTTTTCCTCACCCTCCAGCTTCTGGAGCTGGGCAAGCCGGTGGTGGTGGCCCTGAACATGATGGACATTGTGCAGAAGCGGGGCATGGAGATCGACCTCCACCGCCTGCCCGAGATGCTGGGCACCCCGGTGATCCCCGTCTCCGCCCGGAAGCGGACGGGCCTTGAGGTGCTCATGCACGCCGCTGCCCACCATGCCGACGGCAGCAGCCAGGGCCCCATCATCCACGAGCACGACTGGCACGGCCGCAGCCACGCCGCCGACGGCGACAAGCACAGCCGTTACGCTATGGTCTACGACGAGCTCATGGAGTTCCGCATCGACGGTATCTCCGACGCTTTGACCCATAAGTACCCCGACCTGCCCAATCCCCGCTGGCACGCCATTAAGCTGCTCTCCGGGGATGCCGAGATCGCCAAAAAGTGCCCTGTGGACCTGCCCGACCTGCTGGATAAGGACTACGCCACCGAGCTCACCAACCAGAAGTACGACTTCATTGAGGAAATTCTGGAGGAGGTCCTGGTCCACCGGGAGGAGAAGGCGGCCATGACCGAGAAGGCCGACCGCCTGCTGACCCACCCGGTGTGGGGCATCCCCATCTTCCTGGGCATTATGGCGGTGGTGTTTTCCCTCATCTTCACCGTGGGCGATTTCTTCGGGGGTTACTTCGATCTGGGCGTGGGCCTGTTTTCCGACTTCGTGGGCTCCACCCTGGCGGCCTGGGGGGTGGGCGAGCTGCTCATCGCCCTCATCACCGACGGTGTCATCGCCGGCGTGGGGGGCATCCTGACGCTGCTCCCCAATATCTTCATCCTGTTCCTGGCCCTGGCCTTCCTGGAGGACACGGGCTACATGGCCCGGGTGGCCTACGTCATGGACGGCATCATGGCCAAAATGGGCCTGTCCGGCCGGGCCTTTCTGCCCATGGTGCTGGGCTTCGGCTGCACCGTCCCCGCCATCATGGCCTCCCGTGCCCTGGAGGACCGCCGGGACCGGTTTAAGACCATGCTGGTCACCCCCTTCATGTCCTGCTCGGCCCGGCTGCCTATCTACATCCTGTTCTCCCAGCTCTTTTTTGAAAAGTATGCCATGGTGGCGGCCTACTCCATGTACCTGCTGGGTATTGTGGTGGCCCTGCTGGTGGCCTTTGTCATTCACGCCGGCGAGCAGGGCAAGGGCCTGGAGCGCAACGAGCTGCTCATCGAGCTGCCCGAGTACAAGGCCCCCTCGGCCCGGACGGTGGCCGTCTACGTCTGGGAGAAGGTGAAGGACTACCTGACCAAGGCGGGTACGGTGATCTTCCTGGCCTCGGTGGTGCTGTGGTTTGTGCTCAACTTCGGCCCGGGCGGCTATACCGGAGTGATGGAGGAGTCCTTCGGCGCCATCATCGGCAAGGCCATGACTCCCATCCTGGCCCCCGCCGGCCTGGGCTTCTGGCCCATCGCCGTGGCCCTCATCGCCGGGGTCAGCGCCAAGGAGGTGGTGGTCAGCTCCACCGCCATTCTGTTTGGGGTAAACAATATCAACTCTCCCGGCGGTATGGCCGCCGTTCACGCCGCCCTCAGTGCCATGGGCTTTACCGCCCTCAACGCCTACTGCGTCATGGTGTTCTGCCTGCTCTACATCCCCTGTGCCGCCACCATCGGTGTCATCCACCGGGAGTCCCGGAGCTGGAAATGGACCCTGTTCAGCGTCTGCTTCCAGCTGGTCATGGCCTGGGGTGTCAGCTTTTTGATCTATCAGGTGGGTAGCCTTTTCCTGTAAAAAAGAATTGTGACCGGGCGGCGCCTTACAGGACGCCGCCCGTTCTTTTGTCCTCCCTTCAAGGGATTGTGTTTTCACGCCCAAATGTGTATAATAGAGTACACGTAACAAAACAATTTTGCGGCGAGGAAAAAATTATGACTGACCTCTTTGAAAAATCCATGCTCACCCTGGAGCTGCCCCGGGTCCTGGAGCTGCTCTCCCAGCAGGCGGTGACCGAGGAGGGCCGGGAGCGCTGTCTGGCTTTGCGCCCCTTTACCGATGCCGGCGATGTGCGCCGTGCCCTCCAGGAGACTTCGGCGGCGGTGGAGCTCATCTCCCTCCGTGGCTCCCCCTCCTTTGCCGGGGTGAAGCCGGTGGCCGGTTCCCTCCAGCGGGCCGAGATGGGGGGCAGCCTGAACACCCGGGAGCTGTTGGAGGTGGCCACTGTCCTGCGCTGTGCCCGTGGCTGCATCGACTACTACAACGGCAGCGACAAGGCCACCCCCCTGGATCCCCTGTTCCGGGGTCTCACCGCCAGCCGGAGCCTGGAGGAGAAGATCACCACCTCCATCCTCTCTGAGGAGGAGATCGCCGACGCCGCCAGCCCCGAGCTGGCCGACATCCGCCGCCATAAGCGGGCCACGGCTGCCAAGGTCCGGGACATCCTGCAAAAGCTCATCTCCTCCAACCAGTCCCGCTACCTCCAGGAGAGTATCATCACCCAGCGCAACGGCCGCTATGTGGTCCCTGTGAAGAGCGAGTTCAAAAACGAGGTCCCCGGCCTGGTCCACGACCTCTCCGCCTCCGGCGGCACCTTCTTCATCGAGCCCATGGGGGTGGTGAAGGCCAACAACGAGCTGCGGGAGCTGGAGGCCCGGGAGGAAAAGGAGATCGAGCGCATCCTGGCCGAGCTCTCTGCCGACTGCGCCGCCAAAAAGGAGGACATCCGGGAGGACTACGACTTCCTCATCATGCTGGACGTCATCTTCGCCAAAGGCACCCTCTCCCTGCGCCAGCGTGGCATGGAGCCCCGGATCGTGGAGCGGGGGGTCTATTTTGAAAGCGCCCGCCACCCCCTCCTGGACCGGGACACGGCGGTGAAAAACGATCTGCGCCTGGGGGAGGACTTTGATACTCTGGTGGTCACCGGCCCCAATACCGGCGGTAAGACGGTGACCCTCAAGACCATGGGCCTGCTGACCCTTATGGCCCAGTGCGGCCTGCACATTCCTGCCGCCGGGGACAGCCGCCTGCAGGTATTTCAGCGGGTGCTCTCCGACATCGGGGACGAGCAGTCCATCGCCCAGAGCCTGTCCACCTTCTCCTCCCACATGAAAAACATTGTGGGTATCCTGGCTCAGGCCGATGAGAACACCCTCATCCTCTTTGACGAGCTGGGGGCGGGAACCGACCCGGTGGAGGGGGCCGCCCTGGCAGCCGCCATCATCGAGGAGGCCCGGTCTCTGGGGGCATTGGTCTGCGCCACCACCCACTATGCCGAGCTGAAGGTCTACGCCATGACCACCCCCGGGGTGGAGAATGCCTCCTGCGAGTTCAATGTGGAGACTCTGGCCCCCACCTACAAGCTGCTCATCGGCATCCCCGGCAAGTCCAACGCCTTTGCCATCTCCCGCCGCCTGGGCCTGCCCGACCACGTCATTGATGCCGCCACCAATCGTGTCAACGCCGAAAACATCCGTTTTGAGGACGTTTTGACCCAGCTGGACGTTCAGCGCCAGGAGATGGAGAGGGAGAAGGAGGCCGCCCGCCTCCTCCGCCGGGAGACCGAGACCTATCGTGCCGAGGCCAAGACCTACCGGGACAGCCTGGAGAAGGAGCGGCAGAAGGCGGTGGAGAAGGCCCGTGCCGAAGCCCGGGCCATTCTGGAGGAGGCCCGGCGGGCCGCCGACGAGACTTTCCATGAGCTGGACGATATGCGTAAGCGGTCCAAGGCCGAGCTGGATGCCCAGCGGGTCAACGAGGCCCGCACCGGCCTGCGCCGCCGGCTCAACGAGGCCGAGGATGCCCTGGGGGCCGAGCCAGAGCGGGAGCTGCCCCCCGCCACCCGCCCTGCGGTCCAGGGGGACACGGTGGAGCTTGTAAAAATGCCGGGCACCCGGGCCACCGTGCTGGAGGTGAAAAAGGACGGAACCCTCCAGCTTCAGGCGGGTATTCTGAAGCTCACCGCCACCCAGGAGGAGGTCCGGGTGAGCGAGGGAGAGAGCAAAAAGTCGGCCCGGAAGATCGTGGAGCGGGCCCAGCGCCAGCTGCGAAGCCTGGGGGCCAAGCCCGAGGTGGACCTGCGGGGCCTGTCCGGCGAGGAGGCCGTGTTGGAGCTGGACCGCTTTCTGGACCAGGCCGTGCTGGGCAAGCTCCAGGAGGTGCGCATCATCCACGGCAAGGGCACCGGCGTCGTCCGGGAGCGGGTGCGGGAGCACCTGAAGCGCAGCCCCTACATCCGTTCCTTCCGCCCCGGAAAATATGGGGAGGGGGAAGACGGAGTTACAGTAGCCGAGCTGCGTTGATTTCCCGGAAGGAGAGATAGTGTGAAAGAGGCGCAGGGTGCCGGTGGCACCCGTCCTGCGCTGACCGAGCCGACAGGTGAGACCCATCAGGGTCCTCTTTCGCTTATTTCAATCATGGAGCCCGCCCTTTTGGGCGGGCTCCATAGCTCGGAACGAGCTATGGGGTCATGGTGGCCAAACTGCGGTAAAGGCCGAAAAAGTTATCCATAATGAACTAAACTACCAGCTATGGGAACACTAAAACAAAAAATTTTTGCAGCTTTGTGCGATTATGCCCGGGGACAGGCCCTTAATTTGTATAAAATACTGTTGACGGCGGGCCGCAAATTTGCTATGCTATAAGCACGGTACCACTGTGTATTTTAGGGGGAAGCATTATGTACATGAAAGAAGCCACTGTAAACAATCAGGTGGGTCTCCATGCCCGTCCGGCCACTTTTTTTATTCAGAAGGCCAATGAGTTCAAAAGCTCCATTTGGGTGGAGAAGGACGAGCGCCGGGTCAACGCCAAAAGCCTGCTGGGCGTGTTGAGCCTGGGTATCGTCAAGGGTACTGCCATCAACCTCATCGCCGACGGTGCCGACGAGCAGGAGGCCGTTGAGTCCCTGGTGGAGCTGATCTCGGGCGACTTCGAGGAGTAAGACCGGGGCCATCGGCATCCAAAAGAAATCAAACAGCAATTTCATTGAAACAGCGCCGCAGATAATGCGGCGCTGTTTTCAACGCAAAAGGTGAAAAGCCTTGACTTCAAGCCCGCTTCATGTGATAAACTGACATTCCCAGAGAGGAGGGGAAAGCTGTGCTGTGTACCCAGTGCCCCCGCAAATGCAATGCAGAGCGTCTCCCCGGCCATCCCGCCGGGGTCTGTGCCATGCCCGACCTGCCTGTGGTGGCCCGGTGTGCCCCCCACATGTGGGAGGAGCCCCCCATCTCGGGCAGCCGTGGAGCAGGGACGGTGTTCTTCTCCGGCTGCTCCCTGCGCTGCGTGTTCTGCCAGAACAGCGTTATCAGCCAGGAGGGCTTTGGTAAAGAGGTGAGCGTGGAGCGCCTCCGGGAGATGTTTTTGGAGCTTATCGGGCAGGGCTGCCACAACATCGATCTTGTGACCCCCACCCATTTCGCCTATGCCATCGCCCAGGCCCTTGCCGAGCCCCTGCCCGTCCCCGTGGTGTGGAACAGCGGCGGCTATGACAGCGTGGAGACCCTGCAAATGCTGGAGGGCAAGGTGCAGATCTACCTGCCCGATCTGAAGTATCTGGACGCTGCCCGGGCAGAGCGCTACTCGGCGGCCCCTGACTACCCGGAGGTGGCCAAGGCCGCCATTTTGGAGATGGTTCGCCAGGTGGGCCACTGCGTCACCGATAGCGAAGGCATCCTGCAAAAAGGCGTGCTCATCCGCCACCTGCTCCTGCCCGGGGGCCTTCCCGAGGCCAAGGCGGTGATGGACTGGGTGGCAGACACCTTCCCGGCGGGGGAGGTGTGGTTCTCCCTCATGAGCCAGTACATCCCCATGGGCCGGGCGGGGGAGTACCCCGAGATCAACCGCCGGCTGCGGCACAGCGAGGCCCGGGCGGCGGAGGAGTATATGTCTGCCCTGGGTCTGCGGGGCTTTGCCCAGGATCCCTCCTCGGCCGACGGGGTCTATGTCCCCAATTTTGATTTGACTGGAGTGTGAACACGGTGGCCCTTATCGACTTAAACCGGGACCGGGAACGACTGAAAATTTTATGGCATCTGGCCTGGCCTGCCATCATCGAGCAAATTTTGGGCACCATGGTCTCCTATGTGGATACGGCCATGGTGGGCTCTCTGGGGGCCAACGGCACCGCCGCCGTGTCGGTGAATGGCCCGGCCCTGTGGCTCATCGGCGGGGCCCTCATGGGCCTGGGGGTGGGCTACTCGGTCCAGGTGTCCAACGCCGTGGGCGCCGGGGACAGTGACCGGGCCAGGACCATCATCCAGCAGGGCTTTTTGGCCGCCCTCATCAGCGGTGTGCTCACCTGTGCCATCTACGAGGTGCTGGGCGGGCAGATCTCAGTGTGGATGGGGGCCAAGCCCGAAATCCGCCAGAGCGCCACCAACTACCTGCGCATCTACGCCGCCGCCTATCCCTGTATGGCATTTCAGGGCATCTTCTCCTCGGTGCTTCGCTCCACAGGCAACTCCAAGACACCCCTTATCATCAACACCCAGACCAACCTGATGAACATGGTCCTGAACTTCTTCCTCATCTATGGGACCAGAACGGTCACCATTCTGGGAACCAGCTTCACCGTCTGGGGGGCAGGCATGGGGGTGGAGGGGGCCGCCCTGGCCAGCGCCATCGCCATGTCCATCGGCGGCCTGCGCACTGCCTGGGCCTGCTTCCACCAGAAGGGCTACGAGACCACGCTCACCTGCCAGGCCCTGCGGCCCAATAGGCCCATCATCCGCCGGGCCCTTCACTTGGGCACCCCTGCCGCCGTGGAGCGGGTCATCATCAACGCCGGCCAGATCGCCATGACCGCCCTGGTGGCCCACGCCCTGAACACGGTGGCCCTGGCCGCCAACCAGATCGGCAACGTGGCCGAGGGCTTCTGTTACCTGCCCGCCATGGGCATCGGCTTTGCCACCGTGGCCCTGGTGGGCCAGGGGGTGGGGGCCGGCAACCGGGAGGACGTGGAGGCCTACGGCCACCTGGGGGGCATCATCGGCGTGGGCATGACGGTGGTCACCAGCATCATCATGTTCATCTTTGCCCCCAATGTGATGCGTATCTTCAACAGCGACGCCGCCGTGGTCTACGAGGCCGCCCGGGCCCTGCGGATCCAGCTTTTTGCCGAGCCTTTGTTCGCCGCCTCCAACGTCTACTTCGCCGCCCTGCGGGGGGTGGACGACACCAAGTTCCCCATGTACGCCGGCCTTGTGTGTATGTGGCTGATCCGGGTACCCGTGGCCTTTGTGTGCACTCTGAAGCTGGGCATGGGCCTGCCCGGTGTGTGGCTGGCCATGGCCTGTGACCTAGGCAGCCGGGGCATCCTGGCCATGTGGCGATGGTACCGCAGGGGCTGGCTCAAGGGCCTGCCCCAGCTGAACAGGGATAAGGCAGAAAGCAAGGCGTAAAAGAGTCGAAAGGGGAGCGGAGGGGTTTTCCTCCATCCCCATCCGCCCACCCGCCAGAAGGCCCCTAAAAGGCCAACACAGCATAAAAAACGAGCCGGACAGGAAAAATCCTGCCCGGCTCTTGCTTTACTTGAAATGATTTGAAACGGTGATCTTACAGCCCCAGCATCTGGGCCAGAGCCATAGCGGTCTCGCCCCGGGTCACAGCGGGAGAGAACTCCACAGTGATCTCGGTGTCAAAGAGGACCTTGGCGGCGGCCCGGAGGGTCTCGCCGGTCAGGTTGGCGGTGCCCTCAAAGCCGGGCTGGAGAGCGCCTTTCTCCAGGCACCAGGCCACAGCGGGGGCGGCCCAGTCGGTGGAGTCGGCGGCCAGCTCGGCCCCGGCGGCCCGGGCAAGGAGCACGGCCAGCTCGTTCATGGTCAGCTGGGTGTCAGCGGCGAAGTTGCCCTCGCCATTGCCCTTGAACACACCGTCCACAGTCAGGCGGTTGACCACATCGGCCATCTCGGCGGGGATGGCGGCCTGGTCGGCGTACTCCCGGACCACAGTCAGGTCATAGTCCCGGGTGACAGCGCCGGTGGTGGCATAGGGATCGGCATAGGGGGCGGTGACGGTGGCCTTCACGGTGTTCCGGCCCACAGCCAGAGGAGCCTCGGGCTGGGCGAAGGTGACGGTGGCCTTGTCGTTGGTGGTGGTCACGGTGACAGCGCCGGCGGTGGCGGTGTCATAGGCCACGGCAAAGGCGTCGCTCTTCACAGTGGCGCTCTGGTCCAGGATGGCGGCCAGAACGGCGTTGCGGTTGATGACATTGATGTTCTTGGCGTTGGTGCCGGCGGAGAAGTCCATGCTGTCGCCGGGGCCGGGATAGAGGAAGGTGTTGCAGGCGATGTGGTAGACCTCCTCGTCCACCAGCTCCTCGCCGTTCAGCTTCACGCTCTCCACCTCGCCGTTGGCCTCGAACTCACCGGCCTTGTAGGTCACGTCCAGGCCGTACTGCAGGAGGGAGGTGTACTTGCCGTACTGGCTCTCGCCGCCCAGCAGGGTCTTGATGTCCTTGCCGGTCATGTCCATGGTGACGATGTAGTTATCAAAGGGGGCCACGGTGTAGAGAAGCCGCAGGGCCAGCTCGTCGCCGGGCTCCACCACGGTCTCGCCGATGTTGCGGATTCCGCCGGTGTTCTGGAAGTAGGCCACGATGGGCTCGCCGTAGACCTCGTTCACATAGTACCAGTTCTGGCGGAGATACCACTTCTGATAGTTGAACCGATCCTCCCCCTCAGCGTAGCTGAAGTGGGCATCGGCAATGCCCCGGGGGGCGTCCATCAGCTCGGCCAGGATGGCGTTGTACTCGTCATAGACGGCCTTGAAAGCCTCATCCTCGGGCTGCTCCTCCCGGGTGGTCTCGGTGGTGCCCATGAGGGAGACGGTCTCCTCCCCATCCTTCATGGTGATCTGGGTCAGGGGGTGGAGGGAGGGGGTGACGGTGACATTGCCCTTGCCGTCGATCTTAATGTTCAGCTGGTCGATGAACTTGCCGTAGTTCTGGGCCTTGACCACGGGGGTGCCGTCGATAACAGCCAGGCAGGGGGCGGTGGTCTGGCTGCCCATGACGCCGTCCAGACCCTTCACGCCGGCCTTCTTGCAGGCGGCGTTGATGGCCTCGATGAAGGGGCCGATGCCGCCGTTGACGGTGGCCTCCAGGTCATAGGGGGCGTCCTGAACGCTGGCCACATGGGCCAGGGCGATGACCACATCGCACTTCTCCTCGGTGCGCAGCAGCTTGGCCATCTCGATGCCGGCCTCGGTGGCGGGGCGGAACTCGATGCCCTCGGTGTTCAGAGCGGAGATGGCGGACATATTGTCCTCGCCGATGACGCCGAAGAAGCCGATCTTCACGCCGTCCACTGTCTCGGTGGCGTAGGGGGTAAAGACCCGCTGGCCGGCCTTCTCGCCCTTGGTCCAATACACGTTGGCGTTGAGGAAGGTGAAGGCGCCGTCGGTCTGCCAGGTGTTAAAGACCTCGTCCCGGGTGTCGATGTTGGACCAGTCGAAGTCGTGGTTGCCCACGCTGGCGTACTTTACGCCCATGGCCTTCAGCATCTCATTGACGGGCTTGCCGTGGTTGGTCTCGGAGATGGCCGAGCCGGTGTAAATGGTGCCGCCGGTGACCACGATGGGGTTGGCGGCCTCGGTAGTCAGGGCCTTCATGGCCCCCACCACCCGGGCGCCGCCGGGGTTGCCGGCAGGCTTGCCGCTGTCGTCCAGGGCACCGCCGAAGTCGCCGATGCCGAAGATGTTGATCTCCTTCTCCTCGGCGGCAAAGGCAGCGCCGGTGCCCATGAGGGACACGGCCATACCCAGGGCCAGGAGGGTGGACAGGATACGTTTTTTCACTGTGCATTTCCCCTTTCTTTTGTGTGGAGCATTGGGTTTCCCCTGCCCTCACCGAGCAAAGGCAGGCGCATTGTTGTGCTACTTAAAATGTACCCCCTTACAGGGGGCTTGTCAAGAAAAACCAGCAGGAAAGGATGTAGAAAATTTAGACCTCCACCACATCCCGCTCCGCCGTCTCCTCCCGGACTAGCCGCCCATCCCGGTTGACGTAGCGCACCCCGCCGATAACGGTGCGGAAGGTGTTGTCCAGATGCTCCTTCTGGAGGATGCGGGTGGGGGCGCACACGGCCACGCAGTCGTCCCCCATGTCCTCGTAGACCACGGCGTTGGCCCCCACCCGGCACCGCCGGCCCAGGGTGATGCCCCCGATGACCTTGCACCCCGCCCCCAGATAGCAGCTCTCCCCAATGACGGGGGAGCCGGGGTGGCCGGTGCCCTGGAGGGTGTTGGAGCCAATGGTCACCTGCTGAAAGATGACCGCCCCGGCGCCGATGACGGCATCATCCGAGATGAATACTCCCCGGCAGCCGTGGGGAAAGTAGGGGGTGCCTTCAATGGTGCTGTGGAGCCCCACAAAGCTGCCCAGGGCCATGAAGTGGTGGTCGTAGCACAGCCGCAGCAGCTTGCTGGGCCGCTTCTGCAGGTGCTTTTTCAGGGCCCAGTAGTCCCCGAAGCGCAGGCGGATATACCCCTTCAAAAAGGGGTGGAGCAGGGCGAAAATGAGATCCTTTATCATGGTCATGTCCTCCTTGTCGGGTGGATAAGCCCCTCCATATCCCGGGGCAGGGGAGCGGTGAAGGCCAGCTCCTCCCCGGTGAAGGGCTGGCGGAAGGCGAGCTGGTGGGAGTGCAGGGCGGGCCGGGCGATGAGGTCGGGATCCTCTGTTCCGTAGAGGAAATCTCCGGCCAAAGGGTGGCCTATGTGGGCCATGTGGACCCGGATCTGGTGGGTCCGGCCTGTCTCCAGCACCAGCCGGACCAGGGAGAATTTCTCCCCCGCCTCCACCACCTCATAGTGGGTCCGGGCCGCCTTGCCGTCGGGGCGGACACACTGGCGGATGAAGGACTCCTCCGTGCGGCCCAGAGGGGCGTCAATGACCCCGGCGGCAGGGGAGGGCGTTCCCTCACACACCGCCAGATAGGTGCGCTCAAAGGCACTGGAGTGGAGGGCGGCGGTGAGGGCGTGCTGGGCGGCGGGGTGTCTGGCCACCGCCATAAGCCCGCTGGTCCCCTTGTCCAGCCGGTGGACAGGGTGAAAATCGGCGGCAAGGCCCCGGCTCTGGTAGTAGTGGACCAGCCGTGCTCCCAGGGAGTCGTCCCAGTTGCCGGCGCAGGGGTGGACGGTGAGCCCGGCGGGCTTGTCCACCACCAGCAGGTCCTCATCCTCGTAGAGGATGTCCACCGGGCCGTCGGCGGGGACGATCTGGGAGACCTTGGTATCGTCGGCCAGAATGGCCACCACCTGCCCGGGGTGGACCAGATAGCTTGTGTAGATGTCCTCTCCGTCCACCAGCAGTCCCTTTGGCCTGTGCTTGGCCCGGCGGATGGCCGAGGTGGACAGGCCGTGGCTGCGGAGGATGGCATCCACCCGCCGGCCAGCCTCCTGGGGGAGTACGGTAAATTCCAAATAGCGCAGCCTGTCCACCTCCTTCGACTCATCCTACCGCCCACAAGGGCATTTTGTGGGTACATCAATGCCGCAGCCGGGCGACAGCCTGGGACGGCATATTTATGTGACGTTCTGGGGGCATTATAGCACATCGGGGGGAAACAGGGAATAGGGAATATTGCGCCGGGGGAGGGGAGAGTGGGCCTGCTTTTCACAATTTGCTGATTTCTTGCCTACCCCCTCTTTTCAAATTGTGAAAAGTGTAGTATAATAAGCCTATTATTTCCCATCCTGCCCATAAGAGGTGAGCCCTGTGGCCGAAAAGCTGGGACTATACATCCACATTCCCTTTTGCAAGGGCAAATGTGACTATTGCGATTTCTATTCCCTCCCCGACCGGGAGGAGACCATGGACCTGTACCTGAAGGCCCTCATCGCCCATCTGAAGGAGACCGCTCCCCTCACCAAGGGCTGGAAGGTGGATACGGTCTACATCGGCGGCGGCACTCCCAGCTATTTTGGGGCCAAGCGGATCAGCAAGCTGCTGGGGGAGGTGCGCCGCCGGTTCGATGTGGCCCGGGACGCCGAGATCACCTGCGAGGCCAACCCGGAAAGCGCCGACAGGAAGTTTCTCACCGCCGTCCGCCGCAGCGGGGTGAACCGGCTGAGCCTGGGTATGCAGTCGGCCTGTGACATGGAGCTTCAGGCCGTCCACCGCCTTCACGATTTTCAGCAGGTGATCCAGGCCGTGGCGGCGGCCAAGAAGGCCAGGATCAAAAACCTGTCGCTGGACCTCATCTACGGCCTGCCGGGGCAGAGCCTGGAGTCCTGGAAAAAGAGCCTGGAGGCCGCTCTGGCTCTGGAGCCCCAGCATTTGAGCTGCTATGGGCTGAAGGTGGAGCCGGGCACCCCCCTGGACGGCCGTGTCGCCCGGGGAGAGATCCTCCCCGACGACGACACCCAGGCCGATATGTACCTGTGGACGGTGGAGCGGCTGGAGCAGGCGGGCTACCCCCAGTATGAGATCTCCAATTTTGCCCGGTCGGGCTATCAGTCCCGGCACAACCTGAAATATTGGATGGGCCGGCCCTATCTGGGCTTTGGCCCCGGGGCCCACTCCGACTTCGGGGGCCGGCGCTACTCCTTTGTCCGGGATCTGGACCGGTATATCCGGGGCATCCTGGGGGGCGGGTCGGTCATCGACGAATCGGACATCGTCCCCCACCGGGAGCGTGGGGGGGAGTACCTTATGCTCCGCCTGCGCACCACCCGGGGCATTGAGGAGTGGGAGTACCGCCGGGAGTTTTCCATGAACTTTGACCCCCTGGAGCAAAAGCTGGAGGAGTACGAGCGCCGGGGCTGGGCGGTGAAGAAGGACCGGCGGTGGCACCTGACCCCCCGGGGCTTTCTGGTGTCCAATCAACTCATTGGGGACCTGCTGACCATTCAGGAGGCCGCCACCCTGGAAAACACCCTGCCCCGCCTGCGCAACCAGGGCGTGCCCCCCAACCTGAAGGGCGGGGACGAGGAGCCGTGAGCGGGCCCTATGTCCTGCGCTTGCATTTTTCTGACAATTTCTCCGGGGCGGTTTACACCCCCCGAAAAACGTGCTATGATAAGGTCTGTGTCCCCAGGGGCACAGACCTTTTTTATCCCATCCAACCCCCGCACATTCAGGAGGAGCTATGAATCAGCTGACACGAAAATTGACCGCTCTGGGCCTGTCTCTGGCACTGGTGCTGCCCCAGGCCGCCCTGGCCTCTGACGCCCTGGGCCATGACCTGCATACCGCCAACCGCCCCCTGTCCCAAGGGACAGGGCTTACCACAGGCTGGTTTTGGAGCGATACATATTCCGACCTGCGCACCGAGCGCTACATCGCATACACCCCCAACACCGCCGTGACCCCCACGGTGGCATACGGCGGGAATGTCATTGACAAGGCCACCCTCACCGCCATGGCCAAAGCCCTGGAGGAGCAGGGCAAGCGGGTGGTGGGGGGCACCAATGGGGACTTCTATGTCATGGCCACCGGCCAGCCCCTGGGGCTTGTGGTCACCGATGGGGTGGTCCGCTCCTCCTCCTCTTATCATTACGCCATCGGCTTCCGGGAGGATGGCACCGCCTTCATTGGCCAGCCCCAGCTGCGCATCACCGCCACCCTGCCCGACGCCGTGCTCAACGTCTCGGGGGGCATCAACAAGGTCCGCCAGGTGACAAACCCCGACGGAGGTGGGCTCACCCTCCTCACCGGGGACTTTGCCTCCACCACCCAGAATACCAAGGGCGGGGTGGATGTCTACCTCACCCTGCTCACCGATGAGGTGGGGCAGGAGGTGGACGTGCTCACCCCCGTTCAGGTGGCTTTGCCGGTGGAGACCCCGGCGGAGACCTATACCATCGACCCGGATACGGGCCTTCAGGTCCCCCTGCCCACTCCCGAGCCCACCTACGTCACCGAGATGCAGCCCACAGGCAGGACCATCGAGGTGGCCCAGGACCTGCGCATCGGCAAGCGGGTGCGCTGCCAGGTGGACTTTGTCACCGAGGCGGCGGGGTCCAACCCCCTGCAAAAGGGCAGCCTGGTGCTGACCATGAACGGCACTGATGACCCCAATGTGCTCGCCAGGCTCCGCTCTTTGAAGCCGGGGGACCAGGTGGATCTTGACATCACCGCCGCCGACAGCCGCTGGGAGGAGGCCACCCAGGCACTGGGGGGCATGTACCGGCTGCTGGAGGGGGGGCAGCTGGGCTCCAACCTGTCTGCCGAGCGCACCGCCCGCACCGCCATCGGCATCAAGGGTGACGGCACGGTACTCTTCTACACCATGGACGGCAAGCAGCCGGGCCACAGTGTGGGAGCCACCTGCGCCCAGGTGGCCCAGCGGCTGCTGGAGCTGGGCTGCACCGAGGCCATCGGCCTGGATGGGGGCGGCTCCACCACCATCGGGGTCACCGACCCTGCCGGGGATAGCTTCTCTGTGGTCAACCGGCCCTCGGACGGGGCCCAGCGGGCCAACTCCACCGCCATTTTCCTCACCACCGAGCTGAAGCCCACCGGGGCAGAGGGGAGGGAGCTTATCCTGACACCAGGGGATGCGATCGTCCTGTCCGGAACAAAGCTGTCCTTCTCTGCCAATTTGCTGGATACGGCCTGGTATGACATGGGACCTACAAATGCAAGGTATGATATCCTAACAGAGAGCGGCAGCGCCATCAGCAAAGAGGGAGAATACATTGCCGGCAGTCATGCCGGCCAGGATATTATCAGTGCCAATAAATTGACTGCCATCTATGGAAAAGATGGAAACGGCTCTTTGATGGGCTCCACGGGAATTGCCGAGGGTGAGGCTGTGGTCACCGTGGTAAAGACCCCGGACAAGATCACCGTCTCCAATGAGGCCACCGGGGGGACGGTCCAGGCCATCTCTCTGGAGCCGGGGGAGACCATCTCCCTCACCGCCGCCGCCACCTGGCGGAACCTGGCGGTGACCAGCCAGGACACCTGCTATACCTGGGCCTGCGACCCGGCTGTGGGCACCATTACCGAGGACGGCACCTTCACCGCCGGTGCCGAGGGGGGCTCGGGGAGCCTGACCGTCACCGCCGGGGGCAAGGCGGTGACCCTGCCGGTGAACGTGGCCGGCCACATCCGAACCCTGGAGGACTTCGAGGGGATCGAACCCCCCTTCACCGCCGATGAGGCAGTGGATGGGGTGAGCACCACCCAGGTGACATTGGAGCAGAGCCTGAACAACGTCCGCACGGGACAGCAGAGCCTCCGGGTGGACTATGCCGCCCGGGAGGGGGCAGCCCGGCTGAACGCCAACGTGGCCATCCCCGCCGGGGAGGGCTATCTGGGCCTGTGGGTGCGGGGAGACAACTCGGGCAATGTCCTTTCCGCCCGGGTGGCCACTGCCGCCTCCGATGCCCTGGTGGAGAGCTACCGCCTGGGGGATGACACCGTTCCCCTTGACCTGCTGGGCGGGGAGAGGGTCATAGTTACCGCCCTGGATTTCGACGGCTGGAAGCACGTTCTGGTGGCCCTGCCCAAGGATGCCCGGGCCCTTGTGGGCCTGGAGCTCACCCAGACCGGGGCGCAGGGGAGCGGAACGGTCTGGCTGGACCAGCTCACCAGCTCCAACGCCCCCCTGGAGGACTTTAACGCCCCCCTGATCGACCTGAAGGTGGAGGGGAACACCCTCACTGCCGCCATCAGCGACAACGTGGACCGGGAGCTGCCCGCCGGGGCGGTGAAGGCCACCTATGATGGCTGGAATTTGGAGACCAGCTGGAACGCCGCCACCGGCGTGCTTACCGCCACCCTGCCCGACTTCGGCAGTCTGGAGCGGCGGGTGAGCGTCACCGCCGTGGACGCCAGCGGCAACCTGAGCCGGCAGTCGGTGTCGGCGGGCCAGGGCCCCACCCTCATCTTTGAGGATATGGAGGATCACTGGGCGGCCGCCTGTGCCAACTACCTCTACGGCCAGGGCATCACCAAGGGGGTCTCCGACGTGGGCAGGCTCATCTACCAGCCCAACGCCAACATCACCCGGGCGGAGTTCTTCACCATGTGCGCCCGGTGGATGCACCTGGACCTGACCGCTGCCGGGGGGACGGAGCTGCCCTTTGCCGATGCCGGGGACATCCCCACCTGGGCGGTGGATGCAGTGAAGGCCATGCACGCCGCCGGGGTGCTCCAGGGCAGCCTGGATGCCGGCGTGCTGAAGGTGAACCCGGGTGCCACCATTACCCGCTCCGAGGTCATGACCATTCTGGGCCGGACCCAGAGCCGGGGCTACCGGGAGGCCGACCTGGCCGCCTTTATCGACGCCGCCGCAGTGCCCGCCTGGGCCCAGGCCTACGTCAGCTCCCTGGTGGGCCAGGGGGTCATCAACGGCTACGAGGACGGCACGGTGCGCCCCATGAACCCCATGACCCGGGGTGAGGTGGCCAAGGTGCTCTATACCCTGCGGTAAATATCCTCTGCCGGGTAGCCCCGGCAGGATCAAAGGAGAAAAACACGAAGGAGGACCCGCCGGGTCCTCCTTCGCTTGTATCTAAATTCTGTGAGGGCCAGGGGGGAAAATAAGACAGGATAGGAGCCATCAAAAATTTTGATGGATTGCCCTTGACTTGAAGCCCACTTCAGGTGATAGGATAGGTTCTGGAGAGAACCGTCCGTGGCGAAAGGAGAGAGAACAGGCCATGACCATCTCAGAAGTGAGTAAGAAATATAATATTTCCCCCGCTACCCTGCGCTATTACGAGCGGGAGGGGCTTATCCCCGGCGTCACCCGCAGCGCCGGCGGGGTGCGGGAGTATGACGAGGCCGCCTGCGAGTGGGTGGGCACCGTCAAGTGGCTGCGCTCGGCGGGGCTGGGCATCGAGGCCCTGGCAGAGTATGCCGCCCTGGCCCAGCAGGGGGACGGGACCTGCGCCCAGCGCAAGGAGCTGCTTCAGACCCAGCGGGAGCAGCTTGCCGGGCGCATTGACGCCCTGCGGGAGTCTTTGGAGCGGCTGGACAGGAAAATTGCCTACTATGAGGACTGCTGCAAAGGCAGCTGTAATTGACGCAGAGGGGAAAACAAGATATAATTAGAACAGAAACACCCCCGGGAAGGGGGCAAAAATGAAAGGAGAAGGGCTTATATGAAGAACTTTGGTTTTGGCTGTATGCGGCTGCCCATGCTGGAAAATGAAGAGGTGGATATCTCCCAGTTCAAGCAGATGGTGGACGCCTTCATGGAGGCGGGCTTTACTTATTTTGACACCGCCCACGGCTACCTGAAGGGCAAGAGCGAGACCGCCCTCCGGGAGGGGCTCACCAGCCGCTATCCCCGGGAGAGCTACATCCTCACCAACAAGCTCTCCGGGCCCTACTACGAGAAGGAGGAGGACATCCGCCCCCTGTTCCAGCAGCAGCTGGAGGCTTGCGGGGTGGAGTACTTTGACTACTACCTGCTCCACTCCATGACCGAGAAGAGCTACGCCAAGGCCATGGAGTGCAACGCCTTTGAGGTGTGCAAGCAGCTGCTCTCCGAGGGGAAGATCCGCCACCTGGGCATGTCCTTCCACGATGGCCCCGAGCTCATGGAGACCATCCTGGCCGCCCATCCGGAGATCGAGGTGGTCCAGATCCAGTTCAACTACGCCGACATGGATGACCCCACCGTCCAGTCCAAGGCGGTCTATGACGTGGTGCGCAAGTATAATAAGCCCCTTATCATCATGGAGCCTGTGAAGGGCGGGTCCCTGGCCGACCCCATCCCCGAGGTGGCCCAGGCCATCGCTCCCCTGGGGGGTAGCCCCGCTAGCGTGGCCATCCGCTTTGCCGCCAGCTATGAGGGGGTGTTCATGGTCCTCTCCGGCATGTCCACCCTTGCCCAGATGGAGGACAATCTGAGCTTTATGAAGGCGTTCAAGCCCCTCGCCGGGGCGGACTTTGCCGCCATCGAGACCGCTCAGGCCATCCTGAAGAAGCAGGACGTCATCGCCTGTACCACCTGCCGGTACTGCGAGGAGGGCTGCCCCATGCAGATCCCCATCCCCGACCTCTTTAAGATCATGAACAACTCCAAGCGGTATACCCAGTACCACGGCAAGAACGAATACCGCTTTGCCACCAATGACAAGGGCAAGGCCAGCCAGTGCATCGGCTGCGGCCAGTGCGAGGGCATCTGCCCTCAGCATCTGGGCATCATCGACCTTCTCAAGGGCGTGGCCGCTGCCTTCGAGGAGTAAAGGAAAAAGAAAGCGGGGCGGGTGTTCCGAGGAACACTTTTGTCGTTCAAAAACGGTCCTCTGTGGATAGGCCAATGAATGGTTCCCCGGACAGGACCTTCCCCTGCCCATCCCGTGCATTGCGATCATCTCTGACCCGTGGTATGATAGACGTAGCAAATCGGAGGGTGATGGGGTTGGATCAACGGAGTTTGGGGAGATCATACTATTATGTTATTTTAGTCGAATTTGTTGTCCTTATATCTGTTGCGGCTTTAATGAGTGCAGTCATTTGGATGACGAAGGAACAGCGGGAAGCAATATACTCCCTCTGGAAGGGAAGCATAAGAATAACTTTAGTTATTTCTTTGCTGATTTTGGTGGAAAACGCCTGCTTTTATCTATATCAAAAATGTGGACATACTTGTGGGCTGTCAGCGCAAAATGGCTTTATAAATACGGCCCTGGTTGTGGTGCGAAATGTAGTATTTGTTTTGTTTATAGCGGATCAAGTCCTATTTCCCATATTTGCAGCTAAAAAGGGGCTAATACAAGGTTCCGATATATACATGGCGTATCTTCGACCGGTTTTTATCGTCACTTTTATGCCTATCATAGATATAGAAATGGTATTTGCTGTAGCGCAGAAATGATAAAGTAAGCTACGCAATCCGGGGAAGTTTGCAGGAGACAAAGTATAAGCAGGCGGACAGCCTTTCGGGCTGTCCGCCTGCTTTTGGTTTTGGAATGGGATGGCGGCCTTTTAGGCCCGGCGGCCCTCCCGGAGGAATGGGGGCTCCACAGCTTCGGAGATCAGCTGGTGGTACAGCCGGGGGCGGCGGAAGGCGTTGCCGTGGACCTCCTCGCTGCGGTAGGAGCGGAGCATATCCAGGTCCAAAGTGGCCACAAAGACCCCCTCCTCCTCGCTTGCCTCCAGCAGGCAGGTGTCCCGGCTGCCGGGCAGGTTGGGGAGGTAGGCCACCCCGTCAAAGAGGGTGGAGTGGCCGTTGCAGTCGGGGACGGCGGCGGGGTAGTTGGCGGTGGCGATGGCCACCATGTTCTCGAAGGCCCGGCCCCGGAGCTGAGAGAGACGGTTGATCTCCATGGGGCAGGCGTTGGGCACCAAAATGAGCTCGGCCCCCTGGAGCATGAGCAGCCGGGCACTCTCGGGAAACTCCCGGTCGTAGCAGACCATGGCCCCCACCTTTACCACCCCGGCGGCGGTGTCCAGCCCGGTGACGAAAAATTCCTCCCCGGCGGTCATCTCCCGCTCCACGTCAAAATCGCAGGTGTGGACCTTGGCATAGGTGAATTGCCGCTGGCCGTGGCGGTCAAAAAGGATCACGCTGTCCCGGGGGTGGTCCTCCCACTGCTCCAGCAGGGAGACGGCGATGGCCATATCCAGCTCTCCGGCCAGAGCGCCGAAGGCGGAGATAAAGGGCCCATCGCCGGGGATGGCCTCGGCCTTCCAGTCTCCGGCAGGCCGGTCATAGATGTGGTAGCCGTTGCTCCAGCATTCGGGAAACAGGGCGATGTCCGCCCCCAGCTCCTTGGCCCGGCGGCAGGCAGAGAGCCCCTTTTGGAGGTTGCCCTCCAGGCTCCCGGTGGGGGCGATTTGCAATAGGGCGATATGCAGCGTTGACATGATATGTTCCTCCTTTGCCAGTCAGGGGGCCAACAGGGCGGCATCCACCGTCACATCTTCCCGGGACACCTTGGCCCAGGAGAAGCTCTTTGCCAGCTGGGCGGCAGAGATGGGCTCGGGCCGATCCAGCAGGCCGGCCATGCGGCCCAAAATGCCCACCAGCTCCTCCGGGCTGTGCTGCTGCCGCAGGGCCCCCATGTCCAGGTCGGCGTCCCGCTTGGCCAGCCGCCGCCCGTCAGGGGCCAGCAGCAGGGGGACGTGGTAAAACTCCGGGGGGGTGAGTCCCAGGGCCTCGTACAAAAACAGCTGCCGGGGGGTGGAGGAGAGCAGATCCCGCCCTCGGACTACCTGGGTGACGGCCATATCGGCGTCGTCCACCACCACCGCCAGCTGATAGGCCCAGGCCCCGTCGGAGCGCTTGATGGGGAAGTCCCCGCAGTCCCGCCACAGATCCTGGCTGTAAGGCCCCTGACAGCCATCTGTGAAGGAGATGATTTTGTGGGGCACCCGCAGCCGCCAGGAGGGGGCCTTTTGGGCCAGCTTGGCCTGAACCTCCTCGGGGGCGAGGGCGGCGCAGGGGCAGGAGGGGGAGACCTCGTGACCATGGGGGGCCTCGTTGAGCCGCTCCGCCCGGGAGCAGAAGCAGGGGTAGACAAGGCCCTGACTCTCCAGAGCCTCAAAGGCCCGGGTGTAGAGGTGTCCCCGGTTGGACTGCCAGTAGGCGGGAATGTCGCCTCCCTCGTCCCAGTCAAGGCCCAGCCACACCAGATCCTCCATAAGCTGTCGGGCGTAGGCGGGGCGGCAGCGCAGGGGATCCAGGTCCTCGACACGCAGCACGACAGTTCCCCCCGCCGCCCGGGCAGAGAGCCAGGAGAGCAGGAAGGAGAGCAGGTTGCCCAGGTGCATCCGCCCGCTGGGGGAGGGGGCAAAGCGCCCCTTGACAGCGCCCATGAAAAGCCCTCCTTTGTAAAATAGTCGCTATGGGAATGGTACGCCATCGGCGGGAAAATGTCAAGGCGCAGGGATCCTGCCGAAAAATGGGGAGGGATGGGCCGAAATTCTGGTGAAAATCCCATGTTGCCATTTGGGGTAGTATCTGCTATCATTTGTAGAAATGAGACGGGAGGGGATCGCCATGGCCGGGAAGATGACATGCACCGAGGGCCGTGGGCTTTCTGTTTCCATTTTTTGTTGACGACCACATTTGTGGCCGTTATTTTTTTGCCCAAATACCTCTGTTAAGCAAAGGGAAAGAAAGGAGAACATTATTATGAATCAGCAAGAACCCATCCGTGACGCCAGGGCACTGGGCGTGCCCAAAATGCTCATCCTGGGATTGCAGCACATGTTCGCCATGTTCGGGGCCACCGTGCTGGTGCCCATCCTGGTCAACAGCTACGGCCTGCCCCTCAGCATCCAGACCACCCTGTTCTTCGCCGGCCTGGGCACCCTGTTTTTCCACGTGTGCACCAAAATGAAGGTGCCCGCCTTCCTGGGCTCCTCCTTCGCCTACCTGGGCGGCTTCCTGGCCATGGCCAACATGGACTCGGGCATCTACGCTGGCATGAGCGCCGCTGAGAAGCTCCAGTACGCCTGCGGCGGCATTGTGGTGGCCGGCCTTCTCTATGTGATCCTGGCCGCCATCGTCAAGGCGGTGGGGGTCCACAAGGTCATGCGCTTTCTGCCCCCGGTGGTCACCGGCCCCATCGTCATCTGCATTGGCCTGAGCCTTGCCCCCTCGGCGGTGAACAACGCCAGCACCTGCTGGTGGCTGGCGCTGGTGGCCATGGGCATCATCATTGTGGCCAACATCTGGGGGAAGGGCATGGTGAAGATCATCCCCATCCTGCTGGGCATCGTGGGGGCCTACATCGCTGCCCTCATCGGCAACGCCCTGGGGGCCACCGTCATTACCGATGCCGCCACCGGCGCCGTGGGCCCCATGTTGGACTTCACCGCCATGAATGAGGCCGCCCTGGTGGGTTTCCAGCCCTTTATCAGCAACTTCTCCGGCTCGGTGGCCAAGTTTGACCTCAGCGCCATCCTGGTCATGGCCCCCATCGCCGTGGCCTCCATGATGGAGCACATCGGCGATATGTCGGCCATCTCGGCCACGGTGGGGGAGAACTTCATCGAGGATCCCGGCCTTCACCGCACCCTCATCGGTGACGGCATCGCCACCAGCCTGGCCGGCCTCTTCGGCGGCCCTTCCAACACCACCTACGGCGAGAACACCGGCGTGCTGGTCCTCTCCAAGGTCTATGACCCCCGGGTCATCCGGCTGGCCGCCTGCTACGCCCTGGTGCTGTCCTTCTCTCCCAAGTTCGCCGCCTTTATCAACTCCATCCCCACCGCCATCATCGGCGGGGTCTCCTTCATCCTCTACGGCATGATCTCGGCCATCGGCGTGCGCAACGTGGTGGAGAACGCCGTGGACTTCACAAACTCCCGGAACCTCATTATCGCCGCCGTTATCCTGGTCTGCGGCCTGGGCCTGGAGGGTGGGCTCACCTTCCACATCGGCAGCGCCTCCATCACCCTGACCAGTCTGGCCGTGGCCGCCATTGCCGGCATCCTGCTCAACGCCATCCTCCCCGGCAACGACTTCAATTACGGCAAGTCGGCCGACGGAGCCGGCAACCTGGGCCGGTACTGAGCCAGGCTTCAGCCCATACAGCGGAGAGACCCCGCCGGCAAGGCGGGGTCTCTTCTTCAATAAAATTAGCACTTTGAGATAAAGAGTGCTAACGTTTACAAATTGGACACAAATTGCGGTATATTTGTTCACAAGCTCTGTGTATACTGAATTTCAGAAAGCGGGAAACAAAATGACCCACAGGAGGTCGAGGCCCATGTAGGCCACGAAAAACTGGCAGATAAGCCAAGAAAGTGCTAAAACAAACCAACTACGAATTTTGAAAAAGGAGAAATGAATTATGTTTGGTATGCTTCCCTTTGACCGCAGCGACAACAATCTGTTCGACACCTTTGATGCCTTCACCCGGGATTTCTTCCGCAAGTCCAATGCCGAGCTGCCCGCTTTCCGCACCGACATCAAGGACACCGGCGACGCCTACCTGCTGGAGGCCGAGCTGCCCGGGTTCCAGAAGGAGGACATCTCTTTGGATCTGAAGGAGGGCATCCTCACCATCACCGCCACCCACAAGGAGGAGGGCCAGGTGGAGGAGGGGACCTATATCCGCCGGGAGCGGCGGTTTGGCTCCTTCCAGCGCAGCTTCGACGTCAGCGGCATTGACGAGCGGGGCATCACCGCCGGCTATGACAGCGGCGTGCTCTCGGTCCGGCTGCCCAAGGTCAAGCCCGCCGAGCCCGAGACCTTCCGCATCAACATCGACTAAGTCTCACAAGGGCCGGTCAGCCAAAGGCTGGCCGGCCCTCATCCTGCTTTGCAGTCTGAGGGCCGCTGTTTGGTCTCGCTTTGCGGGACCAAACGCTTCATTGAAATGGGTGAAAGGGGACCCTGATGGTCCCCTTTCACACTTTCCCTCCTTCCGATATTTTCAGTTTTTTAGGTAGGTGAACGCTATGAACAGCCAGAACTACACCCAAAAGACCCTGGAGGCCATTCAGGCCGCCCAGAGCCTGTGCACCGGCTACGGAAACCAGCAGATCGAGCAATCCCACCTGCTGCTGGCCCTGCTGGAGGACGAGGGAGGCCTTGCCCCCCAGCTCTTTGAAAAGATGGGCCTTACCGTGCCCTCTCTCCAGGCCGCCGTTCAGGCCCTGGTGGAGCGGCTGCCCAAGGTCTCCGGCCCGGGCCGGGAGATGGGCAAGCTCTATGTCTCCCAGTCAGTGGAGCGCACTCTCAACGCCGCCGGGGAGACGGCGGTGCAGATGAAGGACGAATATGTGTCGGTGGAGCATCTGCTGCTGGCCCTGGTCTCCAACCCCGACCGGGAGCTGGCCGGGCTCTACAAGACCTACAACATCACCAAAGAGGGGCTTTTGCAGGCGTTGAGCCAGCTCCGGGGCAGCCAGCGGGTGACCTCGGACAACCCGGAGGAGACCTACGACGCCCTGAAAAAGTACGGCTCCGACCTGGTGGAGCAGGCCCGGCAGAACAAGCTGGACCCGGTCATCGGCCGGGACGAGGAGATCCGCAACGTCATCCGCATCCTCTCCCGCAAGAGCAAGAATAACCCCGTGCTCATCGGCGAGCCCGGGGTAGGCAAGACGGCCATCGCCGAGGGCCTGGCCCAGCGTATCGTCAAGGGGGACGTGCCCGCCAGCCTGAAGGACAAGACCATCTTCGCCCTGGACATGGGCTCCCTCATCGCCGGGGCCAAGTACCGGGGGGAGTTTGAGGAGCGGCTGAAGGCCGTCCTCAACGAGGTGAAGAAGTCCGAGGGGAAGATCATCCTCTTTATCGACGAGCTCCACACCATCGTGGGGGCGGGCAAGACCGAGGGGGCCATGGATGCCGGCAATTTGCTGAAGCCCATGCTGGCCCGGGGGGAGCTCCACTGCATCGGGGCCACCACCCTGGACGAGTACCGCCGCTATATCGAAAAGGACGCCGCCCTGGAGCGGCGGTTCCAGTCGGTGCTGGTGCGAGAGCCCACCGTGGAGGACACGGTGGCCATCCTCCGGGGCCTCAAGGAGCGCTACCAGGTGTTCCACGGGGTGAAGATCTCGGACAATGCCATCATCGCCGCCGCCACCCTCTCCGACCGCTATATCACCGACCGGTTTCTCCCCGACAAGGCCATCGACCTCATTGACGAGGCCTGCGCCACCGTCCGCACCGAAATTGACTCCATGCCCACCGAGCTGGACACTCTCCAGGGCAAAATGACCCAGCTGGAGATCCAGGAGGCCGCCCTTCAGAAGGAGACCGACCGGCTCTCCCAGGAGCATCTCAGCGACATCCGCCGGGAGCTGGCCGAGCTGCGGGAGGAGTTCACCGCCAAGCGGGCCCAGTGGGACAACGAGAAGTCGGCCATCGCCGGGGTCCAGCACCTCCGGGAGGAGCTGGAGCAGGCAAACGCCCAGCTCCAGCAGGCCCAGCGGTCCTACGACCTGGAGAAGGCCGCCCAGCTGCAATACGGCCGCATTCCCGAGCTCCAAAAGGCCCTGGAGGCCCAGGAGGAGCTGGCCAATGTGGGCAGGGAGGGCTCCCTCCTCCGGGACCGGGTCACCGAGGAGGAGATCGCCCGCATCGTGGAGCGTTGGACGGGCATCCCGGTGAGCCGGCTCATGGAGGGGGAGCGGGAGAAGCTGCTCCACCTGGAGGACATCCTCCACCGGCGGGTGGTGGGCCAGGAGGAGGCCGTCTGCCTGGTCTCCGAGGCCATTCTCCGCTCCCGGGCCGGTGTGGCCGACCCGGACAAGCCCATCGGCTCCTTCCTGTTCCTGGGTCCCACCGGCGTGGGCAAGACCGAGCTGGCCAAGGCCCTGGCGGCAGCCCTCTTCGACAGCGAGCGCAATCTGGTGCGCATCGACATGAGCGAGTATATGGAGAAGTTTTCGGTCACCCGGCTCATCGGGGCCCCGCCGGGCTATGTGGGCTACGAGGAGGGGGGGCAGCTCACCGAGGCGGTGCGGCGGCAGCCCTACTCCGTCATCCTCTTTGACGAGGTGGAGAAGGCCCACCCCGACGTGTTCAATGTGCTTTTGCAGGTGCTGGACGACGGGCGGATCACCGACGGTCAGGGCCGGACGGTGGACTTCAAAAACACCGTTATCATCCTCACCTCCAACCTGGGCTCGGAGTACCTGCTGGAGGGCATCGGCCCCGACGGGGACATCCTGCCCCAGGCCCGGGAGGGGGTGGAGGCCCTGCTGAAGCAGTCCTTCCGGCCTGAGTTCCTCAACCGGCTGGACGAGATCGTGTTCTATAAGCCCCTGACGAAGGAGAACGTCACCGCCATCGTGGACCTGCTGGTGGACGGGCTCAATGACCGCCTAGCGGGGCAGGAGCTGAAGTGCATACTCACCGACGAGGCCAAGGAGCTTATCATCGACCGCTCCTACGACCCTCTCTACGGGGCCCGGCCCCTGCGCCGGTATCTCCAGCACACGGTGGAGACCCTCATCAGCCGTGCCATCATTGCCGGAGCCGTGACGGCGGGGGAGACCCTCACCGTGGACGTGCAGGACGGCGAGCTCCACATCGCATAAAGAGAGGGCGGGCGTTCCATGGAACGCCCGCCCTCATTTTGCATAGCTACAGGGCTCCTGCCCGCTGCGGCGCACCCCGGGCCGGCACAGAGGTCGGCGGCCATGTATTGTTCCTCGTCGGGGCGGCCGAAGGTCGCCCCGACGACCCGCTTTCCCACCTACGCAACCCCCTTTGCAACCAATAGTTGCCCTGTGGTTGATGGTCAAGTTCCTCTTTTTGTGATATGCTGTGGCTATCCCGAAGGAGAAAGGAGAATTTGATCTGTGAGAATCAATATTCCCATAGCCTTGTTTGGCCTTGCCCTGTGGCTGGTCCTCTGGGGCGGGTTTATCTATGTGCTCATCCTGGTCATCCGGGCCCTGCGGAAGTACCTGCAGGAGGGCAAGGCCACCCCCGAGCAGGCCGCCCGGCGGCGGAGCCTGGGGGAGGCCATCAAGGCCCACCGCACCGCCCTGAATATGACCCAGGAGTTTGTGACCGAGCAGGTGGGGGTCTCCCGCCAGGCGGTGAGCAAGTGGGAGAGCGGCGCCAGCGACCCCTCCACCTCCAACCTGCTTGCCCTGGCCCAGCTGTTCGGTGTATGGCTGACCTGCTGAAGGACCTGGCCCCCTGACGCCCCGGCAGAGCAAAGGCGCAGTCAGGGCCCGCCCCCCCGAAAGACTATCCCACAAAAACCCATGTCAACCGACAAAAAAGAGGTCTCTCCCTTGGAGAGACCTCTTTTTCTACCTGTTTAAGCGTAAAAGGCGTGGTTGCCGATGGTGGCCACATAGGGGCGGTTCCGCCCGGCCCAGCTGTTGGGGGAGATACGGGGGTTGAAGAAGTACAGGGCGTTGCCCACGGTGTTGGCCCCGTCCAGCACCAGCTTGGCGGCAATGACGCTCTCCTCGTTGGGCTCCATGTAGATAGAGCCGTTGGCCACAGGGGAGAACTGGCCCCGCTGGAAAATGACCTCGTAGGTGGTGTTGGGGAAGCGGCTGGAGGCCACCCGGTTGCGGACCACATTGCCCACGGCGATCTTGCCCTCCAAAGGCTGATTGCCGCTCTCGGCGTTGATGATGTGGCTCAGCCAGTAGAGCACATCCTCCTGATAGGCCACATCCCCCGAGGTGATGGGGCCGCTGCCGGCGGTAAAGACCACGGCGCCGGAGGGATCCCAGGCCACGTCGGCTCCCAGAGCGGCGCCCAGGGTCCGGGCGGGGACAAGGAGCACATTGCCCGAGAGCTTGACTCCCTGGGGCAGGTACAGGTAGCGGCCGTTGGCGATGACATAGGGGCGACCGGGCTGAATGGTCATCTCCAGACCGGGGGCGTTGACCACCGCCTGACCGTTCTGCCATACGGCAGTGGCGTCGGGGTACAGGGCCTTGACCACGGGCCAGTAGGATACGTAGGACACCTGGTCCCAGACCTGGACGGGTACATCCATGACGATGGCGGTATCATTGACCACCACCCGGACCCCCTCGTCCTCAATGGCGATGGTGTTGGCGCTCATCCCAAGGATCAGGGCGGCGGTCATCACCAGCGCAGCAAGCTTTTTGAACATAATTTGATTTCCTCCTAATTCGCAATTGGGTGAATGGGGAAGGACCCCGTCACCAAATTGTAACCACATTGTAACCTATTCAGACCCAAAAATCAAGGAAACGGAGGCAAAACTGGCGCTTTGACGAAATTTGAACCCCTTTGAAATATAAAAATTCAAGAAAAGAGTTACAAAATGAAAACGCTCCAATCCTTTGTGCCCCTTGCGATGGAGGAAATGGAAATAAATACCTGGAACATACTTTCGGCTTTTTCTGCGGAAAAGCCCGAAATGCCCCCCAGGGACTAAAATGAGGTCATTCTTTGTGCAATTTGCCGAGGGCCTATGGGGCTTGTCCCGGCATTTTTCCGCTCAATATATGCAAAAATACCCTAACTGCGGTTAGTCAGGGTATTTTTCGCTGTCAGTTGCAGCTGTCCGGGATAAGCTGGGCTCAGCGGTAAAACCAGTGGACGCCAATGGTGGTCACATAGTCTCGGTTCTCCATAGTCCAGTGGTTTTCGGTGAGGTCGGGGGCCAGAAAATAAAGGCTGTCCCCCACGGTGTTTTCCCCCGCCAGACAGGCCTGGGCGGCCTCAATACTTTGCTCGGTGGGGGAGAGGTAGACCGCACCGTTGCGCACCGGCTCAAACTGGCCGCCCCAGCGCTCGTCGAAGATAACGTCGTAGATGGTGTCGGGAAAGAGGGGGCTCTCCGCCCGGTTCAGTACCACGTTGCCCACGGCGATCTGCCCCTCCCAGCACTCTCCCTGGCTCTCGGCGGAGATGATATGGCTGAGCCAGTAAAGCTCTCCCGCCTCCGGCCCGGGGGTGGTGAGGGTCACGCCGGTCTGGGGCTCCCAGGCGACCTCCAGCCCCAGCAGGCCCGCCAGGGGCCGCAGGGGCACCAGTGTGCGTCCCTGCTCAATATGGACGGGGCCGGGCAACTCCACTGTCTGCCCGTTGGCGGTGAGGGTGGACTCCCCCGGCTTTGCAGTTATGGTGAGGCCGGGGATGACCACCAATGCCCGGTCCTCCTCCCAGCTCACCTGGGCGCCGGAGCGCAGGGCCAGCATAAAGCTGCGCAGGGGAACGTAGGTGACTCCCTCGTAGGCGGGGCTCTCCTCCAATTCCAGGGGGGCGCCGTCCAGGGCCACAGATACCCCGGCCACGGGAGTGGTCAACAGAGCAGCCCCCAGGGCGAGGGCGGCAAAAAAACGCTGCATGGGAAAAACTCCTTTCCAAATTGAATGCTGCTGTGAAGCAAAGGCTTCCTTGTCAATCAAAGGTACAAGGTACATTCATTGTAAAGGATGGAAGGGGTTGTTTCAAGGCACAATGTTTCCCATGGAAAAAGCTGGCCGGGCAGCCCCGAGCTGGGCTGTCCGGCCTTTGATGTACGCCGCCGTTCAGGCGGCGGGGGGAACATGGGAATACTACTGGATATGCTCGTGGCAGAAGTCGTCCAGGACCTGGAAGCCCACCCTGTCCCAATGGGCCAAGGGGAACATTCGGATGGTGGTGGCGTCCCATTGGGAACACAACCTCAGCTCCGGGTCGATGCGGAACGTATCGTTTGGCCGTGCGGTCTGTTTTTTCTCTATCCGACGCTCGCTGGTCATTCCCTTCACCCCCAGGAGAGAGTATGCCCGGAGGAGAAAAAAATATCATGCCAGTTTTTCAAAATACAGAAAAACGCCGCTGTCCCTGTTGGACAGCGGCGTCTATTCTGCGTGGTGAGCCATTACACGGCACGAGTGACCTTCCCCGAACGGAGGCATCTGGTGCAGACGTACACATGCTTGGGAGTACCGTCCACGACCGCCTTGACCCGCTTCACATTGGGCTTCCAGGGCCGGTTGGAGCGGCGGTGAGAATGGGAGACCTTGATACCAAAGGTCACACCCTTGCCGCAGAAATCGCATTTGGCCATATCGCTATACCTCCTCGCTGGTCAGAGTCCACTTAGAAAGCGTCGGCTATTATAATAGCAGAAGCAAAAGAAAAATGCAAGCCCTTTTTTTGAAATCTCCCTACTCTTTTCACTTTTCCTCTTGTGAAAGCTGATTTCTCTTCCAAACGTGGCGCCGCCCCTTACCCTGTACCTACCGGGGGCGAAGGGAGCCTTGGCAGAGGAACATTTTTGTGATAACATAATAATAATAGAAAAATCGCTGGATCGGCTGAGATGTATTCGCTGTTCAGCAGCACCCTCACCATGGAGGGGAAGGAGTGAGAAGCAATGAAAAAATCTGCTGTCTTTGCCCTGGGCTTAAGTCTGTTGTTGGCCGCCTGCGGAGCGCCTGAGCCCACCCGGGCTCCTGCCGCTCCCTCTGCTCAGGCAGTAAGCCCTACAGCTGCTCCAACGCCTACGGCAAGTCCCTCTCCTGCCCCCGCCCAAGGACTGTTTTTGGACTTTTTAGAGGGTCGGGCCTCTGCCCGGGTGGGGGAGAACTTTACCTGCCAACTTTCCTACGCCTGCGTGGCTCGTGATTGGCTGGAAGAGGGCTATGTCGACCGTTGTCTGCTGAAGGAGAGGGAAGAGCTTACCCTGGCTGACCTGTTGGAGATGACACAGGAGAGTCTGATGCGGGAATGCCCGGACCTGGCATGGCAGTATGCTGTACTGAATACCCCCTCGGGTCGGGAGCTGTTGGCAGTGATGCTGCAGCACTTGAACATTTATTCCGGCGGCGATGACAGCCGGGCCTACTTTATCTTTCGGGAGGAGGCTGGGACCCTGGAACTGACTTACGCCCGGGACAGCTGGGTCCGGAGTGAATTAGAGCTTACCGCCGATCTTGTTTTCATCGGTTATGGCTCCAGCGGGGCAGGGGACAACCATGCCTGGATGGACCGGATGGACCATGAGGGACTCTATGAAGAAATTTATAGGGTTGAGACCCTGTATGGGCCCTGGGTCGGGATGCACTACTGGGACCAATCAGTGGGGGAGTATGGCTGGAACGGTGCCGTTCTGGCCCTGATAGATACCCCGGCGGGGGCCTTCTATACCTACTGGGAGGAGGGCGAGCCGCCACAGGAGGAGAAGCTGTCCTGGCTGCTGGCCCACCTGAAGGAAGAAGGTCGGGCCTCGGTGGAGGACTCCTCTGCTTTCTTTGATCGGCTTTGTCAAGAGGCTGGAATAGCTGATGTTACCTCTTTTGAGGGCTGGCTTGCATTGGAACCAGAGCCATGAGACTGATCGCTCTCACGCCTCACCGGCCAGCACAAAGGCGGGCACTCCCTCCAGCGCCGGGGCGATGGTCTCTGTGGGGTAAAAAACCACCGGCCCCTCGTGGGTGAGGTAATACCGCTGGGGGGAAAACCACTGGCGGCACAGCTGGGGCCAGTCCTCATAGTAGATGCACTCGCCGCTGCCCACACGCTGGGCCACCTGGCCTTCCACCTGCTCCATTGCCCGGTTGCGCCACCGCCGGCCGCAGCCCAGCAGGGTGGAGAGGGCCACCGGGGTGCCCCGGGCCAGCTCCCACACGTCCCCCAGCCGCACCACCCGGGGCCGCCCCTCTGTGGCCTCGGTCAGTTCTATGTACAGGCTCAGAAGCCCCTCCTCATAATAAGTGACGGTGAAATCCATCCCCACCTGCCAGCCCTGGGCCTTGGCCGCCCCAGCCCGGTCCAGCAGGGATCCCGACCACCGGGCCAGGCACCGCCGGAACAGCCGGTCATAGTAGCGGTTGATCCGCCGGACGGCCCGCCCCTCCCCCTCTAATTGGGGCCACCGGGCCTTTATGGTCAGCATGGGCCCGCCCTCACCGGGAAAGCTCTGCTGGTGGACCGACCCCTTCACCGGGGCGGAAACTGCGCTTTGCACCATATAATTTCCCCCTTTTGCTCCATGCTTCAGTCTATGCCCGGAAAAAATTTTTGTCCGGGGCTTTACTGTCTCGCTTTAGAGTGGTAAAATAAAAACATACACTGAAAAGCAGGAGGGATCAACCATGCGGGAGGGCAAGCAGGCCGAGAGCGAGAAGCTGTATGAGGCCATTCTCACCCTGAAGGACGTGGACGAGTGCAAGCGGTTCTTTTCCGATCTGTGTACCGTCTACGAGCTTCGGGCCATGGGTCAGCGGTTCGAGGTGGCCATGCTGCTGAGCCAGGGTATGATCTATAATGACATTCTGGAGCGCACCGGCGCCTCCAGCGCCACCATCAGCCGGGTGAACCGGGCCCTTCACTATGGGGCCGACGGCTACCAGGTCGTGCTGCCCCGCCTGCGGGAGCAGGAGGGGGGAGAGGAGCGCCATGACCAGCTATGAGGCCCTGGCCGGCTCCTACGATCTGCTTACCGCCGACGTGGACTACCCCCGCTGGGCCAAGTATATCCGCCGCCATTTTGCCAAAGCGGGCCGCCCCATCCGGCGGGTGCTGGACCTGGCCTGCGGCACGGGCAGCCTGACCCTGGAGCTGGCCCGGGCGGGCTATGAGATGGTAGGGGTGGACCTCTCCGAGGATATGCTCTCCGTGGCCGAGGAGAAATGCCGCCAGGCCGCCCCCCGGCCCCACTTTTTCCATCAGGCCATGGAAAGCCTGTGCCTGCCAGGGAAGGTGGATGCCTGCGTGTGCTGTCTGGACAGCATTAACTATGTTCTTCAGCCCAAAAAGCTCCAGCGGGCCTTTCAGCGGGTCTATAACGCTCTGGAGAGCGGAGGGCTGTTCCTCTTTGATGTGGACACCCCCTATAAGCTGGAGAGCATGGACGGCCAGATTTTTTTAGATGAGACCGAGGAGGTCTACTGCGTCTGGCGGGGGGAGTACAGCCCCAAAAAGCGCATCTGCTCCTTCTGGATGGATATTTTCCAGCGCCTGGGAGAGGATGACTGGCTGCGCAGCGGCGAGCTCCACCGGGAGTACGCCTATCCCCTGGAGGACATTGAGGACTATCTGCGCCAGGCCGGTTTTACCCATATCACCCGCTATGCTGAGCTGAAAATGACCCCGCCCGGGGAACAGGAGCAGCGGGTCTTTTTTACTGCGAGAAAGGAAGAGTGAGGATGGACGAGATCATCCGTGTGATTGCAAAAGATGCCCCGGTGAAGGCCAGCGCCATCACCGGCCGCTCCCTGGTGGAGCGGGCCAGGCAGATCCATAAGACCCTGCCTGTGGCCACCGCCGCCCTGGGCCGCACCCTGATGGCCGCCGCCATGATGGGGGACCAGCTGAAGGGGGAGGGGGCCTCGGTGACCCTGCGCTTCAAGGGGGATGGGCCTATTGGCTCCATCACCGCCGTGTCCGATAATGAGGGCAACCCCCGGGGCTTTGTGCTGGAGCCTGCCATTATCCTTCCCCCCAAGGCCAATGGCCATTTGGATGTGGGTGGGGCAGTGGGCCGCAGCGGCACCCTCACCGTTATCAAGGACCTGGACATGAAGGAGCCCTACGTGGGCATGGTGCCCCTCACCTCGGGGGAGATCGCCGAGGACGTGACGGCCTACTTCGCCGTCAGCGAGCAAATTCCCACCGCCTGCGCCCTGGGCGTGCTGGTGGACACGGACCAAAGCGTCCTCCGGGCGGGGGGGTATCTCATCCAGCTTCTGCCTGGGGCCGACGACTCAGTCATCGACAAGGTGGAGGCGGGAGTCGCCCGGCTGGGCGAGGTGACGAAGGCTCTCCGGAATGAGGATGTGGATGCCGAGGGGCTGCTGCGCCTGGCCCTGGCCGACTTCGATCTGGAGGTGCTGGACCGCCACGAGGTGGCCTACCGCTGCGACTGCTCCCGGGAGCGGGTGGAGCGGGCCCTCATCAGCATGGGCCCCGGCGAGCTGCAGAGCCTGATCGACGAGCAGGGCAAGGCGGAGCTGACCTGCCAGTTCTGCGATGAGATCTACGAATTTTCCGGCCAGGAGCTCCAGGGCCTTTTGAAGCGGGCCGGCGGATAAGCGGCCGGCGCAAAGAAGAGAAGAGGGGGAAGGGGGAGCGCAAGGCCCCCTTCCCCTGTTTCAAAGTAGGGGTGCGCCTGAGAGCGGGGCATAAAGCAGGCACTGAATACAGGGTAGCTTTTTGACAGTCCGGAGAAAAATTTACTTTTTGACTTGACAGGCGGCGGCACATTTAGTATAATAACACTCGCCCGTAAAAAAGGGACGGCAGGGGAGCATAGCTCAGCTGGTAGAGCGCATGCCTTACACGCATGATGTCACAGGTTCGAGCCCTGTTGTTCCCACCATCTTTTTTTCGGGAAGCCACATGGCGTGGTAGTTCAGTTGGTTAGAACGCCGGCCTGTCACGCCGGAGGTCGTGGGTTCAAG
>CAJUSE010000002.1 GCA_910588975.1 uncultured Oscillospiraceae bacterium | reverse complement strand
AGCACCCTAGCTTGTCCGGGAAAAAGAGGGCCGCCCGGCCCGTATCCTCCTCCCACGTCACACACAGTCCCTCCAAATCGGGAAGGGCCAGAACGCTAACATGGTCCCGCTTCCGCCAAAGGGCCAGCAATTCCTCCATCCGGGCCTTCTCTGTGATGATCTCACTCTCACAAGCCATAATGGTTCCGGCGTTCTTACTGGCAGGTATATCTCCTTGTCGTCCCTTGAGGCCCAATCGCTCAATGAGCTTAGCAAACTCCAACTTGAGCAGCAGCTCATAGAGCTCCCCTTCCTTGGGCTCTGTGCGCAGAGCATCTTCAGGCTTAAAATCGATGGGAGCATTCCGATGGATGGTGGCCAGCTCATAACTCATCCTGGCATCCTGCTCTCCCTCGGCCAGCTTCTTCACTACGCCGGGCTTGGCAGGCACCTCAGGGGCAGAGCAGATATCCGGCATATGGTCATAGAGATGATCAATGGAATGATAAAGCTGCACAAGGCCCATAGCCGTCTTTTCCCCAATACCCTTGACTCCTGGAATGTTATCCGATGAGTCTCCCATAAGGGCCTTCAGGTCAATGATATGAATGGGGTCAAAGCCGTACTCCTCCCGAAATGTCTCGGGTGTTATATTTCGTGTCGTGGTCTGCCCCATCCGGGTCGTGACCAGCTTCACCGTGGTATGCTCGTCTACCAGCTGGAGGGAGTCCTTATCACCGGTGACCACTACAGTCTCCCAGCCAGTCTTGATATCAATGGCAGAGATAGTGCCCAGCAGATCGTCAGCCTCCCAGCCGTCCAACTCATAAGTAGGAATATTCATAGCATGGAGCACATCTTTCAAAATGGGCATCTGGACGGCCAGTTCCTCGGGCATACCCTTTCGGGTAGCCTTGTAGCCCTCGTAGGCCAAGTGCCGGAAGGTAGGCGCCTTCCGGTCAAAGGTGACACAGAGCGCCTGAGGCTGCTCCTCGTCCAACAGCTTCAAAAGAATATTGAGAAAGCCGTAAACAGCATTGGTGGGCGTCCCATCACTGGTGGACAGGGCACGAACGCCGTAAAAGGCACGATTGATGATAGAGTTTCCATCCAGAACCATCAACTTCATAAAAATGCCTCCTGACACAGAGCATAAAATCACATGACACAAGTATACCATCTTTCCCCATCCGGGGCAAGAGAAAACAAAAGTGCTTCCCACTTTCATTCCCTATCTTTTGCAAGAAGCGAGCCGTCCCCCGGACCGAGAACAGCTCGCTTCTTATGAATGTGCTCTAATAATTGCAGTCTTTATCCTCATGCCAGCCATTGCCGGTTCCATTGCTCCAGCCAATTCAACTGTCCGTCCATATCCTCCCAGCTGAAACAATCCAGGCCAAATAGCTCCATGATAGTAGCCTGCGTGGAGAAATGCTGGAGGGCGATCAAGGCCGGAAACGCATCTGCTTCCGCTTGGTTAAGCGGGTTTTCAGCCCTGTATTTATCTAAAAAGCGGGCCAAAAGGGCCAAAGAACGGCTATAATTCCCCTCATCAAAACGAAAATAGTCGGTCAAATCACAGATCAAGGTCACGTCATACATGGGAAACCCCCAGCAGGAGGTGTCAAAATCATGGATATACAGCCTTTTATCCGCCCCTTTTCGGATATTGCCCCGGTATAAATCACCGTGGCAATATCCCATGGGCAAACTACCCACCTTCTGCCAAAGGGCCTCTGCTATGGTGCGATAGGCGTCAATATTGGGATATTCTTTTTGCTCCAATATCCTGAGATAGCGCCCCAAATAGAAATCCCGATCCCGGCAGATAAACCTGCCCGGATAGTCCTTCATCTCCCGGTGGAGCTGCCCCACAAGGGCCCCAATAGCTTCGCTGTCCTCCTCTGGGTCCACATCCTGCCCCGGAATAAATTCGTAGAGGATCAGCAGGTCCTCCTTCCCCTCTACATAGAGTTCCCCCTTGGCGGTGGGCAAAATAGCCGGTACTGGAAACCCTCGCTGCTGCAGAAACCACTGGACCTGAACGCCGGTCACCGCCGTGGAGATAAGGGCTGGCTTAATGACTCGGAGAAAATAGGGGATCTCCCCGGCATATACCACATAGGAGGTACTGCCCATATCCCGGTTCCAATCTATCCGGTCAAAGGGATAGGGCCAGCTTTCTTTTAACCGCTCCAAAAGTTTTTCCATATCTTCTTCCTCCTCTTACCCCAACAGGGACTTCAACTGCTTCTCTGTGGCCTGGGGCAGCAATGCGGCCAAATGGTCCAGGATGCGCCGGGCCGACTCCTCAGGCTTACGCTGGTAGACTTTTTCGGTAAACTCCGCCCCATAGCGCTGCTCCGGGGTGGCGTAACGGGCCACCCCCCAGCCGTAGGGCTTGCCATGACGGTCCAGGGCATATTCAAAATTGACAGTGACGATATAGCCCCGGCTCTGGAGCCGGGCCAGGGTGGCGTCAAAGCCGTGGCGATTCTCACCCACCAAACCGCTGGTGCTGCGCAGCTGCTTGGAGAGCATGGACTCCTGCGCAGCCAAGGTATCATAGATACGTTTTTCTACAAAGGAGGCAAGACCATCGTCATAGGCGGCATCGAAATCATAGCCATCCCGGCGATAGTTGGCAAAGTCGGGAAACCACTCCCGGCTTACATAGCCCGCCTTACCGTGAAAGAACTTTCCATAGGCGCAGCCAGTCTGCTGAATGACTGGTCCCTTCCATTCCCAGGGGCCTTCGGCATCGCTGAACCATAGATCCGCCCTAGTAAGCTCGGCAATGGAAAAGCCAGGGATCTTCCCCTTGAAAAAGGGCAAAAAACCAACCTGCTCCACCAGCCGGGCCAAATCCTGGGCCGTTTCGATCATGGGAAACTTCATCTATCTCTACTCCCCTCCGGGTATGCTGTTTCTTCTTAAAATTATAGTATCTCAACCGGGTAAGGTCAAGTTTTTCCCAAAAGAAAAGAGAGCCTGCAAAAAGCAGACCCTCTTTTCTCCGCCTTATTTCTCGGGCACCAAACGGCCATCCTCCCAAAAGTAGTTGTAGGTGTCGCCGTCTTCGCCGGTTATCTGTACACCATCCATACCAGAACTCACCACCTCATAGGTGCCGGTCTGCACTCCGTTCTCTCCGCCGGTGATCACATCATAGTTTACCGCCTCGCCCTTGGTATTCGGCTTGGTGGTAAAGGTCATGACCTCTCCATCCTCACCGCAAAGGACTGTCATGCGGGCGCAGCCGCTCTCATCCACCTCCACAGTGTAGTCCCCGCCCTTATGGACATACTTCCCGTCCCTGTTCAGGGCATCGGTGACGTCGATCTCCTCCTCATCAAGAAGCAGGAAGGTACGACCATCCCGCTCCTCTACCGCCATGGTGGGGATAGACATGTCAGCCAGCTTCCCATCGTTGGTGGTTACCGTCACAAAAACAGTGGCAAAGAACTCCTTCACAGCGGGGAGCTCAGCGGCGCTTGCCGTGATCCCCAAGGCGGCTACAAGGGCGGCCGCCACGGCTGCCATACGGGCCGGCCGACGAATGGATTTTTTACTCATGTTTTCACTCATTGCGATCATCTCCTCGATTTTTTCTGCATCCAGGGTCATCCTGTCACAGGCTTTTCGGTACGATTTCAGATCGAACATAGGGTGTCCCCTCCTTTTCTTCATCGCTCAGCGACCTCCGCAGCTTCTCTCTGGCCCGCTGGAGTCTGGTCTGTATGGTGGATACATTGGCCCCTAACGTGGTGGCTACCTCTTGGACCGAAAGGCCCTCATAGTAATAGAGATATATAGGAAGACGATATTTAGCCTCCAGAGCCATAACCTCCTCTAAAAGGCCGGTCTCCTCAGGGCCCTCTACCGGGCTATCCCAATCCTCCAGTGGAACTATCTTTTTCCGCCACACGGAACGAAGGACCTTCCGGCTCTCGTTGACTGTTACCCGGAGGAGCCAACGCTTCAGATGTTCCGGACTTTGAAAGGTACCAGAGTATTGATAGAGTCGCAGCAGCACTATCTGGGTCACATCCTCCGCCTCTCCCCTGTCCTTCAACGCATGGCGGGCCACCCGATAGACGGTGTTGGCATGCTCACGGACAGCCTGTTCAAAATCTTCTTTGGTCATGGGGAACCCCCTTCTTTTGGTTCTTGGAAAGCGCTTTCACTGTGAATACCCCCCGCAGGGGCAAAAAATCTCAAAGAAAAAATTTTTTAAGAATTTGGTCCCACATCATTGGCAAATACACGCAGGATAGAAGCTGCCCCCTCCCGAATACCAGGAGGGGGCAGCTAAGACCTTATTTGGTATACACTGCCACAGCATCGCAGAGGAACTGGGCGCAGCCGGGCACCCGGCCGTCATAATAGGCTGTAAAGCGCTCATCCATAACATAGAGCTGGGCAATGCCGGCATGGCGAGCCGCATTGTAGTCTGGGATGGTATACGTCAGCCATCTGGCATGAAGGGCGGCCAACCGCTGACCCTCCGCCCCCGCCGGGTCCTCCCCTGACTGCACTGCTTGCTCAAGAGCCTGGCGCAGTTCTTCATCCAGGGCTTTCATCTCGTTCCAGACATCCTCATCCATACCAAGGATGGCCCTGTTACTGGCATCTACTGTTTCATCGCCATACTTTTCCCGAATTTCAGCACCATACTTCTCCTCATTCTCTTTCACGGCCTGCTTTTGAAGGTCAGAAAACCTTTCCCGGTCTGTCATTGTGATCTCTCCTTTCTGTTCCAGGAGGGTCCTCTCCATTGTTTGAATCAGCCCATCCAGCTCTGCCCTTCTGGCCCGAAGGGTCTCCAGATGGCTCTGCAGCGCCCTCTGTTGAGCGAATCGTGGTTGCTCCAGGATGGTCTTGATCTCGTCTAAGGACAACTCCAAAGCTCTGTAAAAAAGGATCTGCTGCAGCTTGTCAACCTGCTTTGGCCCATAGATGCGGTAGCCTGCCTGCGTGGTACGCAGCGGTGGCAGCAGTCCCACAGTGTCATACCAACGCAAGGTGCGCTCTGTTACACCGCTGAGCTGGGCCAGCGCCTTGACGGTATATTCCATGGATATTTCCCTCCTGTCAAAGAGAGTATAAACCCTGCCGTAACGACAAAGTCAATCCCTTTTCCAAAAAAATTTCCCGGACGAGTCTCCGTCCGGGAAATTCCTGTTACCACTGGGCAAACCACAAGCTCTTGGTGTAGGCCTTGATGCAGTCTCGCATGAAAGCAGCACAGCCAGGTACCTCATTCTCATACCGGGCCATGAACCGGCCCTCTTCTGCGGTCAACTCGGCCAGCTTTCGGTGGTTTTTCACATCGTAGGGCAAAAGGCCACCCAAGGTGATCCAGCGCCGATGGAGATAGGCGATACGCTGACCCTCTTCGGTGATGGGGTCCAGCCCTTTCCATATGGCATCCACCAGATAGGGCAGCAGCCGGGCATCAGCGGACTTCCAGCGGTCAAACTGCTCCTGAGTCATGCCCAGCAGGGTATCCTTCACGGAATCCATAGCCTGCTCGCCGAAATGTTCCCGGACCACACGGCCCACCCGATGCTCCAAATCGTCATAGGTGTTCTGCTTTAGCTGTTCAAATTCCTGCTCTGTCATTCGACTCTCTCCTTCCCCATCCCCGAGGGATTTTCCTCACATTCTAAAAAAACGGTGTGATATGTACCCATATCACACCGTTTTCTCGTTTTCTCAGGCCAGCTGAGCCTTTGCGAGCTCGGTGAGCTGAGTGAAGGCGGCCTTATTGTTGACAGCCAGCTCAGCCAGCATTTTGCGGTTGATGGTGATACCGGCCTTCTTCAGGCCGTTAACGAAAGTGGAATAGTTCATCCCATTCATCTTGCAGCCGGCGGAAATGCGGGTGATCCACAGAGAACGGAAGTCACGCTTCTTGAGACGACGGCCCACATAAGCGTACTTCAGGGACTTCATGACCTGCTCGTTGGCCATCTTGAAGTGCTTGCTCTTGGCACCCCAGTAGCCCTTGGCCAGTTTCAGGATCTTATTTCTGCGCTTACGGGTCATCATTGCGCCTTTAACTCTTGCCATTTGTAGAAACCTCCTATATTTGAGTAAAAGTCAAATTATTTGTAGGGAATCATACGCTTGATGGCGGACTCATTGGTCACATCAGCGTAAGCGCCCTTGCGGAGGCCTCTTTTCCGCTTAGTGTCCTTGCCGTGGCCATTGAGCAGGTGACGCTTGAAAGCATGGGCCCGCTTGACCTTACCGCTCTTGGTCAGGTTGAATCTCTTCTTTGCCCCGCTATGGGTCTTCAGTTTAGGCATAGTGATTTCTCCTTTATCATTGAATATAGCTTACTTTTTCTGATCCTTTGCCACCTTAGAAGCCAGGAAGATGGACATATGCCGGCCTTCCAGCTTAGGCTCCTTGTCCAGCGTAGCCACTTCGGCGCATTCCTCGGCAAACTTCATCAGCAAATCCCGGCCGATCTCGGTATGGGTCATCTCACGACCCCTGAAGCGGATCGTGACCTTTACCCGGTCCCCGTCAGCGAGGAACTTTTGAGCATTGCGAAGCTTCACATTGAAGTCGTTGCTGTCGATGTTGGGAGACATACGCACTTCTTTGATCTCCACCACCCGCTGGTTCTTCTTTGCCTCTTTCTCCCGCTTGGTCTGCTCGAACTTGTACTTCCCGTAATCCATAAGCTTACACACGGGAGGAACGGCATTGGGGGAGATCTTTACCAGATCCAGACTGGCCTCTTCGGCCTTCTCCAGAGCCTCCCGGACGGGCATAATACCCAGCTGTTCTCCGTCGGCGGAAACCAGACGCACTTCCTTATCCCGGATCTCCTCGTTGATCTGATGGCCTTGCTTGCTGCTGATAGAAACGCACCTCCTCATTACTTCCCTGTTTACACACTGGAAACAAACGCAAAAAAAGCGGGACCAAAACGGCTCCGCCCAACATAACACAACACACCGCCTTGGCGGTGGAAGTTTTCTATGTTGACCTCTTTGCCCGCTTGGCTGGAGGTGAGGACGAAATCGTTCCTGCTTTATTGTGCGTTGATAGTATAGCAGAACAGGTCAAGATTGTCAAGCACAATTTTCCCGCTTTTTAGGCCCTTTTTCAGCCTTTACTCTCGTTTATTGACAAAGGGTTGGCAGCGGTATATACTCCTTTGTTGTAATGCGCTCCATATTCCGCACAAAGGAGTGACCCCTGATGCCCTATTTGTTTTTACATGGTCTGGGTCAGACCCCCGCCGCCTGGCAGGATACCCTTGCCTATTTGAACTCCTGCGACGACATTTGCTGTCCCGATCTGGCTGAATTTCTAACTCAAAAGCCCGGACAATGGAACAACCTTTACACTTCCTTTTGCCAATACGCTCAACAATTTAGAACACCTCTTCATCTGTGTGGGTTATCCTTGGGCGCCGTTTTGGCTCTGCAGTATGCTGCGGAATACCCCCGGAACGTCCAGAGCTTGGTCCTTATCGCTCCCCAGTATAAGATGCCCAAAGCCCTGCTTCGCTTTCAAAGCGCCCTGTTCCGTCTTATGCCTGCTGCTTCCTTTCGGGACACTGGGCTGCAAAAGGAGGATTTCCTCTCTCTCACCAGCTCCATGATAGATATTGACCTGACCGAAAACCTGGATAAAATCAACTGCCCCGTGCTGGTCCTCTGCGGAGAAAAGGATAAGGCCAATCGCAGGACTGGTCAGCAATTAAGTGAGTTGCTTCCCTATGGAAAATTTCTCACCATCCCCAACGCCGGCCATGAACTCAATGTGGACGCCCCACAGATTCTGGGCGCCCAGCTCACCAATTTTTATCGGTCACTGTGATAAAAAACAAGCGACGGGCTGATGTCCGTCGCTTGTTTTTTCTTTTCTCAGGCGATGCTGACGACCTCGTAGCCGGCATCCACGACAGCCTTGGTCAGGGTCTCATTGTCCACCTCGCCGGTGACAGTAGCGCACTTGCCCTCCAGATCCACCACGGCGGTGACCCCGGGCAGAGCATTCAAAGCATTGGAAACGTGCTTGACGCAATTCTGGCACATCATGCCCTCGATCATGATCTTCTTTTCCATTGTCGGTACCTTCCCTTCCTGTTGTTTAGGCTCCGGCTGGCTCTCGGCCACAATAACGGCAGGAGCAGACTGGGGCCTGTATGTTCTATCCCCGGTGTGCCGGGGCTTGAACAGCTTGAGACGCAGAGCGTTAGATACAACGGTCACCGAGCTGAAGGCCATGGCCGCAGCGCCAAACTGGGGGTCCAGCTGAGGCCCGCCAAAAAGGGCCAATACACCGGCGGCGATGGGAATGCAAATGACGTTGTAGAAGAATGCCCAGAACAGGTTTTGCTTAATGTTGCGGATGGTGGCTCGGCTCAGCTCTACAGCAGTGACAGCATCCATCAAATCGCTCTTCATCAGCACTACATCAGCCGATTCAATGGCCACATCGGTGCCGGCACCAATGGCCAGACCCACATCGGACCGGGCCAGAGCAGGGGCATCGTTGATCCCGTCGCCAATCATGGCCACCTTCTTCCCCTTGGCCTGAAGGTCGGCAATGACCCTCTCCTTGTCCTGGGGAAGTACTTCTGCCACAACCTCTGTCAAGGCTAACTCCTTTGCAATAGCGTTGGCAGTACGCCGGTTGTCTCCGGTAAGCATGACCACATCCAACCCAAGCTCCCGCATGGCGCTGATGGCAGCGGCAGAGGTGGGCTTCACTGTATCGGCCACAGCCACCAGGCCGATCAGCTCCTGACCCTTCGCAAAATACAGAGGCGTTTTCCCCTCTTCGGCCAGCCGCTGGGGGGCATCGCCTGCTGCGGTCAGGTCAATACCATGCTCTTCCATCATAGCCTGGTTGCCTGCCAGGAACTGAGCGCCCTGAATGGTAGCAGTCACACCACGGCCATGGACAGCGGAAAATCCCTCTGCAGCCACCAGGGGAATTCCTTGCTCCTGCACACGGGCTACAATAGCCTGAGCCAGAGGATGCTCCGAGGGCTTCTCCAGAGAGCCGGCCACACAGAGCAGCTCACTCTCAGTGGTATTGCCTACGACCTGAATGTCAGTCACCACAGGCTGACCCTGCGTAACTGTACCCGTCTTATCCAGTACTACTACCTGAATGGAGCGCAGGTTTTCCAGTGCCTCCGCCGACTTAAAGAGGATACCGTTATCAGCCCCCTTGCCGGTGCCTACCATGATAGCCACAGGAGTTGCCAGGCCAAGTGCACAGGGACAGGAGATGACCAGCACAGCCACTCCGGAGGTCAAGGCCTTGGCCACGTCGCCTGTGGCCACCATCCACACGATGGCGGTAATGGTAGCCAGAGCGATAACCACGGGCACAAAGACACCGGCCACCTTATCGGCCAGCTTGGCAATGGGAGCCTTAGAGGAGGCCGCCTCATCCACCAGAGCGATCATCTGGGCCAGCGTGGTGTCGTCCCCTACCCGTGTGGCCCGGAAGGTAAAGGAACCGGATTTGTTGATGGCGGCGGCCGCCACCTTATCCCCGGGGCCCTTGTCCACAGGAATGGACTCGCCGGTAAGCGCCGACTCGTCAATGGTAGAGGAGCCGTCCACGATCTCGCCATCCACCGGAATGGCCTGGCCGGGCCGGACCAAAATCAAATCGCCAACGGCCACCTGCTCCACCGGCAACTCCACTTCCACCCCGTTCGTGACCACAGTAGCTGTCTTAGGTGCCAGATCCATAAGCCGGGCAATGGCTTCCCCTGTCTTGCCCTTGGACTTTGTCTCCATATATTTGCCAAGGGTCACAAGAGTCAGAATGGTACCCGCCGACTCAAAGTACATCTCCATATGATACTTCTCTACCAGTGCCATGTCCCCGTGCCCAAAGCCATAGGCCAACTGGAACAGGGCATAGAGACTGTAAACAATGGCAGCAGTGGAACCCAGCGCAATGAGAGAGTCCATGTTGGGCGAGCGGTGCCACAGAGTCTTAAAGCCCACCTTGTAGTACTTATCGTTGACATACATGATGGGCAGCAACAGCAGCAGCTGGAGCAGAGAAAAAATCATCATGTTCTCGTACCCTGACAGCATGGCCGGAATGGGCCAGCCGTACATATGCCCCATACAGAGATAGAACAGCGGAACAAAGAAGATAAAGGAAATGATAAGCCGCCGCTTCATAGCGGCCAGTTCCTCCTTCATGTCGGGCACACCGGCCGAGCTGCTCTTACTGCCTGTCTGCGCCTGCGTGTTTGGCAATTGGGCACCGTAGCCCGAAGCAACCACAGCAGCAATGATAGAGTCATCACTCTGCTGCGCCGGGTCAAAGTCTACCTGCATGGACCCTCCCAGCAGATTTACATTGACAGCGGAGACTCCCTCCAGCTTAGAGACCGCCTTCTCCACATGGGCCGAACAGGCCGAACAGGTCATCCCCGTGACGGTAAATTTCTGTCTCATAAAGCTCCTCCTTTCGATCCTGTCTGAAAGACCAGTGCCGCTTCTCCCTCTGGGAGTAGATATTTTTGGGGTTGATACACCTCTGTTGCCCGCTCCCACAGCCGGGCAGCGGCCTCATTGGCAAGCGCATATTTGACCTCCCACCGACCGGGATGGTGTTCAAAAAGCCATTGGGCAGCCTTTAGGCCCAGGTGTTCTCGGCGGTATTGGGGCAGAATACAAAATTCCGCCATAGCCCAATCCACTGCCTTCCCAAGCTCGGAATGACGGTTTAGCATGGCAAAACCTGCTGTCCCTCCCCCCTTTTTGATGAGGTAAGCCCGGCGAGTGGAGTCCAAAAAGTAATCTTCAAAATGCCCATAGATATAATTGCCGTCTGCATCTACCTCATCGTCATAAAAGCGAGTCATCTCATAGAGATATTTTTGTAGGAGATTGTACAGTAAAGTCTTTTCAGTTTTGCTCACCCTTTGAAATTCCATTCTTTCCTCACTTTAATATCTTGTCCAAGGTGGTGATCAATTCTTCCACCTTTTCTCCCCGGTCCTCCATGCTCACAGCCTGCTGAACGCAGCCCCGGAGATGGGCGGCCAAAATTTCCCGATTGATGCGGTTGAGCAGCGCCTCAGTGGCCATGATCTGTTGGGAGATGTCAATACAGTACCGATCCTCTTCAACCATCTTCAGGATCCCATCCAGCTGTCCTCGGGCGGTTTTCAGCATCCGGGCAATCTTCCCGCTGTCGGCCATCATGGGCGGCCCCTCACTTTCTCACGTTAAATAATACCCCCCTGGGGGGTGGTATTATCATAGTACATCCATAGACATTTGTCAAGGGCGGCTTAACAATTTTTCATAAAAAATCGGCGGACAGGTCTCCCCTGCCCGCCGATAAATCTGGCGCTCCTTTATTTCCCCAGTTCGGCACTCTTTTTGCATGCGGCGATGACCGCATCAATGGCGGCCGCCCGCAGTCCGTGACGCTCCAGCTCTGCCACGCCCACAATGGTAGAGCCGCCGGGAGAGCAGACATCATCCTTCAGCTTGCCAGGATGCTCTCCGGTCTCCAGCACCATGGCGGCAGCCCCCAGCACCATCTGGGCAGCGCAATTTATGGCCTGGGGCCGGGACAGCCCCATGGTAACACCACCATCAGCGAGAGCCTCAATATAGGGATAGACAAAGGCAGGACCGCAGCCAGCCACGGCGCCAAAAGCATCGATCAGGTTTTCATTGATGCGCTCTACCCTTCCGGACTGAGCCAAAATGGTCTCCACAGCGGCCAAATGCTCCTCTGTGGCGTTAGGACCGGCCACCAGAGCAGTCATCCCCTTTCCAATGGCACAGGGGGTGTTGGGCATGAGGCGCAAGATGGGCACCCGCTCTCCCGCCCAAATACGAAGGTCAGCGGTGAGAACACCGGCCGCAATGGACACCACCACCTTGCCTTCCAACACCGGGGTCAACTCCTCCAGCACCCCCCGGATTAGGTGGGGCTTCACGCAGAGAAACACATACTCTGCTGCCTTAGCGGTCTCCAGGTTGCTGGGATAGGCCTGACTGCCTGTTGCCTGGGCCAGGGCTTCCGCCTTGTCCATGGCGTGGTCAGTGATGGCCACCTGCTCTCCGCCGAGGCTCTTGCAGGCAGCCTTGACCAGCGCTGCACCCATATTTCCCGTACCGATAAAAGCAACTTTTTTCATATTTACCGCTCCATTTCCTGTGTTTTCATAAAAAATGGAGCCAAACGATGTTTGGCCCCATTTTTGATATTTTGCTTAAATTTCCAGGCCCTCGCCAAAGAGAGCATTGGTCTCGGGATCCTCAGCAATACGAATTGCACCCTGAATACGAGCACCCTGGTTCATCATAATAGTACCGGCAATAACGTTGCCAGCCAGAATAGCCGTGGGGAAAAACACGGCAGCCCGGGCGATCTGAATGTTGCCCTTGACCTTACCGCCAGACTCGAAATCGGTAGCAAGAACATCACCCACAATGATAGCACTCTCGTCCACAGTCACAGAGGAGGTAGAAGTCACATTGCCCTGCACGGCACAGCCAGTCAGGACCACAGCCTCACCCTTTACATCGCCCAGTACCTTGCCGGTGATACGCACGTTTCCGGTAGCCTCCAGGTTGCCCTTCACCTTACCCAAAACCTCCACATCACCCTCGGCACGGATGTCGCCAAAGAAGGTGGTACCTGCAGCGATAACAGTAGCGCCGGGACGGATAAAGGGAGGACGAATGGGCTCATCCTCGAAACGGAAGAAATCTTCCTCGGGCTCTGCGGTGTGCACGGGCGTCTCCGTCCTCTCTTCGGCTTGCGGTGCAGCAGGCTTGGGATCCATAAAGGAGAAGAAACCCCTGCGCTGCTCGGGCTCAGCCCGCTTCACGGGCTCTTCGATCTCAGGCTCCCGGTGTTCCACCTTGGGCTGCTCCTGAACCACCCGTTCAACTCTGGGCTGTTCGGGGGCCATCCGTTCAACCCTGGGCTGCTCCTGAATCACTCGCTCCACCTTGGGCTCGGGCACCGGCTCAACGGGCCGCTCCACTCTAGGCTCCACCGGGCGACGCTCCACAGCGGGCTCACGCTCCACCTTGGGCTCGGGTGCAGGCCTGGCGACAGGACGCTCCTCAACGGGAGGCGTGGTCTTAACAGGCTGCTCGGCAACACTCTCCTGCTCGCCGGCCTCCCCCTCGGGCCCAAAGCCCACCAAGCCCAAGAGTTCTTTCATCGCTTGCTTCATATTTTCCTTGTTGCTGGCCATTTGCCGCACCTTCCCATCTATAATCAAACTCGTAAGGTCTTATTCCACACTATTGTAGTTGAAAATCACCGGTTTTACCACTGCCGTCAAGGGCTGGAACTCATAGCCACGCTCTCTAAGGCCCTCGATCACAGCGGGAACAGCCTCCACCTGGAACTCTTGCCCAATGCCGTCCTCGATCAAAAGGAAACCCCGGCTGACAGATTCCATTTTTCCCAGGATATTGTTTGCCCCATCTGTGGCATTGGTGGCATCTCCTGTGGAGGCACTCCAGTCAAAAAAGAGGTAGTTTCGACGGAGCATTTCAGCAATCAGCTCCCGGTACAGGCCACTGTTGTAGCCGTTAACACTACCTCCGGGAAACCGAAAGATCTCCGCCTTAATCCCAGTGGTGGTCTCTACCAAATCATAGATCTGCTTAAAGTCATCCAAATAAGAGGAAACAGACTTATAAATATTGGTATAGTCACCACTGTAACTATAAAGGCCAATGGTGTGGCCCCGGTTGGCAATTTCCCTCATAATACCCAGAGCCTCTTCATCGCTGCTCCCCGATACAAAGAAGGTTGCCTTGACCTCATACTCATCCAGGGTGTCCAAGAGCTGCCTTGTATTGGCGTTCAGGCTGGTGTTGACGGTCAGATAGACCGTATTGGCCTTGGAATAGCGCTCTTCAGGCAACTGGGCTGTGGAATAAAGCTCAGGATAGAGCTCCTGATAATCCAGAGCCTCCCCCACCACCGGCAGTGGATCTATATTGGGATGGGGCACCGGAGATTGCGAAGGATCGAGCGCTCCCCCGCCGGCCAACTGCTTTTCCAATTTGGAGCACTTGATCCCCAGGGAGATAGCGCATCCTGTGGGGATAAGGAACAACAGAACCAGGACCAGCAAGATGAGCCGTTTGAAAAATTGTACGCTGAAGGTTTTCATGGATTTCCCTCCACACGTAATGACCCAATAACAGGCTTACGTATTTTAACATTTAGATTATAAGGCAGATGAGGCAAAAAGGCAAGGAAAATTTGAAAACAAAAAGATTTTCCCCGAAAAAAAGGTGAGGACACAGGGTCTTTTCCTTTAAAACAGGGGGAGAAAAATCAAAAATGGATGAAAAAGGGAATGCTTTGGGTGGCAAAAAACGGACTTTTTTCTTGCTGAGCAGATAGAACGCACCCCATCCACCATCGGTGGATGGGGTGTTGTGCAGAGCTAAGCCCTGATTTATGCCTTGCCGTCGCAGCCAAGGACATTGATGATCTTGTCCTTGACGATCTCCTTGATATAGGCCCGGCCATCGCCCATATACTGGCGGGGATCGAAATGGTCGGGATGTGCATCAAGGTGTTCCCGAATTCCGGCGGTCATGCCCAGACGCAGGTCGGAGTCAATGTTGATCTTACACACGGCCATACGTGCGGCCTGACGCAGCTGGTCCTCCGGCACGCCGATGGCGCCGGGCATTTTGCCGCCGTGAGCATTGATAAGCTCCACAAACCTCTGGGGCACCGAAGATGCACCATGCAGAACAATGGGGAACCCGGGCAGCCGCTTGGAGACCTCCTCCAAAATGTCAAAGCGAAGCTTGGGATCAGTGCCGGGCTTGAACTTATAAGCGCCGTGGCTGGTGCCGATGGCAATAGCCAAAGAGTCGCAGCCGGTCTTGGAGACAAACTCCTCCACTTCCTCAGGGCGTGTGTAGTGAGACTCCTCGGCGGAGACCACAACATCGTCCTCAATGCCGGCCAAGGCACCCAGTTCAGCCTCCACCACGGCACCGTGATCATGGGCATACTCCACCACCTTGCGGGTGATCGCAATATTCTCCTCAAAGGGCTTGGAGGATGCATCGATCATGACCGAGGTGAAACCCCAGTCCACACAGTCCTTGCAGGTCTCAAAATCAGGGCCGTGGTCCAAGTGCATGACAATGGGAAGGCCGGTGTCCTCCACGGCGGCCTCCACCAGCTTGCGCAGGTAGATGGGCTTAGCGTACTTCCGGGCTCCGGCAGAGGCCTGAAGGATCAGGGGGGCCTTTACCTCAGCAGCGGCCTCAGTGATAGCTTGAACGATCTCCATGTTGTTGACATTGAAGGCGCCGATGGCATAGCCGCCCTCATAGGCCTTGCGGAACATTTCAGCAGATGTGACCAGAGGCATATGAAACAACTCCTTTATATAAATTGGGGATTTGCTCACGTCATCAGGTTCCCTGACCGATCAGGGTACGCATAACGGTATATTTATCCTCATCAATGCCCTTTTTCATACTCAGGGCTTCATCAATATCATAATCCAGATACTGGTCGTTCTGACGGCAGACCACCCGGTCACTCTTGCCTTCTGCCAGAAGCGTCACAGCCGAATAACCCATATGGGCAGCGTTGACACGGTCCCGGGCAGAGGGGGCGCCCCCCCGCTGGATGTGGCCCAAAACGGTGACTCGGGTGTCCAAAGCCACTTCGTCCCGAATTCGCTGTGCCACATCATAGGAACTTCCTACGCCTTCAGCCACAATGACCATATAATGGGTGGTGCCCACCAACCGAGCCCGGCGGATAGGCTCGATGACGTCGGCCTCAAAGTCCACTTCCTTTTCGGGAATAAGCACTGCTGTAGCGCCGCAGGCTAGACCCACATATAGAGCCAAGTGACCAGCCCGATGTCCCATGACCTCTACCACCGAACAGCGCTCGTGGGACTGCATGGTATCCCGCAGCCGGTCAATGCATTCCACCGCCGTGTTGCAGGCCGTATCGTAACCAATGGTATAGCTGGAGCAGGCAATATCGTTATCAATGGTGCCGGGTACGCCCACTACGGCGATCCCATGCTTGGACAGATCGTGCAGGCCTCGGAACGTGCCGTCGCCACCAATGCCCACAATGCCATCCAGTCCCAGCAGCTTACAGGTGTTCAGCGCCTTTTGAATTCCTGCCTCAGTGCGAAACTCATCGCTGCGGGCCGAGTAGAGCATCGTACCACCCATTCGGCTCAGGCCGCTGACCTTGGCATAGTCCAGCATAGTGGCATCCCCATTGATCAAACCGGTAAAGCCCCTGCGGATACCCACACACTCAATGCCACGGCTCACACAGGTCCGTGCTACCGCCCGAATGGCGGAGTTCATGCCCGGGGCATCTCCACCGCTTGTCAAAACGCCAATACGACGCACTGCGTTTCCCATCTCTGTCCCCTCCTCAATCCTTAAACGGTGAGTTCGGTATCCTGCCGCTTCAGAGCAGCAGCATATCGTGCCAACACCGGCTTTACGTTTTGGGTCAAGAATTCCTCCACCTGCTCCGGGCACCGGCCAATGTAGCCGGCAGGATTCAGATGGGTCTCGATCTCCTCCTGGGTCAAACCAAACATAGGCTCGGCAGCGATCCGCTCCACCAGATCATTGGGCAGCCCCAAATCCTTGATGGTATGACCGGCCTCCAGAGAGAGCTGGCGGATTCGCTCATGGAGCGCCTGTCGATCGCCTCCCCGTTTCACCGCATCCATCATAATATTTTCAGTGGCCATAAAGGGCAGTTCCTCATGGACATGCTTTTCAATAACCTTTTCGTGGACCACCAACCCCGAGGCCACATTGGCATAGATATTCAAAATAGCATCCACAGCCAAGAATGCCTCAGGTACCGAAATTCGCTTATTTGCCGAATCGTCCAGCGTTCGCTCAAACCACTGGGTAGCGGCGGTAATGGCCGGGTTCATCACATCGGCCATCACATATCGGGCCAGACCGCAGATGCGCTCACAGCGCATAGGGTTACGCTTATAGGGCATGGCCGAGGAGCCGATCTGATTGGCCTCAAAGGGCTCCTCTACCTCCTTCAGATGGCATAGCAACCGTAGGTCGGTGGCAAATTTACTGGCCGACTGAGCGATTCCAGACAGAGCAGAGAGCACCGCCCAGTCCATTTTTCGGGAATACGTCTGACCCGAGACGGGCACCACCCGCTCAAAGCCCATCTCAGCAGCAATTTTATCCTCCAGCTCCTTCACCTTCTGATGGTCGCCGTCAAAGAGCTCCAAAAAGCTGGCTTGCGTCCCCGTGGTCCCCTTGGACCCCAGCAGAGCCAGACGGTCAGCCCGTGTCTCGATCTCCTCCAGGTCCATGAGCAGGTCATTCATCCACAGGGTGGCACGCTTGCCCACCGTCACCAGCTGGGCCGACTGGAAGTGGGTAAAGCCCAGGGTAGGCAGAGCCTTGTAGGTCTCCGCAAAATCAGCCAGATAAGCCAGCACTTTTACGATTTTATCCCGGATGAGCCACAGACCTTCCCGCATAAGGATGATATCGGTGTTATCTCCCACATAGCAGCTGGTGGCCCCCAGGTGGATAATCGGCATGGCCTTGGGACATTGCTCCCCATAGGCGTGGATGTGGGCCATGACATCGTGACGCAGCTTGCTCTCCCAACGCCTGGCTGCCTCATAGTCCACCTCATCGGCGTGCTCTTCCAACTCAGCCACCTGCTCGGCCGTTACCGGCAGGCCCAGCTCCATCTCTCCCCGGGCCAATGCTACCCACAGCTTGTGCCAGGTGGTAAACTTTTTATCCTGAGAAAAAAGGTAGAGCATCTCTTCGCTGGCATAGCGTGAGGCCAACGGCGATTCATATCGGTCAGTACTCATTTCCCTGCACTTCCTGTTATTAGAATTGTCCTGCAGAACACTGAAGATACACTGTAAAGGCGGTCAATTTTGATTTCCGACAAGGCTGGAGAAAAATTGGAATATCCAGCTTAAATCCCCTGTAAAACATTTTACCATAAAAAGGCGGGTGAGGGCAAGCCCCACCCACTTTTTTACAAGAATTCATCCCAACAAAAACTGCTCCAGACGATCCAACCCCTCCCGAATGTTCTCCGGAGATGCGGCGTAGGACCACCGGATATAGTTTTTTGCTCCAAAGCCCTCTCCGGGGACCACTGCAACGCCCTGGTTTTTCAGCAGCGCCACAGCAAAGTCCTCATCATTTTGAATTAAGGTGCCGCCAAGAGTCCTGCCTATGACCTCCTCAATATTCATTAGGACATAGAAAGCGCCCTCCGGTTTCAGGCAGTGCAGACCCTCCATGGCGTTGATTCGTTTGACCATGTAGTCCCGCCGCTCCTGAAAGGCCCGACACATCTCCCCCACCTGCTCCTGACTGGAGGTGAGCGCCGTCACGGCGGCCCACTGTGCGATGGCATTGGGCGAGCCGGTAGAATGGCTCACATAGCTGGATATGACCTGGGCAATATCTGCCCTGGTGAGCGCATAACCGATCCGCCAGCCGGTCATGGCGTAGGATTTGGACACTCCATTGACCAAAATGAGCCTCTCTTTTATGTCCTCTCCCAAAGAAGCCAAACTGACAAAGGCCTTTCCATCATAGGTAAGGCTGTAATAAATCTCGTCGGAGATAATATAAATATCCTTTTCCACGCAGACCTTTGCCAAAGCCATAAGCTGGTCCCTGTTATAGACCATACCAGTAGGATTGCAGGGGCTATTCAAAATAAGGGCCTTAGTTTTTGGCGTGATAGCCCGCTCCAGCCTCTCGGCGACGAGCTTAAAGTCTTCCTCCTCCGTTGTAGGAAGGGTAACAGGCACGCCGCCCACCATCTTAATAAGCTCGTAATAGCTAACATAGCCCGGCGTGGGCAGGATGATCTCATCACCAGGGTCCACCAATGCCCGAAGGGCCAGGTAGAGAATGTGCTTGGCCCCGCTGGAGATCACCACTTGTTCGGCGGTATAGGTAATGCCAAGATCTTCCCTCATCCGTTGACAGATGGCCCGCTTCAGCTCTACCGTGCCCGATGCCGGTGTGTAACGAGTCATATTCTCCTCAATGGCCCGGCAACCTGCCGCCTTGATGTGGTCAGGAGTGGGAAAGTCCGGCTCTCCAACGGCGAAGCTGAGTACATCATGGCCTTCAGCTTTCATTTGCTTGGACATACTATCAATGCTCATTGTGGTAGATGCCCGTACACTCCGGGCGATCCTGGAGAGCTCCTTCATAGTTTTTCCTCCCTTTGGGTACTGGGTATTGAGACAGTCTTTCCTTAACATTATAGGCTGGGCAGCGCAAAAATGCAAGACTGGGCCTATTTTGCAAAAAAAGAAACCGGGGGACACCAATGTGTCCCCCGGCCATGGGCGGCTTTACTGCTCAGCCATCTGCTCCTCACGGATCTTGGCAAAGCACTCACTGCAGTAGACGGGGCGATCGGTCTTGGGCTCAAAGGGAACCCGAGCCTCACCGCCGCAACGGGCACAGGTGGCGGTGAAATACTCACGGGGACCACGGGCGGCAGCCTTTCGGGCGTCACGGCAGGCCTTGCAGCGCTGGGGCTCATTCTGGAAGCCCCGCTCCGCATAAAACTCCTGCTCACCGGCAGTGAACACGAACTCCTGGCCGCACTCCTTGCATACAAGCGTCTTGTCTTCGTACATGTCGATACCCTCTCTTTTTGACTCAATTTCCCAGTTCCGGGACCTTTTTGGGGCGGGCTGGGTGATGTAATATTGCGCTCAGCTTTCACTGATGTCGCCGGAGTTAAAATGGCGCCCAATCTTGCGCCGAATCCGCTGAACGGCGTTATCCACCGCTTTCAAAGGCTTACCTACGCTGTCAGCGATCTCGCCGTAAGATAAGCCCTTCAAATAAAGAGCCAAGACTCTTTGTTCAAAAAGAGAGAGCTGATCGGAAATAGCCTTCAGCCGCCCCTCCTGCTCCTCCCTGTTGATCAGTGCGCTCTCCGGGTCTTCCGGCTTTCCGGTATCACCGACAAGTCCTTCAGACTGAAACAGTGGCAGAGCAGAGTTCAAGGGGACATGCTTATCCCTGGCAGCCGAACGCAGGGCCATGGCAATGCGGTTGTGAATACACACCCGGGCATAGGTGGAAAATCTAATATCCCGATCCGGCTGGAAAGTTCGAATGGCCGAAAGCAGGCCAATCATTCCTTCCTGAATTAAGTCCTCGCTATCTCCCCCCACCAAAAAGTGGGGCCTGGCACAGGCTTTGACCAGCCAGCCGTATCGGGCAGCTAGCTCCTCTTCAGCTGCCTGGTCGCCTTGGCTAACCAAGCTGCATAGCAACTCGTCCGAGCGCCCTTCGCCATGTGTCATGCGAAAACTCCTTTTTTCCTTTATATCAGACATTTATCAGTTTGTCAAGCAAATTTAGGCATTTTATTCTTTTTTATCGGATATCAAGCCATATTTTTTATAATATTCGCCAATTTTTCAGCTTGCGCCTGGGCAGTAGACTGATGCTTGGCCTCTACCATGACCCGAATCAGAGCCTCAGTCCCTGAGGGGCGGACCAACACCCGTCCATTTCCGGAAAGCTCTTCCTCAGTTCTGGCGATGGCCTCCTGAAGATTCGGGGCTGCCATGATCTGCTCTTTCTTCTCTTTACTGTCCACGGGCACATTCACGAGAATTTGCGGGTAGCGCTCACACATGCCCACTAAAGCCGAGACCCGTTGAGTTCCAGACCTGTGGATCACGCTGAGCAGCTGAAGGGCAGTAAGCTCCCCATCCCCCGTTGTGGCATAGCGGCGAAAAATGGTATGGCCCGACTGCTCCCCGCCCAGGATATAGCCCCCCTTGTCCATCTCCTCCAGCACATTCCGGTCGCCCACATCGGTGCAGAGAAGGTCAATCCCTGCCTGCCGAGCAAACACGTGAAAGCCCAGATTGCTCATGACGGTGGCCACAATGGTATCCCCGGTCAACTCTCCTCTGCTTTTCAGGTCCGAGCCACATAGAGCCAGGATCTGGTCGCCATCGATCAGCTGACCCTGTTCATCCACCGCCAAACACCGGTCGGCATCCCCATCAAAGGCAATCCCCAGGTCATAGTTCCCTGCCTTGACCATGGCAGCCAGATGGTCAATATGAGTGGAGCCACAGTTGTGGTTGATGTTGATCCCATTGGGATCAGCATTGATAATATCGGTGTGAAGCTTGGGAAAACGGTCAAAAAGCTTGCCAGCAGTAGCCGAGGCGGCACCGTTGGCGCAGTCTACTAAAATACGCATTCCTGCCAGATTGGTGTCGATGGTGGACACCAGGTGGTCCACATAGTCATCGGCCTCCTGCTGGTCGGCATAGATCACCTGACCGATGTCGGCCCCGGTACAGAGAGGGGCCTTCTTATTAAAGAGGACAATGTCCTCAATCTCGTTCTCCAAAGCGTCAGAGAGCTTAAAGCCCTGAGCATTGAAGATCTTGATTCCGTTGTGTTCAAAGGGATTGTGAGAGGCCGAGATAACAATTCCAGCATCGGCGTGGTTCTCCACTGTAAGGAAAGCCACCGCCGGAGTGGGAATGACCCCAAGGTGGAGCACATCTGCTCCGGCCGAACACAGTCCGGCAATGAGGGATCCCTCCAGCATATCCGAAGAGATACGGGTATCCTTGCCAATGGTGAACAGCGGCTTAGCCTTTCCTGTATTCTGTGCAAGCACCTGAGCGGCGGCGGCGCCCACCTCAAAAGCCAGTTCGGCATTTAGTGTCTCATTGACAACGCCCCGAATCCCATCAGTCCCAAAGAGTTTTCCCATATCAAAATCCGCCCCTTGTTTTTAATTGAATGTGAGCTGCTCCATCCCGGCAAAGGGGATGTGAAGGTGGTCGTAGGCCTTGGAGGTAACGCACCGACCTCTCGGGGTGCGTGTGAGAAAGCCCAACTGCATCAGGTAAGGCTCATACACATCCTCCAGCGTCACTGCCTCCTCATTGATGGTGGCAGCCAGGGTCTCCAAGCCCACAGGTCCGCCCTTGTAGTTTTCGATGATGCTGGTGAGCATCCGCCGATCGATGGCGTTCAGGCCCAGGTGGTCCACCTCCAGGGCGGACAGGGCTTCATCCGCCACATTTTGGGTAATAACGCCCCCTGCCCGGACCTGGGCAAAATCCCGGACCCGGCGAAGCATCCGGTTGGCAATTCGGGGTGTGCCCCGACTGCGCTTAGCGATCTCCATGGAGCCATCCCCCTCAATGGGCACTTCCAGAATAGAAGCCGAGCGGGAAACGATCTTGGACAGTTCATCGGGGGTATAGAGCTCCAAACGCAGGGTTACACCAAACCGGTCCCGCAGAGGAGCGGAAAGCTGGCCGGCCCGTGTGGTGGCTCCAATGAGGGTAAACTTGGGGAGATCCAGCCGGATGGAATTGGCAGAGGGGCCCTTGCCAATGATGATGTCAATGGCGTAATCCTCCATGGCGGGATAGAGAATCTCCTCCACCTGGCGGTTGAGCCGGTGGATCTCGTCCACAAAGAGGATGTCCCCCTCCCCCAAGTTGGTCAGCAGGGCGGCCAAATCTCCCGGCTTTTCAATAGCAGGACCCGAGGTGATGCGGATATTGACCCCCATCTCATTGGCAATGATGCCGGCCAGGGTGGTCTTGCCAAGGCCCGGAGGTCCATGGAGCAGCACATGGTCCAGGGGCTCGTTGCGCATTTTGGCCGCCTGGATAAAGACCTCCAGGTTCCCCTTGGCCTTCTCCTGCCCGATATATTCCATCAGAGTTTTGGGACGCAAAGAGACCTCGTTTTCGTCCTCCCGCAGCAGCGAGGTGGCCACAAGGGGCTCTTCGGTCTCAAACCCGGTATCGGTAAATTCAATGCCCACGTACTCACATCCTTTTCTCGTCATTCGAGATATTTACAAATATCTCCAGCAACAATATGTCTGTATTGCGCTCCGGCAGCTCTCGCAGATAGCTTTCAACGCCATCAAGTTTTTGATATACAACAATGGAGGCCATTAATGTATCCGCTTCATAAAAATCAAGTTCGAAACCCGTCGTGGTTTCCGCTGTTCCATAGGCAAAGTATAATAGGTCATCATAAGAATTCATGCTTTCAGGATTCAAAGGTTTCTGGGCGTCTATACCCATCTGCTCCAGAAAGGCCATGACCTGAGGCAGCCGCTCCTTGAAGGCGGGAGCAACTTGCCCCTCCCTGCTTTCGTAAAAAGCCCGGGTCTTTTCTTCATCGACCCAAAATACCCAATCGTCATGGAACTTGATTTCTTTCATGATTTTATTGTTCCTCTGCCAGCTCTATTAGCTTCTCCAAAAAGGCTTCCTCTCCAATGGTATTCATCTTCCAGAACATAGCCTGGCTACCGCCAGCGGTGATGGCTGAGAGATACAGCTCTTCCCCATTTCCCAGCAGGGTCAGGGTAAGGCTAACCCGGTTTCCGCCCATAGCGCTATACCGTTCGTAGACCCTGACGGCGCAGTGCACATCACCCAACCGCCAATCACTACCATCCTCGTAGGAGGCGGAACTGCTGCTCTCCAGGAGACCTCGGTCCAATCGGTTCAGCACAGTGTAAAAATCACCCGTCAGCCTTGTCTCGTATTTTGCCACTTTACTTCACCATTTTCTTCAAAGCCTGTTTGATAATTTGCTCCAAAGTCAAGCTATCCAAATCGATGCCTTTCAGGGCAAGCCCGATCTCACTGCCACTGTATCCCAACACAGCCAGTGCAGCTGATGCCTCACTGAGTTTATTTTCAGGAATAAGCGTGACGCCGCTGCCAGCGTAGCTCTCTCCGCCGCCGGCATTGAGCTGTCCCTTGGCCAGCTTATCTTTCAGCTCCAGAATGATACGCTGGGCAATCTTTTTGCCGATACCCGGGGCCACAGTGAGGGCCTTTTCATCCCCGGTGATGATGGCCAGGGCCAGCCGATCAGGAGGGGTTGAGGACAGGATGGACAGGGCCGCCTTAGGGCCTACGCCCGAGATGCCGATGAGCATCTTAAAGCAGTTCAGTTCCTCCTCGCTGGCAAAACCGAACAGCTCCATAGCGTCCTCCCGGACATTCAAATAGGTATAAAGCTTCCCCTTCTGTCCCACCTGCAGGGCGGATAGAGTCACGTTGGTGGTATGGCAGGCATAGCCTACCCCGCCACAGTCAATGACAGCCAGATAAGGGGCAATATGGGCCACAGTGCCGTTGAGATAGTAATACATTTTTCAGCTTCCACCTTTGTTTTTCTAATTTGCGCCCTTCCAGCGGGTTTGTGTTTTCTTTCCCGGATGCTTCACCGCATATCGGCCGCTGCCAGGCCGGGCATCGCCGGGGGCCTGCAACCTGGAGGTAAAGGAGCGGGCATGGCACAGTGCGATGGCCACAGCATCGGCAGCATCATCAGGCCTGATCACAGTTTTCAGGTTCAACAGCCGCTTGGTCATGTCCATGACCTGCCGCTTTTCTGCTTTGCCGTACCCTGTCACCGCCAGTTTGACTTCCGAGGGGCTGTATTCATAGATAGGCACACCCGCCCGCTCCGCCGCCGTTAAAATGACTCCACGGGCCTGGGCCACTCCAATCCCGGTAGTGACATTGTTGGTAAAAAACAGTTCCTCGATGGCCATAACATCGGGATGAAAGGTCTCAAAGAGCTGGGCCATATCATTTTCAATTTGGAGCAGCCGGGTGGGCAGCGGCAACCCTGCCTCCGTAGTGATAGCGCCGCAGGCAGTGAGCGCCTGCTTTCCCTGCTCAGAATGTAAGACCCCGAAGCCCACTATGGCAAAGCCGGGGTCAATCCCCAAGATGATCACAGGGGTCCTCCCCCTCTCATTTTTCGATATATAATTATTTTACCATTTCTTTTCCCCCAGCGCAACAAAAAAGAATGGGGGCAGAACACATTCCGCTCCCCATTCTTACAGTGAGGTCAAAAATTCATCAATTTCACGCTGGCTGCACAGCACTGTCACCTTTTCCCCATAGCGGCACCGGATGTCTCTATAATGCTGGCGAGTGGCTTTGGTCCGTCCCTCCCAAAGGATCCAGCGCATAAATTCTCCGTCGAATTTCTCATTGCAGCCTTGGGCCATGTCCTCTCGACTTTTGCCCTTATAGCGTTTATAGCGGCTATATGCACGCAAAAAGCAGGCAAAGCGGTTAAAATTCAGAAAGATGATCCGGTCGGCCTCATCCAGCCGCCTCTCCTGATAAAACTGTTGATAATTTCCGTCAATGACCCAGGCATCCTTCTCTAAAAAGGAGGCCACCAGCCTTCTGGCCTCCTCCCGGTCCCTCTCATGCCAATTATCGATAAATTGAATGGTGTCAAGGTGTAAAACTTCACAGTTATAGACCTCCCCAATCTTTCTGGCAAGGGTCGATTTCCCCGATCCACTGTAACCCAAGATAGCAATTTTCATAGGTACATCCCTCCAAAATTACGGGAACAGCGTGCGATGGACCAGACAAAATGCCTGCTCACTCTGGTCTATATCCACAGTCAGTGAGAGATAGTGCCTGTCAAGATGCACCTTTTGAACGGAGATTCCAACCTTGGCCAGCGCTCCACTCAGCCTTGTGACAATGTGGGACTGACCCAAAATATCCCCACCTACGACGGAGATAAGTGCTGTGCCCTTCTCCTCCTCCAGCCGACGGGCCACACCGCTTACAGAAGCCGTCTCTCCCGGCTCCGGTGCCCGGACCAAAGTGCCCGGTACATCGGAAAAGCTGGACAGCACCTCCACCTGTACTCCCTTGTCCCGAGCCAGGGACACGCAGCGGTCATGGAGCACCTGGGCCCCCAACGTGGCCAGTGTCAGCATTTCCTCATAAGAGATACTCTCCAGCTTCTTTGCCCCGGGCACCAATCGGGGATCAGCAGTATAGACCCCCTCTACATCGGTGAATATCTGACACCGGTCGGCCTGCAAAGCAGCAGCCAGTGCCACGGCGGAAGTATCCGACCCTCCCCGTCCCAGAGTAGTGATGTCGCCTGCGGCATCCACTCCCTGAAACCCGGTGACCAAAACAATCCGTCCCTGCTCCAACGCAGAGCGTACCCGGGCCACCTCCATCTCCTCGATGCGAGCATTTTGATGGTCAGAAGAGGTTTTTACCCCCGCCTGCCAGCCGGTCAGGGAAACCACCGGGCAGCCCAATGCCTGAATGGCCATGGCGCACAGGGCACAGGACACCTGTTCTCCGGTGGAGAGCAGCATATCCATCTCCCGGTCCGATGCAAGAGGGTTCATTTCCCCCGCCTTCGCAATAAGTTCATCGGTGGTGTCTCCCTGCGCCGAAAGAACAGCCACCACTTGATTTCCCTTTCGATAGGTATCGGTGATCCGTTGTGCCACAGCTTGGACTCGTTCACGGTCGGCCACTGAACTGCCGCCGAATTTTTGCACAATAAGTCCCATATATGACAGTACCCCCTTCTTGTGGTTCTGTCATATCCTATGCCGGCCTGTTCCTACCGGTCAGTCCTCCAATACCCGGAAGGCAGTGTAGCTGCCAAGTCCGGACAGGCTCTGCTGCAGTCTCTTGGCGTCCATCTCTTCGGTGAGCAAAGCGCTCTCCTCCGGCCCTCCCCCTTGTCGGGACAGGAAGGTCACCTGCCCCAGTTTCTGGCGCAGTTGCTCGGGGTCAGATGGGATGCGGATATACCATCGGCTCAGCAAAGGCGTATTCGCTGAAGGCTCCTTTGCCGGTGTCACTGTCCAGTCAACATCTTTTGGCATATCTTTCTCCCGGAGAACTTCCAAAATATCGGACACCACAGCCGACGCTGTGGGCAGAGACCCGGCTCCACGGCCGTAGAACATCACATCGCCTACCGCATCTCCCCGAACCACGACGGCGTTGAATACATCCTCTGCACAGCATAGAGGATCCTCACTGGGCAGCAGATGGGGAGCCACATAGGCTCGAATTCTTCCATCCTCCTCCATAAGGGCCCGGCCCAACAGCTTAATTTTGTAGCCGGCCGAGGCGGCATAGGCCACATCGGCCGCCGTCACACTACGGATCCCCTCACAGGGAACGCTTGCAGGCGCCACATGGGCTCCTGAAACCAATGAGGCAAGAATACAAATTTTTCGGCAGGCATCAATCCCCTCCACATCGGCGGTGGGGTCGGCCTCTGCATAGCCCTTGGTCTGCGCCTCGAAGAGGGCATCCCCAAAAGGTAGTCGATCCCGGAACATTCGGGTCAGGATGTAGTTGGTCGTGCCATTGAGGATCCCCCGAACCTCTTGGATACAGTTAGCACCCAGGCACTGCTTGATGGGATGGAGGAGCGGGATCCCCCCTGCCACACTGGCTTCGTAAAGGTAACTAACTCCCTTCTCCTGGGCCAGTTTCATCAGTTGGGCACCGTGCTCAGCCACCAATTCCTTGTTGGAGGTGACTACACTCTTTCCCGCCGCCAACGCCCGGCGGGTATACTCCAGCGCCGGCTCAACACCGCCAATGGTCTCCACCACTATATCCACCCGTGAATCGGTCAGGATGGGATCCAGGTCTCTCACTGCGCAAGCGGCACAGGGAGTGGCGGAGAGATCCTTTACGTCCAAAATGTACTTTACCTCTATCCATGTGCTGGCTTTTCTCCAAATTTGTTCCCTATTTTTCTCCAGCACCTGGGCCACGCCCGAACCCACTACACCAAAGCCAAGGATCGCTATGCCCACGCTGTTTTTTTCCATGCTCTGTTTCATCCTGCCAATACCTCAAATCGCACAACACTATCCGAATTTCCTATTTCTTTCAGCAACAGTTCTACGCTCATGGACATGGCAGAAGTCTCTACACCAATGTTCACGGCGGCCACTCCCCCAGCAGGGATGCCCTGGTTGATGGTGAGAACATTTGCCCCGCACTGGGCCAGCTTGTTGAGCAGTTGAGACAGTGCGCCAGGTTCATTTTTCAAAATGGCCTGAAAGGTGATGATACGGCCATTGAGCATATCGTTAAAGGGCCGTATCAGGTCCTTATACTTGTAAAAGGCACTGCGGCTGATGCCTACCTTGTGGGCAGCGTCATTCACCGTGGCCACCTCTCCGGTGTCCAACAGCCGCTTGACTTCAGTGACCTTCAGGAAAATCTCAGGCAGGGCTTCTGCGTCAATGATAAAATAGCGGGGACTGTTCTCCATAACGCATCAAACCTCCTTATCTGTCTTGTGCAGAAATACATCTGTGCGTCCCATGCGGCCTATTCTACCATAGTCCGGGGCTGGACGCAACGCCTATAAGACAATTTTTTGCAAAAAGAAAGAGCACAGAGACCTGTGCTCTTTCTCCTATTTGCTTTTACACCCCCGGCGGAAGAACAGGGTCAGCGATGGGCGGTAGCACCACTCCCGGAGTGGGCTCTGTTGTAGGCTCTGGGGTGTGCACAGGCGCAGGAGGGTCGGTCCTCACCGTCGGCGGCTCACTGGTCACCGGTGTATGGGTCTGCGCCGGCGGAACCGTGGGGGGCACATAAATGGGGACACGGCTCTCCGTAGGCCCTGCCGGATTGTGCGAGTTTGTGGGCAAAGGCTCAGTGGCATAGGGCCAAGTGGTAGGATCGCTGGGATCAAAGTTGGGATCCTCCTCTGCCGTAGGCCAGGTAGAGGGATTGGTAATGTCAAAGTAATAGGGATCATAGGGGTTGGGATCCACGGGTGCCGTCTCCGTATGAACGGTACAGGGGCCCAGAGCTTCCAGCGAAGCCAGAAAATAGGCATCGTCCTCCGGGTGGACGTTCCCAACGTATTCCCGGGGCATATCCAAAACGGCCACACTGATCTTGCAGGGCTTTTCTTCCCCGGTAGCCTCATCTCGTACTGTCTCCGTACAGAACTCCCCCGCCAGATGATACCGGCCTGTGGGCTTGCCCTCGTCGTTGAGTACCGGGTCAAGGGTACAGACTTCTACCATGGTATGGGCCTCACACCGGGCTGTGGGCACATCTTCGGGAAACAGATAACCCGTAGCCGCCCGACTGCCCCGCATATCGCTGCGGCACTCATCGGTGGCTATCAGACCAGTGTCCAAACAGTACTCCACCGCCACAAGGCCGTCAGGCCGGGGAAAGCCCTTGTAATCCAAGCCAGCGTGGACCTGACTCATGACCTTATTCCAAAGAACAGCAGCCGGGTTGCTTCCGGATACCCGTACACGCTCCGGGCGGCTGTAACCGACCCAGACGGCAGCGGTATAGTAGGGTGTATAGCCCACAAACCAGCGATCATTGTTGGCAGTTGTGGAGCCCGTCTTGCCGGCCACCGTCATATTGGACAAGGCGGCAGCGCTGCCTGAGCCGCTCTTGACCACGCCCTTAAGCATCTCGTTGAGATAGTAGACCGTCTTCTCCTTCAGGACAGGCTCTCCCTCGGTACCCTTGCTTAGCAACTCCTTGTTGTTGGAGTCCACCACCCGGGAATAGGTCCGAGGCTCAATATATACACCATTGCGGGGGAAAACAGAATAAGCACCCGCCATGTCCAGAGTGGTAACGCCATTGGTAAGTCCACCCAACGCAAGCTGAGAGGGACCAATATCTGTAAAGTATTTCCCATTGATCTCTTTGCTGATGACCAGGTGGTCCGGATCAATATGATATTTCTCCAACAGATATTCAAAACCCACCTCGGGTGTGACCTCGGTCATCGTGCGCACTGCCACGGTATTGGTTGAATTGACCACAGCGTCAAAAACTGTCATCTGCCCGGTATAGCGGTTATTTACATTGGAGGGCCAGGGCCTGTCTCCCTCTACCCGGTCGGGACTGTCCTCAAATACGGAGTAGGGTGTGATCAGGCCCATCTCCAAAGCGGGGCTATATACCGACAGGGGCTTGATGGAGGAGCCAGGCTGGCGTTGTGCCCGGGAGGCCATGTTGTAGCCCCGGGTATCCTCAGCGGTCTTTTCTCCCATCTTGCCTGCCAATCCCGCCACATTGCCCAGAGAGTCCACCACTACGATAGCCGACTGGAGCTGCTGCCCCGAGGGGGAGGTATAGGGCAGGTTTTCCGTGTTGGAGTATATTTTCTCTACTGCGCTCTGGACCTTGGGATCTACACAAGCGTAAATTTTCAGTCCGCCGGAGTAGACGATATCCTCAGCCACCTTTTGGGAATAGCCATGCTCCTCCATCAGGTCGTTGACCACATCGGTAATGACCTGCTCAGTGTACCAGCTATAATAGGTGCTCTGGGCATTGTCGCTCTGGCTTTGGTGGAAGTCGATCTCCTCCGCCTTGGCCGCCTCACACTCCTCCTGGCTGATGTACCCCTCAGCCAGCATCCAGTCCAGGCACACATTACGCCGGGCATGGTTATTCTCCGGGTTCGTATAGGGGTCATACATGGAGGGGTTGTTGGTAATACTGATCAGGCTGGCACACTCAGCCAGAGAGAGTTGAGATACATCCTTGCCAAAGTACATATAGGATGCCGTATATACCCCATAGCACTTTCGTCCAAAGTAGACGTAGTTGAGGTACCACTCCAGCGTGGTCTCTTTGGAATATTTTTTGTCAAATTCCAAAGCAGTAAAGATCTCCAATACCTTCCGCTTTACCGTCACATCGTCCCGCTCTGTCACGTTCTTGATGAGCTGTTGGGTGATGGTCGACCCACCCCGAACCCGGCCGCCGGTAAAAAAGGAGAGAACGCCCTTGGCCGTGCTGAGCCAGTCTACACCATTGTGCTTATAAAACCGCCGGTCCTCCAGGGCCACGGCAGCGTGAATCAGGTCCTGGGGAATGTCCTCATACCGCACCCGTACCCGGTTCTGGTCCCCATGAAGGGTCTCGTACTCCACCTCTGCCCCAGTCTCGGGATCAATATAATAAATAGAGCTGGACAGGTTCATGGGGAACTCGGCAATATCCATGTCCGTATTGGGCATAATGACATTCTTGATGTAGACCGCCGCAAAGCAGGCCAGGAAGGAGCAGGTGATGGCAAAAACCAAAAAGAGGGTCCCTACCACTGTGAAAACCTGACGCAGGCCGCTCCGCTTCCTTCGCTTTTTTCGGGGCCGTTGTCCGGCGCTGTGTTCCTGCGTGCTGGGAATATGTTCTTGGGCCACGTTGGCACCTCCGATCAGAGTCAGGGCGGCACACCAATCCTTGCCACCCGCAAAGCTGTTTTCGTGCGGTGATAAAGTTACTCTGACATTATACCATTTCACGCCCATTTGTCCACCCTAAATATTTACATAATTTCAATCAATATCCAAATTTTTATTTCTTGAAAAAATTTTCGTCCTCTCCACCCTTGCTTTTTTCCTCTGCACAGGGTAGAATAAAGGCAAGCAAAAAAGAAAGTGAGGTAACCTATATGAGCGAGGAATTCGGCCCTGATTTTATCTCCATTACCGACGAGGACGGCAATGAATTTGAACTGGAGCATGTGGACACCATAGAGTATAATGGCCAGGTTTACATGGCCTTCTTCCCCGCCGACACCGGCGAGGAGGGCGGCGATGAGGAGGAAACTGGCCTCATCATCCTGAAGGTGGTGGATGTAGACGGCGAGGAACAGCTGTCCACCTTGGATTCCGAGGAAGAACTGGAGGCTGTTTACGACAAGTTCATGGAGCTCATTTTTGAAGAGGACGGCCCCGACAACGAGGAATAAAAAGGATAATAAACTCCCCTGCCTGGTGCGTGATGGGTTCATTTAAACCCACATTTTTTTAACGGGACGCCACCTCGTACTGCGGTTCGCAGGCCTCCCGGCCATTGGTCGGAAGTTGGAAGCGGTAAAGCAGTCCGGAAGCGACCCACCTGCCGGAGACGTGCAGGTTTTAACTGGACTCACACGGCCGAGGCGGGGGAACCTTGATATCGATTTATAAAGATTTTCTTATTTTTCTCTTTTCCTCCCATTTTCCACAGATAAGTCGCTGATTTTCGGCGACTTTTTTCTTTTATTTAGGCCATTCCCACTTGCAAGGCGGGACAGTTTCCTGTATAATAGCAAAATGCGTGAGCATTGCACCGGATCATTCCAGCAAAGGTAAAATTATTGGAAGGACTGAACTTGCACATGAGCGGATCGAATAAGAAAAAACAGCGCAAGGCCGACCTGGTCGGCACTCTTAGCCAGAAGGAGCAGCGGGAGCAGGCCGAGGCCCAGGCTGCCAAGCAGAAAAAGACTCTTTACACTGCGATTGGCGGCGTATGCGCTGCAGCGGCCGTGGCCCTGTTGGTGTGGAACGGCCTGAACGGGGTCAACAAGAGCGCCACCGCTGTTGTGGTGGACGGAGAGAAATACAGTGTGGCCGACATGCAGTATTACTACTTCAACTCCTATACCCGCAACTACTATTACAGCATGTACAACAACTATGGCGCCATGTTCGGCTATGACGGAAGCCTGGGTGACGGCGCCCAGTGGGCTGATGAGGCTAATGGCAAGACCTATGCCGATGTCTTTCGGGAGGCCGCCCTGGATACCCTGAAGCAGACCGCCGCCCTGTGCAAGGCCGCCAAAGAGGCCGGCTACACCCTCTCCGAGGCTGGCCAGCAGCAGATTGACAGCCAACTGCGGCAGATCGACATTATCTGCGCCGCCAGCGGCTACACCCGGAGCACCTACTTTTCTCAGATGGGCTGCACCGAAAAGGACTATATCCGCAATTTGACCAATGACGTGCTGGCCAACAAGTATCTGGAAAAGTACAGCGAAGGTATCTCCTATGACGACGATGCCCTTCAGGCCTACTACGAGGAGAACGCCGACACCATGGACAGCTATGACTATCGGGTGTTCACTGTAGACGGCTCTGTCCCCGTCAAGCTGGACAACAACGGTAATGAGATCGCCGCCACCGAGGAGGAAAAGGCCGCCGCTATGAGCACTGCCCAGTCCTTGGCCAATACCGCTATGAATGAGATCAATGCCGCCAGTGACAAGGAAAAGGCCTTCATTGAGGCCGCTCCCAAGTATGTGGCCGACTCCTCCAAGGATGCCTACACCAACTCTGATCTCTCCCTTCAGGAGGGTATCCTGGGCAGTAACCTGTCCTCTACCCTCTCCGAGTGGCTCACCGACAGCAGCCGGAAAAAGGGTGATATGACCATTGCTGAAAATGCTGCCTCCACCGGCTATCAGGTGGTCCTGTTCCTGGATCGCTATCTGCTTCAGGATCCCACTGTAAATGTCCGCCATATCCTGATTATGCCTGAGATCGCCGAGGATGCCCAGACCAATTCCGTGGGTGCCCAGGTCCCCACTCAGGAGGCTATGGATGCCGCCAAGGCCGAACTGGAGAACATCATGGCTGAGTGGGAGTCCGGCGATAGGAGCGCCGAGAGCTTCGGTGAGCTGGCCAACAAGTACTCCGATGACGGCGGCTCCAACACCAAGGGCGGCCGGTACACCTATGTGGCCCAGGGCCAGATGGTGCCCAATTTTGACGCCTGGATCTTCGACCCCGCCCGAAAGAGCGGCGACACCGGTTATGTGGAAAACAGCGGCGATGACGCCCGTTACTACGGCTGGCACGCCATCTACTTCGAAGGCGCCGAGGAACCCACCTGGAAGGGTACTGCCATTTCGAGTAAGCAGAACAACGACCAGAGCGATTGGCTCAAGAGCTTGACGGACAACATCACTTCCGAGACCACCGAAGCGATGGATCATGTCGGCTCTGCCAACACCGCTCTGCCCACCCCCACTGCTACCCCTGAGACCAGCGTCACCCCCGACGCCACCGAGTCCCCTGCGGCATAATGTAATTGGAAAAGCCGGCCGCCCATTCAGGCGGCCGGCTTTTTTCAGGGAGGTCATTATCATGGATGCAAAAGAGATGCTTATCCGTACCGAAATGCTTCTGGGCACCCCTGCTATGGAAACCCTGGCCCACAGCCATGTGGCCGTTTTGGGATTGGGAGGGGTGGGCTCCTGGTGTGCGGAGGCCCTGGCAAGGTCTGGTGTAGGGACACTGACCGTAGTGGACTGCGACGAGGTCAGCGTCAGCAACCTCAATCGGCAGCTGGTGGCCACAATGGCCACTGTCGGGATGCCAAAGTCCCAGGCCATGGCAGAGCGGATCATTCAGGTGGCCCCCACCAGTCAGGTCCGGCCCATGAATTACCGATATACTCCCGAAGATAGGGAAACCTTTTTTCGTGGTGGCTACGATTACATTGTGGACGCCATCGACACAGTCTCGGCCAAGCTGGATCTGATTCAGACTGCGCTGGAACGGGGGATCCCCATTATCTCCGCCCTGGGTACTGGCAACAAGCTGGATCCCACCCAGTTTCAAATCACTGACATCTCTAAGACCATGAATTGCCCTCTGGCCCGGGTGGTTCGCAAAGAACTGCGTAGCCGTGGCATCGACCACCATCGGGTCCTCTGGTCGGCCGAGGAGCCCCTCACCCCCGGTGACGCCGGAGAGGCTCCCCCTCCAGGCCGCCGAAGCGTTCCGGGCAGCGTGGCCTGGGTTCCCTCCTGCGCCGGTCTCATGCTGGCAGGGGATGTGGTCCTTCATCTCATTGGCAAAAACAAATAAAAATGCCCTCTCCCTGCCAAACTAAGGCAGAGAGGGGGTATTTTTATGACCCAAGAACAGCGCCGGGCCGCTCTGGCAGGTGGAGCAGCGGGACTTGTCAATGGTTTTTTCGGTGGAGGCGGAGGGATGGTTCTGGTTCCTCTGCTGACTTCAAAATGCGGCCTGGACCAGCGAAAGGCCTTCGCCACCTCAGTGGCAGTTATCCTGCCGCTGTGCGCCCTGTCCTCCCTTATCTATTTCCTTCGGGGGGGACTGGACTGGGCAACTGCTCTCCCCTATCTGGCCGGAGGGCTGATAGGGGGTTTTGTGGGCGGGCGGCTCTTTCAAAGCCTGAATATGGATTGGCTGCGGCGGGGCTTTGCCCTGCTCATTCTCTATGGCGGCGTCAAGTCGCTGCTATTTTGATGGCCCTGATTGCCGGCCTGCTCACCGGCATCCTCTCAGGCTTTGGGGTGGGCGGCGGCACTCTGCTGCTCATCTACCTCACCACCTGGGCCGGCATGGATCAGCACCTGGCCCAGGGCATCAACCTGCTCTATTTTCTCCCTGCTGCCGCCACTGCCCTGCCCAGCCACATCAAAAATGGCTATGTGGACAAATCCGTGGCCCTGCCTGCTATTTTGGCCGGTCTTGCTGGCACTGCCGGGGCGGCTTGGTTGGCCACCTCCCTGGATGTGGATCTGCTGCGCCGCCTGTTCGGCGGCTACCTTTTGGTGATTGGTTTTCGGGAGCTATTACGAAAAAAGCAGGGGTGACAGTGTCACCCCTGCTGTGTTCTTTTCCGGATCAGATAGCCCTCCAAAATAAGGGCGGCCGCCACTGCATCCACATTCTTTTTGTGTTGCTTCATCCGCTTGCCGCTATTGTGGAGAATGGCATGGGCCTCGATGGTGGTCCTGCGCTCGTCCCAAAGGGTGACAGAAAGGCCGGTTTTTTCCTCAATTTGCCCGGCAAAATCCCGATAAATAGCCGCCCTTGGCCCCTCTGAACCGTCCATATTGCGGGGAAAACCCATAATAAGCTCCTCAACCTGGTGCTTTTGGACCAAATTTGCGATCTCCTGGGCCACAAATTCGGCCTTATGGCTCTGAATGACCGTGGTAAATCCGGCCAAAAGACCGGTCGGGTCAGAGATGGCCACCCCCGTCCGGGCATCGCCATAGTCGATGGCCATCACCCTCATGCCTCGCTCCCCCTCTTCAGCAGCTTATCCAAAGCCCGGGCGTAAACCAGCTTGGGCATGACCCCTACCTTGCGCTCTACTTCCTGTCCATCCTGAAACAGAATGACGGTGGGAATACCTGTCACATTGTAGCGGTCGGCTATTGTAGGCAGCTTGTCCACATCCAGCTTTCCAATGAGTACATCCTTCCCCTCGTAGTCCCGAGCCAATTTCTCGATGGCAGGGCCTACCATGCGACAGGGCAGACACCAGTCGGCCCAGAAGTCCACCAACATCGGTTTGCCCGAGGCCAGGGCCAGTTCAAACCGCTCCTTATCAAAATGGATCAATGCCATATCAATTCCTCCTTTTTCTCAATTATCTTATATTTCCCCCTTCCCTGTCAAGGCTTTACTTTCCTTTTTCTCTCTGCTATAATTTTTACCCGCAAGGACAAAAAGGAGGCCTCATGATGTCCCAACCGCTGGTATCTATTATCGTTCCCGTTTACAATGTAGCCCATTATCTGCCCCAGTGTCTGGACTCCATTCTGGGACAGAGCTATCCCAATTTTGAAGTGCTTTTGATCAACGACGGCAGCACCGATGGAAGCGGTGAGATCTGCCGCTCCTATACGGAGCGGGACAGCCGCTTTCGGCTGATCGATAAACCCAACAGCGGGGTTTCGGACAGCCGCAACCAGGCCCTGGACCAAGCCCGGGGAAAATATCTGCAATTTGTGGACGCCGATGATTTCCTGGCTCCACAAGCCACCGAAACTTTGCTCCATACCGCAGAGAGTACCGGTGCCGACCTGATCATCAGCCACTTCTATCGCCTATCAGAGGAGCGGGCTGCCCCCAAGGGCCACATCAAGGGAGAGCGGCTGCTGACCCGGGCGGAGTTTGCCGAAGAGATGGTGAAGGCCCCGGCCAATTTCTACTATGGTGTGCTTTGGAACAAGCTCTACCGCCGCTCTGTTGTGGAGGCCCACCACCTCCGTTTTGACCGGGAGGTCAACTGGTGCGAGGACTTTCTCTTCAATTTGGAGTACATTCAGTATACCCGCCTTGTCTCAGCCACGCCGGAGCCCCTTTACTACTACCGAAAGCGGGACACGAGCCTTATCAACAGCAACATCTCCCTGCGCCGGACAGTAGCCATGAAAAGGCAGACCTTTATCCGTTACAAACAGCTCTATCAAAAGCTGGACCTCTACGATGAACAAAAAGCTGAAGTCTACCGCTACCTAATTGCCGCCGCCGGTGACAGCATTGTAAGTCCCCTTGCCCCCAAGCTGCCGTCCGAATTTGAGAAATGCTGATGCAAGACAGTAAAATACAGGGAGAGGAAACTTTCCTCTCTCCTTTTTGAGTTTAAGATTTTTCTAAGAAACTCATCCACTTTTTTCTTAGAATCATCTGTTACAATAGCCCTGTTCCAAAGGAGGTCAAAGCATGCAGGAAAAGATTTTGGTGGTAGATGACGATAGGGAGATCGTAGGGGCTATTGCCCTGCTGCTGGAAGCCGAGGGCTACATCGTCCTGCGGGCCTACAACGGCATGGAGGCTTTGGACATGGCGGTGGACCCGGACATCCGGCTTATCCTCATGGACGTGATGATGCCCCAGCTGGACGGGCTCTCGGCTGTACTGCGCATCCGGCAACGGCGAAACCTGCCCATCATCGTCCTCTCGGCCAAGAGCGAGGACACAGACAAGGTGCTGGGGCTGAGCATGGGAGCCGATGACTATGTTGCCAAGCCTTTCCATCCTCAGGAGCTGGTAGCCCGGGTCAAAAGCCAGCTGCGGCGGTACACTCTGCTGGGGGATGTGAATGCCATTCAGGGCAGCAGCTATGTCACCGGCCGGCTCCGTTACGACCCGGATATCCGCACCCTCTACGCCGACGAGGAGCCAGTGAAGCTCACCGCCACCGAAACCAAAATCATAGACCTGCTCATGCGAAATCTGGGCCGCACCTTCCCCGCCGAGGAGATCTACCGCCGGGTATGGGAAGATGAGACCGTTTTTGCCCCGGAAAATACCGTGATGGTCCATATCCGGCACATTCGGGAAAAAATTGAGCTGGACCCCCGGGAACCAGAATATCTGAAGGTGGTGTGGGGCATTGGATACAAAATGGAGAAAAAGTAAAGCTTTTGGGGCGTTTCTCAGCTTCGCCCTGGGGGTGAGCCTGACTCTGGTCAGCTTGCTACCCCTGGCAATCAGCTTTTTTCAGTCGGGAGGCTGGCAAACCTGGCAGGATGCTTTTTCGGAAAACTTTATGGACACAGCCGAGTTCCGACAGTATATGGAAAACAGGCTGGACACCTTTCTCACCATGGCGGTGGGCGGACCTCTATATGGCGACTACTATGTAGAGGGCGAGGCCATCGAAACCACCATCATCTCCTCTGTTGCCCTCAGTGAGGGCGGGTATGACGTTTATGAACCCGCAGTCACCCCGGCACCCACTCAGGACCAGAAAGAGCGGTGGAAACAGGAGATCGAGACCTACGAGAAGGCCATTCGTGAGGATAAGAACATCCTCTATCGCATTTCCTATGATGGCAAACTTCTGTACAGCAACACAGATCAATTTCTCCACAACCCGCCGCCTACCGGGTATGGCTTCCTTCTCCGTTATGAGAACGGAAAGTGCACCGCCTACAGGGGTGGGCAAGAGTTTAACCTTTACAATGGCAATGTGGACACGGGCATCAATTACCGGGAAGACGACCCTCTCCAGTGGCGAGTCCCCGGCTATTTGAACTACCCGGTGGACGAGGAGCTCGCTAAGGCCAAGGTGGAGGTCGCCGTCACCAACACCCCGGTGACCTATTATAATGCAAACAGTAAATGGAGCAGCGGACAGCTCTACTATCTGGTCCAGAATTTGAAGCAGACCAAGGTCCATGCTGTTCAGCGGCTGAAGACACTGGGAATTGGCCTTGGACTGCTTCTCATCGCATTTTTGCTCCGCAAAGACAAGGCCCGGGCAGATCAGGCCTTCGCCAGGGTGACGGGACATCTTTGGTTTGAGGTCAAGCTACTACTTCTTTTCTCCTCCCTGTTCCCTCTTGCCTATATTCTATCCCGCATGGGTATAACGGTCGAAATGCAAGAAATTGCGTATGCCTACAATGGACGGACCTTTCTGTTTGATCCCAGTTATTGGCTTCTCGTATTTGCCGAATTTGTCAGCTATTCATCATCGCTCACATGCTTTTTAATTTTGGGGTGGACAGTCTATTTTTTCTATAATGACCTGCGGTATGGGGACAAGCCCTGGCGACATGGGATTTTTGGAATGATATTGGCTGGCAGTTTGAAACAGCCTATCCAAAAGCGCATCGGCCGCCAGAATGGCTGGCTGGCTCTCGCACTATTTATTCTTGGGTTTGAACTCATTTATTTTCTCATTGTATCCACTATCAATCGGTTGCTTCCGGCCTGGGCGATCTGGAACCTGTTCTTACTCCCTCTCCTCTTCGCTATAGCGATCTATTTGCTCTGCCTGCGCCGCTCCCAAGCCCTGGCCCAGGACTTAGGCGGTTTGACCGACCAAATCACCGCTGTCCGTAATGGCGATTTCAAGGTCACTGCTTTGCCTGAGAACAGCGACTTGGGTAAAATCTCTCAGGCGGTGGCAGATATCCAGCAGGGCATGGCCCGGGCGGTGGAGGAGCATACCCGCAGCGAACGGATGAAGGTAGAGCTTATCACCAACGTCTCCCACGACTTGAAAACCCCCCTCACCTCTATCATCAGCTACGCCGAGCTGCTGAAGCAGGAGGAGCTGGAGCCCCCCGCCGGGGAGTACGTGGAGATTTTAAGCCAGAAGGCGGAGCGGCTGCGTACCATGGTGCTGGATGTGTTCGAGGTGAGCAAGGCTGCCTCGGGCCAGCTGCCGGTGAAGCTGGAAAAACTGGACCTGGGCAAGCTGCTGCGGCAAACCATGGCCGATATGGAGCAGCAAATTGACGATGCCTCGGTGAGCCTGCGGCCCTCTCTCCCCGAGGAACCTGTGTTTATCACTGCCGACGGGGACCGGCTCTATCGGGTGTTCCAAAATCTGCTGCAAAACGCCCTGCAATACGCCCTGGAGGGATCCCGAGTCTATCTCTCCCTGACCTTGGATAAGGGGCAAGCAGTGGTCTCGGTGAAAAATACCTCTAAGACCGAGTTGCCCGTCGACATAGACTTTACCGCTCGGTTCGTCCGAGGGGACCAAAGCCGCACCGATGGGGGCAGCGGTCTGGGGCTGGCCATTGCCCAGTCCTTTACTGAAGCCTGCGGCGGAACTTTGGCAGTAGAGCCGGTGGCCGATCTTTTTGTGGTCACCGTTACCTTCCCGCTCTCGGAAAATTCTTAAAGCACAAAAAGCTGTGAGGTGAAATCACCTCACAGCTTTTTGTATCACAAGATGATGCAGATGAGCCCCCCAGAGCCCTCGTTGATGACCCGCTGGAGAGTCTCCCGCAGCTTATCCCGGGCATCATCCGGCATCCGCTTCAACTTGGTATTCAGATCCTCGCTCACAAGCTCGTGGAAGGACTTTCCAAAAATATTGGACTCCCAGATTTTGGCGGTGTCTCCTTCAAATTCCTGAAGGAGGAAGCTGACCATCTCCTCGGACTGCTTTTCGCTGCCCATGAGGGGAGAGACCTCGGTCTCAATATCTGCCCGAATCATGTGGATACTGGGGGCCGAGGCCTTGAGCCGCACCCCGTAACGGCCGCCCTGCTTGACGATCTCGGGCTCCTCCAGCTTCAGCTCCTCAGGACCGGGAGAAACAATACCATAGCCCGTCTCCCGAACCTGGTCCAGGGCTTCGGAGACCTTGTCGTACTCCCGCTTTACCCCTGCCAGGTCGGTGAGCAGGCTCATCAGGTCCCCATCGTCGGCGATGGTAAATCCCGACTGGGCCGAAATGGTATCATAGAACAGGGCTCGGGGCAGCTCCAGCCTGGCCGTGGCCCTTCCCTGGCCCAGATCAATGGTGGTGATCTGGGCGCTACTGACGCTCTCGCAAGCCCCAATGGCTGCCATGGAGCCTTCCACATCCCGGACACGGCCCATACCTGAAGCCCCTTCCCGGATGGCAGTATAGAGTTCACTTTTGATGGGATGGTCAAAGGGTAGAGCATCCACCCATGGGGGCAGGAACAGATCCAGCTCCTTCACCGGGAACTCGTAGAGCACCCCACGGATGATAGCCGTCACATCTTCCTCATCCAGCTCCAGGCAGTTGCATCGCATACAGGTCACATCATACCGCTGGGTGATATCCTCCTGGATGGCCTTGGCCCGGTCCGAGTCGGGATAGGCCGAGTTGAGCAGCACCAGAAAAGGTTTACCCAGCTCCTTGAGTTCGGTAATGACCCGATTTTCCGCCTCCAGATAGTCCTCCCGGGGGATGTCGGTGACGGTTCCGTCAGTGGTGACCACAATGCCGATGGTGGAATGCTCCGAGATGACCTTTCTGGTGCCTGTCTCGGCCGCTTCAGTCATGGGAATGGGGTGGTCATACCAGGGGGTCGTCACCATCCTGGGCTGGTCGTCCTCGGTCTGTCCCATCGCCCCGGGGACCATATAGCCCACGCAGTCGATAAGCCGCACGGCAAAGGAGGCACCGTCGGCCATATCTACCCGCACAGCCTCCTCAGGGACAAATTTGGGCTCGGCGGTCATCACCATCCGGCCCGAGCCCGATTGAGGCAATTCATCCCGGGCCCGCTCCCGCCGGTAGACATTTTCAATGTTAGGGATAACCAGGCTTTCCATAAAGCGCTTGATAAAAGTGGATTTTCCCGTTCGTACCGGCCCCACTACACCGATGTAAATATCGCCTCCTGTGCGCTGGGCGATGTCGTCATAGAGCTTATTGTCCTCCATCTTCCTCTCCCCCTTACCGTTTCCTCGGGATGAGCAGCAGCCGGCCCCTGGCCTGGCCCTCCTCCTCCAGCTGATTGGCCCCCATGATGTCCGCCACTGTGGTACCACATCCCTTGGCCACGTCCCACAGTCGCTCCTCCCGCTCCAGCATCCGCAGAACCAGAGAGGGCTGTTCGCCCGTGTCCTCACTGGCCTCACCGGGGTAGAGGGCAGACAGAGCGGTGAGCTCCCAGCGGGTCAGGGCACAATAACGGAAGTCCAGGGTAAAACGGGCTTCCAGGCCGCCCGGCGCTGGAGAGGCATAAACATCACCCACGTTCTCACACCGGCACAGACACACGCACCCTTCTTCCAGCTCCAGCGGACAGGTAACCTCCACAGGAATACAGATACCATAGGGCTCGCCGGCCTCTCCGGTATAGAGCACTCGCAGCTCGCCCTGGGCCAAAAGGGTGAGTTGGCTTCCCTCCCGACTTTGGACCACAGCGCCCAAAGCCAAATTGCAGGTCAGCACCTCCTGAACAGAGCCCGGGATCTCATAGATCTCCCGCACATTCTGACTGCGAACACCCCGGTCCAGCCGGCTGTCCATGGGATAGTGCTCCCACTCGCAGTCAAGGGGCTCCTTAATGCTGTAAGCATCAGCCAGGGTGCTCACGATCCGGGACTCCCGAATGACTGCTTGGGCCAGCGCATCCACCGTTACCGAGACCGTCCGGCCATCATCGCCGTAAGACAGAGAACACATGGCCCCCGTCAGGGCCAGGGTCAGCTCACACTCGGCCTCCTCCCCTACCCCTGTGACCTCCATGATCTGGGAGAAAGGCAGCTCGGCTCCCGATGAATAAATGCCCCCATCCTCCCCTCGGTAGAGGAAGGACAGCTCCACGCCTCCCTTGAAAATGAGCTTGCTCCCGATGATCTTGGACTCTCCTCTGCTCATGGTCACCCGACTTTTGAGCAGCTCGGCACAAGCTGGCTTTCCAGAAGGCAGGCTGATCTCATCACTGCAGGTAAAGGGCTTTTCCTGAACACAGGCGGTCAAATAGATCTCCTGTTCCTGGGTCAGCTGCTCTACCTGCTCCGCCATGAGGGGCGCCACTCTGGCTGTAATAACTTGATCCCTGGGCGTGTAGGCCGCAACACGGAGTATGACCTCGGCCCTGGCCAAGATTTTTCTGGGGTTCACGGCCCGGGTATCCGCCTTGCAGAGCCCCGCCGACACCACTACCTGACATTCAGGTCCGATATCCTTCCCATCCACATCGCAGCTGAAGGGGATGGTCACATCCAAATGCCGGATCCCACTCTCCCCGTCCGGGACATAGAGCACACAGAGCTGAAAAGTCCCTGTCAGCTCCACACGGCCGGCCACCGCTTCCCGGCGGCCAATCAATACCCGCCCGTCTGTCTCCACCACCCGCAGAATATCCGGACAGGCATCGGGCACGATCATTTCCAGAGTTTCCTCTCGTGTAAGGCTGGCATCAAGGACCATTTCAAATCCGTCCAGCCGTGTTTTTTCCAGCTCATATTCCATATGCTGCTCCACTCCTTGCCTGGGCCTTGGGCCCCTTTTCTTCTGTCCATCTATATGTACAAGGTTTACGGGGTATGTCTCCTTTTCCGCCCTTTGAAAATGAAGAAAGGGACCGGCCGGAAGTAATTCTCCGGCCGGTCCCTTTTCCTCACTTCAGATGAAACATACGCCCCAGGATACCCCGCAGGGCTTTGGGAGACTTCACCACTACGATCTTCATGTCCGGCCACCTCCCTCTAACAGCCGTCCGATGTACTCCTTGCCTCCGTAGCCGGCTGCCACGCCGATGGCTAAGGTGACAACACTGGCCGGTGCCAACAGCACTGCCAGTCCCCCTGTGCAAGCCGCCGCCAGGGTCAGGCTCCGTTTGGTCTCCTCCGACAGTTCAGAAAACAAAATAGCCGCCTCCTTTCCCATCTGGATACCCCAGTATACGAAAGGAGACGGCCTGTGGTGCAAGACCTTATAGATACCTTTGGCTGCGAATGACCAACATTCGCCCCTCCCTGGCTGAAAAGCGAGCCTGGAGAGCCGTGATCTCGTTACTGATGCTGAGAGTATCCCCCCGATGGAGGGTGGCCTCTTTCAGCGGATATTTGACCCCTTCCAGAGTCACGCCAGTGATTTCTCTGTCCAGCGGAATGATGGAGACAAACTGATACCATTCCTCTCTGGGAAGCAGCAGCTCCCGGCCATCCCAAAACCGGGCTTCATTTCCCGGCTCCAGTGCCAGCGCCTCTCCCCCTCTGTGGAAAAACCACTCCAAAAGTCCAAGATTGGCCATTGTCTGGTCCAGCCGGCCTCCCAGACAGGCCGTGAGAAACACCCGATGAATCCCCCGCTCCAGACATAGCTCCAGAGCGGCTTGCAGGTCTGTCAGATCCTTCTCTGGAGGCAGCGAGTAGGATGGGATCCCCGTCTCTGGAGCACCACCTGAGTCCCAGTCCCCTACCAAAATATGGGGAGTATATCCGGCAGCTCTGGCCTGATGAACACCGCCATCAGCGGCGATGACCAAATCAGGCCGGGGACAGATTTCCCTTAAAAAGTCCCAATTTGAGCAGGGACAAGCGCCAAAGAGAAGGGCCGTCATTTTCTCTGCCATTGGGGTACCTCCCTGGCCTCTTCGTAGAGACGTACATAGCTGTCATGTCGGCTCTTGGCAATTTTTCCCGCTTCCAAGGCTTCCAATACTGCACAGCCTTTTTCCTTTACATGGGCACAGCCCACAAATCTGCACCGGTCCAAATAAGGCTCAAACTCACGGAATGCGTATTGCAGTTCCTCCGGGGCACAGCCGGCCCAGCCCCCTTCCTCCTCAAAAGAGGAAAAGCCTGGGGTATCCGCCACCATGGCTCCGTTTTTCAGCCGAAACAACTCCACATGGCGGGTGGTGTGTCTCCCTCTGCCCAGCCGCTCGCTGACTTGACCAGTCGCCAGGGCAAAGCCCGGTTCCAGGGCATTGAGGATGCTGGACTTTCCCACACCGGAGTTACCTGTAAAGGCACATACCTTTCCGGCAATAAAATCGGACAGCTCCCGAATTCCCTCCCCGGTCTCCGCACTGACCCGGGCCACAGGAAAACCGGCACTATGATAGGTTTCTACCAACGTCTGAGGCTGTTCCAGGTCCCACTTATTAAAGCAGATCAGACATTCACAGCCCCTACGCTCAGCCACTGCCGTCACACGGTCAATGAGAAAGGGGTCAGTGACTGGAATTGCACCTGAGCAGACAATGACCAACAAATCGATATTGGCCACAGCCGGACGCTGAAACTCATTTTTCCGGGGAAGGACAGTACTTACCGTCCCCGTACCGTCCCCCTGATCTTCAATTTCTACATGGTCACCTACCAAGGGCTTTACCTTTTCATGGCGGAATTTTCCACGTGCCCGACAGGTGACTATTTCACCACCGCAGTCTACATAGTAAAAGCCCGACAGAGCTTTATAAATAATGCCCTCCATCAGCTGCCAAAATCCTCCGTATAGCTTTTGACTGCTGTACCGTCAATATAGACTACTATCTCCTGTGTTCCGCTGCCCTCTACTGTCACCGTGATCTTCCGCATTCGGGTATCGGCGGGTTTATTGTACTGCTCTACCCCGCCAACGGTGACACGGACATTGACCGTCTCAGGTTCGCTGGGCAGATCCACCACACAGGACTTTCGGCTCAGCCGAACCGCAGTGGGGGTAGGCTGAGGAGTTGGCGTGGGCACAGAGGTTTCTGTGGGCGGCACGCTCTCCTCCACGGCGGGGCTGTGGGAGGCATTGGGCGGCAAGGTCATCTCGGGACCTGTGCTCACCTTCAATAGAATAATGGTATTCTCGGCCACCATAGTATCCACCGGGGTACTCTGGAAACAGACTGTCCCCTCAGGATATTCATTACTGGCCACCTGCTCCACCGGGGCCAGTCGGCAGTGAAGGTCCTCGGTAACGATTCGGGTGGCCTCGGCCAGGGACAGCCCCAACAGGGGAATCATCACATGCTCCTGAACCTTGGGCCCCAGGCTCACCACCAGAGTAACTGCGCTGCCTTTTTCCACGTACTCATCTGCCTGGGGGGTCTGGGAAATGACATGGCCAGCGCTGATCTCACTGGAATTCTCCTCCACAATCACCGGGACTAATCCCAGGCTGTTAAGCGAACTTTCTGCCACACGGCGGTCCTGATTATAATAATCGTCCAGCTTCAGGCCGCTTTTGCCCAGGCTGATGGATACAGTGATGGTCTGGTCACCTACTTTCACCTGTGTGTTGGCCTCTGGCTTCTGGCTGATGATCTTTCCCGCCTCCACCGTCTCACTGATGACGTATTCACCTTCCTCCACCGTAAAGCCCTGGTCCACAACACCAGGCAAGGCCTGAGCCTGCTCCAGGGTATAGCCGCCGGAAACGAGATCTGGAACCGCAAAGGTTTCGCCTGCACCGAAAATAATATCACTGAAGATGGTGCTCCACAGGAAAATACCAACTCCCACAAGGCAAAGAAGGGCCACCAGAATGATCACCAGGGTGCTTTTTCCTCCACCGCCCTCCTCGTAGTACTCCTCGTCCTCCCCGCTGCGCTCTGCATGGGTATGCTTTCTCTCCCCATGGATACCCCGGGCGGTCACCACCTGGACCGAGTTGGCTCCCAACTTCTGAGTGGGCTCCTCTTCTCCATCTGAGGCCAGCAGATCGGCTGGCGTATAGTCAAAACTTATATTGGGGTTTTTACGGAATTCCTCTAAATCAGCCAACATGGCATCGGCAGACACATAGCGCTTATCAGGTGAGGAGGCCATGGCCTTCATGGTGATCTCCTCCAGCGGTTCAGGAATAGAAGGGTCCAGCTCTCTTGGTGAGAGGGGAATGGAATTGATATGCTGAATGGCCACTGCGACCGGAGAGTCTCCCTCATAGGGCAGTCGGCCAGTGAGCATTTCATAGAGGACCACGCCGGCAGAGTAAATATCGCTTCGAGCGTCAATGTGACTGCCTCTGGCCTGTTCGGGAGAGATATAATGGACCGATCCCAGTGCCTCTTGGGTCATAGTGCTTTGAGAAGAGGACATGAGTCGGGCGATTCCAAAATCAGCCACCTTGACGCTGCCGTCCCGGAGAACCATGATATTATGGGGCTTGATGTCCCGGTGGATGATCCCCCGGCCATGGGCGTGGGACAGAGCCTTCATGATTTCCGAGGTAAAATGAAGCGCCTCTTTCCAGGACAGCTTTCCGCCCTTTTTCTGCATATACTGCTTCAGGGTGATGCCGTCAATGAGCTCCATGACGATGTAGTCCAGCTCGCTGGAGCGGGACACATCATAGACGGCCACAATGTTGGGGTGGGAAAGCATGGCGACAGCCTGAGACTCATCGTGGAAGCGACGGCGGAACTCCTCATCCTGGGCCAGATCCTCTTTCAGGATCTTCACTGCCACAAAGCGATTGAGCCAGTGACACTTGGCTTTGTAGACAACAGCCATACCGCCCGTGCCAATGCGCTCCATGATCTCATATCGATTGTCGAGGAATTTCCCTATGTACTGATCCATAGTTCGTTCCCTCCTCATGCAATTTCAATAAGGACAGCGGTAACATTATCCGGAGCACCACGGCTCAGGGCGATGTCCAGCATTCGCTGACAACAGGTCTCTCCATCGCCACCGTGAACGACCTCATAGAGGATCTCCTGATCAGTAAGCATATTGGAAAGTCCATCCGAACACAACAGCAGTCGGTCTCCCACCTTCAGCTTCAACTCATACAGATCGGGATCGACCTCATACTCCGTCCCCAAACAGCGGGTGATGAGATTTTTCTTGGGGTGATTTCTGGCCTCCTCCGGGGTAATTTTCCCGTGTTGGAGCAGATCTTCCACCACAGAGTGATCCCTTGTCACCTTAGTGATGCCCTCACCACTGATGTAATAGGCACGGCTATCACCAACGTTGAGAATAGCCACCTTGCTGCCATGGACCAGAGCACAGACCATCGTAGTGCCCATGCCCCGACACTCCTGCTCCTGGCAAGCCTTTTGAAATACGGCCTGATTGGCAATTCGGCATGTCTCGCACAGCTTAGCCGCCGCATGAGATGCAAGCTTATCAGGCACGATACCCTCCAGGTAATTACCTGCCGTAGTCACGGCCAGACTACTGGCTACATTTCCTGCCTTGGCCCCTCCCATTCCATCACAGACGATGGCCAACAGCAGGTCCTCCCGAAGGGACTTGAGGTAAAAAGAATCCTGATTTTGGGCACGGACTGCCCCTGTATCCGAAAGACCCCAGTGATGTATCATGTCCGCTCCTCCTCCATCCGTTTCCGGCGTAATTGTCCGCAGGATGCGTCGATGTCTCCCCCCAGCTTGCGCCGGACGGTGGCCGTGATGCCCCGCTTTTCCAATCGTTTTTGAAACTCTCTTACCCGTCGGCTTGGCTTGAAGGGACTCTCTGCCACTTCGTTGAGGGGGATCAGATTTACATGGCTTCCTGTCCCCTCCAGCCAGTCTCCCAGCTTGTCGGCGTGTTCATCGGTATCGTTCATACCGTCGATCATGATGTATTCAAAGGAAATGCGCCGTCCGGTGGTCTTAAAGTACCGTTCACAGGCCGCCATCAACTTGGCTACCCCAACACTTCGGTTCACCGGCATGATTTGATTGCGTGTAGCATCGTCAGGCGCATGGAGCGAGACCGATAAGGTCAGCTGCAGCTTTTTCTCTGCCAGCCTATCCAGCCCTTCCACCAAGCCGCAGGTGGACAGAGAAATGTGCCGCATCCCGATGTTCATACCATCAGGGCTATTGACCAGCTCCAAAAACCGAAGGACGGTGTCAAAGTTATCCAAAGGCTCGCCAATGCCCATGAGAACGATATTCGAAATGGGCAAACCAGAGTCTATTTGGGTAAAGAGCACCTGATCCAGCATCTCGGCCGGTGTCAGGTCCCTTACCTTTCCGCCAATGGTGGAGGCACAGAATGCACACCCCATCCGACAGCCCACCTGACAGGAAATACAGACGGTATTGCCGTGGTGATAGCGCATCAGGACAGTCTCGACGCAGTTGCCATCTCCCAGTCGCCAAAGGTATTTGATGGTCCCATCCTCCCGGGAGATTTGCTTTTGTTCCACAACAGGTATCGTCAGGATACACTCCCGAGCCAACTTTTCCCGCAGAGGTTTGGATAGATTTGTCATATCTTCAAAGCTGGTGACCCCCCGGTGGAGCCACTGGAAGATCTGCTTTCCCCGAAAGGAAGGCTCGCCCCACTGGCCCATCAGCTGGGTGATCTCTGCTATGGTCATGGATTTTATCTCCAGCAAGGATATCCCCCCTCAACTGCGCCGCAGCTTTGCCATAAAAAATCCGTCTGCCCCATGGCGATGCGGCCACAGGGTCAGCATACCGGGCATTGTTCCAATGGGCCCGGGCAGCTCAAAACTCTCAAGTGTAAATTGGCTTTCCTTTGCAAGAAACTGCTCAACCACACCCTCATTCTCTCTTCGCAAAAGGGTGCAGGTGGCATAGAGCAATACTCCACCAGGGCGCACATAGCGGGCCACATTCTCCAGAATATCCATCTGGACCCCGGGCAGACCTTTCAAAGCCTCTGGGTCTTTGTAACGGATATCTGGCTTCTTGCGGATGATACCCAACCCCGAACAGGGCACATCGGCGATAACCAAATCAAACTGCTCCTCAAATTCCTGCGCAAAGGCCTTGGCGTCCATTGTTCCCGCCGAGATAATCGATAGGCCCAGCCGCTGCGCCCCAGTCTCAATCAGCTTACTCTTTTTAAGATGGATATCGTAGGAGCGAATCTCTCCCCGGTCCTTCATGGCAATCCCAGCTGCAAAAGATTTCCCGCCGGGAGCAGCGCAGGCATCCAAGACCCGCATCCCTGCTTTGGGGGCGGCAGCCATGACCGCCAACCTGGCCGCCGCATCCTGAATATACAGCATTCCCTTCCGGAATGCCTCGCAGCGCTCCAGATCCCCTGTCCCATGGAGGAGCAGGCAGTCCGGCAGCCAAGGATGAGGCTGTACCTCCACCCCTTCTTCCCGAAGGGTGGTGAGGACCTCCACCGTAGTAAAGCGGCAGGTGTTCACCTGAGCACAGGTAGCCGGCGGCTCATTGTTTGCCTTCAAAAAATTCTCCAGCTCATTCTCGGGAAGGAGTTTGGTAAATTCATCTACCAACCACTGAGGATGGCTGTACCGCAGAGACAGGCTATCAGGCTGGGACAATCCCCCCTCCTTGGCTCGTTGGGCAGAGCGAAGCACTCCGTTGACCAGAGCTGCCGCTCTGGGGTTTCGGCTGCAAACCTTTGCCAGAGAGACCGATTCGCTGACTGCGGCATGGGGCGGTACTCGGTCCAAGAACAACAGCTGATACAACCCTAAACGTAGGTCTGCCCGAATGGCGCTTTCCAGCTTGTCCACCGGTATCGTAGAGAATTGGCCCAGATACCAATCCAAAAGCAACAGATTTTGCTGGACACCAAAGGCAATTTGTGTGCACAGCCCGGCATCCCGGCTGTCCAAACCAGCCTCCCGGATGGCTCTGCGCAGGTAGCCATCGGACCAGGCTCCCTGCCGCTCACAGGCCGCCAGGCAGTCCAGCGCCACCCGGCGGGCAGACGCCCCCATCAGAGGGCCTTCCCCACTGTCAGAGGATGTCCCTGAAGAAAGGCAGTGGCAGGCATGGCTTTTTTCCCATCGGGCTGAAGCTCCAAAATACGCAGGGCACCCTGCCCGCAGGCCACCAGGATTCCCTGTTTTCCAGCCTCAAGAACAGTGCCCGGCCGGCCCGTTCCCGCCTCTGCACAACTGGAAAACACCTTACAGCGCACACCGGCCACTTCGGTTATGGCGGCGGGCCAGGGAAAAAGCCCCCGAACCTGATTATGGAGTGCTTGGGCAGGCTTCGTAAAGTCCATGGGGGACAATTCCTTACTCAACATGGGAGCAAGGGTGACTTCCTCCTCATTTTGAACCGTTCTGGAGGCCGTCCCCGACTGAATTTGTTCGACTGTCTCCCTTAAAAGCGTTCCTCCCAGCTGAGCCAGTCGAGCCGTCAATTCGAAAGCTGTCTCATTCTCCCCGATGGGGGTGCGTACCTGGGCGATGATATCGCCGGAGTCCAAATCGGCCGCCATGTGCATAATGGTGACCCCGGTCTCCCGATCTCCGTTCAAAATGGCCCAATTGATGGGAGCTGCTCCCCTATATTTAGGAAGGAGAGAGGAGTGGACATTGATACATCCCATGGGGGGAGCATCCAGAATATCCTGAGGCAGGATACGCCCATAGGCAGCCACTACAATAAGTTCCGGCACAAGCTGACGGATCTGCTCCAGTGCCGTTCCGTCCCGTAACTTTGTAGGCTGAAAAACAGGAATATCATACTTCTGGGCGCACTCCTTCACAGGAGGAGCCTGAAACTGGTTCTGGTGGCGCCCCACCGGCCTATCCGGCTGGGTAAATACGCCGCAGATGTCGTGTCCGGCGGCTATCAGGGCCTCCAAAGAAGCAACGGCAAAATCAGGCGTGCCCATAAACAGGATCCTCATGACTTATCTTCTCCTTCTCCGGCGAGAACGACGCTCTTCCTTAGCCTGCATCTCTTCAATTTCATCGCTGGTATAAAGCTGGTCCGTGTGCTCAGTATACATATGACCATCTAGATGCTCGATCTCATGGCAGAAGCAGCGGGCCATGATCTCCTCCCCTTCGACCTCAAACCACTGACCATTGCGGTCCTGAGCCTTGACCCGGACCCTCATAGGGCGCTTCACATAGCCCCACATGCCAGGAATGGATAGACAGCCCTCCAGGCCGTCCTGCTCCCCTTCCTGGTCAATGACCTCCGGGTTGATAAGTTCCAGCATCTCTCCATCATCGGTGACCACAATCACCGCCCGGCGAACGATTCCCACCTGGGGGGCCGCCAGACCGGCACCGCTGGCATCGGCCAAGGTCTCCTTCAAATCATCCAGCAATGCCCACAGCTTCTCATCAAATTTGGTGATATAATGACACTTTTTGTGCAACGCAGGGTCATCGTCTGTCAGAATTCTTCGAATGGCCATGTTGCTACCTCCTCATCCGTTCATGGGGTCCACATCAGCGCTCACCGATACCCCTTTGTGTTTTTTATCTGCCTGGGCACATCGCACCAGATGAGCCACCATTTCCCGTACGATCCGGGTATTCTGCGCCACCAGGGTGAGCCGGTAGCGATACCGGTTGTTGACCTTAACGATGGCGGCCGGTACCGGCCCCAAAATTTGATAGGGTAATTCCTTGTAAGGCTCCTCCCGGAGCCATTGCCGCACTGTATCCCGCAAAAAGGCGCACACCCGAAGGGCTTGCCCCTCCTCACTGGCCGACACCGTAATTACAAACAAAGCTCCAAAGGGCGGGCAACGGCGCAGCCGGCGCAATTCAATTTCCTCTGCATAGAAGTGATCGTAGTTCTGCTTGGCCGCCGAGAGGATAATGTCATTTTTGGGAGTAAAGGTCTGGATAATGGCCCGCCCCTCTTTGCTCCCCCGGCCAGCCCGACCTACTACCTGAGTGATGAGAGAAAAGGTTCGCTCACCAGCCCGGTAGTCATCCACGTAGAGCCCCTGATCCGCTGAGATGACACCTACCAGGGTCACATTTTCAAAATCCAACCCCTTGGCCACCATCTGGGTCCCAACCAGTACAGGGACCTTTTCATTTCGAAAGCGGCTGAGCAAAGCCTCATGGGAGTGATTTGCAGTGACGGTATCTGCATCCATCCGCATGACCTCAATATCCGGAAAGCGATCACGGAGTGCCTGCTCCACCATTTGGGTCCCAAAACCCACAAACTCAAAAGAGCCGCCACAGGTGGGACAGGCATCAGGCAGTGGTTCTGAATGACCGCAATGATGGCACATAAGTCTTCGGTTGGCCGAGTGATAGGTCAAATAGGCCGAGCAGCGTGGACAAGAGGGTACTTCGCCGCATTGAACACAGGTTGCCATAGGGCTTGCCCCCCGGCGGTTGAGAAACAGGATGGTTTGCTCCCCCCGCTTCAGGTTCTCCTCGATGTTCTCCATTAAAGGAAGGCTTAACGGAGAGGTATTCCCTTCCCGTAACTCCTCCTTCATATCAGCCAGATAAACCTTAGGCAGCACCCGTTCATTGAAGCGATGGGGCAACGTAAACAGGTGATACTCTCCCTGTTTGGCGTGATACATCGTCTCCACCGATGGGGTAGCTGAGCCCAGGACCAACAGAGCCCTGTTTTGTTGAGCCCGGTACTTCGCTACATCTCTGGCGTGATAGCGTGGCACATTTTCTGATTTATAGCTGCCCTCCTGCTCCTCATCCAAAATGATAAGGCCCAAATTCTTCAAGGGGGCAAAGACGGCAGACCGGGTTCCAATGACCACTTTGGCCTTTCCTGATCTGGCCCGCTTCCATTCATCATACCGCTCCCCGGCGGGCAAAGAACTGTGCAGCACCGCCACCTCTTCCCCAAAATGAGAGGTGAAAATGGCCATGAGCTGGGGCGTCAGAGCGATCTCGGGAACCAGGGTCAGAGCGGTCTTTCCCCGCTTCAATGTCTCCTGGATCAGCTTCAGATAAACCTGGGTTTTCCCGCTGCCGGTAACACCATAAAGCAGCGATACTGCCGCTTCCCCGGATGCGGCCAGGGTATCCAGGGCGGTGAATGCCTCCTCCTGCTCGGCATTGAGCTGAATGGGGCCGGCAGTAGGCAGCGCCGGAGACACAGGCCGGCGATAGGCCTCCCGCTCTTTGATCTCGATCAGGCCGCTTTTCTCCAGCGATTTCAGCGTAGCATTGGCCGCCCCGGTAAAATAGCAAACCTCTTTGGCAGAGCCCTCGCCGATCCCGGCCAACAGCTCGACCACCGCATAACGCAAGGGGGCCGTTTTTCTCCGGGAACCGACCTGTGCCATCGCCTCTTCCGCCGGAAGGGCCAGACGGACCCATTTTTCCCGCTTGTCCCCCACCCCACGCTCTGCGCTGGTACTGAGAGTCAAAACCCCCTTTTGGACCAATGAGCGCAGGGCCGGGCCGGGGTCTTTGGTGCCAAAGGCCTCTCGTAGCTGACCGATCTCAAGCCCGCCCACCCGGTTGGCGATAAGCTCTGCCACCTGCCGCTCTGCCTTGGACTTTCCGGCAGCAGCCAAAGCCGCCTCCCGATTCATTCCCTCGGTCAGAGTATAGCAGTCCTGCAGAGCATAGTATAAACCAGCCGGCAGCATGGCCCGGGCAGCATCATAGACAGTGCAGAACCACCTCTCCCGAATCCAAAGGGCCAGCCGAAGCCCCTCGGCATCCAACACAGGCTCCTCATCCAGCTGGACCAGCACAGACTTCAGGGGCTTGTCCGGCTCAGGCTGTTCCGAAATGGCCAGCACAAGACCTTCAATACGCCGGTTGCCCGCCCCAAAGGGGACGATGACCCGCATCCCGGCGGTCAGCATAGCCAGCTCTGAGGGGACAAGGTAGTCATAGGGTCGGTCAATGGCAAAGGTGGCCGCTGACAGAGCGATCTTAGCGATGAAAACGGACACCTTTTCCCCTCCCCTTTTCCCACGAAAAGGCAAGCGCCGGGTTTGGTCCCAGGCGCTTGCCTTTGTGTTAATTCTCCTCGGCTCCGCCGTTCTCCTCAATCAGACTTTCTTCAGTCTCGCTCTCATTCTCCCCATTTGCCACCTCGAACAGGGCCAGAGTCACCGGTTTGTCCTCCAGATGGACTCCCTCGTCCTCGGCCTGACTGGCGATTTGGCGGGCCCGGTGGGCCACCACATTGACCAGCATATAGCGGCTGGGCACACGCTTGAGCAGACGGTTCATTGCAGGTTCGAGCATCATGGGACATCAAACTCCTTCCATTTGATCCAGAATATCCATTTTATATACTGTACGGCAGCTTTGTGCCATAAGAATAGCCGTGATCTGGCTCACAGCCTTATCTACTTCATCATTGACCACTAGAAAATCATAGTGGATGATTTCTTTGCATTCTTCCCTGGCCTTTTGCAGCCGGCCGGCGATAACCTCTTCACTGTCTGTTCCCCGGCTGTGAAGTCGGCAGGATAACTCCTCAAACGTGGGCGGAATAAGAAAAATCATAACAGCGTCAGGGCATTTGGAGCGAACCTTTGCCGCCCCCTGCACCTCTATGTCCAGAAGCACATCTACCCCCGCCGAGCGCTTCTCTTCAATGACCTTCAGGGATGTACCGTAATAGTTGTCCACATACTGTGCGTACTCCAGAAACTCTCCTCGCTCGATCATGGCCTCGAAGGTCTCCTGGTCCACAAAGTTGTAGTTGACTCCATCCACTTCACCAATACGGGGCTTCCTGGTTGTAAAGGAAACAGAAAAATAGATATCAGGCCGGTCATGAAGCAACTGTGCGATCACTGTGCTTTTTCCCGTTCCCGAGGGGCCCGAGAGTACGATAAGCTGCCCTTTCTGTCTCTTAGCCATCCTCTTCAACCTCCTCTGTCTCGCCGCCCTCTGTCTCTCTGCCGTTGGTGCGGGCCGAAACTGTCTCTGGCTGCAGAGCGGAGAGAATGATGTGGCCTGAATCCATGATGAGCACCGCCCGGGTCCTTCTGCCGTATGTGGCATCGATCAGAGCACCGGCGTCCCGGGCCTCCTGGGTCATGCGCTTAATGGGTGCTGAATCGGGCCCTACAATGGCCACAATCCGCTCACAGGAGACCATATTTCCAAAGCCTACATTGACCAGTTTCAATCTCTCTCACCCCTGTCACTCCAGGTTTTGGACCTGCTCTCTAATCTTTTCGATCTCCGCTTTGATATCCACCACGATTTTGGAGGTCTCCACATCGTTACACTTGGAACCGATGGTATTGGCCTCCCGGTTAAACTCCTGAATGAGGAAATCCAGCTTGCGGCCCACAGCTCCGCCCTGGGCAAACATCTCCCGCAGCTGCGCAATATGACTACGTAGCCGCACTGTCTCCTCATCCACTGCAACCTTGTCAGCATAGATGGCCGCTTCAGTGAGAATTCGACTTTCATCGATCTGGGTGTTACCCAAAATCTCCTGGAGCTTGGCGGTAAGCCGGGCCCGATAATCGGCCACGATACCGGGAGAGCGCTCCTCCACCTGGCTCACCAGAGCTTCAATGGTCTTGCACCGCTCCAGAATATCCTGGGATAGCCGTTCTCCCTCACGCTCCCGCATAACGTTAAAGCCGTTCAGCGCCTGTTCAAGAGCTTCCAACAGAAGGATTTTGACCTGTTCAGGGTCTTCTTCCTTCTTCTCCACAGTAAGCACATCCGAGAACCTGGCCAAATCAGTAGTAAAGTAATTTCCCTTTATACCTTCTCCACTGATTGCAAACAGCTTACGCAGTGCCTCAACATAGGCTGTGGCCAAAGACTCATTTATCGTCACCGTCATATCATCACCGGCGGCATGAGCTATATTGACGTATACATCCAGCTTACCACGTCCTACCTGAGCCTGGATTCGTTCCTTTAGAGCATCTTCGGCGAAGAGATAGGTGCGGGGCATTTTTACGGCGCAATCCAGATAGCGGTTATTGACAGCACGCAGCTCCACTGTCACAGTTAGTCCCTCTTCCGTCGCCTCGCCCCGGCCATAGCCGGTCATACTTTTGACCATCGTCGATCCCCTCTTTCCAATTCAGGTATAAGATTATACCACAAAAAGCAGCTTTTGAAAACCCCTTCTCAACAGCAGGGTCCACCCCACGGAGTCATACAGGAAATACACATCCAGGTGGTGCAGGGGTCGCAAGTGGTGGTGTGGTAACCTGCAGGGCGGTAGTTTCCCCCACCTTGCTGCATCATAGCCAATGCCTGTCGATATTCCAGATTGGATGGATCCATGGAGCAGGCAGTCTGAAACCGTTGGGCCGCCTCATCCAGCCACCCCTTTCGGTAGGCGATATGGCCGGAGAGAAAATGCCACTCAGCGCTGTGCTGTCCGGTCGAACGCAACAGCTGCTCTGCCCGGGTCAGATCCCCCATGTTGATGTACTGGCGGGCCTGCGCAAAAAGACTGTCAGCACCGCCGGCCTGCTGATAGGCGTATTGCTGTTGATACTGCTGCTGTTGCTGGCCCTGATAGGCATAGCCCGACTGGCCCCCTCCTCCAGAGCGAGAGCGGGTAATGGCATCATAGGCTTCGTTGATCTCCTTCATCTTCTCTTCAGCCAAATCTGCCAACGGGTTATTCTGATAGTTGTCCGGGTGGTATTTCCGGGCCAGCTCCCGGTAGGCCCGCTTGACCTCCTCGTCGCTGGCGCTTGGGTCCACACCCAAAATGCTGTAAGGATCGTTCATGGATGCTCTCTCCTATGCTTCTTCTGTTGCTCTTTCCATTTCCCGGAAAATACCAACTCCTCCACACTGGGTAAACCATCGTAGAGAATATTTTCTGTTACAGGTGTCCAGGCGTTGTCCGCCAAAAGCTGAAAGGCCGCTCCGGCCAGAGCCAGAGAGTGGTCCATACTACGGCGTAGATATTCTCTGTCCTCCTGGCTCCACTTGGGAAAGCGAACCGCAACCGGATTGTAACGGCCCTGGCGGCTGTCCTCCGCCAAATCATCCACCGCATCGATCAAATAGATCCAACGGCCCAGATGATAGAGCAGCTCTCCCATGGCTCTGTCTCTGCCTGTCTCTCCTGTCTCAGGTGCGGCAGAGCGTAAAATACAAGCAAAATGATCAGCCACCCGGTCCAGGCTGGCACAGCCCGCCTGTTCCAACTCCCGCAGCTCCTTCAACCGGGTAGATACCTGCTCATCAAAGGCCGGGCACACAGCCCTGGCCCGCTCATAAGCCCTTTTGAGCCATAGGCGCAGTCCTCGGCCCCCCAACTGGGACGGCCCCTTTTCATCGGCCACAGCATCTTGCAGCTTCCAATAGGTCAGAACCATGCTTTCGGCGGCGACAAACTCCAACCAGGATCCACCGGTACAGGCCGGCTTTCCATGAACCGGGTGAAGGAAACACCGCCGACAGTCCGAGACCCTCATGGCATCAGCAGGGGCAAGAAGCATGGCCAAAAGGGCAAAGTCGTAATTGAGAAACAGTCTGGCTCGCTGGCCGTACTGCTCTTTCAGCGTGTGGCACAGCCCGCAGTACACTGCCTCATAGTTCTCCCAGGCCCCTTCTGGCATGGTATCCTTTCGGGCCCTGACATAGCCAAACACAATCAGTCCTCGATGGAGACGATCTTAAACTGGATGGGATCGTGAGCCTTCCACCACCGGTCCAGCAATTTGGCCGACAAGATTCCCAGCACAAACCCCACACCCCCTATGGCAATGGACACCGCCTCAGGCTGATGAAAGGCGCCGGTGATAAAGTAGCCCAGGAAAAACAGGAACACGGGAACGATATAGACCATAATCGCAGCTCCCAGCACAGGGGAACTGGCGCTCTCCACTGTGACGGTATCTCCCACCGAGGCCCCACGGGTATCCTGAGCAACCACAATAACCTCAGGAGCATTTTCCATCATACTGCAGTGGTCACAGGAGCCGCAATTGTGGGCGCTGGCACAGGCTGACTGCCTGCGCACCTTCACCTCCACATAGCCGGGGCTCACAGTACGGATCACTTGTGCTTTCTGTCTCATGAAATGCGCTCTCCCTATTCTTTGCTAATGGAAACAACAATGTTGTACTCGCCCACTACACCAACATCGCTTCGGTTACCCAAATAGACCTTAACGGGAACTGTCTGGGTTCCAGTGGCTGTGACCACATTCTCCAAATCAGCCACAATGCGCAGCTGGGAGGCCGTCACCGAGGCCACCGCCTCTTCGCTCCCCCGGATCTGTATCTGCCGGGAGGTGGTTACCTTCTCAGCCCGATAACCTTGTGGCTTATTGATAAACTCAATGTTGTCCACCTCCAAAGTGGCGGTGGTGAGTCCCTTCACTGTGATCTTCACCGTGGCCTCACTGATCCCGCTGACATTAGTCAGCTCACTATCCAGAGGGATGGGGAACGTCATGGTATTGCTGCCCAATATCTTGGCAAGATCGATATCCGCCAGCGAGATCTCCTGCAAACCTTCCAGTACATCCTCCTCACCAGAGACAATGATGCTCTCCGGTGTGATCTTGCACTCCACATACTTGTCAAAGTCCTCGCTGCTGATACCGCCGCCGGGAATCAGGTCCACCGACAGCTTTACCTCTTTGAGCTGGGTAATGGGCAGCCGGGTCTGGACCAGGGTAACATTGCATTGAACATTGGTGGTCGACAGGTCAATGATCTCACCAGAATAAGTTACAAGAGAGATGGGCAGCTCACCCAGATAGCTCTCTGCCATATTCTGCTGATCCAATGCGACCCGGGCGTAGTCGATTTGATCCACCAGGGTTTCCTCTCCACTGATATTGATCGCTGCAGGAGAAAAGACAAACTCGCCTACCTGATAGCCCTCGGCCACACTACCGGTGAAAAAGCCCCGAACAGGGATGCTCCTGCTCTTGCTCCGTGCCACAGTAAAGCTCACATTATCGGGAAAACGCTCTGTCACAATGAGAGAGCTTGCCCCAAATCCGGCGGGCATATCGAAATTCTCCCGATAGGCCAAGGTATATTCCCCAGGCTGCTGCACACCCGAAACATCTACCGACAGTGAGATTTGATCACTGGACAATCTGCTGATGCTCCTGCGGGGGCCAGCCACCTTCAGGGTGACGGTCTGCTGAATATCTCCCACAATGATAAGGCCCCGGCTTTCCAACAGTTCCTCGCCCACAGGCTCCACCGTCAGCCCCCGGAACGTGGCGCTGTCATCGGGGTTCCAGGTCTCTCCCACATACATCCAAAGCACCACAGCGATAAGGACGGAGAGGGCCATATTCAGCGCCTTGCGCTTTTTATTCTGCTCCATCCTTCCGCTCCTCCTTCTTCCCCCACAACAGGCCGGAGATCTTTGTCATAAATGTAGTTTCTTCCTCCACCTTTTCAGGTAACAGTTCATTGCGCAGGAGTCGCTCCAGGGTCTCAGGTGTCAGGTGTCGCTTAAGCATTCCACCCACAGCCACCGAGATGGAACCAGTCTCCTCCGAGACAATGGCCACCACGGCATCGGTCTGTTCGCTGGCTCCAATGCCGGCCCGATGGCGCATTCCCAGATCCCGGGACAAATTCACATTGCCCGACATGGGGAGCATACAGCCCGCACCTACGATCCGTCCATCTCGAACGATGACCGCTCCATCGTGGAGCGGGGCTTTGTTCCAAAAGATATTCCGCAGTAGCTCGGCATTGACTACTGTATCCAGCGCCGTTCCAGTACGGATAGCTTCCTCCAGCCGGTTGCGCCGCTCAAAGACCATAAGAGCGCCTGTCTTATTCTTGGAAAGCGTCGTATATGCATCCACCGTCTGGGTAATGGCGTTGTCCAGCTCATCAACGTCCCCCTGCTTACTCACTGACAGGACCTGCCGAAGTGAGCTGTTGCCCATCTGCTCCAAAATTTTGCGCAGTTCAGGCTGAAATAAAACCACGATGGCCACAACACCCATCTCCAGAACCTTGCTCAGCAGGAAATTGACGGTGTAGAGGTTAAACACAGATGAAATGCCCAGCACCGCAAGCACCAGCAGTATCCCCTTCATCAGCCGGCCAGAGTTGGTGGTCTGGACCAAATCGATAAGCTTATAAATGAGGACAGCCATGATGGCAATGTCTATCAGGTCTGTAATATGCTCCCCCAACTGGAACCCGCTGATATAGACCTGCACCCAGTTGATCGCCGCTGTCAATCCACCCATTTCTGCCCCCTCCTCTCTCTGCGTTTTTCTTCACTTCCTCAATTTAATTATTATACTTGATTTTTTCCTTGTACGCAAGGGATAGAGCATGAATTTTTCCTGAATTTATAACCTTTTTTCTATTCGGAAACAGCTTGTCCATCCCCCAGACAAAAATAAGGGGCCCGACCCACTCCCGGGGCCGGCCCCCTTGGGCTTATTTCTCTGTCTGAACAGCCAGGCGACCCACCACCTGAACCAGCCGTTCCACATCCTTTTTGCGGTTAAATGCGGAAAAGCTGACCCGCACGGTACCTGTTTTCAGCGTCCCTGCACTTTCATGGGCATAAGGAGCACAGTGAAGTCCTGCCCGAACGGCGATGCCCTCCTCGCCCAGCTTTGCCCCTACCGTCTCGCAGTCCATGCGCTCCACCGTGAAGGACAAAACGCCGGCCTGCAAAGCCGGATCCGGGGCAGCGTATACCGTCACGCCGGGGATGGCAGAAAGCTTCTCTGCCGCCAGAGTGGTCAATGCCTGCTCATGGCGGAGGACAGTCCCCTCCCCTTTGCGCCGAATGAAGCGCAGCCCCTCCAACAGCCCTGCAATTCCCGGGACATTATGAGTCCCGGCCTCCAGCCGGTCTGGCAGAAAATCCGGCATCTCCTGTCTGGCCGAGAGGCTGCCTGTTCCCCCCTCCAGCAGGGTGGTCGACTCCTGACCCTCCCCACACAGAAGCAAACCAGTACCCTGAGGGCCATAGAGCCCCTTATGGCCCGGCATACCCACATAAGCGCAGCCAAGCCGGTCCATGTGAACAGGCAGGGCACCCGCCCCCTGGGAGGCATCCAGAATGAAGGGCACCCCCCTTCTGCGGCAGAGGTCAGCGATCTCCTCTACTGGCAGGATATATCCAAACACATTGGAAACATAGGTGCATATCACACAGGCTACATCCTCGGTGATCAGGCGGTCAAACTGGGCCAAGATGACCTGGGGCTCAAAGAGAGGGGACCGAGCCACCCGGATCTGGCATCCCAGAGCAGTCAGGGGTCTTGTCACCGCATTGTGCTCATAGCCTGAAACCACCACAGTATCCCCCGGCTTCACCACCGACTTGATGGCCAAATTAAGGGCATGGGTCGCATTCTGGGTAAAGACCACATTAGCCGGGTCATCCATGTGGAACAGCTCTGCGGCGGCCTCCCGGCAGGCAAAGGCGGTATCGGCAGCCAGCAAAGCAGGGACGTGTCCGCCTCTACCGGGGCTTGCCATATGGGTAAGTGCATAAGCCATAGCCCTCTCCACCGTCGCCGGCTTTTGCATTGTTGTGGCCGCACTGTCCAAATAGGTCATCATAAAATCACCTCCTTATAGCTTCCGTCGCTTGCAAAAACAAAGATACGCTTTGGGGAAAGCTTTGCCCTGGCAAGCACCACAAGAGCCGCTGTCAAATCTCGCTCCGACACCCGGACTCCGTGGGTACAACCTTCGCTGTCTACGCTCTTTGGGGCCCGGAGAATATGGGCGGTGATACCCGCCCGGGACAGAACTGCCTCCGTCCGTTGGGCGTAGGTCAGGGAACGGCAGACGATGAGATAATAGACCATTGGTATGACCCTTCCTTTCCCGGTCCATAGAGGGGCCGTCTCACAAGGAGACCAAAAAATACCCCTCTCGCCGCATCCTATGCGGGAGAGGGGCGAGGCGTTCCTGTTCAGTTCTTATCCAATTCCTCTACTAGGCACACAGCGTGGGCAGCAATGCCCTCCCCGGTTCCGGTAAAGCCCAGGTGTTCCTCCGTGGTAGCCTTGACACTCACCCGATCCATGGGGATTTTCAAATGAGCAGAGAGGTTCTCCCTCATGGTCTGGACGTGAGGAGCCAGCTTGGGCGCTTGCGCCACAACGGTCACATCTACATTTCCAGGTGTAAAGCCTTTTTCCTTTAGATGCGTTTCCACAACATCTAATAGCCGCAGACTGTCTGCCCCGGCATAGACCGGATCGCTGTCGGGAAAGAGATGACCAATGTCCCCCAGGGCACAGGCGCCCAAAAGGGCATCCATTACTGCATGGGTCAACACGTCGGCATCCGAATGGCCCAACAGTCCTTTCTCATAGGGGATCTCCACTCCGGCAAGAATGAGCTTTCGCCCCTCAACCAAGCGGTGGACATCATAGCCATGTCCGATCCTCATAGCTCTCCCCGCCTTTCCAGAATGCTTTCGGCCACTGCCACATCCTCAGGAGTGGTCAGTTTGATATTCTCATAAGAGCCCGGTGCAAGACACACCGACATCCCCAACCGTTCCACGGCGGCGCAGTCATCGGTGAGTTCTACGCCGTCGGCCACCGCCTTTTCCAATGCGCCCAAAATAAGGCCGTGTTCAAAAACCTGAGGCGTCTGTACGGCAAAGAGTTCAGCCCGATCAGGGGTATTCACCACCACGCCGTCCACCGCCCGCTTTAGCGTATCCTTTACTGGCACAGCAGGGGCCGCCGCTCCACGGACCCGGGCCATCTCTATGGCTTGTATGATGACCTCCTCCGTAACCAGGGGCCGGGCGGCATCATGGATGGCAATAAGCTGTGCCTTACCCTCGGCCTCCCGGACGCCAGCCAGTACCGAATCCGTGCGAGTGGCTCCACCCACTACCACTTTCGTCACCTTGTCAAGGGCGGCATCCTTGCACAGCTGGCCTATGGGCACGATCAAATCTTCTCGAGTCACCACAATGATCTCAGTGATCTCCCCGCAATTTTCCAAGGCCCGCAACGTGCGGATCAGCACCGGGATCTCCCCCAGGGGCAACAGCAGCTTATCGCTGCCCATCCGCCGGGAACTGCCGGCGGCGGCCACCACCGCTGTGCAGCTATTTCCCGCAACCTTATCTCTCCACTTTTTAAATAGCCTCATATCTTTCCCCCACCCGACCTGTCTCAACAGCAGAAAGGGGACCCCAACGGCCCCCCTTCTGGCAGTTTCACTCTATTCTATTGGGCCAGTGCCGCTGAAATGCGCCCTTCCACATCCTCAAACGAGCATTCCTCCGACAGAGCGATTTCAGAAACCAGGATCTGCTTCACAGTATGCAGTAGCTTTCTCTCCCCTGTGGACAGTCCCTTTTCGTTCTCCCGCTGAAGCAGCCCTTTCATAACCCGGGCCACTTCCATCAAATCGCCGCTTTTCAGCCGTAGCATGTTCTCCCGATATCGGCGGTTCCAATTGGCGTTCTCCTCCACCTGAAGCCCCGGCAGAGCCCGCAGTACGCTGTCAATGACCTCAGGCCCTACAACAGGCCTGACTCCGATTTCGGCAAAATTTTCCGTAGGAATCATCAGCGTCATACCACCCACAGACAGCTTCAGGGTGTAGTAATCTCGCACGACCCCATTGATCTGCCTGCTCACCACACCGTCTATTATTCCGGCGCCGTGCATAGGATGGACGATCTTATCGCCGATTTGAAACATACTGTGCCTCCCTCAACCCCCACTTCCAATTCTTGCAAGTTCATTATAGCCTAAATTTCATCCATTTGCAAGCAAAAACAGAACAATTCGCTTTGAAAAAGCAAAAAACATCGTCACTCTCAAAAGAAAGTGACGATGTTTTTTGATATTTGGCAGGATTACTCCTCGTCGCCGCTCAGTTCCTCGGCAATCTCGGTGGTCTCGCCGTCAGCGCTGGCGACCACCATATCCTCCTCACCCTCCTCAGAGGTCCGCTGGGCCTCATCAAGCAGAGCACGGATGGACAGAGAGACCTTCTTGCGGTCATAGTCGATCTCGGTGATCTTGACCTGGACCTTGTCCCCCTCAGCGAGGACATCGCCGGGCTTGTCAATACGGTGATCGGCAATCTGGGAGATGTGGATCAGGCCGTCCACACCGGGAACCACCTCAGCAAAAGCGCCAAAGGTCATCAGCTTGACAATGCGCACCTCGGCCACATCGTCCACCTTATAGGTCTCGGTAAAGTTGGCCCAGGGATCCTGGCTGTGGTCCTTCATACCCAGAGAGATCTTTTTCTTCTCGGGGTCAAAGGAAATGACGTACACATCTACCTCATCGCCGGGGTTGACCACCTCGGAGGGATGCTTGATCCGGCTCCAGCTCAGCTCAGAGATGTGCACCATACCGTCCACACCGCCGATGTCCACAAAGGCGCCGTAAGAAGTGAGGGACTTGACTACGCCGTGATAGTGCTTGCCCTCCTCGATGTTGTTCCAAACCTCAGCGGCCTTCTCAGCCCGCTCAGCGGCGGCCACAGCACGGATAGAACCCACCACACGACGGCGGGCCCGGTTGACCTCGGTAATACGCAGCTTGACCTTCTGCTTGAGCAGCTCGGTCATGGGCTGGTCACGGGGAATGCCAGTCTGGGAAGCGGGAACAAAGACCCGCACACCCTTGATGTTGATGACCACGCCACCCTTGTTCTCCTCAGTGACCACGCCCTCAACCACAGTGTGATCCTCGCAGGCAGCCTCGATGTCATCCCAGCTCTTCACAGAGTCCAGGCGCTTCTTGGACAGGGAGACAACGCCCTCGGCGTCATTGACCCGGACCACAAAGACCTCGATCTCCTGGCCGACCTTGGCCATGTCCTCCACCTTGACGGTGGGATCATCGGTCAGCTCGTCCACCGGTATGTAACCGGCGTGCTTTGTCCCGAGGTCCACGTAAATCTCGGTGGGCGTGATACCAGTGACCACGCCAGTGACCTTCTCCCCCGTATGCAAAGTTTTGATCGACTTCTCCAGCAGCTCGGCAAAGGATTCCTCGATCTCCATCATTTCTTCGCTCATTTTGTCATATACCTCCTTTATGATCCACGCAGGTGTTGACGCACCTGCGGTGATTGCCACACAAGCCCTCCCCCGAAAATAGGCCGGGGTCAACTCTTCAGCACGTTCGACCCAGACAGTGTCCGGGCACAGCTCTCCGCAGAGTTCAAAAAGCCGTTTTGTATTGGCGCTGTTGCGGCCCCCGATCACGACCACGGCGTCGCTTTGGGCGGCCAAATGCTGAGCCTCGGATTGCCGGGCACAGGTAGCATTACATATTGTATCAAAAATTTTGAGATTTGTACACAGTTTTTTTGCGTTTTCTACGCAAAAATTCCATACAGCCTGGGTGCAGGTGGTCTGAGAGACCATAATGAAGGGGATCTCTCTCGCCTCCGGGTACTCCAAAAAATACCTCTGCAAGGCTTGTCCATCCTCAAAAATCAAGGGTTGGCGGCACCAACCGGCAATGGCCTGCACCTCGTGGTGGTCAGGAGCCCCAACAATGATGACCCGCCGCCCCTCCTCCTGGGCCTGCCGCACCAGTGTATGGATCCGGGCCACATGGGGGCAGGTGGTATCAACGATATGTGCCCCCTGACGCTCCAGGGCCTCATAGATTTCAGGTCCCTCACCATGGGAGCGCAAGATCACCCACATCCCCGGCTCGATCTCCTCTATTGTCTCTGCAAGGCCGATACCCAGGCTCTGTAGCTGATCAATGACAGCCTGATTATGGATGATAGAACCCAACATCACACATCGGTTCCCCTGGCCAGCACAGTCCTGGGCCATCTCCACCGCCCGTTTTACTCCATAACAAAATCCGGCCGTCTTCGCCACTGTCAGCTTCATTTTGTCTGCTCCTCCAGAGCGGCAATGCGGGCCATCAGGTCGTTCACGATGGTCTCATACTCCTCTGCCGTTCCCTTGCTCCCGGCCACCTGGGGCAGATATGGTTCCCCAAAGACCACCGGAGTGCGGCCGAACCATTTCTTCTCCGCCGGGATGTATATAGGCAGGATAGGAGTCTGGGTCCGAACAGACAGCAGTGCCACCCCTGTCTTCCCCTGTCCCATCTGCCCATCATTAGAACGGGTCCCCTCCGGGAACAGGAGCAGCTTCTCCCCCGCCTTCAGGTGCTTAAGGGCCAGCTTGATAGCCCCAATGTCCGACTTACCACGCTCCACAGCAAAGACTCCCGCCTTTTTCAACAGCCAGCCCAAAACCGGGATCTCCATAAGCTCGGCCTTGGCCATAATCATGGGCTTGTAGCGATGGGTCAGTGCAAAGGCCACAAAAAGCGGGTCACTAAGCTTTGTGTGATTGGGACAGAGAATCACAGGCCCCTCGGGAATGTGCTCCCGCCCAATGGCCCTGCAGGGATGGACCAGATTGAAAAAGGGCCAAACGACCCAGTATATCAATGAATAGGCAAATCTCATACTGTTTTCTCCTGTATGATCTCCAGAAGCCGCTCTACACACTCCTCGGGAGAGTAGTCAGTGCTGTCGAATAAAACAGCATCCTCTGCCTGCCGCAAGGGGGCAGCCGAACGGTTGGAATCCCGCTCATCCCGCTCCGTAATATCCCGCAGCACATTCTCAAAGCTATCGGCATTTCCCTTTGCAGCCAACTCGGCGTAGCGCCGCTGGGCCCGTGCCTGGGGGGAAGCGGTAAGGAAGATCTTTACATCGGCCTGCGGAAGCACAGCTGTGCCAATATCCCGGCCGTCCATAATGACATTGTTGTGTCTTGCTATGTCCCGCTGCATCTCCAGCAGGAAGGCCCGTACAGCGGGAATTGCCGAGATCTTGGAAGCCGCTGTAGAGACCTCTGGCGTACGAATGGCCTCGGTCACGTCCTCCCCCCCTTGTTCCGGCTGGCCGCCCAGATACATATGCTGCAGGCCGTCCTCCCCATAGTTCATGGTGATGATAGCCTTGGGAAGAAGGGCACTTACCCCTTCCGGATCCGAGGGTGACACCCCGCAGGACAACGCAAACAGCCCCAGGGTACGGTAAATGGCCCCGGTATCCACATAGAGGTAGCCTAGTTTAGAGGCCAAAGCCCTGGCCATCGTGCTTTTCCCCGCCCCCGAGGGACCGTCAATGGCCACACTATAATACTTCATGTTTCCTCATCCTCCCCGCAATAAGCCGCAGCCCCCAAGCCGGCCGAGCGCCCGGTGGCCCAGGCGATCTGAAGATTGAACCCACCGGTGTAACCGTCCACATCCAACATTTCTCCGGCAAGGTATAAGCCCTTACAGTATTTGGAACTCATGTCCTTAGGCGACACCTCTGAGACTGTCACGCCGCCTGAGGTAACAATGGCCTCCGCCACTGGTCTGGGCCCGGTAATGGGGATAGGCAGATCCTTCAAGGTCTCCAGCAACCTGCGGCGCTGCTCCCGGGTAACGGCGTTGGCTCGAATCTCCCCCGGCAGTTTTGCACGCTCCAGCACCAGAGCAATGAGGGACTTGGGCTCCAGCCGCTCCATCACATGGCGCAACTCCCGGTTGGGCTGCTCCCCCAGCTCCCGCACCAGCCGCCTGTCCAGGGTCTCCCGATCTAAGGCGGGCTTCAGATCCAGGTGGGCGGTATAGCACTCGGTGTCATAGTCCCGCAGATGGGCGCTGGCGCTCAAAATCAAAGGTCCCGAAAGGCCGAAATGGGTAAACAGAAGTTCCCCCTGCTCCTCATAGAGGACCTTTCCCTTCTCATTTTTCATCTTCAAATTCACATTGCGCAGAGATAGTCCTGTCAATGGGCCGCAGCCCTCAGCCACCAGTGGGACCAATGACCCTCTTGTAGGTTGAACCGTATGTCCTGCCTGCTTTGCCAGCGCATAGCCGTCCCCCGTAGAGCCGGTGGTCGGGTAAGACAGTCCTCCACAGGCAAGGATAAGTGCCTTACAGTGATAGCACTGTCCACGCTCTCCTTTTACCCCCACCACGGCTCCATTCGCCAAAATGAGGGCCATGGCCCGGTCTTCCACAATGTCCACCCTGGCCCGCCGGAGGGCCCGCAGAAGGGCATCGATCACATCAGCTGCCCGGTCAGACTGTGGAAATACCCGGTTCCCTCGCTCCGTTTTCAATGGAACGCCCAGCTCCTCAAAATAGGCCATAACATCATCCGGGGAAAACCGGGTCAGTGCGCTGGTCAAAAAACGGCCATTTCGGGGAACATTGGCCAGGCACTCCTGCACCGAACAGGCATTGGTCAAATTGCACCGACCCTTTCCGGTGATGTAGAGCTTACGCCCCAGCTTTGCGTTGCGCTCCAAAAGGGTGACATGTGCCCCCTGCTTCGCCGCCCACAGGGCGGCCATACAGCCGGCGGCTCCACCGCCGACTACAACTATATTGCCAGTCAAGGCCATGCTCCCCTTCACTCTGTCTTTTGGTAAACCCCGTATTCGTCCCAAATCTTCTCCAGCCGACCAAGGGTCTCAGCCAGCTCATCGTTTTTCTCCCGGCTCACCGCCACAATCAAAGCATTGACCAGAGAGAGCGGAGCGGTCAGAGAGTCCACAAAAGAGGCCATATCACTGCGGGCCATCAAGGTGTAGTCGGCCAACTCGCATAGCGGAGAAAGGTCAGAGTCGGTAATGGCAATGTTAATGGCCCCCCGGTCCTTGGCAAAGCGCATAGCCCGCACCGTCCGGCGGGAATACCGGGGAAAACTGATGCCGATAAACACATCCTCTTGACCAATATGGAAGATCTGCTCAAACAGCTCACTGGTGGAGATGGTATTGACCAGTGTCACATTCTCCAAAATAAGGTTGAAGTAAAAGGTCATAAAGTTTGCCAGCGCTGAGGAAGAGCGCACCCCCAGGATGTAGACCCGCTTTGCCCGTAAAATGGCCTGAACGGCTTGATCAAAGGCTCTGCGGTCCACCTCCTCCAACGTCAGACGCAGATTTTCCACATCGGCCTGAATGACCGTAGACAGGGTGTCCTGATGAGCAAGCCGGTCGTTTGACACTTGGATCCGCTGCACCGCAGTGAGCTTATTGCGAATCATCTCCTGCAAAGTACGTTGCATGGCAGGGTAACCGTCATAGCCCAGCTCGGCGGCAAAACGAACCACGGTGGACTCACTCACGTCCACCGTCTGGCCCAACTTATTGGCCGTCATAAAGGCCGCTTTATCATAGGATGTCAGGATGTAATTGGCAATTCGCTTCTGTCCCTTGGAAAAACCGGGCATCTCCCGTTGGATCAGCGAAAGGATATCTTTTGCCATATGTACCCCTCCAGACTGCTCTGTGGTATTCAAAACACTCACTTGATATGATAGCCGACTTGCGCTGGAAAAGCAATCATTTTTTGCAAGTTTCTATTCTCTTCCTGCAATTTTACTTCAGCAGGTCAGCCACTTCGCCTTCGGTTAAGACCCGCCACTTCCCTATCGGCAGTTGGCCCAGGGCGATGGCCCCCTCTCTCACTCGCTTGAGCGCTTTTACCTCCAAGCCTGCCAGTGCACACATCCGCCGAACCTGGCGGTTGCGTCCCTCGTGAATAATCACCGAGAGCACTCCTCCCCGCCCGCTTTTTTGAAGAATTTGGACCTGGGCGGGAGCCAACGGCCGGCCATCCAGCTCCAGTGGGCCTGTGAGCACAGGCAAAGCCCGCTCCATATCCCCGATGACCGTTACATGATACTCTTTCTCCACTTCATGGCTGGGATGCAGAAGTCGGTCGGTGCCCGTTCCGTCATTGGTAAACAGAAGCAACCCCTCGGAATTCAAATCCAGCCGCCCCACCGGCCACACTCGCATGCCGCAGTCCTCCACCAGCTGAGCCGCCGTTTTCCGCCCCTTTTCGTCAGAGAGGGTCGTCACATAACCCCGAGGCTTGTGGAGCATAAGCCAGATAATTTTTTCCCGGCGGGGCAATTCTTTTCCATCAACGGTGACCCTATCTGTCTCCAAATCGGCACTGTCCCCGATGTGGGCCACCGCACTGTTCACCATGACCCGGCCAGCGGCAATGTATTCTTCCGCCGCACGGCGGGAGCAAATGCCGGCAGCCGAGAGAAGTTTTTGTAATCTCTCCTTCACAAAAAACGCCCCTTTTCCATAGGAAAACATGGAAAGAGCGGCCCTTTTGGCCGCTCTGACATAGATTTTACGCCTGAATTGGGAAGAAAACTGCCAGTTCCGGGCCTTTATCCCCCGCTAAAATCCCTTTTAAACGTTCAAAAAGGGAGGGTTCCGGCGTATTTTCTGGCACATCGACAGCATAGAGAAGATAGGTCTCTCCGACCTGCTCCTCCCCCACGAGGAAGGTCAACCTACCGGCAATTGCGCCCTTTTTTACTGGGGCGCTCACCAAATTGGGCAGGGTGATCCGTGCCCGGACCTTTTCCCCCTTTAACAGCGGGTAGACCACATCGCTGGCGGTGACTACCTCCACCTGGCTCAGCAGGCTACCGGTAATGGGCAGCGTCCGAAACCGTTTTTCCGCCCGTGCCAAAGGAAAAAGAGGATAGTTTTTAAAGCCATAGTCAAGCAGCCTGGCGTGGTCATTCCAGTCATCCCGGTCCTTTAACGTCACGCAAATGAGATCCTGGCCATTTCGCCGGGCCGAACTGACCAATGTCCTGCCGGCAGCATCAGTATAGCCCGTCTTCATGCCGGTGCAGCCCTCATAACGCCAGAGCAGCTTGTTGTGGTTGACGAGGCTTCGTCCTGCCACTGTGGCCGACTTGGTAGACACCAGCTCCATGAGCACCTCACGGCTTAAAACCTCCCGGGCCAGCAGCGCCATATCATAGGCAGTGGAGTAGTGCGCCTCATGGTCCAACCCGTTGGGATTGGCAAAATGGGTATCGGCCATACCCAGCTCTCCGGCCCGGTCATTCATCCACCCTACAAACGTCTCCACATCCCCTGCACATCCGCCGGCAATGGCCAGGGCAGCATCATTGCCCGAGGAGAGAAGCAATCCATAAAGCAGCTCCCGAATGGTAAGCTGCTCCCCTACTCCCAAGTACATAGAGGAGCCCTCAGCCTGGTATTCCCGTTTGACGGTGACTACCTGCTCCAGATCCTCTGTCGCCTCCACCGCCACCAGAGCAGTCATCAGCTTTGTGGTAGAGGCGATAAGGCGGCGGGTATGGGCATCCTTTTCATAGAGGATACGGCCACTGGCGGCATCCATGAGTACCGCAGAAGCAGCAGAGATCTCTGGGGGCTCCGCTCCATAACAGGGCACGCACAATAAGCAAAGAGCCAAAAGAATCGCTGAAGCACGCCGCAAAACAAACCACCTCGAAACAAGAGATGGTGTCAGTATGCGCCTTAGAACCCGGCGTTATCCTTCTTCTCCTGCTGCTTCTCCACAAAATCGGTGATCTTGTCCACCAATTCAGGAACCATATCCACCACACGGCCCAGAGCACCGTCGGCAGGAGGCAACATAGGCAGAACACGGACAGTATCCCCCCGCACAACCAAAAAAGCAATGGGATCAATGTTCATCCCGGCGCCAGTTCCGCCGCCAAAACAATTCTCGGCCTCAGGCCGCTTTTGGTTTTTGGAGACAAAATCACTGCCTCCCACCCCCACGCCTACACTTACCCGGGAAATGGGAATCAGCGTGACCTCACCGGTCACGATGGGCTCACCCACCACCGTATTGGCGTCGGCCATGAGCCGCACTTTATCCATGGCGGCATTCATCAGTTCGTTCAGGGTGTGCTTCTTCTCATCCATGTCAAATCGCCTCTTTCACCATAGTATGGGTCTTTTTTACATTTTGATAACGTACAAAGAACTTCCAACCAAATTGAAGGGCAAAGCCAATAAGCTGCCCGATCCGGGCAGAAAAGGCTGCGTGGAGATACAGGGTAGTGCTTGTCTCGTTAAAGTCCACAGCTGTGTGGACCCGGTGCTCCTTCACTTCAAAATTTTGCTGAAACACAGACAGCAGCACTGCGATGAAGGCATTGGACATACCAAAAAGGATGGCCGTCTGGGCAGCATCTCTGCCGCCAAAAAGCAGATCCATATGCAGCATATCGATGCAAATGCGTTCCCTCAGCTCTCCCGCCGCTTCGCCAACAAGGGGAAGTGCCGCCTTCACCAGGTCCAGTGAGCCCCCCTTTTTAGGCCTCTCCGGCTTCTGAGGCTTCTCCATCAGCTCATCTTCGGCAGCTTTGATAACTTTTTTCTTCTTTTTCGCTGGTTTTTTCTCCCTTTTTGCTTTTTTCAGAGGAAACACCTGAATGGGAACGGTACCTACCCGGAGCCGGACAATCAGTCCTTCTGTGCTATATTCCCCATCTCCCCCTACCCGGATACGGCCCAGGAGAAACAGGAACAGAAAGATGACCAGCAGCACCTTCAGGGCGGTCATATATCCTCGCCCTCCCCGGTGGGCTCATCCTCCTCCCAAATATCGGGGACCTGGGGTAAATCGTCAAAGATATGCGCTTCCCGCTCTGCCAGTTCACGGGCGGCGGCCTCCAGCTCCTCATCAGAAATGGGCTCCTCCTCCGAGCTTTCTTCTGTCTCCTGGCTCTCCTGGAGCCCGGCGATAGCCGCTTGCATATCCAGAGTGATCTGTTCGTCCTCTGCCGAGGCATTGGGCAGATCCGGCAGCTCGTCCAGGCTGCCCAGGCCAAAAGAACGCAGAAAATTCTGGGTGGTACGATAGAGGATAGGCCGGCCGGGCACTGCCATACGGCCGCATTCCTCGATAAGCTCCCGCTCTGTAAGCAGGCCCACAGTATAGGAGCTGTCCACCCCTCGAATTTGATCTACATAGGCCTTGGTGGTGGGCTGATAATAGGCAATAATGGACAAAACCTCCAGCGCCGGCTGGCTCAGTCGGGCGGGGCGACGACTCTCGAAGGCCTTGCGAATATATTCAGCATATTCAGGAGCTGAACAGAGTTGATAGCTGTTGTCCAGCTTCACCAGCCGAATGCCCCGGCGCTCATAGCTGTAATGGTCTGCCAGCCGTTGGCAGACAGCATCGGCAGTGGGGCGGTCAATGTCCAGCGTGAGGCACAGCCGCTCTACTCCCACCGGCTCCCCGGCGGCAAAGAGGATGCCCTCAATGGCGGACTCCACTTCTTTCAATTCCATTCAGCATCCTCCTCTCAATATGTATCGGCAGAAAACTCGAAGTCCTCATCGCCCCCACCAATACTGGTAACGGTACAGTCGGTCTCGGTCCCTGCCAGCCGCAGCCGCCGGGCCTTACACAGCTCCAACACAGCCAGAAATGTGGCCACGATCTCACTGCGGCTGCGATTGCCCTTAAACAGGGCATGGAACCGGGTGACACCAAATTGGCGCAGCCGTTCAATGATCTCCCCAGCCTTATCGCTGACCGGATAGGGCTCCCGGCCCACAATACCCTCAAAGGCCGCCATGGGAGGCGGCAGGTGATTGTCCACCCGCTCCAGTGCCATGAATATGGCATGCAGCAGATCCTCTGGCTTGTGGCTGTAATGGTAGACCTTGTTCACCGGCAGATGCTCGGGCACCTTTGTGATGTAATCCCGAAAGGTGTCGTAACGGTCAGAAAGCTGCGGGATAACCGCCCGAAGCCTGGCGTAGTTCTCATTGCGCTGATGCTCCTCCAGCGAGGCAATCAGCTGGTCCAGCTCTGAGATGGCCTCCTCATCATGGATGGAGAGCAGCATTCTCGTTTTGATAAACATAAGCTGAGCGGCCATAGTGACAAACTCGCTGGCCACTTCCAACTCCAGGGAGCGGCGCTTGTCCATCCAGGCCAGATACTGTTCCAGTATGAGGGAGATTTGAATGTCCTGGATCTCCATTTTATTTTTGGCCAGCAGGCTCAGGATCAGATCCAGAGGGCCATTGAAGTCCTCGGCCCCCTCCTCCCTGCCCCGGATCACCTTTTCGAGGTGATAGATAGGCGTTTCCATATCACTCACCTCAAAATACTAAAAAAGTAGGAGCCGTAGAGCACGGCGTTGATGTCTACCCCTGTCAGAGTGCAGAACATACTCAACACCTTTTCCAGGCCGATGCTCAGCCAGCCATCAAAGGCTCCAAAAAAGGACAGGGCCAGCACCAGGAAAAGGATGTAGCGCTCATAGCGTTGAATGCCCCAGTAAATCTTTTCCGGCAGAACGGAAAAAAGCACTTTGGACCCGTCCAAAGGCGGGATGGGAATGAGGTTAAAGAGCCCCAGGCCCAGACTCATAACGGCCACATGGCACAAAAACATGAAAACCAGCAGCATTGCTGTCCCAGCCTGGGGCATCCGAGGCATCAGGAGTCGGCACAGCAAAAGCACGACTAAAGTCAGAAGCAAATTGGATACCGGCCCGGCCAAAGCGGTAAGAGCCATGCCCATCTTGGGATTTTTGAAGTGCCTGGGATCCACAGACACCGGCTTAGCCCAGCCCACCCCAACAAAGAGCAAGAGCAGTGCCCCGATGGGATCCACGTGCTTAAGAGGGTTGAGGGAGAGCCGGCCCATGGACTTGGCAGTGCCGTCCCCCAGCTTATAGGCCGTAAAGCCGTGGGAGAGCTCGTGGACTGTCATGCACAGCAGGACGGCCACCGCTGAGAGCAAAAGGCCCAACAGGCGCCACCAGTCCATGCTGTTCCAAAAATCCTGCCAGCCGTACATATTCCCTCACCTCCTTTAGGATATTATTATAGCAAATTTTTCATTCTCTGACAAGAACAAGGCTCAATGTGCCAAAATCGTTCTTAAAAGCTCCTCCCGGCCTGTTCCCTTCTCTGCTGAAAAGGGAATAACTTTTACAGCTTCAGGAAGCTCCAACGTCTCTTGGATCAGCGCCAGATTACCTTCCAGTTCGCTTTTTTTCACCTTGTCCAACTTGTTCGCCACCACCACCCAGGGCTTGCCGCTGGCCTTAAAATAGTCAGCCATCCCCATATCGTTGGCTGTGGGCTTGTGCCGGGCATCCACAATGAGCACCCCCAAACTCATAAGCTCAGGGTCATCAAACCAGCTCTGAATGAGCCGAGCCCAGCGGTTCTTTTCCGCCTGAGAGACCTTGGCGTAACCATAGCCGGGCAGGTCTACCAGATAGAGCTTCTGATCGATAAGGAAGTAGTTGATATGGGTGGTCTTACCGGGAGCAGAACCAACCCGGGCAAAGTTTTTACGGTTGAGCAGCCGGTTGATGACCGAGGATTTTCCTACATTGGACCGGCCGGCAAAGGCCACCTGGGGCCGACCGTCCCGTGGAAAGTCCTTGGCTGCGGCGGCCGAGCGGATAAACTCTGCCTTCTGTGTGTTCAATTCCATGCTTTATCCCTCCTGATGCAAAGGGGCAGATAGGAAAATCGGGACGGGTCTCCCCGCCCCGAAAATCACTGTATTCAGGAAGCTGTCTCCTCCGAGCGAGGCTGCTTCTCCTGATCGTGGAGGATCCGGGGAGCAGCTCCCTCCCTGACACTCTCCCCGGTGATAACCACCTTGGAAATGGTGGGATCAGAGGGGGCATCGTACATAGTGCGGGTCATGACTTCTTCCAGCACCGCCCGCAGGCCACGGGCGCCAATGCCTCGTTCCAGAGCCTTATCCGCTGCCGCATCCAGTGCGTCGGGCTGGAACTCCAGAGCCACATCATCGTACTCCATCAGCTTTTGGTACTGACGCACCAAGGCGTTCTTGGGCTCGGTGAGGATGCGCACCAGCTGCTCCCGAGTCAGGTGGTTCAGCGAAGTCACCACAGGCAGACGACCCACCAGTTCAGGGATGATGCCAAACTTGATAAGGTCGTGAGGCTGGACCTGGGCAAAGAGATCACCGTTATCCCGCTCCGACTTGGTTCGAATTTCCGCCCCGAAGCCGATGGTCTTTTTGTCCAGCCGTTGCTCAATGATCTTCTCCAGTCCGTCAAAGGCTCCGCCGCAGATGAAGAGGATATTCTTGGTATTCACCTGAAGGAACTCAGAGTGGGGGTGCTTGCGCCCGCCCTGAGGCGGCACATTGGCCACCGTGCCCTCCAGGATCTTCAGCAGGGCCTGCTGGACTCCCTCGCCGGACACGTCCCGAGTGATGGACGTGTTCTCACTCTTGCGGGCGATCTTATCCATCTCATCGATATAGATGATGCCACGCTCTGCCAGTTCAATGTCATAATCGGCAGCCTGAACCAGACGCAGCAGGATATTCTCCACGTCATCGCCCACATATCCGGCCTCGGTAAGGGTGGTGGCATCGGCAATGGCAAAGGGCACCTTCAGCACCCGGGCCAATGTCTGGGCAAAGAGGGTCTTGCCGCAGCCGGTGGGGCCGATGAGCAGAATGTTGCTCTTTTGCAGCTCCACGTCATCCCCATCGCCAAAGAAAATACGCTTGTAGTGGTTATAGACCGCCACCGACAGGGCGACCTTGGCCTGCTCCTGACCGATGATATACTGGTCCAGCACCCGGTGAATTTCCTTGGGGGTGGGGATATCGTCGGAGGATTCGGTGTGGAAGGCATCGTTCTGGTTCTCCACATCCTCCAGGATCGACATGCACAGATGGACACACTCATTGCAGATATAGGCCCCGGGGCCGGCAATGATCCGTGCCACATCTTCCTGCCGCTTGCCGCAGAAAGAGCAGCGGACTACCTTACGTTCGTCGTTTTTTGCCATGAATCGTTACCTCTCAGGAATGACTTGGAACGCCGGAAGGAGCGGGGCTACATGGCCCCGCTCCCCCTATGCGTATTAGCGGTGTTCGATAACCTTGTCGATCAGGCCGTATTCCATAGCCTGCTGAGCGGTCATGTAGTTGTCCCGCTCTGTATCCCGCTGAATGGTCTCCAGGCTCTGGCCGGTCATCCGGCTGAGCATCTGGTTCATCTTCTGACGGGTGTAGACCAGGTGGTCGGCATGGATCTTCACATCGGTGGTCTGACCCGAGATACCGCCGCCGCCAATGAGAGGCTGGTGGATGAGGATCTCGGAATTGGGCAGGGCCAGACGCTTGCCCTTAGTGCCGGCGGCCAGAAGGAAAGCACCCATAGAGGCAGCCATACCCACGCAGATGGTGGATACGTCGCACTTGATATACTGCATGGTGTCATAGATGGCCATGCCGTCGGTGATAGAGCCGCCAGGGCTGTTGATGTAGAACTGAATGTCCTTATCCGGATCCTGAGCCTCCAGGAACAGCAGCTCTGCCACCACGATGCTGGCCGAGGCGGAGTTGACATCCTCACTCAGAATGATGATACGGTCATTGAGCAGCCGGGAAAAAATGTCGTAGGAACGCTCGCCACGGCTGGTTTGCTCTACTACATAGGGGACTAAACTCATGATATTATGATCTCCTTTTTCAAATTCACACAGGGACGTTTTATCCATCCTGCTCTCTCAGGCAAACACACATCACAGTATCCCCCCGGAGAGGGAAATTATTCCTCGGTCTTGACCGTCTTCTTGGTGGTCTTTTTGGCAGCGGGCTTCTTCTCGGTCTCGCTCTCGGCCTTCTTGGTGGTCTTTTTGGCGGCGGGCTTCTTCTCAGCCTCACCCTCGGCCTTCTTGGTGCTCTTCTTGGCGGCGGGCTTCTTCTCGCCCTCAGCCTTCTCCTCCGTCTTCTTGGCAGCCTTCTTAGCAGGAGTCTTCCCCACCTTGGCAGAGTCATAGATGATGGCGGCGGCCTTCTGATTGGTCAGGTCCTTCTGCAGATCGGCCACAGGCACGATCTCCTTGACCTTCTCCATCTCCATGCCGTACTGGTCGGCCAGCCGCTGGCACTCGGCATCCATATCCTCCTGGGTGACCTCGATCTTCTCGGCCTGAGCGATAGCGCCCAGAGCCAGATCCACCTTGACCTGCCGCAGAGCCCCCTCGTGGGCCTGAAGCTTGAGCATATCCACGGAAATGCCAGTCATGGCCAGGTACTGCTCAAAGGGAATACCCTGAGCGGTGATGCGCTGGCTGTAATCATCCAGCATCTGCTGGGTACGCATCTCCACCATGGCCTCAGGGATCTCCACTTCCATGTTCTCAGTGACCTGGTCCAGCAGAGACTCCTCAAACTTGGACTGAGCAGCGGCCTCACGACGCTGGGCGAGCTTCTCACCCAGGTCCTTGCGCAACTCGGCCAGGGTCTCAAACTCAGAGACATCCTTGGCAAACTCGTCATCCAGAACGGGCTCTACCTTCTCACGCACAGCCTTCACCGTCACCTTAAAGGTGGCGGGCTTGCCGGCATAATCCTCCATCTGGTAATCCTCGGGGAAGGTGACGTTGACCTCCTTCTCCTGGCCAGCCTTGGCACCTACCAGCTGCTCCTCGAAGCCGGGGATAAACACATTGCTGCCCAGCACCAGGGCTTGATCGGTGGCGGTGCCGCCATCAAAGGCCACGCCGTCCATATAACCAGCAAAATCAATGATGAGGTCATCACCCATCTTGGCCTTCCGGTCCACATCCTTGAGCTGGGTAGCACGCTCAATGTAAGGCTTCAGCTCCCCGTCGATGTCCTTCTCGGTAACCTTCAGCTCATCCTTGGCGGCAGTAAGACCCTTGTACTTACCCAGCTTCACCTCGGGGCGGACGGCCACAGTGGCCTTGAAGGAGAAACCCTCCTTGCCCACCTCCAGCAGCTCCACCTCAGGGTAGGCCACAGCGTCGATCTTCTCCTGCTCCACGGCCTGGGCAAAGAGGTCAGGATAGATCTCATTGATGGCATCCTCATAGAAGATGTCGGCGCCGTACATCCGCTCAATGATCTTCCGGGGCGCCTTGCCCTTGCGGAAGCCAGGGACCGCAATACGGCCACGCTGCTTCTTATAGACCTTCTCGACGGCCGTCTCGAACTCCTGGGCGTTGGACTCGATGACCAGGGCGACCATGCTCTTTTCCAGTTTTTCTACGCTCTTGACATTCATGTTTGTACTTCCTCCTATAACCGCCGCCTGTTCCTTTTTCTGTCCTGTTGGACGGCGGCTAACGATATCCTTTGTATTGTATCAGGGATAGCGCCATTTTTCCAGTATTTTTTTCACATTTTACAGAACTTTTTCATTTTGGGGCCCATCCAGGACCTTCATAGGCTGAAAATCACGATAATCTCCAGCCACAAGGTGGTACTCCACACGCCCCCGGCGGCCCTCCTGGGCCAGGCGGTGACTGCCTCCATGGAGATGCCCATAGTAACAGGCTGAGACCTGGTAAAGCTCCATCAGGTCCACGATCTCCTGACAGATATAGCCCTGATACAGAGGCGGGTAGTGGAGAAAGCACAGCTTCTCCTTTTCCCCTGCCGCCTTCAAAGAGGTCTCCAACCGCAGTACCTCTCGGTGAAAGACCTTTTCGTTGTGACCGTCGGCCTCCTCCTCAAAAAACCAACCCCGGGTACCGCATAGAGCCACATCTCCCCAAAAGCGACAGTTGTTGTGAAGCAGCTCAAAGTTCTGGATACCGTTCTGCGCCCAGAACTGATACATCTTGTTGGCCGTAGTCCACCAATAGTCGTGGTTGCCTTTTACCAGAAACTTTTTCCCCGGAAAAAGGCTGTCCAGAAATAAAAAGTCAGGCAGGGCCTCCTCCAAGCTCATCCCCCAGCTCAAGTCCCCGCAGAGGACCACGCCGTCCTCCTCGGTAAGACCTGCAAAGGCCGAACGCAGCTTATCCACATATCCATCCCAGGCCCCTCCAAAGGAGTCCATGGCCTTACTGCCACCCAGAGAGAGGTGGGTGTCCCCCAATGCGTAAAGGGCCATACCACCGCCCTCCTTTCTATGATTTCGATGTTACCCGCACACGTCACGGAATACCCGAAGGAAATTCTTGTAAAGGATGCCATCCACGGCCTGCTGGCTGTAATTCATCTGCAGCAGCCGATTGGCCAGCTTTTCCACATCCTGAATGCCGTCAATGCCCTTGGGGGCGGCCTGAATGCCGTCCCAGTCACCGCCCATAGCCACATGTCCCTCACCGCCCAGGGCAAAGAAATGCTCCACATGGGCCACCACTGTGTCAATGGTGGGATCCTCCCCAACAAAGTCAGCGCACATATTCAACCCCGTGGTGCCGCCGTTCTTCACCAGCGCCTGAAACATCTCATCAGTCAGGTTTCGAGTATGGTTGCAGATGGTCCGGGAGTTGGAATGGCTGGCAATAATAGGCTTCTTGCTGATTTCCAACACGTCCCAGAAGCCGGGATCGGACAGGTGGGACACATCCACCATCATACCCAGCTCCCCCATCCGCTTCACAAAAGCCTTGCCGTGGTCAGTGAGGCCTTGGTCAGCCCCTTCTGCGTTGGTGCCAGAGACCGCATTGGTGAAGTTCCAGGTAAGGCCCACCGCCCGGGCTCCCAGGTCGTAGGCGATCTTCAGTTTGTCCATGTCGCACTCCAACAGCTCGGCTCCCTCCACCGAGAGGATGGCAGCCGATTTACCAGCAGCCCAGGCTGCCTCCACCTCGGCAGCCGTACGGCATTGACTCACAAGGTCGGAATTGGCTGCCATTTCCTTTTGAAAGGTGGCCACCTCGCTCTGGAACACCTGCCACATGGGCTCTTTCACATATTTCATAGGGGCAAAGCAGGCAAAGAGCTGGGCCCAGCCCTCATACTGCCCCATCCGTTCCAAATCCAGATGACCCTTGGTCCGCCGGATAGAGTCCCCGCTCCGGGTGGCCATGGAAATGGTATCGCAATGCCCATCAAATACCTTCATATCGCAACTCCTCCTTCAGGATTTTATATGCGCAGATATTTATTTTACTCCTGTCGAGACAGGGTGTTCAGCCATACTTCGGCAGGGAGAAATCCATGTGCAGTTCATTGAAAGGCATTTTCGATGTAGTTGATTTTCGGATCCCTGGTGGCGATGCCCTCCGGGGCATAGACCTCGGCCACATCGAAGCGGGGCTGGAGGTCTGTGGGATGGCCCGCCAAGTAAAAGCCGGCCGCCGCCCTGAGTTTTTCCTGCTTTCGGCGATCCACCGCTTCCCGAGCCAGAGCAAAATCGGCATTCTTCCGCAGCTTGACCTCCACGATACGAAGATACTTCCCATCGGAGGCGATAAGGTCGATCTCCCCCCACCGACAGTGCCAGCCGGCAGCCAGAAGGGTACAGCCCTTTCTGCGCAGGTCCTGGGCCACGACTTCTTCCCCCCAGCGGCCCAGCAGCTTTCGATCCCCGCCCACGCTCATTTCGCTGCCTCCCACTTTTTTAGGAAGCTCCTGCGGTGGATGGGACAGGGGCCGTATTTGTCCAGCATCTCATAGTGGAGCTTGGTTCCGTAGCCCTTGTGCTGCTCAAAGTGGTACTCCGGGTATTTTTCTGCCATTTCCTCCATGTAACGATCCCGGCTCACTTTAGCCAAGATGGAAGCGGCGGCAATAGAGGCTGACAGGCTATCTCCCTTTACAATGCACCTGTGGGGCGTTGAGATGGCCGCACCCTTCCCCTTATCCCGGTTGCCGTCCACAAGGGTAAAATCCGGGGTGGGAGTCAAACCGGCAATGGCTAGAGACATAGCCTGCATCCGGGCAGTCAGAATGTCGGCAGCATCGATCTCGTCGGCCTGCACCGCCGCCACCGCCCAGCTCTCGGCCTGTTCCATGATCTCATCATAGAGAATATCCCGTCGCTTGGGCGTAACCTGTTTGGAGTCATTGAGCCATTTGAAATTTATGTGTCGAGGCAGAATGACCGCTCCGGCATACACAGGTCCGGCCAAAGGACCGGCACCGGCCTCATCCACGCCGCAGACCCGCTCATACCCCTGGGCCCAGCAGCTTTCTTCAATTTCCCAAAGCCCCACACTTTCCCTCCTCGTTTTTGTGACTTCCAATGTAAACATTCTGTGCAGCTGTAATGTAAAGCAAAAAACCTATCTTAAATATCCAGATAAAACCAGATGTCCGATTTGCCCTCCTGCTTGGTCCATTTGTAGACATCGGTATTGAAACCGCCAATACGAAAGCCGGTATGAATATAGAATAGACAAGCGGAGAGGTTATTGTCCTGCCCCTGGGTATAAAGCCCGCAATACCCTTTTTGCTTGGCAATCTCTTTTCCCTTTTCAATAAGTGCCGCTGCAACTCCCTGTTTACGGTAGGATCGATTGACCTTCAAATCATAGAGATACATATGCTTAAAAAAGCCCTCTTGGTAGATGGCAAGACCAATACAGTGGCCATCATCGTAAGCTCCGACAAAAATGCTGTTTTCCGCCATTTCTTCATAGTCATAGTTCTCATCCGGAAAGCACTGCTCTCCCACGACCTCTGCCGGGAGTTTTTGTACGGTATCGCTCCATTCACCATTGACAAAGGATGGGCGCATATAGCCCCACAGGTCAAAGGGTTCATTTTTAATATTGATATCCTGTTTGTGGGCTCTGTCGATAATCTTAATTTCAATCACTTTTGCCCCTCCCTGCAAAACAGGACTCATCTCTGCTTGATAGACCCAAAACCGGGCATGCTATCATTTACCTTTTTCGCCCTCTTCCGGGACTTCCAATGTAAAGCGACCCAGCTTGCCCCCCCGCAGCTCATCCAGAAGGATGTGGGCCATTCGCTCAGTGTCCAGTTCCCCTCCGGAGATGCGAAAGCCCCGCTTAGCGGCAGCATCTTGCAGCAGCGCATAGCCGTAGGCTACTATATCCTCTCCCTCTTGCCGGGGGTTGGGTGCTATCTTATAACGCTCCTCCAGGGCACGGGGATAGCGAAGCGCCAAGTCATCCATCAGATGGCAGGCCAGGGTCTCCACATCCATAATGTCGTCCTTTACTGCCCCGGTATAGGCCAGGTGGAGCCCCACCCGCTCATCCTCAAACTTGGGCCAGAGGATGCCGGGGGTGTCCAGCAGGGAGAGTCCCTGATCCACCGTCACCCACTGCTTACCCCGGGTAACTCCGGGTCTATCCCCGGCCTTGGCCGACTTCCGCTTGGCAATTTGATTGATAAAGGTGGACTTTCCCACGTTGGGGACCCCCACGATCATGGCCCGAATGGGCCGGCCTACCAGTCCCTTTGCCCGCCATTTCTCGATCTGCTCCCGCAAAAGTTCCCGAGAGGTGGCGGCAAAGCGGTTGACCCCTTTACCTGTCTTAGCATCGGTCTCCAGCACAGCATAGCCTTTTGCCCGAAAGTGGTCTCCCCACAGACGATTGGCCTCCGGGTCGGCCTGATCGGCCCGGTTGAGAACGATAAGTCTGGGCTTGCTGCCCACCAAAGTGTCAATGTCCGGGTTTCGGGAGGAGATGGGGATCCGAGCGTCGATGATCTCGCACACCATGTCAACCTGGCCCAGATCGGCCTCGATCTGCCGCCGGGTCTTTGTCATATGGCCGGGATACCATTGAATGTTCATTTCCCCGCCTCCCTTCAGAAATCTTTTGGAATTTCATCCGCTTTTTTATAAGAATTGAACCTTATAATACCTCCGCAACAAAAAGGAGGTATTCTCTATGAACGCATTCACCCTGAAACTGATCGCTCTGGGCTCCATGCTCTACGATCACATCACCGCCCTATGGCCCTTGGAGCTCATCCTCTGGCTGTGGTTTTTCCCTGATGCCGAAGCTCTGCCAGGCTGGGTAGAGGTGCTCTGCGACCTCTCCCATTACATCGGGAGGATCGCCGCTCCTGTTTTCCTGTTCTCTTTGACCCAGGGTTACCGGCATACCCGGGACTGGAAAAAATATGCCCTGCGGCTGCTTCTCTTTGCCTGTCTGGCCGAGTGGCCCTACTACCTGCTCTTTGAAAGCTGTGGCAATATTCTTTTTACCATGTTCCTCGGTCTGTTGACTCTGCGGAGCTTTGACTACCTGGAGCAAAAATGTCACCATTTAGGCTGGGTTCTTGTGGTCACTCTCTTTCTTTTGCTGGAGTGGCTTCACTTTCCCGAGGGTGGGGGCAAGTACATCCTCTTTATTGTGGTATTTTACCGGACAGAACACTGGAACCGGGGCAGGAAGGTCCTTCTGTGGCTTGTCCTCTACCCTCTCAGCCGCTGGAAGCTGTTTTTCTTTTGCTATAACGAGGGCTTTTCCATCCGTTCGGTTCAAACATTCCTTCTCAACGCCTTCGGTCCACTGTTGGGGGTAGGACTCAGCCTGCTTTACAATGGTGAAAAGGGACCGGATCGGAAGGGACTCAAATACCTGTGGTACATCGCCTACCCCGCCCATCTGCTCCTATTGGCCCTGTGGAAGCTCCACCGGGGGTATTGAAAATATTATACATGATTTTCTTCCGTTTGAAAAGGGAAAACAGCCGACCTAACTCACATCTTTTCAAAAATCGGGCAACAAAAAAGGAGCGGTCACCCGCTCCTTTTCTGTATGGTTCTTACAGCTTCTCCTTGAGCTTGGCACCCTTGCCCACACGGTCACGCAGGTAGTACAGCTTGGCCCGACGGACCTTACCCTTACGGACCAGCTCGATCTTCTCCACGGCAGGAGCATGGAGGGGGAAAACCTTCTCCACACCCACGCCGTAAGAGACCCGGCGAACGGTGATGCTCTCATCGATTCCGCCGTGCTTCTTGGCGATGACGGTGCCCTCAAACACCTGGATACGCTCCCGGCTACCCTCCTTGACCCGCACGTGAACACGAACGGTGTCGCCGATGTTGGCCACGGGGGGCTCTTCCTTGACGTACTTGGCGGTAAAAGCCTGCATCAGATCCATGATTCGTTCCTCCTAAGTTTATAGGCATTCATTCCGGGCTTTTGCGCCGCTTCTTTGCGGCCCCGCAGCGGAACACCCTTTATTGAGACTATGGTATTTTATCACAATCTTTCCCAGGTTGCAAGTATTATTTCCACAAAAACAGACCTTTTTTAGCCCCACTTGTTCCTTTTTCTCTCCTGTCGCACCCCCCAGGCCATCCAGAGGCCCACTATTAGCAGGGTGAAGCTATGTCCACCACTGCTCCAAAGGAGCAACAGTCCTCCTCCCATAAGCAGCCCCACCATCACTTCGGATAACAGAGTAGCGCCCCAGCTTCCCCACGTCTCTCCCAAAAGAAGCAGAAGTACATTCTCCAAAATGACCCCACCATCCAGCCAGTATACCGGCAGCAGGTTAAAGAGGGCCAAGCCCAAATTGAGCCCGGCAAAAAAGTAGAGCCTTGGTCCCCAGCCGAAATGGGCCAGATTGGCCGTCACCCAGGCCACCGCCAAATTTGCTCCCGGCCCCGCAAGGGCCACCGCTATCATTCCCCCTGCTGACATTGGTCTGCTCTCGTCCAGTGTCAACGCTGCCCCCACACAGCTCAGTCGTACCCGGCACACCCGCCCGCCAAAGGCATATATTGCTCCAATATGGCCCAGTTCATGAAGCAGACAGCCTATCAGCACATAGGGCACCGACCCGGCATCGTCAAAATAATACAGCAGGGCCGAGAGAAAAACGGCGCCCCCAGTGATCTCGACAGGGCCAAAGCTCATGATAGTGTATTGATATAATAATCCGGATTGAGCCGAACCCCATTTCGCTTCAGCTCGAAGTGGAGATGGGGGCCGGTCACATCGCCGGTAGCCCCCGACTCGGCTACCTTCTCTCCTGCAGCAATAGGCTGACCCTGTTGGACACATAGCTTTGAGCAATGAGCGTAAAAGCTCTTGATCCCATTGCCATGATCCAGTTGGAGGTACTGACCGTAAACATCGCTCTCACCGATGTAATCCACCTTCCCGGCGGCAAAGGCTTGAACAGTCGTACCTGTATCCACCGCCAGATCTACTCCAAAATGGAATTTTTCGCCTCCCTCAATGGGGTGTTCCCGCCAGCCAAAGCCAGAACTCTCCACCCCCCGCACCGGATCCACCGTCTGCGGCAGATACAGCGCATAGCGGTCCATGGTGGTATTTTCAGGCAGGGCAGGGCCTGTGTAATCCATATGGACCACTACCGGTTCTTCCTGCTGCGGCTCAATGATTTCCGTCATCTTTTTCACGCCGCTGTCTACCATGGGATCCTGGAGGTCTCCCCCCACCTGCGGAGCAGTAAAAACCGCCAAAGTCGACTGTGTTTGACCAAGGTCCCGCTCCACCCGCCGGTAGAGCGGCCCCCGATAACCCTGGACAGTCCCTACCCCCTCCTGGGGTAAAAACACATCAGTCCAAAGCTCCCCTAACGTCTCTCCCACAGGCCTGCCCGCCGACACTGCCCAGCCCAGATCGGTAAAGGCAGCCTGAAAGTCAACGCTGCCCTGCACTGCTGATTTTAACCCCTGCCGCAGCGGAGTCAGCCTGTCCCCACCTTTCGCAAAGAGAACCACCAAAAACAGGGCCAAACAGGCCCCCAACTGGGCCAAACGACGCTGTTCCCGCTCACCAAGGGCCACTTTTTGGCCCCTTGCTTTATGATAAACTCGCCTTCCTGATGCTTTTTCCATATCTGCCACCCCTTATCGGTGACAGAATATGAGACGCAGCAAGAAAATATTCCCGGAAACCTTCTGTGTTTCACCGGCGTATTGTATGTTAAAAAGACAGGGCGTCACTTGTGACGCCCTGTCCCCTTTGGTGCCGGTGGTGGGACTCGAACCCACACGCTGTCGCCAGCAACGGATTTTGAGTCCGCCTCGTCTACCAATTCCAACACACCGGCATATTCCATTTGCAATATGCTATTATACAGATTTTCCTCCCACTTGGCAAGGGGGAATTTTATTTTTTCTCCCACAATGCAGAGAGTTTTTCTTGACAAGGGCCACAAAATGTTGTATCATAGTATCGTTGTAAAGTTGTATAACTTTACATTTATCTTCAAAGGAGGGGGTCAACGTGAAAAACCAGGCCTACCGCATGGCTCTGCTGTATGATTTTTACGGCGATATGCTTACCGAGCGTCAAAAGGAATTTTACGACCTCTATTATAATGAGGACCTCTCCCTGTCCGAGATCGCAGAGAATTACGGCATCTCCCGTCAGGGAGTTCGGGATGTCATCGTCCGAGCCGAGGCAACCCTCACCGAGCTGGAGGACAAGACGGGCATTATCCGCCGTTTCCATGTGATGCAGGACCAGCTCAAAGTGCTGGGAGACGATGTATCTGCCATTGCCCGGCGCAATGCCCAACAGTATCAGGACGAGGAGATCGAAGCTCTCACCGAACGCATCACCGCAGCCCTAGACAAGCTGAGGCAGGAGTGAGCCCATGGCCTTTGAAGGATTGACCGAAAAGCTCTCTAACGCCTTTAAGAAGCTGCGGGGCAAGGGCCGCCTTACCGAGGCCGATGTGAAGGAGGCCATGCGGGAGATCCGCATGGCACTGCTGGAGGCCGACGTAAGCTACAAGGTGGTCAAGGACTTTGTCTCCAAGGTCTCGGAACGAGCTGTGGGCCAGGATGTTTTAGAGGCCCTCTCCCCCGCCCAGATGATCGTAAAGATCGTCAACGAGGAGCTCACCGCTCTCATGGGCAGCGAGGAGAGTAAGCTGGCCATCGCCTCCAAGCCTCCCACTGTTGTCATGATGGTGGGTCTTCAGGGCGCCGGCAAAACCACCAATGCCGCCAAGCTGGCGGGTTTCCAAAAAAAGCAAGGCAAGCGACCGTTGCTGGTGGCCTGTGACATTTATCGCCCTGCCGCTATCGAGCAGTTAGAAGTGGTGGGCAAACAGCTGGATGTACCTGTGTTTCAAATGGGCCAGATCGACCCGGTGGACATCGCCAAAGCCGCCATCGAGCACGCTCAAAAACATGGAAATGACATGGTATTTCTGGACACTGCCGGCCGGCTTCATGTGGACGAGGAGCTTATGGATGAGCTTAAGCGCATCCAGGCTGCTGTCTCCCCCGACGAGATCCTGTTGGTAGTAGACGCCATGATCGGCCAGGATGCCGTCAATGCTGCCAAAGCCTTTGACGAGGCCTTGGATCTGACCGGCGTAATGCTCACCAAACTGGACGGCGACGCCCGGGGCGGCGCAGCCCTTTCCATCAAAGCGGTCACTGGCAAGCCCATTAAATTTGTGGGCATGGGTGAAAAACTGGACCAGATAGAAATCTTTCACCCTGACCGCATGGCTTCCCGCATCCTGGGCATGGGCGATGTGCTCTCTCTCATTGAGAAGGCCCAGGAGAACTTTGATGCCCAAAAGGCCATGGAGCTGGAGCAGAAGCTGCGCAAAAACAAATTCACCCTCTCCGACTACTATGACCAGTTGGTCCAAATGAAAAGCATGGGCTCTCTGGCTGATTTGGCTGGTATGCTGCCGGGCGTGGACGCTAAGGCCCTGGAGGGGGCAAATGTGGACGAATCGGCCCTGGGCCGCACTGAGGCCATCATCCTCTCCATGACTCCCGCTGAGCGAGAGGATCCTTCCCTGCTCAATAACAGCAGGAAAAAGCGGATCGCCGCCGGCGCCGGTGTGGGAGTGGTCGATGTCAACCGGCTGCTGAAGCAGTTTGATATGATCGTTCAGATGACCCGGCAGATGAACAGCCCTAAAATGCGCAAGTTGGCCAAGAAGGGTCGGCTGGGCGGCATGGGCATGGGGAGAGGCTTCCCCTTCTAATTTTGTTGGCAAGCGTCCCAAGACGTTTTCCATATAAACATGTGAAATCTTTTATGGAGGTGAAAATACCATGGTCAAAATTCGTCTGCGCCGTATGGGCGCCAAGAAGGCCCCCTTCTACCGCATCGTGGTGGCCGATTCCCGTTATCCCCGGGACGGTCGGTTCATCGAGGAGATCGGCACCTATGATCCCACCGCTGAGCCCGTTGCTCTGAAAGTGGATGCCGAGCGTGCCCAGGCCTGGATCAAGACCGGCGCTCAGCCCACTGAGACGGTGAAGGCTCTGCTGAAAAAGGCCGGCGCCATCTAAGGGAGGAGAACTTACCAATGAAAGAGCTCCTCACTTACATCGCCCAAAACCTGGTAGACCACCCCGAGCAGGTGGAGGTCAACGAGTATCAGGGCGAGGGCGAGACCACGCTGGAGCTGCGGGTCGCCTCTGAGGACATGGGCAAGGTAATCGGCCGTCAAGGTCGCATTGCCAAGTGGATCCGAGTCCTCATGCGCTCCGCAGGCCAGAAAAAGGGCCTACGGGTCTCTGTGGACATCAACGACTAAAGTCGAAAAAAGCGGGCCCTTTGCGGGTCCGCTTTTTTCAGCTTACCTCATGAAGGAGAATTTCATGTATCTTGAAACGCAACGACTGATTTTAAGAGGGGCCGCTCTTGCCGATGCAGACTTTTATTTCCGGCTGTGGAATGACCCCTTTGTTTTGAAATATAACGGTGTTGCCCCGCTGAATAGAGAGCGCAGTCTTCTCCGGGTCAAACAGGATATGGAGTCTGACAAAGCTCTCTATATCCTATGCAAGGGTGAAAACACACCTATGGGGCTGATTTGTCTGGATGAGGATGACTTGCGCTATGGGGTCAATAGTCTTTCACTCAGCTATGAGCTTTTAGAGCCTTTCGCTAACCATGGCTATATGACCGAGGCATTAAGGACTGCGGTACAATATGCTTTCTCTACTCTACATGCAGACATTCTCACCGCTCGGGTCTTTTCTGAAAACCATGCCTCCCGCCGAGTTTTGGAAAAGCTGGGCTTCACCCACGAGGGCACCCTACGCCGGGCCATCCGGGCCCATGGCGGGGTAGTCTATGACGATATGCTCTTTTCCCTGTTCAAGGAAGAGTATACAGGTATGCTTCAGGAGGTCAACACATGAAAAATCAATTTTTAGAGGCTGGAGAGATTGTCAACACTCACGGTATAAAAGGGGAGGTCAAGATCATGCCCTGGGCCGACTCCCCCGAATTTCTCTGTCAATTTGATACCCTTTATATAGATGGCAAAGCCACAAAGGTCCTCTCCGCCCGCCCCCACAAAACCATGGTACTGGCCACCCTCGAAGGGGTAGACACCGTGGAAAAGGCCATGCGCCTAAAGGGCAAGGTACTTTCCATCGACCGCACCGGGGTGGAGCTGCCCGAGGGCCGCCATTTCCTGGCCGACCTCATGGGACTCACCGTTTTGGACAACGCCACCGATGAGGAACTGGGCACCATTGAGGACATTCTCACCCCCCCTGCCCATGAGGTCTATGTGGTCCGGGGCAAGGGAAAGGAATACATGATTCCCGCCGTAGATGCCTTTTTGGCCGAGACCAATGTGGAGGGCGGGTATATCAAGGTCAACCTCATCGAAGGGATGGGTGAATAATGTACCGCATTGACATTTTGACCCTGTTTGACCTGACAGTGGGAGATGTACTTTCAGAGTCCATTTTGGGCCGTGCTCAAGAGCGGGACATTTTGCGCATTGAGACCCACCAGATCCGGAACTACACCCTCAACAAACAAAAGCAGGTGGATAATTACCCCTACGGTGGCGGGCATGGGGCCGTGATGCAGGCCGATCCCCTCTACCAGTGCTGGAAGCACGTGGTAGACAACTACGGCGGTGGCCACACCATCTACTTCTCCCCTGCCGGCACCACCTTCAATCAAGCCAAGGCCAAGGCTTTGGTCGCCGACTACGACCACCTGATCCTGGTTTGCGGCCACTACGAGGGCATTGACGAACGCTTTATCGAAGAATGTGTCGATGAGGAGATCTCTCTGGGTGACTTTGTCCTCACCGGAGGTGAGATCCCCGCCATGGCTCTTACCGATGCCGTTTGTCGGCTTATTCCCGGCGTGTTATCCGATCCGAAATGCTTCGAGGATGAAAGCCATTGGAATGGGCTGCTGGAATATCCCCAGTACTCCCGACCGGAGGAGTGGCATGGGAAAAAGGTGCCCTCCATCCTTCTCTCGGGCAATCACGCCCTAATTGCCAGATGGCGGCAAAAGCAGGCTATTCTGCGCACCAAGCGCCGCCGTCCGGACATGTATGAAAAGCTGGACCTGACCGCTACCAAGGCCGACCGCAAGCTGATGCAGGAACTTCAAGAGGAGTTCCCGGAGGATTTTCCCTCCTGATTTTCCCACAAGTCCTCCTCTCGGCTTCCAAAGTGAAATGTCCTCTTTCCCCTTTACTTTTCGGTCACTCTATGATATGGTATAAATATAATTTTGAAGATTAGATTTGGGAGGCGTTCTTATGAGCTTCAAAATCATCGTGGATAGCTGTTGTGACCTGACTGCCACCCAGCTTCGGGAGGGCCCCTTTATCCGGGTGCCTTTGGTCATTTCGGTGGGCGGCGAGGACATCGTGGACGACGATACCTTTGATCAGACTCATCTTTTGATGCTTATGCACGAGGATCCTAAACCGCCCCAGACAGCCTGCCCCTCCCCGGCCCAGTATCTGGACGCCTTTGAGCGGGCCCAAGCTGATGACCTCTATGTTGTCACCCTCTCCGCTCTGCTTTCGGGTTCTCATAATTCGGCCGCCCAGGCCAGAGTCATCTGGATGGAGGAGCACCCTGAAAGCCACGTCCATGTGTTCAATTCCTGTTCAGCCAATGCCGGCGAGGTTTCCATTGCCTTGAAGCTGCTGGAGCTGGCCGGTTCCGGAAAGGATTTCAACACCGTAGTCAACGAGACCTCCAAGCACATCACCGACATGACCACCCTCTTTGTGCTGGAGGATCTGGACCACCTGCGAAAAAACGGCCGGCTCACCGGCGCTCTGGCTGTGGTCACCAGCGCCTTAAAAATCAAGCTGCTCTGTCATGCCACCCCTGAGGGGGAGATCGGCAAGATCGGTCAGGCTCTGTCGGTGAAACAGGCCCTGTCCAAGATGGTCGCCCGCATTGCCGCAGACTCCACCCACCGGGGCAAGCTGCTGACATTGGTCCACTGCAACAATGTGGAGCGGGCCATCTATGTCCGGGATCTGTTGCTGAAGTCCTGTCACTTCCGGGACATCCTTATTTCGGATGCCCGAGGCATCACCACCGTCTATGCCAACGATGGCGGAATCATGGTGGCCTATTGAGCCCTTCCTTATTATATAAAAACATCCCCGGCATCCAAATTCGGATGCCGGGGATGTTTTTATTCTTTCAAGTGCGACTTACTCGCCCTTAGAGGCCTTAGTCTCCTCAGCAGCCTTGGCCTCTTCGACCTTGGCAGGTTCCTCCGTCTTGGGCTCCTCAGCAACAGGAGTCACAGGGGCGGCGGGCTTGGGAGCCACAGGCTTCTTCTCAGGCACCACGCCATCCACCGTAATCAGACCACGGGGACACTTTTGGGCGCAGATGGTGCAGCCAATACACTTATCGTAGTCGATCTTAGCCAGGAAGTCCTCAATGGTGATGGCCTCCTTGGGGCAGGCCTTGGCGCAAATACCGCAGGCAATACAGCCGTTGGCGCAGACCTTGGTGACCACAGGGCCCTTGGCGTGAGACGAACAGGGGATGGCAACGTGCTTCTTGGTTTTATAAGGCTCCAGGGCAATGATATGCCGGGGACAAGCATCCACGCACTTGGAACAGGCCTTACACTTCTCCTCATCTACCACAGCCACGCCATTGACAACGTGAATGGCATCGAAGGGACAGACCTTCTCACAGGTGCCAAAGCCCAGACAGCCATAGTCACAGCCCAGAGGGCCGCCGCCAGGGAGCCGGGAGGCGGCCAGGCAGTCCTGGACGCCCTCATAATTATACTTGGTATGATCGATACCGCAGCCGGTACAGTGGACCACGGCGACCTGCTTTACGCTGTCACCAGCAGCAACGCCCATGATCTCGGCGATTTGGGCAGCCACACCCTCGCCACCAGCAGCGCAGTTGTTGACATCGGCCTTACCGGCAGCCACGGCAGCAGCGTAGCCGGCACAGCCGGGGAAGCCACAGCCGCCGCAGTTGGCACCGGGCAGGCACTCCAAAATGGCCTCCTCCTTGGGATCCTTCTCCACAGCAAAGACCTTAGCGGCAAAGGACAGAATGGCACCGAAAACGGCACCCAGCACCAGCAGGAGACCGGTGGCAATGATTACTTTCGTCATTCTTTCTCTCCTCCCTTACCCGAAGATGCTCAGGCCGGAGAAGCCGCCAAAGCACAGGGCAATCAAACCGGCGGCGACCAGAGCGATGGGGAAACCCTCAAAGGCCTTGGGGGTCTCGGCAAACTCCAGCTTCTCCCGAATGGCGGCAAACAGATAGATGACCAGCAGGAAACCCAGACCGCCGGTGACACCGTAGACCACACTCTCGATGAAGCTGTAGCTCTGCTGGGTGTTCTGGAGCACCACGCCCAGCACGGCGCAGTTGGTGGTGATGAGGGGCAGGAACACGCCCAGAGCGCTGTACAGCGAAGGCATGGACTTCTGCAGGAACATCTCAATAAACTGCACAAGAGAGGCGATGACCAAAATGAACACGATGGTCTGCATAAACACCAAATTCTGGGGCTCCAGAATATAGTGATTGATAGGCCAGCACACAGCCGAGGCGATGCCCATAACGAAGGTCACGGCCAGGCCCATGCCGCTGGCGGTATCGGTGGACTTGGACACGCCCATGAAGGGGCAGATGCCCAGGAACTGGGACACGATGAAGTTATTGATGAGGATAGCACCCAGGGCGATCTCGATCAGCTTCTGAAAATCCATTACTGGGCCACCTCCTCTTTCTTAGCAGCCTTCTTGGGCTTGTTCAGGAAATACTGTACAGCGGCAATGATGAAGGCCAGTACCAAAAAGCCTCCCACAGGCCGGCTCAGGCCGGCGATGGCAAACTCCTCAGGGAAGATCACAATACCATTACCGCCCTCGCCCAGCAGACCGCCGCCAAACTTACCAGCGCCCAGGAACTCACGGATGACACACATGACCACCAGTACCCAGGTGTAACCCAGACCCTGGAAGATGCCGTCCAGAGCAGAGACGGCCACGCCATTTTTATAGGCAAAGGACTCGGCCCGGCCCAGGATGATACAGTTCACCACAATTAAGGGGATGAACACACCCAGGCTGGCAGACAGAGACTCCATATAGGCCTTCAGGAACAGATCCACCATGGTAACGAAGGTGGCAATGACCACGATGAAGCAGGCAATGCGGATCTTGTTAGGGATCACGTTACGCAGAACAGAGATGAACACATTGGCCAGGGTCAGGATAACCATGACGCTAAGGCCCATACCGATACCGTTAAACAGCGAGGTCGTGATAGCCATAGTAGAACACATACCAAGCAGCTGGACAGTGACCGGGTTTTGGGTCAGCAGGCCCTCTTTGAGCTGTTGTTTCACATTCATTCCTATCCCTCCTTAACCCAGCTGGTCCACGGCAGCCAAAGCGGAATTGACGCCGGCAGTAACAGCACGAGAGGTGATGGTGGCGCCAGTGATGGCGATGATCTCGCCGCCGTCCTTGTCCACGGCCAGAGTGCCACTCTTGCCCACATACTGGCCCTTGAAGCTGACATCATCAGCCTTGGAGCCCAGGCCCGAGGTCTCGGCAGTATTTGTGACCTTCACGCCGGAAATGGTGCCATCCTCGTTGATGCCCACCATGATGGCCAAGGTGCCAGAGAAGGAACCGGCAGCGCAGTCTACCTCCACCACATGGCCCTTGCCCGCCACCTCGTATACATTCAGGACAGTGGCATCGGTGCCAGTGTAGGTGACAGCCTTATAGTCGTCAATATCGGCCGGAAGGACCTCCTGCATGGCCACTGCCTTCTTCCGTGTCTCATTCGCCTCAATGACAGGCTCAGTCAGCATATTCACAAGGCCCAGGAGCAGGGCGCACACAGCACAGATAGCAGCCAGTGTAACGATCATCTGGCCCATGCCAGCCTCTTTCTTCTTTTCGGTCTTAGCGACATTCTCGCTCATACCTCAGCCCCTCCTTTCTTGGCAGCCGCCTTAGCAGCCTTTGCGGCAGCCTTAGTGAGACCGAAGCGGCTGGGGTGGGTGTACTTTTCAATGATGGGAACAAACAGGTTCATGACCAGGATGGCATAGCTGACACCCTCGGGAAAACCGCCAAAGTAGCGGATGAACACGGTCAGCAGGCCGCAGCCCACGCCGTAGATGATCTCCCCCTTGGGGGTGCAGGGGCTGGTCACATAGTCGGTGGCCATGAAGAAGGCGCCCAGCATCAGACCGCCGCTGCACAGCTGATAGAGCATCCAGGTCACGTTGGGATTGCCCTGAGGGAAGATCAAGGTCAGGATAGCCACAGTGCCAATATAGGTGGCGGGAATGCGAATGTTGATAACGCCTCGAATAACGAGGTAGATACCACCGCAAATGAGGGCGATGGCAGAGACCTCACCAATACAGCCGCCCACATTGCCCACCAGCACATCCACAAGCTCGACCTTGGGCAGGGCACCGGTGTGGAGGTTGGCAAGGGGGGTGGCCCCGGTAACGGCATCAGCAACGCCGGCGCCCAGATCCATCCAGTTACTTATGCCGGGCTTGACCCAGGTAGACATGAAGCTGGCGTAGGAGAGCATCAGGAAGGCCCGGCCAGCCAGAGCGGGGTTCAGGAAGTTCTTGCCAAGGCCGCCAAAAAGGGTCTTAGTCAGGACAATGGCGAAGAAATCGCCGATGAGAATGGTCCAGTAAGGCAGGGCCACCGGGCAGACAAAGGCCAGCAGAATGCCGGTAATGACTGCGCTCAGATCGCCCAGGGTCTGGGGCTTCTTCATGATGGCATTATAGAGCCACTCGAAGAACATACAGCCCACTACACTGACCAGGGTGAGGACCAGAGCCCGGGGGCCAAAGAAATAGGTGCCCACACACAGGGCGGGGACCAGGGCAATGATCAGATCCAGCATCAAGCTCCGGGTATTCACCGGGGAGTTGACATGGGGAGAGGAAGCGACTGTCAGCTTCAAATCCTTATAATCACTCATGCGTTCGCCGCCTCCTTTTCCGCCTTGGCTTTGGCCTTGGCAGCCTCGTCCCGGATGGCAAACTTGGCCGTCCGGAAGGACTGGACCAGGGGCAGCCGGGCCGGGCAGATATAGTTGCAAGAGCCGCACTCAATGCAGTCCATGACATTGAGGGCCTCCACCTCAGCCCAGCGCCGCTTGTTGGTGTTCATACGCATGAACAGCGGGGTGAGCTTCATGGGGCAGACCTCCACGCACTTGCCGCAGCGGATACAGGTCTGGGCAGGATCCTGCTCAGCAACCTCGGCCTTGGTCAGGCAAAGGATGCAGTTGGTGGACTTCATCATGGTGACGTCCAGGTCGTAGATGGGGTTGCCCATCATGGGGCCGCCATAGAGGATCCGGTCAGGATCGGCCTTAAACCCGCCGGCAGCATCAATAAGATCCTTAACAGGAGTACCCACGGGAACTATAACATTCATGGGCTCAGTGAGAGCGCCGCCAGTGAGGGTAACTCCCCGCTGGGTCAGAGGCTTGCCCTCGGTGACGGCATCCCACACAGCAGCGGCAGTGGCCACATTACACACCAGACACTGCACATCGGCGGGCAGCTTTCCCGGGGGCACCTGCCGGCCGGTGATCATTTGAATGAGCTGCTTCTCCGCTCCCTGGGGGTAGCGGGTCTTGAGCCCCTCGATGTGCACATCGCCGCCGGCAATGCTCTTGAGATGCTCAATGGCATCGGGCTTATTGAGCTCAATGCCGATGGTGGCCTCCTTCAGGCCCACTGCCTTAGCCAGCAGTCGGGCACCGCCGATAACAGCCTCCCCCCGCTCCAGCATGAGCCGGTGATCGGAGGTAATGTAAGGCTCGCACTCGGCCCCGTTGAGAATGAGCGTATCCACCTTGCCCACAGCGCCGGAGAGCTTGACGTGGGTGGGGAAGCCCGCGCCGCCCATACCGGTGATGCCGGCATTCTTAACGATCTCGATGATCTCAGCTCCGGTCAGAGCATCCACATTGTCCCGATGCTTGATGGAGGGGTCGGGAGTGTCCTGGAAGTCATTTTCAATGACCACCGACATCATGCTCCCGCCGTTGCCGAAGGGCCGGGGCTCAACGGCAGTGACCTTACCCGAAACACTGGCGTGAATGGGGGCGCCCAAACCGGTGGTCTCACCGATGAGCTGCCCAACCTTCACCTGGTCCCCTACGGCCACCACAGGCTTGCAGGGGGCACCGATGTGCATAGACATCGGGATCACCACCTGGGCAGGTGCCTGGGCCAGAGGGGCTGTGGCCTTGTGCTCGGTCAGGTCTTTGTGTTCAGCGGGATGGACCCCGCCGAAGAACTTGTACAACATAGCCTCACCTCAATTTTCCCTTTTTCGTTCCCCAAAAGTTATAGTGCTCCAAACTCTTATATCATAGTGCAAAATCCAAAAAAAGTCCAGTGTTCCGGCGCAAAAAACCTTTGAAAATATGTAATTCCCCTCTTTCAATTCCCTTGTTTTTCCATTTGTGCGGTCTTTGTTTTCTTTTTCACAAAAAATTGCGAGGCAGTCCCCTTTATAAGGACTGCCCCGACCTATTTTTCATCCACGTTATTGATACCTTCTGCCCACGTACAATACAGGGAAAAAGAAACCCAGACTACCGAGCAGGGTCACGGCCAAACCCAGAATGGACCATACGCCCCGCAGAAGCCAAAACACCAGAGGAAAGACCACCGGAGTCACCGTCAACCATATCCGCAGAGTCCGGACGATATGAGGCCAATTGCTGTTGTTGAAATAGAAAAAGTTTCCCATATTCATACGGAACACTCCGTCAGCATAAAAGCTCAGCTTTTCCTGGTCATAAATGGTGGGCAGCCGCTCCCGCATGACATAGCAGACCCAATAGCCGAAGATCGTGCACAGCAGTACCACCACCAGCGGCCCAGCGCCCAAAATATCCCATGGCGTACCGGCCATCCGCAACAGGGCGATCTCCCCAGCGCTCACCAGGGCTGAGAGACCCCAGGCCAAATGCCAAAACCGTTTCTTCCTTACTCCGCTCTTCTGTTCCTCAGCTGAAAGTTGAACAGCCTGATCGACAAGGTCTTTTACTTCATAGGCATCCACCTGCCCCTCAGCGAGCCGCTCTCCCTTCAAAAGTTCTGCCACTGTGACCCCAAGGATATCAGCCAGTGGGGTCAATAGACTGATGTCCGGCAGGCTTAGCCCCCGCTCCCATTTGCTTACCGCCTTGTTGGAGACAAAGAGCCTATCCGCCAGCTCCTGTTGTGTAAAGCTCTTCTCCTTTCTCAACTCGCTCAAAAAAGTGCCAAACCGCTCCCGATCAATTTGCTCCATATCCCTCACCCCTTTCGGCCCTATCATAGCATCTCCCCTTCCCCGCCGTCAATCCACCGGCGGTAGAATGGCTTAAAAGCCTTGGGCCGTTTGGCAATTTCAGTTTTTGACCCTTCCAACGACAATGTAGTGGATTGGCATTCTCCGCAAATGCAGACAAGGATGCAATGCCCATAGAAAACCGCCGCTTCCGGTTGGAAACGGCGGTTTTTTATCTCTGATCATGGGCGAAAATCTTTCCAGCCACAGTGGTCGGCAGCCAGGCGGGCCACGGCTTCCAAGGCCTCCACTTCATCTGGGCCAAAACGGCTTTCCACCGGACTGTCCATATCCAAAACAGCCACCACATTCCCCTCGCTGTCCAACATGGGAACCACTACTTCGGAGCGGCTCTCACTGTCGCAGGCGATATGACCGGGGAACCGATGGACGTCAGGGACTACCTGGGTTTGCTTTGTCGCCGCCGCTGTGCCGCAGACCCCCTTGCCAAAATCGATATGCAGGCAGGCAGGTTTGCCCTGAAAGGGGCCCAACAGCAGCTTTCCCTCCCCTGCTGTTACATAAAAGCCGGCCCAGTTAATGGTATCCATGCTCTCCCAAATGAGAGCGGACAGATTGGACAAGGTGGGCATCACCCGTCGTTCTCCATCAATGAGTGCCTTCGCCTGCTCCAGCATGATCTGATAGCGCAGAAGCATGGTTTTTTCCTCCCTTTTCAAAAGGGCTCAGGCCCATCCGAAGCGTGATAGTCGTAGGTAGGGCCGGCATAGTCACCGCTGGTCCGCTCCCCCAAAAGAGTGCCGCTGACATAGTCATAGAAGTTGGCCTTAGACACCATCATATAGGGAGTATACCACAGGGAGGCTACAGCGGAAACAATGGTGCCCAGGGGCGGCCAGCTGGTCGCCATGACGGCAGAAAGCAATCCAATCAAAAGTGCCCAGCCAAAGAAAGAAAGTATCAGCATCACATATTCCCAGCGATGGCCCTTCATGGCTGCCTTACTGCGACGAATAGCTTTCCGAGCCGTACAGCCGGGGTCATCCAGCAGGAAATAGTCCGCCAGGATATAGCGCAGTATAACGGCAATAAAGACAAAAAGTCCCACGAACATAAGTCCCACCAGGATATCTATTGCAAAACCGCTCTGGTCTATCATGAACACAGCCACAATAATTGGCACAAAAATCACCAAATACCAACCTGCCGTAAAAATACCAATAAGCACATTCATCCACAAAACTCGGCCCGCTTTCAAAAAGCCATCCAGAAGATGGCTATGCCCCGGGTTTTCATTTCTGGCTACCCGCAGAGTGTAGGAGGTCAGGCCAAAACCTGTCAGCGTAAGATAAATGCTCTGAACAAACTGGACAACACTAAACAGAAGCATCTGCTCTCTGTTCTGCTCCAGCAGATAGCGCATTACCTCCACCGGATCATAGCCCTGTCTGATATAGAGAATAAGCTGCTCCGCTATATCGTTGCCCATGATAGATGTGAGCAGATAATTTACCCCAGTGGTCAGCAACAGATAGATGACCATGACCATCAGATAGCTGGGCCTCGTTTGCTTCATACTCATTTTGGCCGCCATTTTAGCCTGTATACGGTTAAAATACATCTCTGTCTCTCCTCTCAGTGACGGCCGAACCCGCCGCCACGACTGCCTCCAAAGCCGCCGCCTCGAGAGCCCCCGCTAAAGCCGCCTCCCCGGCTGCCGCCGGAAAAGCCACCCCCACGGGCCCCACTGCTGAACCCACCGCCACGGCCACTGGAAAAACCGCCCCCACGAGGGCCGCTAAAGCCGCCGCCACGGGATCCGCCGGAGAATCCCCCACCGAAGGAGCCGCCCCCTCTGGGAGGTCTGGGCGGGTTGGGAGGCCGCCGGTTTCCAGGGGGCGGAGGCGGGGTCCAGTTACGCCGGTACCAGGCCGAGCCCGGCCGATGCCAGAAAAAGATGGGACGGTAGACCACCGGCGGGTTAGGAATGCCGTAATACCGCCGACGATAGGCATCATACCGAGCCCTCTCCCATGCAGAGAGGGCCAGATAAAATACCAGTACAAACAGCAAAATAGCAAAGAACCCCGTCACAGGACTAAAACTCACTCCACCATTCTCAAAGGGGGTACCCATAGCATCGCCCCCGGTACCATAATGGTCTACATAGTACACATTGAGGGCAGAAAACAGGCTTTCCACCCCCTCGCCGATGTTGCCATTCTGCACTGCCTCATAGAGATAGCTGTCCAGATAGGAGGTGATCTGTTTATCTGTAAGCGGGTAGTCCGGGCCAGTCGCCAAATAGGCGTCCTTCTTTCCCACATCAATGGCCAGCACTCCGTCGGCACTGCCCAACTCCAACCTCTCACCCAAATCGTAGGCATAATCATCAAGACTGCCCTTGATGCCCTGCTCCGTAACCACCAGGATAATACTGCCGTAGCGGAAATTCCAGTTTCCGTCATAGATGGCCACGGCTTTTTCCTCCGCCTTGGACAACACATTGGCGTTGTCCTGCACACAGGTGATGTTCATGACCAGAGACTCATCCAGGGTATAGTTCTTCCCTGTTTCAGTGAGCAGGGGCTTTCGAACCTGACCCATGACAACGGCAAAAAGGATGGCGGCAATCAGGGCCGCCCAGCCCAGCATATAGGATTTGTTGTTGTTTTTTGTCATAATGTTGCCCTTTCAGGTACGGAAAACTTCCAAAAGTAGCTTGTATAAGTTTTTCCCTGCTTGCCTTCCCCAAAAGGGGACCGGCTCTACTTTGATTTTGCCTTGCAAAATCAAATGTTGTTCCCTTTTCAAAAAAACGAAAATTAGCCCCGCAACTCCAGCAGCTTCTGCTTCAGTTCGCCCTCAATGCGGCCCAGCTCCATTTCAGCCTCTTTCCGCTTCTGTGCTCCCTCACTCTGGATGCGCATGACCTCATCCAGAGTGGAGATGAGCTGCTGATTTGTATGCTGAATGGCCTCGATGCTGACAATGCTCCGCTCGGCCTCCTTAGCCGTCTCAATGGTGCCCATCTTCAGAGCATCAGCGTTCTTTTGCAGCAGCTCGTTGGTCATCTCGGTAACGGCGGCCTGAGCCGCCGTGGCCTGCCGGGAGTTCTCCATACCGAGGGCCAGCACCATCTGGCTCTTCCACAGGGGAATGGTGTTCACCAGAGAGGACTGGATCTTCTCCAGCATAAGAGCATCATTGTTCTGAATAAGCCTCACCTGGGGCCCCATTTGGATAGACACCATCCGGGTCAGCTCCAGGTCGTGAAGCTTCTTCTCAAAGCGGCTACACATATTGGCCAGGTCGTTGTAAGCTTGGGCATCCTCCTGACGGCCTGATTCCTGGGCCTTGGCCCGCAGCTCCTCCAGTTCACCGCTGCGCACCGCCTCCAGCCGCTTCTTCCCTGCCAGAATGTACATGGTCAGCTCTTTATAATACTTGGTGTTGAGCTCATACATCTGGTCCAGCATGGCCACATCCTTCATCAGCGTGACCTGGTGCCCCTCCAGCACCTCTATCACCTTGTTCACATTGGTCTCAGCCTTGGCGTACTGGGCCTTCATGGCGGCAATGTCGTTTTTCTTCTTCTGGAAGAACCCAAAAATGCCGCTCTTTTCCTCCTGGCCAAAGTTCTGCAGCTCTCCCACCAGATCCGCCAGAGCATCGCCCACCTGACCCAGGTCCTTGGTACGCACCTTATTCAAGGCACTCTCAGAAAAGCCGGCAATGTTCTTCTGTGCGGCTGCACCGTATTGAAGCACCAAATTGGAGTCCCGCACATCGATCTTCTGGGAAAAGTCATCCACCATCTTTCGCTCTGTCTCGCTGAGCATGGACTCGTCCAGTTGGACAGCAACGGCATCCCGGGCGGCCTGGTCGGCCTGCTTTACCTCGGTCTCGGCGGCCACAGGGTCCAGCGTCAGCTCAGGAGCAGGCGCCACGGCGGCGGCAGTGTCCAAATTGGGGGTCAGGGTCAGTTCGGGAATCATATCGTTATCGGGCATGGTTGCTCTCTCCTTTTTTATTTAATTTATTTAATATTGTAATGCTATGGGCCGTTTCCAGCCCCAATGTCCTTATCCGTTGCTTCCGAAAGGCTGCTCCTGGCTTAGCCCCTCCTGCTTAAGCAGGTTCTCCATGACGGTGATGTCGGTAGAGATATCCAAAGCTTCATCTCCAAACAGCGCATCCAACTGCCTGTCAAAGGCCACCACAATGGTCTCCATCATCCGCTCCACCTTCTCCTTGGTAGTATCGATGTTGGATCCGGAGATGCCTGTGTCATCCATACGGTCATAGGCGTTGAGCAGCTTGATGGTGGTAGGCAGATAGTAGTTCATAAACTTGCGGATCTGGGGTAATTTTTCCGGCTTTTCCACCACATGCTTGACGATCATCCGGGTATCGCTCTCCAACCGCTCGATCTGGGCGGTGATGCGGGGATCCTCAATACCTGTGTTCAGCCTGGCCAACTCGGCAAGGGCCTTATCCCGCTCCTTCACCAGCTCATCCAGTTCCGGATCTCCCGTAACCTCGGGCTCCACCGGGTCAGGCGTCTCATAGACCTTATTGGGAAATACCTTCTTCCCCAGCACAAAGGCCAGAAGGGATACCCCGGTACACAGCAGAAAATCACTACGCTGATACAGGGGCAGAAATAGGCCAAACCCCAACCAAACCGCCGCCGCAAAATACAGCGGAGCCGGGGACTTTTTTATAAATTTTGCCACAGCGTTCCCTCCCTCTGAACCCCATGTCTTAATCACAAAGTATTTTACCCGTTTCTCCCCTCTCTGTCAAGGAATGGGGGCATAAATCATTGACTTAGAGAACAAAAAACGGTATCATACAACATGTACCGTAGAAAAACCTGTGCCCCCGGCCAGGATACCCGGCCGGGGGCTATATGATGCGGCGCCGACCCAGCCCAGGCGCCGCAGCCGGTGTCGTGGGTGGCAGACAGTGTGGGAGGCCGGCGCAGGCCGGTCTGGCATCCGCTTAGGCCATCCTATGACATCTCCGGGTCCTCGGTGCCCTGCTCGAGCAACCCGCCCCAGCTTGGCCCAGTGCCCTCCACCTTCAAACTGCAACACTCCCTTTGTGAAAGGATGTTTTTCATGGTCAAGATCGCTCCCTCTATCCTCTCTGCTGATTTTTGTACTCTGGGGGAGGACATCCGTCGTGTCTCTGACGCCGACTGGCTCCATGTGGACGTGATGGACGGTATGTTCGTCCCCAATATCTCCCTGGGTGTGCCCGTGGTCCAGTCCATCCGCAAGCACACCGATATGTTTCTGGACACCCATCTCATGGTGGAAAAGCCAGGGCGGTATGTCAAAGCTTTCGCTCAGGCTGGAGCGGACCTGCTTTCGGTCCACCTGGAGACCGATATGCCCCCTGCTATCCACGCCGCCCTGGATGAGATGGAGACCCTTGGCGTGAAGAAGGGGATCGCCCTGCGGCCCATCACCTCTGCCGACGCTGTCCTCCCCTATCTCAAGCGGGGCTTGGACCTGATTTTGGTCATGACGGTAGAACCCGGCTTTGGAGGCCAGTCCTTTATGGCCGACCAGCTCTCTAAAATCACCACTATTCGGCAGTATATTGAACAATACTGCCCCACTTGCGATCTGGAGGTAGACGGCGGAGTCAACGCCGAAACCGCCCGGCAATGTGTGACAGCCGGCGCCAACGTCTTAGTGGCGGGCAGCGCTATCTACGGCGCCGCCAATCCTGCCTCCGCCATCGCCGCCCTCCGGGGCTAAATGCCCTTCCAAAAATTTACCCCTTTGGAGAATATGCTCTATGCTTCGAAATGAACTGTTTACTCTGCTTGACTCCTCCCTCGGCGTAACACCGGAATATCTCTGGGCCAGCTATCCCAACTATGCTGTGTTCCGCCATCCCGGGAGCAAAAAGTGGTTTGCCATCCTCATGGACCTGCCCCCCACCAAGCTGGGGCTTTCTGGAGATGAACTCACCGATGTGCTGGTCCTGCGGTGTGGTCCCGTTCTCACCGGGTCCCTCCTGTCCCAGAATGGTTTTTACCCCGCCTACCATATGAATAAGACAAATTGGGTCTCTACCCTTCTCTCCGGACCTCTCCCGGCACAGGAGCTGCAGGACCTGCTCACTCTATGCTATGACGCCGTAGCCCCCAAGCGGCGGCCCCGCCGTTGACTTTCTTTATATCTGACCCTTTGGAGGTATATGCTATGGAATACTTTCCCCCGGCCCTGGAGGCCCTGGTAGAACAGTTCGCCCGACTGCCCGGCGTGGGCAAAAAATCTGCCCAGCGGCTGGCATTTTTCGTGCTGGGCCTCCCCGACAACGAGGCCCAGGCCTTCGCCGAAGCCATCACCGCCGCCAAGGCCTCCATCGCCCTGTGTCCGCTGTGCCGTAACTTCACCGAAGGCGAGGGGCTGTGTCCCATCTGTGCCAGTTCCAAGCGGGACGAGGCCACCGTCTGTGTGGTGGCCGATCCCAAGGATGTGGTGGCTCTGGAGCGTTCCCGGGAATACAACGGCCGCTACCATGTGCTCCATGGCGTCATCTCCCCCATGAACCATGTGGGCCCCGATGACCTGCACATCAAGGAACTGGTGGAGCGAGTCAATGGCGGAGACATCCATGAGGTCATTATGGCCACCAACCCCACCACTGAGGGGGAGGCCACCGCCATGTATCTCTCCCGGCTGCTGAAGCCCTTTGGTGTAAAGGTAACTCGCCTTGCATATGGTGTCCCTGTGGGTGGCCAGCTGGAATACGCCGACGATGCCACCCTCACCCGGGCCCTGGAAGGCCGCCGGGAGATGTAAAAAACGTCACATATAAAATAGGAGACATACACTATGGACGATTTGACCTTTTCCGCCATGATGGAAATGCAGCGGGAGCTGTGGCAGGCTCACCGGGATAAGTGGACTCCTTTGGACCCCGACCACGGCCGGGAGCGGCTGCTGTATCTCTTTGAGGAGACAGGCGAGGTCATTTCCATCCTGAAAAAGAAGGGCAACGTCGCTGTGGTGACCGACCCCGCTGTCCGCTCCCACTTTTTGGAGGAGTGGAGCGACGTGCTCATGTATCTTACTGACACCCTGCTGTGCTACGGAGTTACGCCCCAGGAGATCGCCCAGGCATATAGGTCCAAGCATGAGCGGAATATGAACCGGGATTACACTGGTGAATATCGCAGCAAATACGAGGACTGAGTCGATTCCAAGAGCGGTTGTCCCTTGATGGCCTGGCACGGCTTGGCATAAATATGCACCTTTTGGGTCGGTCCCAGGGCCGGCCCTCTTTTGTAAGGAGATGTTCCCATGTCCCAATCCCGCCTGTTTGAGTTGGTCTACCACCTGCTGGAGCATGGCCAGACTCCTGCCCCAGTTCTGGCTGAGAAATTCGAGGTCTCGGTACGCACCATCTACCGGGACGTGGATGCCCTCTCTGCCGCCGGAGTGCCAGTCTACACCCTGCCGGGGCGCAACGGGGGCGTGGCTCTTATGGACCGCTATGTATTGAACAAAGCTACCCTCTCCGAGGAGGAGCAGGTCCAACTTCTCACCGCCCTAAAGTCTCTCTCCGGAGAGCCGGGACTTGGGTCAGAGGAGACCTTGGACAAGCTTTCTGCCCTCTTTCAGCAGGATCAGCCCGATTGGCTCCAAGTGGACCTGTCTCGTTGGGGCAAAGATAAGGGGCAGGAAGCCTTTTCCGCCCTTCGCAAGGCCATTTTGGAGCGCAAGGTCATCACCTTTACCTACGCCGGCTCATACAGTGAATCCACTGCCCGGCAGGCTCTTCCCGCCAAACTGGTATTCAAGGGGCAGAGCTGGTATCTGCAAGGTTTTTGTTTGGACAAGCAGAATTACCGTACCTTTAAGCTCTCCCGGATGCGAAACCTTCAGGTGACGGACCGAACCTTTATCACCCCCCTGGCCCCTCCCCCCATTGATAACAACCCCCATGGGGTTTGGCCCTCCATCCGATTAAAACTTCGGCTCTCCCCCGCCCTGGCCTTCCGGGCCTATGATGAGTTTGAGCCGGAGCAGGTCACTCCCCTCCCCGACGGCTCCTTCCAGGTGGAGGCGGAATTCCCCGAGGACAACTGGGTCTATGGGTACCTCCTCTCCTTTGGTCCCATGATAGAGATTTTGGAGCCAGAACGGGCCAGAAAGAAAGTTGTCGAGCTGGCCAGACAAATTTTATCCCGCTGTGAAAATCCTGACATAGGGTGTCAGGATTTGGGTGCTATCATGGAGTCATCACCTACAAAGGAGGATGCCACCATGATGAAAGAAAACACACCTTTTTGCCAGTCCTGCGGAATGCCCCTCACCGACCCCGCCCTTCGGGGATCCAAGCCTGACGGATCTCCCAGCCCCCATTACTGCAAATACTGCTATGATAAGGGCAAATTTACCCAGGAGATGACCATGGAGCAGATGATCGACTTCTGCGCCCCCATGATGGCCCAGTCCAACCCTGGCATGACGGAAGAGGATGCCAAGGAACAAATGAGAAAGTTCTTCCCCCTGCTTCTGCGCTGGAAGGGGGAAACAGCATGAATTACCGGCTTTCTGCGGTAACGATCCGGGGAGACAACAACCCCCAGGGAATGGCGGCCATTGAACAGCTTTGGGCTGATGTGCAAAGCGGTAAAATTCCTTTGCTCTTTGACAGCGAAGGGATCTTTCAGCCGGGACTTTCCCCTATCTCCCGATACAGCAACTATGAAAACGACCAGACGGGGGCCTATGACCTGACTATTTTGACTGTCACTGCCGACTTTTTCGCCAGGATGGATGAGAAGGTTGCGGCGGGGCTGTACTGCAAGTATGAGGCCGCCGGTAATGATCTGACTTCTTGCGCCCAAACCGCTTGGGCACAGGTTTGGGGGGATACCTCCTTAAAGCGGTCCTTTTTTGAGGACTATGAAAGCACTGTTCCGGCGGAGTACGCCAAGGATGGAAAATGCCACTGTTACCTGTATATCGGGATAAAGGGGTGAGAAGTTTGGCTTTTGACTTCAAGAAGGAATACAAGGAATTCTACCTCCCCCCTACCAAGCCGGGGTTGGTTACAGTCCCCGCTATGAACTTTATTGCCGTCCGGGGCCAGGGGGACCCCAATGCCCCGGAGGGGGAATATCAACGGGCCATGGGCCTTCTTTACGGAATCGCCTTCACCATCAAGATGAGCAAGATGGGAGACCGCCGGATCGAGGGATACTATGACTATGTGGTACCACCCCTGGAGGGCTTCTGGTGGGGCAAGGGTGGCGGGGCTGTGGATTATGGTCACAAGGAAGAATTTCAATGGATCTCCCTCATTCGCCTGCCCGACTTTGTCACCCCAGCCGACTTTGACTGGGCTGTTGAGGAGGCCACAAAGAAGAAAAAGCAGGACTTCTCCCCGGTGGAATTTCTGACCTATGAGGAGGGTCTCTGCGTCCAGTGTATGCACATTGGCTCCTATGACGACGAGCCCGCCACTCTGCGGGCTATAGAGGAGTTCGCCGCCGGGCAGGGGTATGTCTTGGACATCGGTCCCCAGCGGTATCACCATGAGATCTATCTTTCCGATGCCCGGAAGGTGGCCCCTGAGCGGCGAAAGACCGTGATCCGGGAGCCCGTCCAAAAAAGATAAACCGGAGGCGGTCTGGTAACAGGCCGCCCCAATTTTTTCTTTCCCGGGAAATGAAATGTGCCTGTTAAATTATCTAATGGGTGAAAGGAGGTCGTGAACAACTTGGACGGAATGGAATTTGCCCAGCGCTGTGAAGCGCTCAAGCCCCGGCTCTACCGCACCGCCCTACTCTATCTGGGCGGGGAGTCTCAGGCCGTGGATGCCGTAGATGAGGCCATCTATAAGGGCTTTCTGGCTCGCAAAAAGCTGCGGCAGCCCCAGTACTTCACCACCTGGCTCACCCGCATCCTGATGAACGTCTGCACCGCCGAGTTACGGCGGCAAAAGCGGGAACAGGCGGTGGCCGAACTGCCCCAGACCGCTCAGGAGAGCTTTGACGCCCTGCCCCTGCGCCAGGCAGTAGAGCAGCTGCCCTTGGAGCTGCGTCAAGTCATCGTCCTGCGCTACTTCACCGGCCTCACCTTAGCTGAAACCGCCCAGGCTCTGGAGATCCCACAGGGCACCGTATCCACACGGCAGCGAAAGGGATTATCCCTACTGCGCCTGGAACTTGCCGACGAGGAGGTAGACGTATGACCCGAAACGAAGAATATCTGGCCCTTCTGTCCCAGCTGGAGGCTGCCCCTCTGCCTCCTTCGCTGACAGACAGTGTCCCAAAAGCCCATGCCAAAGCCCGACGGCGGCGGAGTTGGCAGGCCTCTCTGATCTCTCTGAGCGGAGCTGCCGCCGCCTTTGCCCTGGCGGTGAACCTGTCCGCCCCCTTTGCCCTGGCCTGCGGCAAGGTGCCCATCCTGAAGGATCTGGCCGCCGCCGTGGCCACCTCCCCCTCCATGAAGGCAGCCATTGAGCACGACTATATCCAGTATGTGGGCCAGAGCCAGACGGAAAATGGCATCACCCTGGCGCTGGAATATCTCATTTTGGACCGCACCCAGCTCAACATCTTCTGCACCGTTTCCGGCCCGGAGCGCTACGACAGCTATTTCCTTCATTCCTTCCTCTCCATCCCCGACGGAGAGCCCCTGAATAACTACGGTGTTTCGGGCAGCATGTTCACCCCCGGCGAGCTGGGGGGCTTTTCGGTCCATACAGACCCCGGTGTCTCCTTCCCCGAGAATATGCTCCTCACCTTCCAGGTCACCGCCATGGAGCGCACCAGCGACACTGCCACCATCTCCCTGGATACCCCTGCCGCCAACCACTACGATGTGGAACCCCAGGTCATCGCCACCCTCACCTTCCCCATCACCCTGGACCTGCATCGCCTGGGACCCAGCCGGCAGGTGGACATCGGGCAGTGGATAGAACTTGACGGTCAGCGGCTGCTCGTCCAAACCCTGGACATTGACGCCACCCAGGCCCGGCTGACGGTGGTCTCCGACCCCGACAACAGCAAGTGGTGTGAAGGGCTTCTCTTTACCCTTCGGGATGTCCACGGGAAGGAGTATAAGCCCGGTTCCTGGGCCACCAGTAACAGTAACTACGTTGCCCAGGGGGACGACCGGGAGGGCGGCCAGGTGGTCTACTACCTGGAGAGCCCCTACTTTGACGGCCAAGGCCCCTACACCCTCTCCATCAGCGGGGCCGACTGGCTGGACAAGGCGGACGATAAGCGGCTGGTGAAGGTGGACCTGACCAACAACTCGGCCACCGGCCTACCCCAAGGGGTCACTCTGGACCCGGATTGCGGCAAGCTGACCGTCGCAGGCCAAATGCGCTTGGCCTTCCGAGTCGCCGATCCCGCCGATCCCCATACGCTGTTTTCCTGGCGCTACTACGACGGGGCAGGAAAAACGCACCATTTTAACCAGGGCTGGCAGAGTGGACACCCTGAGGAAAACTTTTATGTCGTAGGCTTTGATCTCACCAACTACCCCTACGACACCATTGCCCTGGAGCTCTCCCACACCAGTTCCACACAGCTGGAGACACCTTTGGAGATTGAATTTGAATGAGCAAAAACTGGGCTTGACAAATCATAGAAAATCGCTATAATAGCTTTTTGTTCATCGGAGGAAGCACGCCCCATGGTTCCCAAGAGGCGTGTTGACCGGATAAGATGGCAGGTCGAGAGGCCTGCATCTTATCCGGTCTTTTTTTGTAGGACAGCCTTAAAAGGCAGGTTCCCTCTTCCGCATTTCGTTTTATTGGAAAAATAGTTTCTATCTCAGTTGAAAGGAGTCATCCCCGTGTCAATGTCCACTCCAGCTGCCATCAACTTCACCCAGGGGAGCATTCTCAAGCCTTTGCTCCGCTTCTCTCTGCCCATCCTCATGGCCCTCATTCTTCAAACAGCCTACGGTGCCGTGGATTTGTGGATGGTCTCCACCTTTGCCCAGGCCGCCGACGTGTCAGCGGTATCCACCGGCGCCCAACTGATGATGTCCATTACCAGCATCGTCACCGGTCTCACCATGGGCACCACCGTCCTTATGGGGCAGACACTGGGCCATGGCCATCCCGAGGAAGTGGGACCCGTTATTGGCGGCAGCATCGCCTTGTTCTCTCTCCTCTCCGTAATTCTCACCGCTCTGGTGGTACCGGGGGCCGGCGTCCTGGCCCAGCTTACCCACGCCCCCCAGGCCGCCTTTGACCAGACAGTGACCTATATTCGGGTCTGCGGCGCCGGACTGCTGTTCATTGCCGCCTATAACGTTTTCGGCAGCATCTTCCGGGGCATGGGCAACTCCAAAACACCTCTGCTGACAGTGGCCATCGCCACCGTGTTCAATATGGTGGGCGACTATATTTTGGTGGCCCTCCTCGGTTTTGGGGCTCTGGGGGCCGCCCTGGCCACTGTGGGTGCCCAAGCCCTCAGCGTACTTATTTCTCTACTGGTGGTCCGCCGGCGGGGACTGCCCTTCTCCTTCTCTGTCAAGCACATCCGCTTCCGGGGTACTCCCATCGGCCGGGTGGTCAAGCTGGGAGCTCCGGTCGCCCTTCAGGATGGGCTGGTGTCCATCTCCTTCCTTGTCATCCTGTCCATCGTCAACTCTCTGGGACTTGTCGCTTCGGCAGGTGTGGGCGTAGCTGAGAAGCTCTGCGGCTTCATCATGCTGGTCCCCTCCGCCTTCTCCCAGTCGGTGACCACCTTCGTAGCCCAAAATGTGGGTGCGGACAAGCTGGACCGGGCCCGGCGAGTGCTATGGGAGGGCATACTGGTCTCCCTGGCCTTCGGCGTAGTCATTGGTGGCTTCTCCTTCTTTCGGGGCGATCTGCTCTCCCGGCTCTTTAACCAGGACCCGGAGATCGTAGCCGCCTCGGCAGCCTATCTGAAAGCCTATGCCATTGACGTATTACTAACCTCCTTCCTGTTTCCCTTTATGGGATATTTCAACGGTATGGGCAAGACAGGCTTCGTTATGGCCCAGGGTCTTGTGGGGGCCTTTGCCATTCGGATCCCCGTCTCCTTCCTTATGGCCCAACGGGAACCTGTATCCCTCTTCCACGTAGGGTTGGCCACTCCATGCTCTTCCCTGGTCCAAATCACCCTTTGCGCCATCTATTTCTTTTATCTGCGTAGCAAAGCAAAAGCCGCTCCCAACATGGAGGCCCTGTAAATCGCCGATCCCCCGGTCCGAAAGGGCTCGGGGGATCGCTTTTTTCCGGGATACATTGCCTTTCCCGGCAAGAAATGATACAATAGCTTTACTCTAATCGAAAGTGAGGTCACCCTCATGGACCTTTGTAATATGGAGCAGATCAAGGCTCTTCTTGCCCGCCATGGCTTTCATTTCTCCAAGTCTCTGGGACAGAATTTTCTCATTGAAAGCTGGGTGCCCCAGGATATCGCCGCCGCCTCTGGGGCGGGAGAGAGCAATGTAGTTCTGGAGATCGGCCCCGGCATTGGCCCTTTGACGGTGGAGCTGGCCCGCCGGGCGGGCAAGGTGGTGGCAGTGGAGCTGGACCGGGATCTGCTGCCCATCCTGAACGAGACCCTGGCTGGCTGCCCCAACGTCACGGTGGTCCCCGGTGACATTATGAAGCTGGACCTCTCCCAACTGGTCAAAGAGCAATTTGCCGGCCTCACCCCCATGGTCTGCGCCAACCTGCCCTATAATATCACTACTCCAGTGCTCACTCTGCTATTGGAGAGCAGGCTTTTCTCCGGCATCACTGTTATGATTCAGAAGGAGGTGGCACAGCGCATCTGCGCTGCTCCGGGCAGCAAGGACTACGGGGCTTTCTCGGTGCTCTGTCAATACTACGCCGACACCGAGCTGCTCTTTGACGTCCCCAAGGAGTGCTTTTTGCCTGCCCCCAAGGTGATCTCGGCGGTGGTCCGGCTCACCCCCCGCCCCGCCCCCGACTGCATTCATGACCAGGCCCTCTTTTTCCGGGTGGTCCGTGGTGCTTTCTCCCAACGGCGAAAGACCCTCCTCAACGCCCTCACCTCGGCCTTTCCCCTGGAAAAGGTTGAACTGTCCCGGTGTATTGAGGCCGCCGGCCTCCCCGCCGACGTACGGGGAGAGAAACTATCCATCCCCCAGTTCGCCACCCTGGCCAACCAACTGGAAAACCCGCTTTCTTGAACAGCCGTCTCTTCTCCCATCTGGTCACCCACGTTTCTCACAACGAGAAAGGATATTTTTATGGAAAAGCGGAAAGCAATTAATGATAGGATCGTTGCATGGCTCAAAAACCGAGCCAAAACCGAGTACGCAGACGACGTTTCCCTTGTGGCGATCTACGGCTCCCACATCAACGGAACTGCCAATTATAAATCGGATGTAGATTGCTATTTCATTCCCAAAACGCCACGAGGAGAGCAGTTCAAGGCAGATTTTATCCTCGCCGGCGTTGGATATGACATATTTCCCGTGACTTGGGAGCGGCTGGAGGGAATTGCCGAACTGAATGAATTCCTGACACCATTGGTAGGAGATGCCGAGATCATCTATTGTAGCGGCGTAGAAGCAGAAGAGCGCTTCCATAAACTGCAAAGTAAACTGAAGGCCAACCTTATGGATGATGCGCATATCCAACGCACGGAAAGAGCCCGATGCAAAATGGCAGGTGAATTTTGCTCTGCCATGAGAGGGAGCCAAAATGCCTGTGAGATCAGAAAACTGGCTGGTTGTATCATCATGACCCTTGCGGATGCGGTGGCTATCCATCATCACAACTACTTTCATTTCGGCCTGAAACGGCAATATGAAAATTTGTGCCATGATTTTCCCGATGTTCCCAAAAGCATTGCGGCCGGATACAGAAATGTGGTCATATCTGACCATGTGGAAGCTGCCGCAGACTGCGCCCTGAACATGTTTGAGGATGTGTGCAAATATTTGGGGCTGCCGGCCACCCTTCCCGAAGAAAGCCCCATGGCCTCCGGGGCAGAGCGCAGCCTGGATGGCACAGAGCTTGCAGCCCTGTATGAGGAGATCAGCTCAACCTTCAATAAGATTTACGTCTCCTGTGAAAACGGGGACGATATCCTCGCCTTTTTATCAGCGGTATGCCTTCAGCTGGAGTTGGACGAGATAGACACCTCCTTTGACCTATTAAGTAACTTCAACTATCTGCATCTTGACCGACTGGCAAAAACAACACAAAACGCAGAAGACAGACTGGTCCATTTGATTGAGGAGAGGGGCGGAAAAATCAAAGTCTTTGACTCCTTTGAAGAATTTGAACTGGCACGGTTATAACTTCGAACTTGCCCCTATGAGGCAAAAGGTAGAAAAGAGCCCGGCCACGGATGTGCCGTGGCCGGGCCAGGAATCTACTTGCTGTGGAAGACAGAAGAACCGTCCCCTTGTTTTCCCTTGTTTTTGTCTCTCTGGCTCGCATTATCCATACATAAAGCAAAGAAAAAAAGGGATAAAAAACATCGCAAAAATGAGTGCAATAATTTTCCAAGGAAGTAAAATTGTCTTCCAATCTATATCCTTATTCTGTACGCCATTGATGAAAAAAAGTATTGAGCAGGTAACAGCAGCTATTAAACAAAATGCAACAGGAGGGACAGACACAATACTAACCAATAGCCGAAGTGATGACAGCATCTCACTTATCTCCTCCCTCTAACAGAATGAAGACAAGGAGACGGTTCTTTTGTCCTCCTGCCCTCCTGCACTTAAATGCTTCTCTGTCGGCAATTCAATAACATTATAATTCCCTTTTGATGAAAAAGCAAGGAAAGCGGCGCCATATCCGCCGCTTTTCACAAAAAAGGCGCCGCCCTTTAGAGCAGGGCAGCACCTTGAGAAAACAAAAACCGAACGAGAACCGTCTCTTATCCTCCCCGCCTTTTTACAGACTCTTTCGAATCTGCTCCAGTGCGCTCTTCTCCAGCCGGGAGACCTGGGCCTGGGAGATGCCCACCTCGGCGGAGACCTCCATCTGGGTCTTGCCCTGGAAAAAGCGTAGGGCAAGGATGCGCCGCTCCCGCTCCGGTAGCTTGTCCACCGCATCCTGTAGGGCAATGTGGTCCAGCCACTTTTCATCTGTATTTTTATTGTCCTTCACCTGGTCCATTACGCACACGGCGTCCCCGCTGTCCGAGTAGATGGGCTCATAGAGACTCACTGGGTCAGAGATGGCCTCCAGAGCAAAGACTACGTCCTCCCGCTTGGCGTCCAGCAGCTTTGCGATCTCCTCCAGGCTGGGCTCCCGCTGGTGCTCAGCCATAAATTTTTCCTTGGCCTGAAGCACCTTGTAGGCCGTATCCCGCATAGACCGGGACACCCGCATGGAGCTGTTGTCCCGGAGGTAGCGGCGGATCTCCCCAATAATCATGGGTACGCCGTATGTGGAAAACTTCACATCAAGATCAATGTTAAAATTGTCAATAGCCTTGATAAGGCCGATACAGCCCACCTGAAACAGGTCGTCGGCGTTCTCCCCCCGCCGGTCAAAGCGCTGGATGACCGAAAGCACCAGACGCAGATTACCAGCGATGAGCTGCTCCCGGGCCTCCGTATCCCCTTCCTTTGTTCTGCGCAGCAAGGCCATGGTCTCCTCGCTTTTGAGTACCTTCAGCTTAGAGGTATTGACGCCGCAGATCTCCACCTTCCCCTGCAAAAAAAGCCCTCCCCACCGTGAAATACTGTGTTTTCAGTATCTCCGTGGAAAGGGCTTTCATACTGGCCAAAGGCGGGCTTTATTTTTTATCGTGGGACGCCTTTCGATGGATTTTTCCCACCGCAAACTCCAGCCCTTTTCAGCTCCCCACCGCAGAGAGACGCCGGGAGATATAATCAGGCACTTCCTGAGGCTGGATCTCTAACACGGCAGCCAATTCCCCAAAAAGGAGCTCCTCCCCCAGCTTCATAAATCGCTCGTCCACTGCTCCGAATTTCTTTTTCTGCCTGACGGTCTCCTGCTTCTTTTTATAGAGTGAACCGGTCAACGCAAACAGATCCCGACAGTCATGGCTCGCCATGGCCGCCTGATAGTGCTGGGACAGATCCCGCATGACCTGGCTCTCATAGACCTCTATCTCCATATCAGGCAAAGCATCAATAAGGTCATGAGCCTCCTCCCTGGAGATAACAGGCCGAATAAAGACTTTGTCGCTGTCTACCGGTGCAAAAATATCGCAGCTCTGATAAAGGGGTTTCAGCGCATAGTAATTCTGCCCCTCCCGGCAGACCACTCCCTCCACCTGGCATACCCCTGTACGCCCATAGACCACTAAAGTTCCTGCTTCATACATGACCCCACCTCATTTCCTAACTTCATTATACCACTTTTTTCACCTCCATGTAAGCAAAACTTTTTATTCTATTCCATTTTTCCTCCGTTTTTCTATATTTCGTTCCAAAATGGAAGCAGAGAACTTCTTTCTCCTCTCTCACATCATCCGCAAGATTTCCCGTTTAAGCCGCTCCATAATCCGCTTTTCCAAGCGGGAGATGTAGGATTGAGAGATGCCCAACAAATCGGCCACCTCCTTCTGGGTCTGCTCTCCCTTGCCGTCCAGGCCAAAGCGAAGGGTGATAATGACCCGCTCCCGCTCCTCCAGCCGTTCCAATGCCTGCGCAAGGAGCTGCCGGTCCACATCAGCCTCCATGGGCTGCATGACCGTATCCCCCTCGGTGCCCAAAATATCACTGAGCAGCAGCTCATTCCCGTCCCAGTCGGTGTTCAGCGGCTCGTCAAAGGAGACCTCCCCCCGCTCCCGCACCGTCTTACGCAGATGCATCAGAATTTCATTTTCGATACACCGGGAGGCATAGGTGGCCAGTTTGATATTTTTCTCCGCCTTATAAGTGCTCACCGCCTTAATAAGCCCAATGGTGCCGATGGAAATCAGGTCCTCAATGTTGATGCCCGTATTTTCAAAGCGTTTGGCAATATAGACTACCAGCCGCAGGTTATGTTCGATAAGGATGGACTTCGCCTTCTCGTCTCCTTCTCCCAAACGGGCAATAAGCTGAGCCTCCTCCTCCCGTTTTAAGGGGGGCGGAAGAGTGTCGCTGCCCCCAATGTACATAACCTTGCCCGGCAGGACGATCCCCAGGCGGGCAAGCAGATTCAAAAAAGCCTGCCAACGTGTCAATAAGCTGCCATTCATGCATCTTTCCCCTTTATTTTCATGGTTTTTCTTCTCCTTTTCCCCTATTTCGCAGACTTTTACCCTGCTATTTTCCCTGTTTGGGGCCATAAAATCCCTCTTTATGCCCCCAAAAGGGCGGTGTATCCGCCACCATCGGACACCGGTGTGGGGGATAGGGCCACCAAAATTGGCCCCCGGTCCTGTCCATTCACCCTCGCCTCATCTACCTTGCAGGCCAACAGCAGTCCCCGGTCCACTCCCACTGCCCGATAAGGCACCAGCCGCCACCCAGCCCCTCTTCTTGTCATGGTGGAAAGAGGGTCACGCAGTTCTTCAGACGTCGGGCATTCTCCCGGACGGAAAAGTGCGCCCAACGCCTCCCCCTGCGCCACCATAATGCTCTTTCCCGTGAGGGAGTCCGTAAGGGTATTTCCTGTATCTACCAGAGCAGTCAACTGACAGCTGCGGCCCTGATAGGTCAACTTGACCTGTGCCAGCTCTCTTCCACTGTGGCGGGCCCCTCGGCGAAACAAAAGGGTCAGAAAGGCATAGCATCCAGCCGCCGACAGGCACACCCCTTTCAAATCAGGGATCACCGGGGTACCAGACAGCATTTGAAGGGCCAGTACCCCACCTCCAAAGGCGGCTGCCGTGCCCAAGAAGGTAAGTCCTGCCCGCAGCAGTCGGTGGGAGCGGCCATAGGCTACCAGCACTATGAGCACCCCCGCACATAGCTTACATAGCGGGTGGGCCAAAAAGTCCCAACCCGGCAGAAATACAAGGGCGGCATAAACACCGCCCAGAATTGCCGCCAGCCCAAAGGACCACCGGCGCAGCTCCTCCCCTGCCAGCTTGGCAGCACACAGCAGCAGCAAGTAGTCCACAAGGGCATTGAGGAAAAACACCTCGTCTATGTATACCGTTGTCATAGCCCTCCCCCTCTGCACAGGACTATTATAGAGGACAGGGCCTTCAAAAAAGGTCAAACCGGGGGATAGAAAAAGAAAACCCACAGGGGTTTTCCCCCTGCGGGTTCTCTTTACTCTCATCGTACAAATTGTGCGGCAAACTGAGCCAGACCCGCTAAGACCAGGAAGTGAGCCGGGTAGAACACATAGAAAAACCATTTATTTCCCTTTCCCCGGCTGCCGTCATAGGCCATCAGGAGAGGTACCGCCAACAGGATCCAAGGAGACGCTATCAACAAAGGAACAAGGCCCAACAGGCGAAGCTTCCCCCTCTCCCGCAGCAAATACATCAGAGCCACCGCCAGCACACCTAAAAATACATACTCACCCCTAACCAGATAGGCCAGGACCATACCGGCGGCGGTAATTGCTGCCGAGAGCGCCACATACTGCTTTTTCTGCTCACCGACCCGCCTTTCCGCCCACTCTAGTGCCATAAGAGTGAGCAGGCTCACTGTTAGGGTAAACATGACATTTTGCAGACTGAAGCGGAAGGGCATCCGATAATGTGCCAGGTCATAGGGGATCTCAGACAGCAGTGCAAAGAGGAACATCCGCAGGGTATACTTTCCCTTGTTCCTGGTGTGGGTATAGCCCTCCGCAATCAAAAAGCAGAAGATGGGAAAGGCGATGGCGCCCAAAATGTCGCAGAGCTCCTGGAGCTGGAAGACCCAACGGACCCAGCCCGCACTGTCCTGACCTATGTACAGCATTCCATCCACCCGCAAGGGCTCCAACATTCCCCGGATCACGATGGACCCTATGTGGTCGAAGATCATGCTGATAACAGCGACACGCTTGAGCGCAAAGCTGCTCAAGCCCCATTTTTTCTTTTCCAAAATCGGTTCCCTCCTTTTCCACGACATCATACAGGAGAAAACGAAAATTGACCTTGGGTTTCCTTTAAGAATATTTGAATTTTTAATGTGAAAATTCTTCTTGACTTGTCCGATTTAGGATGATATAATATCAGCACCTATGAAAGGGCTTATTTTTTTGCGTCCGTTTTTCGGTGTGGCGGCAACGCAAAACCCTCTCCTATTAAAGGGCATAGGGAGGCAATTCGCCGGGACACACCGCCGCTCTAAGGCCGTATTGCGGCTTTTCGGCTGGTCCCGGCATACAGGCTGGGTCCGGCTTTTTTTATGGCCGAACAGGGCCGATCAATAAGGAGGTGCCGAACAGGTATGGCAAAAGCTGGCAACCGGGTGAAAATCACCCTGCGCTGCAACGAGTGCAAGCAGCGTAACTACAACACCAA
>CAJUSE010000001.1 GCA_910588975.1 uncultured Oscillospiraceae bacterium | reverse complement strand
GCGCTTGAATGGGGTTCAAGAGGCCGCTGGTTCGAATCCAGTCACTCGGACCAAGAGGAGAACAACATATGTTGTTCTCCTCTTTTTTGTGCTGCAGCAAACAGCGACAGCGATCTCAGGTTTACTCTGTTGATGGACGGGAATACAAAACATCCCATCGCTGCGGGGAATAAAAATAGACGCCGGGGTACCGGCGTCTATTCTTTCTTAACTTAGCGCAGGCGGTCCAGCTCTTTACGAATGAGCTGGGAGAGGATCTCCTGGCCTTCCGGACTGCGCAGAGTCTCCATCACGGCTTCCGAAAGGCTTTGACGGAACTTCTTGCTGGTGAGCAGAGCGTCAAAGAGTCCCCCTTCGGCAGGAGGGGTAGCTGGAGCTTTCGGAGCTGGAGTGGGCCGTTTAACAGGTGCAGGGGTATATCGGGGGCCATCCAACTCCTCGGCGGGCTCCATGCCAGCCATCCAATCGTCCATACGGGTCCTGTCACGGCTTTTGCCCTGAAGATAAAAGACGGACACACCAAAAAAGGCGGCCATTTTTTCTTGCTGCTGCTGGGTGGGATGCCGGCCGGTCTCAAATTTCTCAATGGAGAGTTTAGGCAGGCCCAAGGCCTCGGCCAGAGCAGGGCGACTCAGATTTTGCTCCTCACGAAGTTCGGTGATGCGCTGTGACAATGTGACCATGGTGATCGCTCCTTGTCTTGATTTCATATCTCTATCATACCACATTGATGAAGGGGATACAACTGTTGATCCAAATGCGCCGAACCCCATGGATGATTTCATCCATGGGGTTCGGTTTTGAGAGAGAAAAGGAAAAGAGAGGAAGTGTTTTGCATCTTGTCTGTCCTGACGAGTATACAATACCATATCGTTGTGGGGAAGTGATGGACAGATTACAAACTGGCCGTGAACTTTTTGTAAACGGCTTAAAGAAGTCCCTGCCGGATCTGGTAGAGGGAGGAGAGCACAAGCCAGTTTTGGGGGAAGTCCCGCATAAGGTTCCAATAGCCTACCCCCGACATACCGTATTCCGGGATAAGGGCCAGTTTTGCCTGGATACTTCTGGCGTCCTCAAACCAAACCTCATGGACCACAGACTGCTCATCGGTATAGAAAAAATAAGGAGATTGGGCTTGACTGTCATATTGTATCTCGGCCCTGTATCGGCGGGCCAGGTCCAGCGCCTGCTGGCTGGAGATAGAAGTGGCCTTGCTTTGGCCCTGAATAAAGGGGAGGGGCCAATCATAGCCATAATTGGGTACCCCCAGCCATAGCTTTTTTGCCGGAATTTCAGTGAGGGCATACTCCACCACTTGCCGCACATTGGGCAGGGGGGCTACGGCCATGGGCGGGCCATAGGTATAGCCCCATTCATAGGTCATCAATAAAACCCGGTCCACGGCGGCGCCGATAGCGGCAAAATTATGTCCTTCGTAGAGGGCACCTCTTTGGGTAGCGGAGATTTTTGGTGCCAGGGCAGCCATGAGAGGATAGCCCAGGGGGTGCAGGGCATTTCGCACTCTGGAGAGGAAGGCGGCGTAGGCGAGGGCATCTTGTGCAAACACATATTCAAAATCGACGTCCAGCCCGGCATAGCCCTGTTCCTGAAGGGTGTCAATCAAATTTTGAATGACCTGCTTCTGCAAAGCGGAATCGTTGAGGAGCAAATGGGCCAGTTCGTTGGAAAAGCCACCGTCTTGGGTCAGGGTGGACAGGTGCATCAAAGGCGCCGTTCCCATCGCCCAGGACTGGGCGATGAGCCGGCTGTCCTGGGGTTTTACCAGTTCGCCAGAGGCTGTAAAGCCGTAGGTGAATGGTGTCAGATAGGTCAGGTAAGGAAGGGTGGAGCGAAGGAGACTTTCGCCAATATTGGTATAGGCATAAGCGTTGACTGAAATAATGGGGCCGTCTTGCTGCCAATAGGAGAGGATGAGGGTCTCTCCGGGCCAGATGGTGGTGCTGCCCTGAAGGATGGGATTGTTCTGGTAGAGGGTGCGCAGATCCAGTCCGTACCGCCGGGCGATGCCGGCGAGGGTCTCCCCGGAGCGGACGGTGTGAAAGGTGGCGGGAAAGCGGATGACCAGGGCCTGCCCCACCACCAGAGGTTCTCTGGGGTCAAGGCCGTTGTCCAGTGCGATTTGAGACTGGGGGAGGCCCTGGGCGGCCGAAATGGAGTACAGCGTGTCCCCGGGGCGGACAACGTAGATGACCATGGCCCTATACCAGAGTGATGAAGTCGCCGTAGGCCCAGCCTACAACACCTTCATAGCGGACCACATACCAGTCCCTATACTGGTTGATCACGGTGAGAGAGGCTCCATCGGGTGCCTGAATGACCACAGGAGATGAGGTAGAGGGGGTATCCCGGATATTCAGATTACCCCAGTTTACATCTACAACGGCTTTGCGATAGGCGGCGGGGGTCAGGAAGGGAAGCTCGAAAAATTCGGTAAGAGAGAGGGCGATGGAGCGGGCAGAGGCGTCAATGTTGCTTTTGATCCACACAGCGTCGTCCAAATTGTCGTGAAAGCCCAATTCAAGGAAAACGGAAGTGGCCTGAACTTTTCGGATCTCTCCAATGGTGGTGGAGGGCGCTGTCCGGACATCATTTGGCAGAGGGTAGATGTTTTTGAAACCGTCGGCAATCAGCTGGGCACATCGCTGTCCCTGAAAGCTGCCGGGATAGTAAAAGACGATGATGCCCCGCCGCTGGCCATAGAGTCCTTCAGGGGCGGCATTGGAGTGAAGGGCCAGGTGAAGGTCGTAGTCGCCCTGATTGGACTGTCGAATGGAGGAGGCTGCGGTCATATCCGGAGTGTTGCGGGTATATCGGATGCCGCAGGCGGTCAGATACGGGACGAGAGCGTCAGCTAGACGGTTCATCCACTCCTCCTCGGTGCCGCCGTTGACATAGAAATTTTTCTCCTGTGTGGAAGGAGAGAGATAAATGTTAGGCATAAGGATACCTCCTTTTTACAGCATTCTATGACAGGGGGCTTGGGGGCGTGCAGATTTCCGTATGGGACGACCCCGCTTTGCCATATCCTGTTTGAGAGGAGGGGTCAGTATGGATGTACGACTGGGAGATCTGCGTTATAAAGAGGTCATCAATGTTTCTGATGGCACTCGCTATGGCTATGTGGGTGATGTGGAGCTGGACATGGAGACAGGGCAGATCCAAACCATTGTGGTGCCTGGTCGGCTGCGGCTATTGGGGCTGTTGGGCAGGGAAGAGGAGCAGGTCTTTCCCTGGGCGGCGATCCGTCGTTTTGGAGAGGATATCATCCTGGTGGAGCAGGCGAGGCCCCGTTTGTCAAACCGGCGAGGAAAGCGATAAAATTTCCCCCAGCTATTGCGCAGATAAAGGTAGATGTGATACAATGACCACGGAATATTATGTCATCCTCTGCGGAATATTTTTACGTTCCAGTTTGGCAAATAGATAAACATGTAGGAGGCAATACCATGTGCGGTATCGTTGGATTTGTTGGAAATGAGCAGGCCGCTCCCATTGTATTGGAGGGTCTGTCCCGGTTGGAGTATCGTGGCTATGACTCTACCGGCGTGGCTGTCTATGCCCCGGAAAAGGGTCTTCAGGTCCGCAAGGCCAAGGGACGGCTCCAGGTCCTTTCTGACCAGCTTCACGGCGGGGTGGATCTCCCCGGCACCATGGCCATGGGCCATACCCGGTGGGCCACCCACGGAGTACCCTCGGATGTCAACTCTCACCCTCAGGTCTCCACCAATGGTCGCTTTGCCGTCATCCACAACGGCATTGTGGAGAATTACATGGAGATTAAGGAGTTCCTCATGGACCACGGGGTCCAGTTCGTCTCGGAGACGGACACCGAGGTAGTTGCCCAGTTGCTGGACTACCTCTATGACGGCAATCTGCTTGAGACGGTAGAGAAGATGCTCCATCGTATTCGTGGGGCCTACTCCTTTGGCATTATCTGCGCCGACGAGCCCGACAAGATGGTGGGCGTCCGGAAGGACAGCCCTCTGCTGCTGGGCTATGGCGAAGGCTTCAATTTCTTTGCCAGCGATGTCACCGCCTTTATCGACCGTACCCGGGAGGTCAGCTATCTGGACACCAATGAGATCGCTGTGGTCACCCGGGAGGGGATCCAGGTCTACAATGAGTATCTGGAGCCGGTGGAGAAGGAGCGCCACCATGTGGATTGGGACATCTCGGCTGCCGAGAAGGGCGGCTATGCCCACTTTATGCTCAAGGAAATTATGGAGCAGCCCGAGGCCATTCGTAAGACCATTTCTCCCCGCATTCAGAATGGCCGTGTGGTGTTGGACGATCTGCACTACGAGGCCGATTACCTGAACAATCTGGATAAGATCTATATCATCGCCTGCGGCTCCTCCTATCATGTGGGCATGGCGGCCAAGTACAGCTTGGAGAAGCTGCTGCGCAAGCCAGTGGAGGTGGCCCTGGCCTCTGAGTTCCGTTACTGTGACCCTCTGGTCACGGATCGCACCCTGGCCATTGTCATCAGCCAGTCGGGGGAAACCATCGATACCCTCACCGCCATGCGGGAGGCCAAGCGGCTGGGTGCACGGGTGCTCTCTATCGTCAACGTGGTTGGCTCCACCATTGCCCGGGCTTCGGACGATGTGCTCTACACCTGGGCTGGGCCTGAGATCGCTGTGGCAACCACCAAGGCTTATTCCACCCAGCTGGCCGTTATTGATCTGCTGGCCCTGAACTTTGCCCAGACCATGGGCACTATCGATCAAGCCGAATATGATGCTATCTTGTCTGATTTGCAAGCTATCCCTGATAAGCTGGAGCAGGTGCTCAAACAGAAGGATGAGATCGCCTATTTTGCATCTTTGTATTTCAATCAATCCTCCATCTTTTTCATTGGCCGGCATTTGGACTATGCCATCGGCATGGAGGGCTCGCTGAAGCTGAAGGAGATCTCCTATATCCATTCGGAGGCCTATGCTGCCGGTGAACTCAAGCACGGGACGATTTCTCTGATCGAGGATGGTACCCTGGTGGTGGCTCTCGCTAGCTACACCCCGCTCTTTGAAAAGATGATCAGCAATGTGGTGGAGGTCAAGAGCCGTGGAGCTGAGGTCGTTGGTTTGACAGTGGACAGCCATAGCGAGGAAATGAGCAAGACGGCGGACCATATTATTACGGTCCCCGATATTCACCCCATGCTCCTGCCCAGCCTGAATGTGGTGCCCATGCAGCTGTTTGCCTACTATGTGGCGCTGCAGCGGGGCTGTGACATTGATAAGCCCCGCAATCTGGCCAAGTCGGTGACGGTGGAATAAGGTTGAGTCAAAGGAAAATTTTGTAGAAAATCCCTTGACAGTGCGTGCGGCTTGTGATATGCTCTATTTATAAACAGGAATAATTACTGTTTAATATCGCAAAAAATTTAGGAGGTAGAACAATATGAAAAAGTGGGTTTGTACTGTTTGCGGCTATGTTTGGGAGGGCGAGACTCCTCCTGAGAAGTGCCCTACCTGCGGTGTTGGTGCCGAGAAGTTCAAGGAGATGACTGGCGACGCCAAGCTGGCCGCCGAGCATGAGTTCGGGATCTACGCTAAGACCGTCAAGGATAACCCCGACATCAGCGCCGAGGACAAGAAGTACATTCTGGAGCAGCTCAAGGCCAACTTTGCCGGTGAGTGCTCTGAGGTGGGTATGTATCTGTGCATGGCCCGCATCGCTCATCGTGAGGGCTATCCCGAGATCGGCCTGTACTGGGAGAAGGCTGCTTATGAGGAGGCCGAGCACGCCGCCAAGTTTGCCGAGCTGCTGGGCGAGGAGTGCGAGCCCTCTATGACCACCTCCACCAAGAAGAACCTGGCCTGGCGTGTGGACTGCGAGTTCGGTGCCACCCAGGGCAAGTTCGATTTGGCCGCCTGCGCCAAGAAGAACGGCCTGGATGCCATCCATGACACCGTCCACGAGATGGCTCGGGACGAGGCCCGTCACGGCAGAGCTCTCAAGGGCCTGCTGGATCGGTACTTTGGCTAATTGACATGGACACAAAAATAGAGCCGGCCCAGCTGGGCCGGCTCTATTTTTGTGCTTACTGAACGTGCTCGTGGTTGTTGATATGTTCTTCGCAATAGCAGTAGTAGCCGTTGCACTTGGAGCAATAACGAAAGACCATATCGGGGAAATCAGTGTCCGTCTTGCCGCAGACGGCGCATTTGTGGATGTATCCTTTTTCCTGGTAAGACTTACCGGGCTTTTGGGGGTGAGCGGTGTCCCTTTCCTGATAAGCTCTGGTGGCCTTTTTAAAATTGATGGTCTGCTTGGAATTTTGGTGTTTGGCCCGGCGGAAGGACCGGCCGATGATTTCTTTCAGATCAGACCAGAAGAACATCATATAATTCAGCCAAGAGGCCACCAAAGGGGGGAGCAGAATAGGGAGCAGGAAGGGTAAAAGAATTCGATTTATGCTGATAATGTCCCAAACCTCTATAAAAACATAAAAAAGGGCGAGCCATTTTGCCTTGACGGGGATCAGAAAATAGATGCGGATCCATTCCTCGGGGAAGAGGGTGGCAAAAGCCAGAAACAGGGTGTCATGGACAGCGGAAAGGGTCATAAAAACGCCTCCGCCGGTCCAGAAATAGGTCACAATGCTTGCAAAATAGGTCAAAATAATACCGACCAAATAGAAAAGGCTAAACTTTGCCGTGCCCCATTCTTGCTCCATGGTATTGCCCAGGAAATAGTAAAAGAAAAGGGAGACAACAAACCAGAATGGCTTTGAGGAATTCGGCACAAAGATAAAGGTCAAAAGCCGCCAAAACTGGAAATTGAGTACAGCCGCACCAAAATCCAGACTGAACAGTCCGGTGGCGGCGCCATTTGAGACCATATCCAGTACAAAAACAATGATGTTTCCAATCAGGATGTAGTTGATCAGATGGGGAATTCCAAAATTGGGATGCTTCCAACAAAATCGGTTGATCTGTTTTTCAATAGCGCCCACAGTGTGTTGACCTCCTTGGAAAGAATACCCTAAAATTGTACCCGCTTTTGCCAAAAAAGTAAAGGCATAAATGTAAATAATCCAGCAGGAGCCCCTTGACAAAAATCGCCGTGATATTTATAATATTTTCTACAACCAAATAGCGCCTTATCAAGAGTGGTGGAGGGGACGGCCCAATGAAGCCCGGCAACCTGCGTTTGCAAGGTGCCAAATCCGGCGAGTAATCGAAAGATGAGGATAGGTTTCCCTACGCTCTGTCGATTATGACAGGGCGCTTTTGTTTGGAAAAACAAAAGAAAGGACAAAAAATATGGCAAAGAGACTTTTTACATCTGAATCGGTGACGGAGGGGCATCCCGACAAGGTCTGCGACCAAATTTCCGACGCTGTTCTGGACGACATCCTTGCCCACGACCCCAATGCTCATGTGGCTTGTGAGACCTTCACCACCACCGGTATGGTCACCGTCATGGGTGAGATCACCACCGACCACTATGCTGACATTCCTGCCATCGCTCGGCGGACCATCCAGCGTATTGGCTACACCAATCCCGACTATGGCTTTGACTACCGCTCCTGCGCTGTTATGACTGCCATCGACGGTCAGTCTCCTGATATCGCCATGGGGGTGAACCAGTCCTTCGAGCACCAGAACGGCGGTACCGATGAAGCCGACCTCATTGGTGCCGGGGATCAGGGGATGATGTTCGGCTATGCCTGCGATGAGACGGCGGAGCTCATGCCGGCGCCTATCTCCATGGCTCACCAGCTTTCCCGCCGTTTGGCCACTGTCCGCAAGAGCGGAGAGCTGGGCTGGCTGCGACCCGATGGCAAGAGCCAGGTGACAGTGGAGTACGATGAGACCGGAAAGGTCCTGCGGTGCCCTGTCATTGTCATTTCTACCCAGCATGATCCCGAGATCGGCCTGAAGGAGCTGCGGGAGGCGGTGGTGGAGACCATTATCAAGCCCGTCATCCCTGCCAAGTACATTGATGCTGATACCAAGTTCTACGTCAATCCCACCGGCCGCTTTGTGGTAGGGGGTCCTGTGGGGGATACCGGCCTTACCGGTCGGAAGATCATCGTGGATACATACGGCGGCAGCGCTGCCCATGGTGGCGGCTGCTTCTCGGGCAAGGACCCTACCAAGGTGGACCGCTCGGCAGCCTATATGGCCCGATATGTGGCCAAGAGCATCGTGGCCGCCGGCCTGGCCCGGAAGTGCCAGATCGAGGTGGCCTATGCCATTGGTGTGGCCCACCCGGTGAGTGTGCTGGTAGACACCTATGGGACGGGCACTGTGGACGAGGACAAGCTCTCTGCCGCTGTCCAGCGGGTCTTTGACCTGCGCCCGGCAAAAATCATCGAGGCCTTGGACCTGCGCCGGCCTATCTACGAGCAGACCGCCGCTTACGGCCACTTTGGCCGCACCGACATCGACCTGCCCTGGGAGCACACCGACCGGGTGGAGGCCCTGAAAGCAGCTCTCTAAAATGTGATAAAAAGTGCCTTGGTTTGTAAAACCAGGGCACTTTTTCTTTGGGCAAGGGCTGCTTGTGTGACAGATGAAAGCAGATATGCTATACTAAAATTGAATAGAAGGGAGGGCGGGAACATGAGGGATATTTCTAAAAATATCAAGCAGCTGCGCCAGGAAAAGGGACTGACCCAGGACGAGCTGGCCGAAAAGCTCCATGTGACCCGCCAGGCGGTGAGCAACTGGGAGACTGACAAAAATCACCCGGATATTGAGATTTTGATGAACATGGCAGAACTCTTTGAAGTAGATATCAAAGAACTTCTCTACCGGCCGGCGAAAAAGCAGAATGACAGACGGCGCTGGCTCGTGATAGGGTGCGAGCTGGTGAGTATGGTGATCCTGTGGGCGGTAATATTGTGCGTTGGTCAGATCGCAAATGAAATCCGCCGTAACACTTTCGTATTAGGGTTTTGGTGGTGGTATCACTATTTCCTTTTGAGCTTTGGTTTTCTTTTTAGCGGTTTGGCTGCAGCGGTGGGTATCCGCCAATGGAGGGATCTGTACGTTCGGGACAGGCGAGCTCGCCGGGCCTTGCTGGTCCTTGCCCTGATCCCGCCGCTCCTTTTCTGGATACCGGGATTTACGATTTTGGGACCCCACATTTTTGGCGTTCGTATTCAAATCCCATATGACCATCTTTGGCGCTTTTATATTTTACCCAACCCGTGGCTCTGTCTACCCAGCGGCTTTATTTTCGGCTGTCTCCTTCCAAAGCCAAAGCATGGGGCAGAAGAGCGGGGACACAGGCACAGGCTGGAATGGTGGGCGTTTATTCTTCTGCTTTTGACCGGCCTTGGAGCCGGAGCGATGATATGGCTCACAGACGAGATGGTAGCCCTGTCAAAAGAGGTGCCCTTCCAAATGTCGGAGGCGGAATGGCTGCTGGACTGGCTGAAGGCTATGATGTTCTTCTGCTTTGGCGGATCCGGGGCGGTATTCCTTGGGCTTAACAAGGAGCTTCGTCCAAAGACGGGAAAGGGAAGGGCCTGGCTGCTGGCAGTGGTTGTTGGACTGCTGGCCCTGCTTGTTGGGGGAGTTATCTTTGCTCATGCTATCCGGCAGGGGAAGTTTCTGGGATACCCTGTTCTAAAAGCCATCGGTCGGTGGCTTTTGACATGGGATGGATCCTTCCTTTTTGTTCTCCCCGGTTTCCTCCTGTTTTACGCTCTATCGCCAAAGCGGGAACAAAGGGTTGATTTTCCTACCGATATCTTGTAAAATAAGAGCCGTAGATACGGCTCTTATTTTGCTATTTGCAGAGGGGAAATTCCGATGAATGTACTCTATCTTTTGAATTTTGCCGGCAAGGCAGGTACCGAGCGATATGTGGAGACCCTGGTGCGGTATCTTTCTGCCGATGGCCGGGTGAAGCCGTTCTTTGCCTACAATGAGGGTGGGCTGCTGGTAGAGCGGCTGGAGGAGATGGGCGTGCCCACCCGGCAGTTGACTATGTCCAGCCGTTTTGACCAGAAAGCAGCCAAGGCTTTGGCTAAGCTGTGCAAGGAGTGGGATATTGACGTTATCCACTGCCACTATCTCCGGGAAAATTACATCGCCATGCTTTCAAAGAGTTATAATAAGAGGGTAAAAGTGGTTTATACCAATCACTTTGTCCTGGCCAATGATGCCGTTACCCGGCTGTCCAACAAGCTGTTAGATGGCCGGCAGGATCAGATGATCGCCGTATGCAACAAGGGCCGGGAGCAGCTTGTGGCCAACGGGTGGAGTGGCGATCACATTCAGGTTATCTTCAATGCTGTGGATCCGGACGCATGGGCAGGGGATCGGAGTGAGTCCACCATGCGTACCGAGCTGGGCATCCCGGAGGACCGCTTTGTTATGCTCTGCGCTTCCCGCTTTGCTGACGATAAGGGCCACAGGTATCTCATTGACTCGGTGAAGCGGCTGACCGAGATCACCGACAGGCCCTTTACTCTGGTGTTGGCCGGAGACGGGCCCCTTCTGGAGGAGACCCAAACACAGGTAAGGGAGTTGGGACTTACTGAGGAGCAGGTGCGCTTCATTGGATTCCGCAAGGATATTAAAAACCTCTATAAAGGCTCTGACCTTTATATCAACTCCTCCCGTCATGAGGCCCTTAGCTTTCTGATCATCGAGGCAATGGCCGCCGGATTGCCTGTCGTTGCCACCGACATGGGAGGCAATTCGGATATCGTCAATGATGCCGCCGGCTGTGGACTGTTAGTAGAGTACGACAATCCGGAATCCATGGCCCAGGCCATGAGGGTGATGCTGGAGGAGCCCCACTTCCTGGCCCAATGCAGGTTGGGGGCAGAGCGGACCATTCAGGAGAAGTTTGAGATCAACAAAATGGCTGCCGCCACCTATGCCGTTTATGAGAAGGCACTTCAGAACTAAAAGACCATAGAAAAGGGAGAAACATCCATGGAAATCGTGGAAAGCAGTCTGCTTTGCCAATTCTTTCTCACAATTTGGAGAACTTTGACCGGGGCCTGGCAGGATAGCTGGGTGGGAAATGCGTGCCGACGCTTTGGCCAGGGGCTTGCCAGTTGCGTAAAAGGCAGTGCCCTGTGCAGCGTAGTCTGGCGAGAGGGTGCACTGAGCAAAAGCTGGGAGGGCAGTTGGGTGGAACGGCTGCTCAGCCTGATCCTCAACCTGCCCGGAGCCTTTTGCGGTTGGCTTTATAAGGCAGGGAAGGGCCTTTGGGACGGCAGTTTATTTTGTCGGGCGTTAAATGGCCTGGGCATTGGCTCTTTCGGATTGTTAGGGGGCTTTATCGCCCTGATGCTCATGGTACCCCACAGCCGTTGGGATAACCGCTATGCCCTGCTGGGGGCAATGGCCCTCTTTGGCATTTTTGCCCTGGGCAACGCCGCACGGCCGGAAAATCGACTGGAGATGTCCCGCCTGGGTCCTCATTTCACCTTGTTTATGGCCTTTATCTGCTGTGGATTTCTCTGGTCGCTGGACTGGAAGCTGTCCATTCGCTTCGTGGGGTTCTACCTGGCCGCCTTCTTGCTGTGCCTGTTGGCTGTAAGCTCGGTGAAGCGGTATGAGCAGGTAGAGGCTGTGGTGATCACGGTGGTAGCCGGCCTGACGGTGGTGGCACTCTATGGCTGCTATCAGGGGGTTATTGGGGTAGAGGTGGTGGCCAACCAGCAGGATATGCTGGTCAATGCCGGTATGCCTGGCCGGGTGTATGCCTTCTTTGATAACCCCAATAATTTTGCTGAACTGCTGGTTATGCTGATGCCCTTGACCTATGCGCTGTTTCTCAATGCCAGGGAGTGGCGGGGAAAGGTGGCCGCCCTGTTTGCCCTGGGGATATGCGGTATAGCCCTTGCTTTTACCTATTCCCGTTCCGGCTGGCTTGGGTTTGCCCTGGCTACAGTGGTCTTTGTGGCTTTTTGGAACTGGAAGCTGATTCCTCTGCTGGCTGTTTTGGGCGTGTGTGCCATTCCGTTGCTGCCGGAAACCATTTACAACCGTATTCTCACTATTGGCAATACAAAGGACTCTTCTACCAGCTACCGCTTTGCCATCTATAAGGCCAGTGGTGTACTGATGAAGGACTACTGGCTCCGGGGTGTGGGATTGGGCAGCGATGTGCTCAAGCAGACGTTCAAGGGCTACCCGCCTATGTTTGACGGCAACTACCCCATTCACACCCACAACAACTATTTGCAGATATGGGCAGAAACAGGGCTCTTTGGCCTTCTGACATTCCTTGGGACTATTCTGTTCCAACTGAAAACAGCGGTCAAGGCCTATGCCCGTGGGACTGATCGGCGGGTGAAAAATCTACTGGCCGCCGCTGTGGCCGGATTTTGTGGTATCCTGCTCATCTCCGTTGCCGAATACACCTGGTTTTATGCCCGGAATATGTTTATCTGGTTCTTCCTTTTTGGCCTAATCACGGCCTGTGCCAAGCTGTGTGAGCGGGCAGAAGATTGATTTGCATGATAGATAAAACTGCCGTCCATTTGGACGGCAGTTTTATTTTGTGGGAACGGAGGCCATTCCATATTATCCCGATAGAGCGCTGCTGGCCAGAAACCCTGTATGGACTTGCCTATTTTTTGCCTTTGTGCTATCATACCGTTGTTAAGCAAAGGGATTTGCACCTTTGCCTTACGGAAAGGGGCGAGCGGTTTGGCAGACTATTTTCATTTGAATGTGGATAAAAACGCTTTGACAGGGATCAGCAACCTGGGCCTTGCCCATCTTGGGGACGCTGTCTTTGAACTCATGGTCCGCTCCTGGCTCTGTCTTCACGGCAAGGCCACGGCTAAGGGCCTGCACAAGGCCGCTGTGGGTTATGTGGCTGCTCCGGCCCAGGCCAGGCGGGTGGAGAAGATCAAGGGCCTGCTGACCGAGGAGGAGTCAGACGTATTTCGCCGGGGCCGCAACGCCAGTCCTCATTCCATCCCGCAGAACGCCAGCAGAGAGGAGTATCAGACGGCCACTGCCCTGGAGGCTCTCTTTGGCTGGCTGTACCTTCAGGGGAAGAATGACCGGCTCAATGAGCTATTTTCTATCATGATGGAGGATGCCTGATGGCTTTGGATGCACTTTGCCTCTCTGCCGTGTTAACGGAGCTGCGTACCGCCATATTGGGCGGAAAAATTGATAAAATATCCCAGCCTGGTGCTCAGGATGTGGTGTTAGCTGTTCGAGGAAATGCGGGAAATGTAAAAGTGTTTCTCTCGGCCAATCCCAGCCATCCACGCATTCATCTGACCACTCTGGATCGGGAAAACCCGGACAAGCCCCCCATGTTCTGTATGCTTTTGCGTAAGCATTTGAGCGGTGCCCGCATTCTGGACATCACCCAGCCCTATATGGAGCGGGTGGTCACCCTCCATTTGGAGGCGCTGAATGAACTGGGGGATCGAGTGGGGCGGCGGCTGGTGCTGGAGTGCATGGGTCGGTGGGCCAACCTGATCTTGCTGGACGAAGAGGGGCGTATCATTGACTGTGCTCGTCGGGTAGAAGGAGACCTGGCTACCGGCCAGCGCCAGGTGCTGCCCGGGCTGTTCTATCGCCCTTTGGAGCCCCGCTTTGGCATTCCACCTCTTTTGGAGAGAGAGCTGCGCTTTCGTGGAGAGACAGGAGATTTGGCAGCGGTCATTCAACAAATGTGGAACACTGTAAAGGAATATCCCTCTACGGCTACTGTGTTGCTGCGGGAAGGACACCCATTTGATTTTTCTTTTCTGCCCATTCTCCAATATGGGCCGGAGGTAGAATTGAAGGAATATCCATCCTTTGGGGCCATGCTGGATGACTTTTACGAGACTCGGGAGCGCCAGGAGCGGACCCGCCAAAAGGGGGAGGATCTGCTGCGGGCGGTTCGCACCGCCCGGGAGCGCACGGCCCGAAAGTTAGAAAACCAGCGGAAGGAGCTGGCCGCCACTCTGGACCGTGAGCGGTTAAGAGAGCTGGGAGATATCCTCACCACAAATCTTCATGTTTTGGAAAAGGGATGTTCTACTGTTCGACTGCAGGATTACTATGATCCGGAGCTGCGAGAGGTGGAAATAAAGATAGACCCACTGCTGACGCCCCAGCAGAATGCAGCCAAATATTATCGGGAGTACAATAAGGCCAAAAATGCGGAAAGTGCATTGACTTTACAGATAGAAAAGGGAGAAGAGGACCTGAACTATCTGGACAGCGTACTGGAAAATCTCTCCCTGGCAGAGGGAGAGCGGGATCTGCAGGAGATCCGCCAGGAGCTGATCGAGACAGGCTACCTCCGGACCCAGAAGAAGGGGACCAAGGGAGGCCGGCAGGTGGCAGGCAAGCCCATGGAGTTCTGCACCGATGGTGGCCTGCGGGTATCCGTAGGAAAAAACAATACCCAAAATGATCTATTGACCACAAAAAAGGCGGGGAAGTGGGACTGGTGGTTCCACACCCAGAAGATACACGGCGCCCATGTCATCCTGTGGACCGAGGGCAATGAGCCTGACGAGGTGAGTGTGGCCCAGGCTGCCGCTCTGGCGGCCTGGTTTTCCCAGGGCCGGGAGGGGGGCAAAATCCCTGTGGACTACACCCCTGTTCGCTATGTGAAAAAGCCGGCGGGGGCCAAGCCGGGCATGGTTATCTACACGACATACCAGAGCATGATGGTCCAGCCGGACGAAAATTTGGTCAAGAAGCTGCGAGTGAAATAAAACTTTAAGAAAAATTAAGACCCTTTTCGGGGAAAAACGCTATAATAGAGTTGAAAAACCCACAAAGGGGGATGTTTTTATGGACACCATCCACATTCTGATCGTGGAGGATGACCTGGATATCAACAACCTGCTTTACAAGATCGTCAGCGATGCCGGTTATAGCTGTCGGCAGGCGTTTTCCGGCTCTGAAGCTGCCCTGTTGGCCGAGCAGTACAGCTATGACCTTATTCTGCTGGATCTGATGCTTCCAGGCCTTACCGGGGAGGAGTTTATTGCCCGGCTGCGTCAGGGAAAGACCATGCCGATCATTGTACTCTCGGCCAAAGCTGGTCTGGAGGATCGGGTGGATGTGCTCAAATTGGGGGCGGATGACTTTATTCCCAAGCCCTTTGACAATGCTGAGGTCCTGGCCCGGATCGAAGCCCAGCTGCGGCGGTACAAGAAGTTTTCCGGCGCACTTCAGGAGGGGACGCTCCACTGGGGGGAGCTGACTTTGGAGCGGGAGAGCGTTACCGTTACCCTCAATGGTACGGAGGTGCCCCTCACCGCCAGGGAGTTTGAAATTTTGGCCCTCCTCATGGCTCAGCCTAAAAAGGTCTATACCCGGGAGCAGATCTATGTTCGGGTCTGGGGAGAGGAGTACATGGGGGACGACAATACAGTCAACGTCCATATTTCCAACCTTCGCTCCAAGCTGGCCAAGGTCAGCGAAAAGGAGTACATTAAGACGGTTTGGGGAATTGGCTTCAAAATGGCGGAACTGTGACGGCAAAAAAGGGGCGGACCGATGACCGGCCCGCCCCTTTGTCTGTGTTGAGGTCGGTTTTGCCTATCAGCCACAGCCGCCGCAGGCGGCACAGGCACTTGGGGTGATGGCGCAGCCACCCAGAGCAGTTTCCCGCAGCTCCGAAGGCAGGCGTTTGCCTACGGTAAACATGGTCTCCAGCATTTCGTCAAAGGGGATAAGCTGGCGGACACCGGCCAAAGCCAGCTCTGCAGCCAGCAGGGCATTGGCGGCTCCGGCGGCATTGCGATTTTGACAAGGATACTCCACCAATCCACCTACTGGGTCACAAACCAGTCCCAGCATATTCGTCAGCACAGTGGAGGCGGCATCCAGACACTGGTGGGGAGTACCCCCCATGAGCTCTACTGCCGCTGAGGCAGCCATAGCGGCGGCCACGCCCACTTCGGCCTGACAGCCGCCCACAGCCCCGGCCACTGTGGCATTGCGCATGGCTAAGAAGCCCACAGCGCCGGCGTTGAAGAGAGCGTCTATGATGTTCTCGTCAGGCAGCTGGTGGGTCTCCTGAAGAGCCAAGAGGACACCGGGGACCACTCCGGCCGAACCGGCAGTGGGAGCGGCCACAATAAGCCCCATGGAGGCATTGACCTCCAACACGGCCATGGCGTAGGTCATGGCACGGCTGAGTACATCACCGCAGATAGCCTGGCCAGACTGGCGGTGCCGGGTCAGCTTCTCTGCCTGGCCACCGATCAGGCCGCCCATGGACTTCACCGGGGCGTTGAGGGGAGCCAGAGCAGAGTCCCGCATGATTTTCAAGGCCAGGGCCATCTTTTCCTCTATGGTGTTCCGATCGGTCTCGCCCAGTTCGCATTCACGCCGGCGCATGATCTCGGAAATAGGACAGCTACCCTCATCGCATGAGGCTAACAACTCAGCGGCCGACTTGAAATCCAAATTCATCTTGTTTTCCTCCTTAGGACTGGATGATGACCACGTCCCGGATATTGGGATTGGCCTTCATTTCGGCGATGATCTCCTGAGGCAGTTTGCCATCGGACTCCACAATGGTGTAGGCTGTGTTGCCCCTGGATTCCCGGAACAGACGCATAAAGGCGATGTTGACCTGCCTGTCGCTGAGCACTTTTGTGATGTGGGCTACCACGCCGGGCACATCCTGTTGGGTCACGATGACCGTGCTATACTCCCCGGAGAAATCTACCTCCACACCGTTGATGCGGGTAATGTGGGCTTTGCCTCCGCCCAAAGACTCGCCCCGAATGACCATGACCTGACCAGCGGCATTCTCCATGCGGATGTCCACCGTGTTGGGGTGGATGTCAGTCTCTGTTTCATTGGGAATGAAATGGTACTCGATCCCCTTGGATTGAGCGATGGCAAAGGAATCCCGAATACGGGTATCATAAGTGGAAAATCCCATAATTCCGCCTAACAAAGCCCGGTCAGTACCATGGCCTCGGTAGGTGCTGGCGAAGGAGCCATAGAGGGTGAAATCAACCTTTTTCAGCGGCGGAGCAATCATTTTCTGGGCCAGATAGGCGATGACCGCCGCCCCCGCTGTGTGGGAGCTGGAGGGCCCGATCATGTTGGGGCCCAAGACGTCGAATACGCTGATAAAGGGCATGAGACAACACTTCCTTTTCGGTCTTTTTTGCGGGCTGTTATGATTATTGTAACACGACCCATGGGGCACTTCAATGAAAAAAGCAGGATTTCTGCTCAGACTTTAGAAATTCTTTACCTTAGCTTGATGCTGACTTATAGACCATCTGATAAACTGGTCTCAGCTCAAAGAAAGCGAGGTCATGTATCTATGGAAGAAAATGTGCTGGTCACCCGAGGGCTGACCAAACGTTATGGCAGTGCCACCGTGGTGGATCATGCCGACATTGTCATCCCAAAGGGGGAGATCTACGGCTTGGTAGGCCGGAATGGGGCGGGTAAGACCACCATCATTCGAATGGTCTCCGCCCAGACGCTGCCCAGTGAGGGAGAGGTAGAGCTTTTTGGCAATACGGGGGAGCGGGAGCTTCAGGCCGCCCGGTCCCGGACCGGGGCCATGGTGGAGACCCCCAGCTTTTATCCCTATCTTACCGCCAGGGAAAACTTGGAGTACTACCGCCGTCAGCGGGGCATCGCTGGTAAGCATGTGGTGGAAGATGCGTTAGAGCAGGCAAACCTGACGAATACAGGAAACAAGAAGTTCAAGACCTTTTCTCTGGGAATGAAGCAGCGGTTGGGTTTGGCCCTGGCTCTCATGAACCGGCCCGACCTGCTGCTGTTGGACGAGCCCATCAACGGCCTGGACCCGGAGGGAATCGTAGAATTTCGAAATCTGCTGCTGGAGCTGAACCGCCAGTATCAGACTACTATCCTTATTTCCAGCCACATCCTTTCCGAGCTGCAAAACCTGGCCACCTGCTATGGCTTTATTGATCGGGGAAAGATGCTGGAGCAGGTCAGTGCCGTTGCTTTGGCCGAAAAGTGCCGGGATTGTTTGGAACTGAAGGTGGACGATGCCCCACGCTCTGCTGCGCTGTTGGAACGGGAGCTTGGCTATCGGGACTTTGAGGTGCTGCCCGGCGGGGTCATCCGTCTCTATGAGGGGCTGGAAAGTCCTCAGAAGGTCACCAATCTGCTCATTGGACAGGGGATATCCCTCTACGGTATGGATCACCGGGGGGCCAATCTGGAAGACTACTTCCTGAACCTGATCGGAGGTGTCCGTCATGGGTAATTATCTCAATGCGGAATTATATAAGATCCTCCATCGTAGGACTTACACGCTGGGCATGCTCGGTTTCCTCCTGGGAGGCGAGGCGCTGCTCCTCATTCTCTTGAGAACGGCCGGCTTCTCCAATGCCACAACCTTCAATGATGTGCTGGGCGTTCTGCCCATGACCCTCTCTATGGGGCTTTATCTGGTGCCTGCTGTTGTAGATATTGTTTTTTCTGACCAATATAAGCAAAACACCTTGAAAAACGAAGTCTCCTACGGGCTTTTCCGAGGGCGGATCTACTTGGGAAAACTGCTGGCGGCGTGCATGACCGCCGTGGCCCTCTGCACTCTCGTGCTGGTATTCTACGTCGCTCTGGCGACGGTGATGTTCCCGGTACGGGAGCCGGCCTTGGCGGCAGAGCAATTTTCCCAGTTAGGTGCCAGCTTGGCCGCTGCTCTGCCTGTGTGGTTGGGGGGGTTGGGGCTTATCCACATGCTCATTTTCCTGTCAAAGGGCTCTACATCGGCCACAGTGATCTATATTGTGATTTTGTCCGGGGGAAATATTTTGGACTTGATGCAGATGTTTCTGCCCCGGTTGGCCCCGGTACTGTCCACCGTTAAGTATTGGCTTGTCGCCACTCCTATGGATGGTGTCCTGCGTGGTGTGGGCGACCTCTCTTATGCCTGGATGGTTGGGATGCTCTGGCTGGTGGTATCTACTCTCATTGGCCTGATTTCTTTCTGTAAGCGGGAGATCAATTAAAATGCTCAATTATATTTCGGCAGAGTTTTATAAGCTGCGGCATAGAAAAGGTCTTTGGATCGGGATGGTCCTCCTGCTTTTTCTGGAGTGTTTTGTCCTGTTCCCCGGCTTTGCGTTGGAGGTGGGAGGGGCCGGGGAGCTCCGCATCCAAGAGGTCTATATAGCCTTTCTGGTGGCTGTTGTTCCTGTTGGATTGTTCTTGGCGCCCATCTTTGCTGTGCTGACCTTTGATGACCAGTATGGCCACGGGACACTGAAAAATGAGATCGTTTATGGAGTTCCCCGGGTCGGCGTATATGTTGGGAAGCTGACAGCTGCCGCTGTCACCGGGACGATATGTGCCCTGATTGTGCTTGCGGTGTATTTCCTGGGGATGTTTTTCTTTGGGCGAAATGGGATAGTCCCATCGCCGGAGATGTGGGACACACTGGCAACCACCCTGGTCATGGGCTGGTTTACCTGGCTGTCCGCCCTGTGTTTTACCATGTTCCTGCTCTTTGTGATGAAAGGGCCGGTGGGGGCGATGCTGATCGTCTATTTGTTGTCTGTCATTGGCTCACCCCTGGCTTTTATTGGCTATGAAGTGGGGAGCAGTGAGGCGAAACATGGATTCCTCTACTGGTTTTCCCGACTCTATTACGCCGCTCCCTACCAAGTCCTTTGGAGTGAGGGCGAGCACGCCGTTCTATATAGCTTTCTGTTGTTTTTGGGATGGCTGAGTGTGACAACGGTTCTTGGGCTGGCGATTTTTCGCCACCGAGAGATCAAATAAAGTATAAGGCCCCAATGGGGCAAGGGGGGAGCACCGTTGCTATTGAAACTCATTCTGGCCTTGCTTGGGCTTTTCTGTGCCGCTTTGCTCTTGCGTGTTTATGCCCTGGAGCAAAATTTGCGCAGGGGGGCCAGTGAGCTGAAAAAACGCCGGTCTGAGGGGGGCGGTGCTCCTCTCCGACTTGCTGCTCCCAATGCAGCTGCGGAGGAGCTGATGGCTCAGATCAATTTGCTCCTTCGGGAAAGCGAGGAGCAACGCACCGACTTTAGAAGTCGGGAACAGGCCCTCCGTCGACAGATCGCCAATGTATCCCATGACCTACGTACGCCGTTGACCTCTATTTTGGGTTATCTACAGCTTTTGGAGCAGGAAGAGTTGAGCGAAGAGGACCGAAAAAGCTATTTGGACATCATCGAAAATCGGGCCAGAGTTCTTCAGAGCCTGATCACCAGCTTCTATGATTTGTCCCGGCTGGAGGCAGGGGAGTATCCCATTACCCGAGAAATCGTGGATTTGAAAGAAGTGATCGGCACACTGCTAGCTGCCTTTTATGACGAGCTGGAGGGTAAATTTCAGGTGGAGGTAGATTTGCCCGAAACGCTGCCCTCTGTCTGGGGAGATCGGGCGGCTTTGGAGCGGATCTATACCAACCTGATCCGAAATGCTCTGGAGCATGGGACTGGTACGCTGACCATTCAGGCACGGTGCCTGGGCCAGGAGGTTGAGACCTGCTTCTCCAATGGAGGGGCTGCCTTGAAGGGGGATGATCTACCCCACGTTTTTGACCGGTTTTTCACCAAGGACAAAATCCGCACCGGACACAATACAGGCCTGGGTCTGGCGATTGTCAAAGCCCTGGCCCAGCAGATGAAGGGCAGGGTGTGGGCTGAACTGGACGGAGACCGTTTTTCTGTTCTGCTCAGTTGGAAACGGGCATAAGAATGGGTGCATCCCGGAAGGGATGCACCCATTTTGACATCAGGACAGAGCATCATAATAGCTATAATCCACAGTTCCTTTGATGTGCTCCAGAGCGCCGGGAACAAGCTCACAGATCATAAGACAGTCCATGGAGGGAAGCTGGACATTAGGGCCAGGGAGGATGCCGTAGTCAGCAGAAGTGACGAAACCTCTGGGGCTATAATTGGCTGGGTCACCCTCCACCAACACTGCCTGATAACCCATGTCCTTGGCTTGCTTCAGGCCATATTCAATGAGCTCTTTGGAGATGTGCTGACGCTGCAGGTCGGTTTTGACGGCCACCGGGGTGAGGAGAAGCAGTTCGTTTTCATACTTTCCCTCCAGATGGAAGCGGGAGAACATGGCATAGCCAATGACCTGGTCCTGTTCGTCTACCATGATTAGCTCCAGTTGGGGAAGGTAGTATTCTTTCCGGCGGATTTCCTCCACCAGGGCACGGACGACTTGGCCTTCCGCCTCATCCCGCCAGGCGGAGAAAACATCCTGTATCAGCTCCAAAGCGGGTAGGGCGTGAGAATTGTCTATCACTTTGATTTGACGCATGAGAAACCTCCTGTGATACGGCTCTTCTGCTTTTGATTATAGGAAAAACGGGGGACTTTGTCAACGCCGTCACGAGAGTTGACAAGAGAGAAAATACCTGATAAAGTTACTGGGTATAGGGATAGAGAAGGATGGAAATGAGGGTTTGAATGATGGCAAGGATATGTTTGAAACAAGAGCTGAACCCCACTGTGACTCTAATGGAAGTGGAAGCCCCACTCATTGCCCGAAAGGCTCTGCCCGGGCAGTTTATCATCCTCCGGGTAGATGAGCGGGGGGAGCGTATTCCTCTTACCATTGCCGACTATGACCGGGAACAGGGAAGGGTCACCATAATTTTTCAGAAAGTGGGCCATACCACCCAACTGTTGAGCGAGATGGAGGTGGGGGAGGAGATCCGTGATTTTGTGGGTCCCCTGGGCCTGCCCACTGAAATTCCAGAGGGGACAAAACGGGCTTGCATTATTGGCGGAGGGGTGGGTTGCGCCATTGCCTACCCCCAGGCGAAGGCCCTCCATGCCCAGGGTGTGGAGGTAGATGTCATCGCAGGATTTCGCTCTCAAGAGCTGGTCATTTTGCAAGAGGAATTCCGGGCGGTCAGTGACCACTTTTTTCTCATGACCGACGATGGATCTGCCGGGGAGCAGGGACTTGTGACTCAAAAGCTCCAGGAACGCATCGATGCCGGAGTCGGTTATGACCTGGTCATTGCTATCGGTCCTATCCCTATGATGAAATTTGTATGTAAAGGGACAAAGCCTTACGGAATAAAAACACTGGTGAGTCTAAATCCCCTGATGATCGACGGCACTGGAATGTGCGGCTGCTGCCGGGTGACGGTAGGGGGACAGGTGCGGTTTGCCTGTGTGGATGGGCCCGATTTTGATGGGCATCAGGTGGATTTTGAGGAGCTGATGCTCCGAAACGGCACATATCAGGCCCAAGAGGAGCAGGCACGGACCGACCACATTTGCCGCATAGAGCGGTTAGGCCAACAGTTAATTCCGTAAGGAGGCAGGGAAAATGGCAAATATGCGGCTTGACAAGGTCCCTGTCAGGGAGCAGGAGCCTCAGCTTCGAAATAAAAATTTTTCAGAGGTCTGCCTTGGTTATACCAAAGAGGAGGCCATGGAGGAGGCAGAGCGCTGCCTGGGGTGTAAAGATAGACCCTGTGTGATGGGCTGCCCGGTGAATGTTCCAATCCCTGATTTTATCGCCAAGGTGGCGGCGGGGGATTTTGAGGGGGCTTATGAGATCATTTCCGAAGCCAATGCCTTGCCCTGCATTTCCGGGCGGGTGTGTCCACAGGAGAGTCAATGCGAGGCCCGCTGTGTTCGTGGCATCAAAGGGGAGCCAGTGGCCATTGGCCGGCTGGAACGTTTTGTTGCCGACTGGTACAGGGAGCAGAGGCATGAGACGATTCAAAAACCAACCGGAAGAGGAAGTAGGGTGGCCGTCATTGGGTCCGGCCCTGCTGGGCTCACCTGCGCCAGCGAATTGGCCAGGCGAGGCCATGCAGTGACCGTCTTTGAGGCATTTCACATGGCCGGTGGCGTGTTGGTCTACGGAATTCCCGAATTTCGCCTGCCCAAGGCTATTGTGTCCGATGAAGTGAAGCGTTTGGAGGAATTAGGCGTGGAACTGCGGCTGAACACGGTGGTGGGGCGAACTGTCACAGTGGATGAGCTGTTGGAGGAGGGATATCGGGCTGTCTTTGTGGGCACCGGTGCCGGACTTCCCATATTTATGGGCATTCCCGGCGAGAGCTTGGCAGGAGTTTATTCGGCCAATGAATACCTCACTCGAATTAACTTGATGAAGGGCTATTTGCCCGATTATGATACTCCGCTGCCCGACAGTAAGGCAGTCGCCGTAGTAGGGGGCGGCAATGTGGCCATGGATGCCGCCCGGTGTGCCAAACGGATGGGGGCCCAGAAGGTCTACCTGATCTATCGCCGGGGAGAGGAGGAAATGCCCGCTCGGCGAGAGGAAATTCACCACGCCAAAGAGGAAGGCATTGTGTTCTGTTTGCTCACAAACCCGGTGGAGATTTTGGGGGATGAGAAGGGCCGGGTCAGACAGATCAAATGTGTCCGCATGGAGCTGGGCCAGCCTGACGAAAGCGGGCGCCGCTCCCCCAAAGCGGTGGAGGGATCTGACTTTCTGCTGGATGTGGACGCTGTTATTATGGCCTTGGGGACCAGTCCTAATCCGCTCATCCGTTCTACTACCCCCGGTTTGGAGGCCAACCGGCGGGGCTGCCTGGTGGTAAACGAGGACACACTGGCCACAAGCCGGGAGGAGATCTTTGCCGGCGGCGATGCTGTCACCGGAGCGGCAACTGTCATTTTGGCCATGGGGGCAGGAAAGCGGGCCGCCCAGGCCATGGATGAATACCTAAAAGAAATGAAGTGAAATAGGCATGATACGGTCCTTATGCCAAGAGGATTGGGAAACCGTTATCTCAATCGTTAATAAAAGCTGGCAGACCCTCTATACCGGCTATGTGGCCCCTCGTTGGTGAGTGAACAGGGGTGTCAGGAGCGGGCGGAGCGGATGAAAAGAGATTTTGTCCAAAAGCGATTGTCAGAGTATGTCTGGGAAGAGAATGGGCAGGTTTTGGCGCTGCTATCCATTGGGGATACGGCTGATGTGGATGCTCCGGGTGCATTTGAGGTTTGGCGCATCTATATTGACCCTGCTGCCAGAGGGGGTGGGATCGGAACAAAGCTGCTCAGCTTTGCAGAGAAACAGGCCAGAGAACAGGGGTATACGGATATGCTGATCTGGGCGTTTCGAGGCAATATTAGTGCCCTGACTTTTTATCAGAAGCATGGCTATCGGGTGGATAAAGAGGAATATATGGGTCAGCCCTATGAGACCTATGGGGTGAGGTTATCCAAAAAGCTATAAAAACTAAGGGCGGGGGGCCATGCGGCTCTCCGCCCATTGTCTATTTTTCATCCGATAGGGAAGTTCCCTCCTGTCGGAGGGCCAGCAGGGCCAGATTGTCCCCCAGAACCTCAAAAAAGGTAGAGAGAAGGGCCAGGTCATCGTTGCTGAGCCCCTGTGCTATCTGGATGGAGAGCAGGGTGGTCAGGAGCAAAAGTCCGTTGTAATTTTGCCCCCAACTTCCCATCCCATCACCCCCGTAAGCCTATTTTATGGGCCGGTGGGGCTAAAAGTTCCTCACAAGAGGGGATAAAAACAGGCGGGACCGGCGCTGGGCCGGTCCCGCCTTATGACGACAGAAAATTCTGCCCGGACACTTGTTGTAAAGAATTTTTACTTTAGATCTGGACAGAAGAGGCTTCCTCTGTCTGGACCTGCTCCTTGGCCATGGCCCGTGCGTTGGCCAGCATCAGCTTGATACGGTTTTCCTGATTGATGCGAGTGGCGCCGGGATCGTAGTCGATGGCGACCACATTAGACCAGGGGTAATCGTCCTTGATTTTACGAATCATACCCTTTCCTACAATGTGGTTGGGCAGGCATCCAAAGGGCTGGGTGCAGACGATATTAGGGATACCGGTATGAATGAGCTCCAGCATCTCGGCAGTAAGAAGCCAACCTTCGCCCATTTTGTTGCCCTCGCCCAGATAGCCCTTGATGAGTTGACGCAGGTCGTTGAAATCACCGGGAGCTCGGAAACCGGCACGTTTAAGGGCATCGATCATGGCGTGCTGGTACTTCATTAGGTAGTTTTGCAGCCAGTGGCAGACCTTTTCCTTGATCCACTTGCCGCCGTACAGTCCTACGTCTACCTCACGGTTATTGACCTTAAAAATAAGAAAGTCCATAAGCCCCGGAATGACGGGCTCAGCCCCCTCGGCCAGGAGGAAGTCGGCCAAATTATTGTTGCCCAAGGGGGCGTATTTCACATAAATTTCACCCACAATGCCCACTTTTACCTTTTCCTCTCCAGTGACGGGAATGGCCTTGAAGGTGGCGGTGATGCGGTCAAAGTTTTGCTCCATGCTTTTGAAGGTCATGCCCTTACCGGCGTCCATATCGCTGAGTAGAAATTCCATACACTGCTCTATGGCGGCATCAGTGTCCCCCTTGGTGACCTCATAAGGGCGGGTCTGGTTGGACACGGCCAGCAGCAAATCGCCGTAAATGGCGGCAAAGACAATCTTCCGAAGCAAGCCCAGGCTTAGCTGAAAACCGGGATTGGACTCCAATCCGGACAAATTCACTGAAATGACGGGTATGTAGTCAAGTCCGGCCTTTTCCAGAGCTTTGCGCAGCAGATGAATGTAGTTAGAGGCCCGGCAGCCACCGCCGGTCTGCGTGATGACCAGCGCTACCTTATGAGGGTCATAGCTGCCGTTTTGTACAGCGTTGATAAGCTGGCCGATAACCAGGATGGCGGGGTAACAGGCGTCATTGTGGACATATTTCTGTCCAGCGTCAATGACTGGGCGCCCTGTGTTTTCCAGCATGTCTACCTTGTAGCCTTCCCGGCGGAGGATGTGGACCACCATTGCAAAGTGGTCAGGGAGCATCTGGGGGATAAGAAGAGTATACTCATTTTTCATCTCTTTGGTAAAGAGAAGCCGCCCGGTCTTGTCATAAACAAGTTTTGCCATGATAACGGTCCTTTCTGAATACTTGGGGCTTTTGTGCCTGGTTGATTACTGACCTCTGGCCTCCATGGCAGCCATGAGGGAACGGATGCGGATCTTTACCGCTCCAAGATTGTTGATATCGTCGATTTTCAGCTGGGTGTAGAGTTTGCCGCCCTTTTCCAGAATAGCCCTAACCTCGTCAGCGGTAATGGCATCGGTGCCGCAGCCAAAGGAGACCAGCTGGATAAGTTGCATATCGGGCTGGGTGCAGACATACCGGGCGGCATTGTACATTCGGGATTGGAAGGTCCATTGATTGAGCACCTGTCGGCTCTCGTAGTCCTCCCGCCAGCTTACAGCATCCTCGGTGATGAGGACAAAGCCCTGGCCGGTGATAAGATCATTGATACCGTGGTTGATTTCGGGGTCGATATGATAGGGTCTGCCCGCCTGGACCAGAATGGGAAGATGGTGTTCCCGGGCATAGGAAATGTACTCATCTCCCTTGTCCCGCAGGTCCTGAATATAGGCATGATAGCTGTCATAGGCGGCCCTTGCGGCGGCCACAGCCTCTTTCTTGGGAATAGAGAACTCCTCATCCATGATCTTAGCGATCCGCTTTTCAAAATCCTTTTGCCGCCACAGCCCTACATAGGGATTGAGGAATCGGGTCTGCTTCAGGCTGGGAATATTGGCTGCTAACAGCTCGGGGTAGTAGGCCACCACCGGGCAGTTGTAGTGATTGTCTCCGATGCCCTCATCGAAGTTGTAGGACATACAGGGATACCAAATGGCGTCAACTCCTGCCTCTACCAGTGCTTCCACATGACCATGAAGCAGCTTGGCGGGGTAGCATACCGTATCCGAGGGGATGGTTTTTTGTCCCTTAAGGTACAGCTTTCGGGAGGACTCGGGGGAGAGGACCACTTCAAAATTCAAATGCGTGAAAAAGGTGAACCAGAAGGGGAGATTTTCGTACATATTGAGCCCGAAGGGAATACCGATCCGTCCTCGGACTCCGGTTCCGTCTCCTTTGCCCTCAAAGGAGCGCAGCCGCCGGTACTTGTATACGCTCAGGTCGGGGAGCTCTTGCTTCTCCTCGCCCAACGGCCGGGAGCAGCGATTGCCCGAGATAAACCGTCGACCGCCATCAAACTGATTGACAGTCAAAGAGCAGTGATTGGTACACAAATTGCAGGTTACAGGTTTGGCACTGTGAGTAAAGGCCTGTAAAGCATTTTCACTCAACAGATTTGAATGGTCCAGGTGAAGGTCACGAGCAGCCAAAGCGGAACCAAAGGCCCCCATGAGTCCGGCGATGGTGGGCCGGACCACGTCTCTGCCAAGTTCCTGTTCAAAGGCACGGAGAACGGCATCGTTCAGGAAGGTACCACCCTGAACCACGATGTTTTGTCCCAAATCGTCGGCCGAGGCGGCCCTGATGACCTTATAGACGGCATTTTTTACAATGGAGATGGACAGTCCGGCGCTAATATCCTCCACGCTGGCTCCATCTTTCTGTGCCTGCTTGACACTGGAATTCATAAAGACAGTACAGCGAGAGCCCAGATTGACCGGCTTGGGGGAGAAGAGCCCCAGTTTGGAAAACTGGGCAATATCATATCCCAAAGCCTTGGCGAAGGTCTCAATAAAAGAGCCACACCCGGAGGAGCAGGCCTCGTTGAGCATGATGGAGTCCACAGCGCCGTTTCGGATTTTGAAGCACTTCATATCCTGCCCACCGATGTCGATAATGAAGTCCACATCGGGGTTAAAGTGCTTGGCGGCAGTATAGTGGGCCATGGTCTCCACAAGCCCCAGATCACACTGGAAGGCATTTTTGATAAGGTCCTCGCCGTAGCCGGTGACGGCGGCACCCTTGATGACAACCCGGTCGCCACAGAGACGATAGATCTCCTTCAGCTGCTCCAGCACAATAGCCACAGGATTGCCAAGATTAGAGTGGTAATAACTATAAAGGATACCGCCTTGCCCATTGATCAGAACCATTTTTGTGGTGGTGGAGCCGGCATCAATACCAAGCCAGGCATCTCCGGCGTATGTGTTCAGGTCAGTCTCAGGAGGGCGGTTGGCATTGTGCCGGGAAAGGAAGGTATCGTAGTCAGCTTGATTGGTAAAAAGAGGGGGCATCACATCCAGGTTTTCGGTGGCGTCTACGCTTTCCTCCAGTAGCTTCAAATACTCCTCAAAAGAGCGGGGAGCGTAGTCACCGGCGCACAGAGCGGCGCCCATGGCGGCAAAGCAGTCTCCATCGGCAGGGAAAACGGCGTGGTCCTCATCCAACTGAAGGGTCTCAACAAAACGCTCTCTCAGCCCTGTCAAGAAATGAAGGGGACCGCCCAAAAAGACAATTTTTCCCTTCAGCTCCCGCCCCTGCGTTAAACCGGCCACTGTCTGGTCCACAACTGCTTGAAAAATTGAGGCGGCCACATCCTCTTTGCGTCCGCCCTGATTCAAAATGGGCTGGATATCGCTCTTGGCGAACACGCCGCAACGGGAAGCGATGGGGTAGATTTTCTCATGCTTCAGAGACAATACATCCAACTCATCAATTGACACATTGAGCAGGGAAGCCATCTGATCGATAAACGCTCCGGTACCTCCGGCGCAGGAGCCGTTCATTCGCTCCTCAAGGGCCCCGCCAAAGAAAATGATCTTGGCATCCTCGCCCCCCAGCTCAATGACGGCGTCAGTGTGGGGGACATATGTATTGACGGCGGCAGCGGTGGCATAGACCTCCTGAACAAAATCAATACCGCTGGCCTTGCTTACCCCTAGCCCTGCCGAGCCGGTGATGGTCATGTGGATGGTCTGTCCGGTGAGCAGATCACTGATGGAGCGCAGAGTTTGGACCGCCCGCTCCCGGGTTTTGGAGTAGTGCCGCTCGTAGGAGCGGAAAAGAAGCTCGTTTTGCTCGTTCAGCACCACAACTTTAACAGTGGTGGAGCCAATGTCAATACCAACTCGGAGATTCATAATGCAGTACACCTCAATAAGCAATTTACACTTTCAGACTATATTTTAACGCAATCTGATCTGCTTCGCAACCTTCATTTCATACGAAGTTGGAAGGAATAGTAGGAGGAGATTTTTGACGAAAAAGTAGAAAAGCCTTTTGTATCAAAGGATTTGCGGGAAGAAAGGGAGCTGGGCGGGAAGGGGGCCTTTACAGAAGATTTACAATTTTCATCCTTGACAAACAATATTATATTGAATATAATATTGAAAAAAGTGAAATGGAGGTAAGCGGGAATGGTATTCCAACTTTCTTCCCCTTTGTTGGATGGCTGTGTTCTGGCGATCTTGGAAAGGGAAGATGCTTATGGGTACAGCCTGACACAACGATTGCGTGCAGAGATCGAAATTTCTGAATCCACACTTTATCCTGTACTGCGGCGCTTGCAGAAGGAGGGGTGTCTGGCAGTTTATGACAGACAGTTCCAGGGCAGAAACCGGCGCTATTATACCATCACGCAAGCGGGTCGGGAGCTGCTGGCTGAATGCAGGCGGGACTGGGCCGGCTACACTGGCAGGATCGATAAGATATTATCGGGGGGCGAGGAAAAATGACCAAAGAACAATATTTATTTCTCCTCCGGGCTGAACTTACCGGAAAGATGAGCCATGAGGAGATGGAGGACATCCTGCAATACTATACCGAATATTTTGAAGATGCCGGTTCAGAGCATGAACGTGATGTGATGATGTCCCTGGGCTCGCCCCAACGACTGGCGGAGAAAATATTGGGTCAGCCCTCCCGGGAAAGTATGACTCCTGTAGAAGCTGATTACCAGCAGGTGGGGGAGCCGGTCTATAAAACGGGCTGGCGCATCCCCAGACAAGCTATGATAGCGCTTGCAGTTCTTGGGGGTATTTTGGTCTGCCCGACTGTTCTGGGCGTAGTCCTTAGCCTGGGAATAGGCGGGTTTATCTGTGTTTTAGTTGGGTTAGGGGTCACAGGCTATGGTATTGGCCAGCTGGGTATTGCCTCCAAGCTGTATCTGGCTGGCGGTGGACTTGCGGCGATTGCTGTGGGCATTTTGATGCTCTTGGGCTCTGTTGCCGTGGCCCGGGGTGTGGTCTGGATCGTACGGTACGTTCGCCGTTGTATTGCGGAGGAGGGGTGAGATGAAAACTACGGCTAAGGTTCTGCTGGGCGTCTCTCTGGCCTTACTGGCAGCGGGTACTGCACTCAATATGGTTGGGGCCTCTATGGGCGGCAGGGAGGAGAGCAAAACCCAATTTGACTCCTCTATGTTCCTGCCTGGTACATTTCACCTTGGTGAGGGAAGGGGGATCCACATCTCGCCGGGGAGGATGCAGATCGGCGAGCAGGGAGAGTTCTCCTTCTCTGATACATTGGAGGCAGCGCTTTCCCCCTTTACCGATTTGGAAGTGGAGGTAGACCTGGCGAGTGTTTTGGTAGCAGAGGGAGAAGATTACACCGTGGATCTGTCCTGGGAAAGTGACCGCTTCAGACTATTTTATGAGGTTGAGGACGGAAAACTGAAAATTTGGAGCGAAGGACAGGATGGCTATGGGAAAGTGACCGATGTGAGTGCCGATGTGATCATTACCATTCCCGCTGACGCAGAGCTGGGAGAGGTGGACATCTCCACCGATCTGGGTAGTGTGATCTGGGAGGCAACTGCCAGCGCCCGAGAGGCCGAATTGTTTTCCGGGTTGGGCTCGGTCACCTGCAGCGGCCTGCTGGCCTGGGAGCTGGAGGGCTCCAGCGATCTTGGCAGCGTGGATATCACGTTGCCCGGCCCTCGAAAGGACTTTCGCTGGGAGCTTGAAAGCGATATGGGCCAGCTGAGCCTGGATTGTGAGCCCCAGAGCGGCGGCATAGGTGACCTGCTTATAGCCGGAGGAACGGGGGAGCGGCTGGTGAAGGCCTCCACAGACCTTGGTAGTGTAAATGTGAGCTTTTCCTGAACAAGGGCGGAGAGGGAGATACTCTCCGCCCTTGTTTTTATCTGCAAACATACCGCCTGTAAGGAGAACATAAGCTGTCTGGAGGAGGGATAGCTATGGAGTGGACCTTTGAAATTCCCTTTGGGGCGGTGACGGTCAGGCAGGAGGGGGAACGGGTCCTCTGTCAGGCATTGGGGCCTATGGATGGGAATGGCCTTTATAAGGCTTGGCTCCATGGTGCTGGAGGGAAAGCTCTGTTGGGCACCCTTATCCCGGAGGGCGGAGCCCTGCGGCTACGCCGCACCATCTCGCTGTCCCAACTGAAGGGACAAGGGGTCTGGCCGCCCACAGGGGCCGAAGTGGTCCGAATGCAGCAATATGCCCAGCCGGTGGCGCCTCTCGGCTGGCAATGGACTGACTGCCCCGGGCGACTACTGGGAGAACGTTCCCTTTCTCGCTCTCTTCAAGGGGTGGACCGGGCTCTGCTGCGCCGGGCGGGGGAGAGATTTTATTTGGCCTTTCCCTGTCGGCCGGAGGAGCCATTTCCCATCCCGCCTCTTTTTTGCCTGGCGTCGGTGGAACAGTTGGGGCAGGGCGCCCATTACATTTTTTGCTTTTCCCGTCGGGGGCGACCTGAAATTATGTATGATTTGGCGGATGTGGGAAATACTACCTCCGAAATCTAAAAAGGAGGGAAGTCCAATGCCCAATCTGACCGCAAAGGAACTGGCCGGCCTCAGTGACCAGTTGAACTTCGAGAAGGTGATCTGCGCCAAATATCAGGCCGCCATTCAAGAGACACAGGACTCCGAACTCAAGACCTGTTTCCAGCAGTATGCCGACCAACATCGTCAGAATTACGACTGCCTGTTAAATTTTTTGAAGTAAGGGGGAAGGGAATATGAACGATCAGGAGCGTATTACGGATTTGATTCTCAGTGAGAAGAAGATGAGCACCAACTATGATACCTTCGCTTCGGAGTGTGTCAGCGACCAGCTTCGGGATGAATACCTGAAGATTCTGAGCCAGGGGCATAAGACCCAGACGGCCCTATTTAAGACGGCTCAGTCCAAGGGCTGGTATCAAGTGGACCCTGCTCCCCAGAGCAAGATCAGCGAGGCCTATAACAAGTTCAGCATGGAAAAGCCCTGAAAAAGGCCGGGAGGACAGCGACGTGTTCTCCCGGCTTTTTGTTATGAAGGAACGCTGTGGCAGCCAAAGCGCTCCCGACTGTCAAAAAAGAGTTGGATAAGGCTTTCATAGTAGGGGATAAAGGACCCATTCCCGATCATAGAGCAAATATCCTCCAGGCTGGCCCACTGGACGGCCTGGACTTCTTCCGGCTGAAGTGTCAGCGCAGAAAGGTCCACCTCCCGCTCAAGTAGATAGAAGTCCTCAAAACCCCGGTCAAAATTGATGCTTAAATTGGGGCGGTTTTTCGATAGATCAAGAGTCAACCCCAGCTCCTCGGTCAATTCCCGTTCCATGGCCTGTTGGCTGGTCTCGCCGGCCAAAGCGCTGCCTGCTGTGGTCACGTCCCAAAGTCCGGGAAAGCCCTGCTTGCTGGGGTGCCGCTGTTGAATGAGCATTTGCCCTTGGCGGTTGAAAATACAGGCGGCCACCACCAGGTGATATTCCCCACGCCCTAGGCCGCCTTTTCCATCGGTCACGCCCCGCAGGGCGGTCCGTCCTGTCCTGGCTCGATGGACATCGTAGACATCCCAACGCTCCATAAGCATTCCCTCCATTTCTAAAGGTATTTTACACGCTGGATACCCCCATTTCAAGTGTGGGTCATAATTTTTTCTGAAAGAGTTGCGCCTTTGGCCCAGAGGGTGGTATACTGGTAAAAAACCCATGAGGAAGGGGAGAGCATCATGTCCGGCATATACACGGTCAAACTGTCTACCTTGGTGGAGGAATTTCATCTGGAAGTTCTGCGAAAGGGACAGGGCTACGATAACCAGGTGGTCCGGGTCCGGGATGTGAATCGTCCCGGTCTTCAGCTCATTGGCTTTTTCAACTATTTTGACCCCCAACGTCTTCAGGTGTTGGGTAAGGTGGAAAATACCTTCCTGAGCAGCCTAACGGCGGAGGAGCGGCGCAAGAGCTTTGAGCAGCTCCTGGCGCAGGACATTCCAGCCCTCATCATCACCCGTGGATTGGAGCCCTTTCCGGAGTGCTCTGAAATGGCGGATAAGTATGACCGTACCATTTTAAGCACCGACAATACGACCACCGCATTCATGGGGGAGTTGATCTCCAGTCTGCGTAACCATCTGGCACCCCGTATTACCCGCCATGGTGTGCTGGTGGAAATTTACGGTGAGGGCGTTTTTATCACTGGCGAGTCCGGAGTGGGGAAGAGCGAAACGGCCATTGAGCTCATCAAACGGGGCCACCGGCTTATTGCCGATGACGCTGTGGAGATCCGCCGCATGGGTGATGGCGAGCTTATGGGCAGTGCCCCTGAGCTCATCCGCCATTATATGGAACTGCGAGGGATCGGCGTAGTGGATATCCAACAGCTGTTTGGTGTCTCTGCAGTTAAGGATAATGCCCAGATCGATCTGGTCATCAATCTGGAGCTGTGGAAGGACGGAGCCTTTTATGATCGGCTGGGGCTGGAGGAACTGACGACCGAGATCCTGGATGTGGAGGTACCCACCATTACCATCCCAGTGAAGCCGGGACGGAACCTGGCGGTTATCCTGGAGGTGGCGGCCATGAACAATCGGCATAAAAAAATGGGTTTCAATGCGGCCCTGGCTTTCACCGAAAAGCTTAACAAGCACTTCGAGCAGGTGGAGGCGGCACAGGAGTGATCAACGAGGGAGGACGGTGAGAAGCCGTCCTCCCTCTGCGTTTGCAAGCCCCTGTATGCAGCTTGGGAAGAGAATTAGGCAGGTCACGTTCCAAGCCCTTGTCGCCAACGGGAAAAAGGGGTATGTTGGTTCTGCGGCCGCAAAGGAGGTATGGGAATGAAGCTGTTTGTAGAACAGGGACAGGACGTGGAGGAGGTTGAGGTGATTATCCGCTGCCGAGATCTAGATCGGGAGGTATCTGCGCTTTTGGAGCGTCTGCGCAGTGCAGATCACAGGCTGACAGGGTTGAAGGATGGCACAATGGAGATTGTAGAAGCGAAGGATGTGCTTTATATTGAAACTGTTGACCGATCCACATTCCTTTATACAGCCGACGGTATCTACGAAACATCCCTTCGACTCTATGAGCTGGAGAAACGGCTTTCGGGTTGGGACTTTCTGCGGGTGAGTAAATCTTCGATCATCAATTTTGATCAGGTGCGTTCCCTGCGGCCCGATTTGGGGGGACGGATGCGGTTGACCCTATCCAACGGCGAGGTGGTCATTGCCAATCGGCAGTATGTGGGTGCCATCAAGGCCAAACTGGGACTTTGAAAGGAGAAATAGAGCAATGAAGCGCTTTTTTGAGATCGTCATAGCCCTCAAGTCTGCGGTGGGGCTTTGCTTTACCGGGGCTATGTTTTTTCTACTCCTCGTTGCATGGGTGCTGGGGATGGAGAGTTTGCCTGTCAGTTATATCGTCTCCCTGCTGGTGATAAGCATTATAGGGGGGAGCCTGCAGGTGGTGGCCTATACCGATCTTTTGATCAAGCACATGCCCTATACTCGGCGGATGCTGATCTTTATCATACCGTTTTTTATTGTCTTGGTGGCAATAGCAGCGACCTTTGAATGGTTCCCTCTATGGCAGGCAGGGGCATGGCTGATCTTCGCAGGGATCTTCCTCGCCATTTTTGTGGCTGTTTCTGTGGGCTTTGAGATTTATTTTCGTATCGCCGGAAAGCGGTATGACGGCTTACTGGGACAGTATCGAAGGACGAGAGAGGAGCAGAAAGGGGAGAAAAACGGGTGAGAATGAAGGCCCTGCATTGCTTTTTTACTCATGCATTCCCCAAAAACGAGAAAAACAATGGGACTGAAAGGTAAAAAATGCTTGCTATTTCAATCTCTTTGTGGTAAACTACTTGAGCATGTGATTACGCACACTCGTGGACGGGGGGCCAGGTGCCGCAAAAAGCGGTTGGCCTGCCCCGGATGAACCGGGTGGAGGAATCAACAATTAAAGGAGGAACTTATTATGGCAGTTGTATCTATGAAGCAGCTTCTGGAGGCCGGTGTGCACTTCGGTCACCAGACCCGTCGGTGGAACCCCAAGATGGCCGCTTACATCTACACCGAGCGTAACGGCATCTATATCATCGATCTGCAGAAAACCGTGAAGAAGCTGGAGGAGGCTTACTCCTTCGTCCGTGACATGTCTGCTGAGGGCGGAACGCTGCTCTTTGTGGGCACCAAGAAGCAGGCCCAGGAGGCCATTAAGGAAGAGGCTGCCCGTTGCGGCATGTACTATGTCAATGCCCGTTGGCTGGGCGGCATGCTCACCAACTTCAAGACCATGCGTGGTCGTGTGGATCGTCTCAACCAGCTCAAGAAGATGCAGGAGGACGGCACCTTTGATATGCTCCCCAAGAAGGAGGTCATGCACCACCTGGGCGAGATTGCCAAGCTGGAGAAGTATCTGGGTGGTGTCACCGAGATGAAGAAGCTGCCTTCCGCCCTGTTTGTGGTGGATCCCCGTAAGGAGCGCAATGCCATCAACGAGGCCCGCAAGCTGAACATTCCCATTGTGGCCATTGTGGATACCAACTGTGACCCCGATGAGATCGATTATGTGATCCCCGGCAATGATGATGCCATTCGTGCCATCAAGCTTATCTCCAGCGTCATGGCCAATGCCATTCAGGAGGGCCGTCAGGGCGTGGATTCCGCCCCTGAGACTGCCCCTGTGGAGGAGTAAGACAGAACAAGCTGCGCTTTTGGAAGCGCCCGTCCCGTGCGGGCGGGCGCTCCTTATTATTTTAAATATTTTTAGGAGGTCATTGATATGGCAATTTCCGCAAAGGACGTACAGGCCCTGCGTGAGAAGACTGGCGTGGGCATGATGGAGTGCAAGAAGGCTCTGGTCGAGGCCGACGGCGACATGGACAAGGCCGTTGAGATCCTGCGTGAGCGTGGCCTGGCCGCCTCTGTGAAGAAGGGCGACCGTATTGCCGCTGAGGGTGCCGCCTACGCCACCGTCATTGACGGTGTGGGCGTGGTGGTCGAGGTCAATGCCGAGACCGATTTCGTGGGTAAGAACGAGAAGTTCGTGGACTTTGTCCACGGTGTGGCCGCTGTTGTGGCCAAAAGCGCTCCTGCTGATATGGATGCTCTTATGGCGGCTCCCTACGGCAATGGCCGCAGTGTCCAGGAGGAGCAGCAGGAGATGGTTCTGGTTATTGGCGAAAACATCAAGGTTCGCCGCTTTGAACGCTTTGCTCAGGGCGTCAGCGTGCCCTATGTCCATGCCGGTGGCAAAATTGGCGTGCTGGTCAACTTTGAGACCGATTTGACCGCCGAGCAGGTGGAGACCATCGGCAAGGATGTGGCTATGCAGATCGCCGCTATGAACCCCCGCTTCTGGGACAAGTCCCTGGTGGATGAAGCTACCCTGGAGGAAGAGAAGAGCATCATGAAGGTGCAAATGGCCAACGATCCCAAGATGGCCGGCAAGCCCGAGAAGGTGCTGGAGGGTATCATCACCGGTAAGCTGCGTAAGTTCTATGAGATCAACTGCCTGATGCAGCAGGCTTTCGTGAAGGATGACTCCATGAGCGTGGAGCAGTATATCGAGTCCGAGGCCAAGAAGCTGGGCGGCAGCGTGAAGTTTGCCAATGCCATCCGCTTTGAGAAGGGCGAGGGCATTGAGAAGCGCCAGGAGAACTTCGCCGAGGAGATCGCCAAGCAGCTGCAGAAGTAATTTTTGCTGTCTATAGAAGAGGGCTGATCCTGTGGGGTTGGCTCTCTTTTTATATAGAGAAAACCAGTGATTTAGAAATGCAAAAAAGCCTTGGAGTGAAAACTCCAAGGCTTTTTTGGTGCGGATGGCGGGACTTGAACCCGCACGCCCAATTGAGCACCAGCACCTCAAGCTGGCCAGTCTACCAATTCCAGCACATCCGCATTTGTGCCTGTTCAGGACACTATGATATTATAGCCGTTGGCGGGGCCTTTGTCAAGTGGTACAAGGGTAAATCTTTGGAAATATCGGGAGAAGAATAGACATCCACCAGTAAAAACGGTGGATGTCTATTGTGCTTTCTTCTTTAGGTCAAATTCTTGACATCCATAAGGAAGTGCTCGGCATCCTCCAGGGGAGTGGCAAAGGAGGTCACAAGCCGGATGGTGGTATGAGTATTGTCGGCTTTGCCCCAGACCTCATAGGCACACAGCTCATCCAACTTGGGAAGCAGATCATCAGGGACAATGGGGAAAATCTGGTTGGTGGGGGAGTCTACCAGCATGGGGATGCCCAGATTTTTCAGCCCACCCTGGAGGTACTGGGCTACATCCACGGCGTGCTGGCCCAGCTTGAAATAGAGCCCGTCCTGGAGCAGGGCCAGGAACTGGACCGCAAGCAGCCAACCCTTGGCCAACACGGCACCCTGCTGCTTCTTGAAGCGGAAGAAGCCGTCCTGAAGCTCGGGGTTGCAGATGACCAAGGCCTCGCCCATCATGGCGCCGTTCTTGGTGCCGCCGATGTAGAAGGCGTCGGTGAGCTGGGCCAGGTCGGCCAGGGTCAGGTCATTGGCCTGAGAGGTGAAGGCACAGCCCAGACGGGCACCGTCCAGGAAGAGGTAAAGGCCGTTGGCCTTACAGCAATAGGAGAGGGCGGACAGCTCGGCCTTTGTGTACACACCGCCAGTTTCGGTGGCGTCAGAAATATATACCAGCTTGGGCTGGGTCAAATGCTGGTCCTTGCACTCCTCCAAAATGGGGAGGATGGCGGCGGGGGTGAGCTTGCCGTTACCCGGGGTTCTGGCCAGAAGCAGCTTGTGGCCGGTGGCCTCTACGGCGCCGGCTTCATGGCCATTGACGTGACCGGTGACCGGGGTGATAACACTTTCCCAAGGCCGCAGAAAAGCAGCGATGGAGACAAAGTTGGTCTGAGTGCCGCCTACCATGAACTGCACATCGGCTTGAGGGGCGTTACACAGCTTGCGAATCAAATCGGCAGCCTGCTGGGTGTAGGGGTCAAAACCGTAGCCCACCACATTTTCCCCATTGACGGCAGCCAGGGCTTCCAGTACTTTAGGATGACAGCTTACCGAGTAGTCGTTGCGAAAGAAATACATAAATAGCGCTCCTTTTCCAAAATAGGGAAAATCAGAACTTAAAGCTGTCTTTTAGGCTGACAGCCCGGTTGAATACCAGGTGGCCGGGGGCAGAGTCTCGGCTGTCAGCACAGAAATAACCCTGGCGCATAAACTGGAAGCCCTCGGCGGTCTTACCCTTCTCGGGGACAGGAGTATCGGCCAAGCTCTGCTCCAGCTTGCAGCCGGTGAGTATCTCCAGCGAGCCGGGGTTCAGGCACTCCAAAAAGTCCTTATCGCCGGCGTCAGGGGCCTCATCGGAGAAGAGACTGTCGTAGAGCCGTACTTCGGCGTCCACGGCGGTGGCGGCATCCACCCAGTGGAGGGTGGCTCCCTTTATCTTCCGTCCATCGGCAGGATCGCCGCCACGGCTGTCAGGATCATACTCGGCGGCAATCTCGGTTACATTGCCCTGATCGTCGGTCTCGTAGCCCACACACTTAATGAGATAGGCACCCTTCAGCCGACACTCGGGCCCATCGGGATAAAGCCGCTTATACTTGGGGATGGGCTCGGGCAGGAAGTCCTCGGCCTCAATCCATAACTCCCGGGAGAAGGTGACCTTCCGGGTACCAGCGTCGGGGTTGCCGGGGATGTTTTCCACTTCGAATTCCTCGCTCTGGCCGGCGGGGTAGTTGGTGATGACCAGCTTTACCGGCCGCAGCACGGCCATGACCCGCCGGGCGTGCTCGTTCAAATCCTCCCGCAGACAGTGCTCCAGGAAGGCGTAATCCACGGTAGAGGTATTTTTGGCTACGCCGATGCGCTCGGTGAAGTTACGGATGGAGAGAGGGGTGTAGCCTCGGCGGCGCAGGCCACAGAGGGTGGGCATACGGGGATCATCCCAGCCCGAGACGTACTTTTCCTCCACCAACCGGCGCAGCTTCCGCTTGCTCATGACGGTGTAATTGATGCCCAGCCGGGCAAACTCGATCTGTCGGGGCTTGGAGGGTACGTCGGTGTTGTTGATGACCCAGTCATAGAGGGGACGATGATCCTCATACTCTAGGGAACACAGAGAGTGGGTGATACCCTCCAGTGCATCCTGAATGGGGTGGGCAAAGTCATACATGGGGAAGATGCACCACTTGGTGCCCTGGCGGTGATGCTCAATGTAGCGGATGCGGTAGAGGACCGGGTCACGCATATTGAAGTTGCCGCTTTCCAGATCGATCTTAGCACGAAGGGTGTATTTGCCCTCGGGGAATTCACCGGCACGCATCCGCTGGAACAAGTCCAAAGACTCCTCGATGGGTCGGTCCCGCCAAGGGGAGCGGGCGGGTGTGTTCACATCGCCCCGGTACTCCTTGAACTGCTCGGGGGTCAGCTCGCAGACATAGGCCAGACCCTTTTTGATAAGACCGATGGCCAGCTCATAGGTTTTCTCGAAGTAGTCAGAGCCATAGTAAAACCGGTCGCCCCAGTCAAAACCCAGCCAGTGGATATCTTCCTGAATGGCATCCACAAACTCGGTGTCCTCCTTGGCGGGGTTGGTGTCATCCATACGCAGATTGCACAGGCCACCGAATTTTTCTGCCGAGCCGAAGTCGATGATGAGGGCTTTACAGTGGCCAATGTGGAGGTAACCATTGGGCTCGGGCGGGAAACGGGTGTGGACCTGCATCCCGGCAAAACGCCCGCCGGGGGCGATGTCCTCGGTGATGAATTCATGGATAAAATTCTGCCCTGTGGTGGGCTTCATATCTTCCGCCATAATTGTGCACTCCTTTTTCTCGTAAGAAGTTAGTAAATAAGAGTATTAAGAGAGCTTTTCCTGCCAGTCAGTCTCCTTAAAGCCGAAGAAGGCAAAATCATCCCCTACCAAAATGGGGCGCTTGACCAGCATGCCGTCGGTGGCCAGGAGAGAAAATTGCTCTGCCTCGCTCATAGCAGGAAGCTTCTCTTTGAGCCCCAGGGCTTTGTACTGCAGCCCACTGGTATTGAACAACCGCCGAAGGGGGAGGCCGCTTTTTGCGTGCCACTGTCGAAGCTCGTCCTCGGTGGGATTTTGCAGCTTGATATCCCGGGCTTCATAGGGGTGTTGTCGGTCATCCAACCAGGCCTTTGCTTTTTTGCAGGTGGAGCACTTGGGATAGTGGACGAACAGCATAAAAGCGCCTCCTTTCATATAATGGTTTATTTTATCATATTTTTTCCCAATGGGCAATGAAAATTTATGATTTGAGAGGGGAGAATCCCTTGACAAATAAGAGGGAGCATATTATAATGACCGATACAGTGATGATAAGGCCAAGTAGGTCATGGCTTTGCCGCATAGAGAGCCCCTGTTTTGGTGAAAGGGGGAGGGTGGGCTTTGACTGAATACTCCTTGGAGCTGCCGTCCCAACGCCAAAGGGTCAGTAGGACAGGTCGGGTGCGCCCGTTATAGCGCCGCCCTGTGGAAGCAGGACACGAGGCCGTCTCCGTGAGGGGGCGGCGAACCAGAGGTGGTACAGCGTTTTACGACGCCCTCTGTCCAAAGCGGACAGGGGGCGTTTTTTGTCCCCAATGTCCAAAAAATGAAAAGGAGAGAACAACAATGACTATCTATGACGAGCTCGTTGCCCGGGGCCTGATCGCCCAAGTTACTGACGAGGAAGAGATCAAGGAGTGCATCAACAACGGAAAGGCCACCTTCTACATTGGCTTTGACTGCACCGCCGACAGCCTTACTGCCGGCCACTTTGTCACCCTGACTTTGATGAAGCGGCTCCAACAGGCGGGCAATACGCCCATCGCCCTCATTGGCGGCGGCACTACCATGATCGGCGATCCCTCGGGCCGCACCGATATGCGCAAGATGCTCACCAAGGAGGACATCGACCATAACGCCGAGTGTTTCAAGCGGCAGATGGAGAAGTTTATCGACTTCGGCGAGGGCCCCGGCAAGGCCATCATGGTCAATAACGCCGACTGGCTGTTGAAGCTGAACTATGTTGAACTGCTGCGGGAGGTGGGCGCTCAGTTTTCAGTGAACAATATGCTCCGGGCAGAGTGCTATAAGCAGCGCATGGAGCGGGGCCTCAGCTTTCTGGAATTCAACTATATGATCATGCAGTCCTATGATTTTTATCATATGTATCAGACCCTGGGCTGCAATATGCAGTTTGGCGGTGATGATCAGTGGTCCAATATCCTGGGGGGCACCGAGCTCATTCGCAAGAAGCTGGGCAAGGATGCCTACGGCCTGACCATCACGTTGCTCACCGACTCCAACGGCAACAAGATGGGCAAGACCGCCGGCAACGCTGTCTGGCTTGACCCCAATAAAACTTCTCCTTACGAGTTCTATCAATACTGGCGTAATGTGGGCGATGCCGACGTAATGAAGTGCATTCGTATGCTCACCTTTATTCCTCTGGAGCAGATCGAAGAGATGGACAAGTGGACGGATGGACGAATCAACGAGGCCAAGGAGATCCTGGCCTTTGAGCTGACCAAGATGGTCCATGGCGAGGCCGAGGCCGAAAAGGCTCAGGAGGCCGCCCGGGCGCTGTTCTCCGGCGCCGGTGACACGGCCCATATGCCCTCTACTACCCTCACTGCCGCCGACTTTACTGAGGGTGTTATTGGCCTGTTGGATGTGATGGTCAAGTGCGGCCTGGCCCCTTCTAAGAAGGAGGCCCGTCGCCTTGTGGAGCAGGGAGGGCTGGAGATCAACGGTGAGAAGGCCGCTGATCCCACTGTCCGCTATGACAGCGCCGCATTTACCGGCGAGGGATTGATTCTTAAGAAAGGCAAAAAAGTGTTCCACCGGGTGGTGACAGAATAAGGCTTCTGTGGTAAAATGGGGCAAAGACCTCACTTTATCCTTGGGAGGCTGGCACTATGGAAGAAAACAGGGGAAAATGGTATCAGTTAGACAGGCGAAGTCTGTCTAATCTGGTGGTGATCTGTGTAGGAGTTTTACTCTACCAGGGGGTCACACATATTGCCCAGATCAAGGCTGTGCTCTATGAGATTATGAGCGTGTTACAACCGTTTATTGTTGGCTTTGTGATTGCCTATCTTCTCAACACCCCCATTAACTACTGTGAAAAAAAGCTTTTTCAAAAGTTCAAAAATCCCCGAATACCGTCTTTGATCACTGTGTATCTGATTGCGCTTGTGGCAATCGCTGTTCTGCTCCAGCTGATTATACCCCAGGTGGGGGATTCAGTGGCCAATCTCATTGGGAACTTGTCCTCTTATTTGGAAAATGTGAATGTGATGGCGCAGGATATCATTGAGCGGTTCCATCTGGAGGAAGAAGGGCTTACCGATCTGGTGGCCGACTATCAGACCATCATCAATCGGGCGGCCGAGTTTATCACCGTCTCTGTACCCAACTTACTCAATTTGGGCATTGCTGTGGGGAATGGTCTTGTCACTGCCCTCACTGCCCTGATTGCCTCTATCTATATGTTGGCGGGGAAGGATCGCTTTGTGGCCCAGATGAAAAAGCTGGTTTTTGCCCTATTTCCTGTAAAGAGATCCGGCCGCATCTTGGATGTGGCCAAGCGAGCCAACCATATATTTGTGAGCTTTATCAATGGGAAGATCATTGACTCGGCCATTATCGGTGTGCTCTGCTTTGGGCTGAACTTGCTGCTTCGTATCCCATATCCTGAGCTTGTCAGCGTGGTGGTGGGTATCACCAATGTGATTCCGTTTTTCGGGCCCTTTATTGGAGCGATACCCAGTCTGATGATCCTTCTTATGGTGGATCCTTGGGCAGCGCTTCGGTTCCTTATTATGATTTTGGCCCTGCAGCAGTTTGACGGCAACATACTGGGTCCCAAGATTTTGGGGAACTCCACCGGGCTGTCTGCCCTGTGGGTGCTGGTGGGCATTGTGGTGGGAGGCGGCCTGTTTGGCTTTACGGGAATGCTTCTGGGCGTACCCACCTTTGCAGTGCTCTATTCCCTGGTGCGAGAGTGGTCGGACAGAAAGCTGATGGAAAAGGGAATCGATGCGGAAGGCAATCCTATTTCTCAACAGCAGCACGCAGATATGACACCCGTTGGAAAATAAAGACTTGGGAGCGGGGTGACCCGCTCCCGAGTCTTTGCCAACCTATATGAGCAAGAGAGAACGCTCGTTTTATTCGTGTGTAAACAGAAAACCCGCACCATAAAAAACAGACCTGCCGGTAAGTGTCGGCAGGTCTGTTTTACTTATGTGGTCTATGTTGCGTCGTGCATGGACAATCCGGCCCGCTTCATAGCATGCTTCAGCATATCCAAGTGGCTGGAGGATATTTCACAGAGAGGGAGCCGCAAAGGCCCGACTTCGGTGCCGGATAGGTTCAGGGCAGTTTTGACCGGGATGGGATTGACCTCCAGAAAGAGGGCATCCATCAGCTCCATGGCCCCGCGTTGCAGAGCGGTGGCCCCTGAAAAATCGCCCTCCAGACACTTTTGAGCGATGGCCACCATGTTCTCCGGCATGAGGTTGGAGTAGACCGAGATGACTCCCTGGCCGCCAAGGGCCATCATTGCCACTGTTTGGTCATCATTTCCCGACCAGAGGTTCAGCTCATTTCCGCAAAGCGCCCTTGTCCGGGCTATCAGAGAGAAATCTCCACTGGCCTCCTTGATTCCATTGATGTTGGGGTGGTGAGAGAGAGCCTCATAGGTCTGGGCGGTACATCCAAGGGCGGTGCGGGAGGGGACGTTGTAGACGATGATGGGCAGGTCCACCCGGTCGGCAATGTACTCATAGTGTCGGATAAGCCCTGTTTGAGTGGTCTTATTGTAGTAGGGAGTCACCAGCAGCAGGGCATCTGCACCCAAAGCCTGGGCTTCCCGGGAAAGGGAAAGGGCATTGGCGGTGCTGTTGCTGCCTGTGCCGGCTACCACCTTGGCCCGGCCATCTACCCGGCGGACGCAGGCATCGATGAGCTCTTCATGCTCTTTTTCAGTCAAAGTGGCACTTTCCCCAGTGGTGCCGCAAACACAGATAGCAGAAACGCCGGCAGCAAGCTGGCGGTCAATAAGCCGGTCAAAGGTATTGAAATCTACCTCGCCCGAACTGGTGAAAGGGGTGACAATGGCGGTGCAGACTCCTTGGAATATAGGCTGCTTCAATGCGCTTCCTCCTTACTTGTGTTGGATGTAGCCCTGGGCACAGAGCAGTTCAGCCAACTCTACGCCACCACCGGCGGCTCCCCGCAGGGTGTTGTGAGATAGGCAGGCAAATTTATAGTCGTATTGACTGTCCCGCCGCAGCCGGCCAAGGGAGACTGCCATACCGCCCTCCAGATCCCGGTCCAGCTTTGCCTGGGGACGGTCTGGTTGGTCAAAATATTGTAAAAAGTGCTTGGGAGCACTGGGCAGCCCCAACTTTTGGGGTAGCCCTTCATAGCTGGCCCAAAGGGCTTTGATTTCATCCTCGGTAGGCGTATTTTGAAAGGAGACAAAGACGGCAGCCGTGTGCCCATCCGAGACAGGGACACGGAAACACTGTGCCGTGATGGAAGGGCGCTGGGCAGGGAGAATAGACTGTTCACCGACCTGCCCCCAGACCTTCAGCGGCTCCTGCTCGCTTTTTTCCTCCTCACCCGGAATGTAGGGGATCAGATTGTCCTCCATTTCCGGCCAACTTTTCAGGGTCTTTCCCGCACCAGAAAGGGCCTGATAGGTACAAACAAGTACCTTTTCAAGGCCAAATTCGGTCCGCAAAGGGGCCAAAGCGGGCACATAACTCTGGATAGAGCAGTTGGATTTCACCGAAATGAACCCGCTTTTTGTTCCTAATCTGGCTTTTTGGGCTGGAATAATGGCCAAATGCTCCGGGTTAACTTCAGGAATGACCATAGGTACATCGGGGGTCCAACGATGGGCCGAGTTGTTGGAGACTACCGGGCATTCCAGTCTGGCGTAGCCATCCTCCAATGCCTGGATCTCATCCTTTTTCATATCTACTGCCGAAAAGACAAAATCGACCTGGTCCGCAATTTTTTTCATGTCCTTTTGGGCATCCCAAACAGGTAAAGCACCGATTTCATCGGGAATAGGAACGGCCATTTGCCATCGGCCTTCCACAGCTTCTCGATAGATTTTTCCTGCACTTCTTGGGCTGGCAGCCAGTACTGTGGGGCGAAACCAAGGGTGGTTGTGGAGCAAGGTGAGGAACCGTTGGCCCACCATGCCGGTGCAGCCAATGACGCCTACGTTGAATTTTTCCATCTGCACATCCCTCCGTAAATTCATTCTATGCGCAAAGTTAGGAAAAAGAAAGGAAGGATGGCTTTACCTTAGAGGGATTTTGTACTATAATAGATGGGTATTCGACATTTATTGCCCTCAGAGCTGGGGGTTGGAGTTTTCCAAATTGGAGGAAACTATGAAAAAGCAATTCCCAATTGATCGTTTCTTGGCCGCCTTTATAGCTCTTTTGTGTTTTGCACCATTGAACGCCCTCGCCGCTGGGGGGGAGCCGGTAGCTCCTCCTGAAGCAGTGCTTCCGCCTGCTGCTCTGGAGAGCGTTATACCCACAGAGAGCCCGATTCCTGTTGGACCGAGTGCCCAGCCGTTGGATAAACCATCGGCCTCTCCGACTGTCGGCGTCCCGGCCATCCTCAATGAGCCGGAGGTTCTGGAAGGTGTTCAGGTCTTGGTTGGCCTGTGCTATGACAGCACCGGGTTGGCCGGAGCTAATTTGAAAAACGAGGTAGGGAAGGGATACCGCTTTGGCTACCTGAACGATCAGCGCAATTTTGTCCCTCTAGGCAGCACAGAGGTGGGCACCATCTCGGTGGTCAAGACCCAAAATGTCTATTACGGCCAGTCCTATGGCGATAATATGGTCAGCTATGGTGAAGAGGGCAAGTCTGACATTCTGGTGGGTTGCTGGCATGTGCGCCTGCCAGAGAGCCCTGCCACCTTTGATGAGGCAAAGGCAGCTGCCGACGCTTCAGGGGGCTTTCCCGCCTGGATCGACGGGGCCTATCAGGCCCGGGTGGGGGCTTATGCTACCAAGGCCGAGGCCCAGGAACGGGCCGATGCCCTGGGAGGGACCGTGGTAGGCACCTCCTCCTATGGGGTCAGCGTGGTCAAGACCGGGACGGCCCAAGTGTTGTTTCAGTTTGACAGTGAGACAAACGACAAGTGGAATTCCCTGACAGTTATGCCCATTGCTACCGGCAATAAGAAGCCCATTACATGGTTTAAGGGGAACAAATACTATGGGGTCTTCCACTACCGAAGGGTGGCGGGAGGGAACCTGACCGTCTCCAATTTGGTGGAGTTGGACGATTACGCAAACTGCGTCTGCTCCCGTGAGATGTCCAATAGCTGGCCTTTGGAGGCATTGAAAGCCCAGGCGGTGTGTGCCAGAACTTACTACGAGACGAATTTGGGCAAGCACAAGGACTTCGATATTTGTGCCACGGTGTGCTGTCAGGCCTATTATGGGATGGCTACAACAAATGCCCGGACCGAGCAGGCGGCGGCCGAGACTGCGGGGCTGCGTGTTTGGTATGATGGCAAACCGGCGAAAACCTATTACTCCGCATCCAACGGTGGGGGCAGCGAGGACATCCGCAATGTCTGGGGTGGGCCCAGCATCCCCTATCTGTGTGGTGTGGTGGACCCCTATGAGGCTACCATTGCCGATAAAATCGACTACTGGGGCAACGTAAAGACCTATACCGCTACCCAACTCAATGAATTGGTGCAGCCACAGATCCAAAAGAAGGGGTACAACTGTGCCGCCATCGTAGATATGGAGATCACAGAACTAAGCCCAACAGGGAACGTAAAGACAATTACCTTTACTGATGCCAACGGCAAGACCTGGCCCTTTACCCAGAGTGGTGCCACCGAGTTCCGGGGAGTGCTGGGCCTGCGCTCCATCCGCTACTCCCTGACGAAAACCGGGGAGACTATGGGGGGACTTTACTACATTGATGAGGATGGGACCCTGGCCTCTATGAGCGGGGTCTACGCCGTGGACGGAAAGGGGAGAAGCAAGAAGCTGTCGGGCAACCCCTATGTCATCACCGCCTCTGGGCCTCAGTTTTTACCCGCTCCCAGTGGCGGGGCTGTGACAGGGGAGAAGGTGTACACCTTCACCAGCTATGGCTGGGGCCACAGCCTCGGCATGAGCCAGCAGGGGGCCAGGGCCATGGCCCTGCTGGGTAAGGACTTCCGGGAGATCCTGACCTTTTACTTTCCCGGCATTGAAATTTATTGAGGAAGTGAAACATGAAAACCTCTGACTTTTATTACGACCTGCCCCCCGAGCTTATCGCTCAAACCCCTCTGGAGCGGCGGGATAGTTCCCGGCTTATGGTACTGGACAAGGAGACCGGGGAGGTTCAACACAGACATTTTTATGACCTGCCCCAGTATCTCTGCCCCGGGGATTGCCTTGTGCTCAACGACTCCCGGGTGCTGCCCGCCCGGCTCTTGGGCAGGAGGGACCCCTCCGGCGGCGCTGTGGAGGTGTTGCTGCTGGTGGACCGGGGGGAGAACTGCTGGGAGTGCCTGGTCCGGCCTGGGCGAAAGCTCCATCCAGGGCAAAAGGTGGTCTTTGGGGACGGCAGCCTGCTTACTGCCCAAATCAAAGAGGAACTGCCCGGGGGTAATCGTATCGTGGAGTTTTTCTACGAGGGAATTTTCCTGGAAATTTTGGAGCAGTTGGGCAAAATGCCCCTGCCGCCCTACATTAAGGCTGAGCTTCAGGATGGGGAGCGTTACCAGACGGTCTACTCCAAAGAGGTGGGCTCGGCGGCGGCTCCCACGGCGGGGCTCCATTTTACGAAGGAGTTACTGGCCCAAATTGAGGCCATGGGGGTCAAGGTATGCTATGTGACCCTCCATGTGGGACTGGGCACGTTCCGGCCTGTGAAGGAGGAGGACCCGACCGAGCATGAGATGCACTCGGAGTTTTGCATGATTTCGGCCCAGACGGCCCAAACCATCAACGAGACCAAGAAAAACGGCGGCCGTGTGATTTGTGTTGGGACTACCTCCTGCCGAACGCTGGAAAGTTGGGCGGCGGAGGATGGGACCATGAAGGAGAGTGCCGGTTGGACCGATATCTATATCTACCCCGGCTACCGTTTTAAGGTGCTGGACTGTCTGGTGACCAATTTTCATCTGCCCGAGTCCACTCTGATCATGCTGGTCTCTGCTTTGGCCGGGCGGGAACAGGTGTTGAATGCCTATGCCAAAGCGGTGGAGGAGCGCTACCGCTTCTTTAGCTTTGGGGATGCCATGTTTATCTGCTGAGGAGGGGCTACCCATGGGACAGCTGCGACTGATAGAACCCAGTGAGGACTACGCCGACCAGATCATGGCCTACCGAACTGCTCTTCTTACCGCTAAGGAGCCCTTTTGGGGGTGCGGGGAGCTGGACAAGGCGGACAGCTACGAGCAGTGGATCCGGGAGCTCAACCGTTGTGATACTGACCGGGAGCCCTCGCTGGTTTATCTGGCCCTACGAAAGTCGGATCGAAAAATTGTGGGTATGGTGGAGTTTTTCCAGTTTCAGTCCTTCCGGCTTCAGCATACCTGTGGAAATCTGCTTTGTAATATCCTGCCCGAGGAGCGGGGCAAGGGATTGGGCAGCGAGCTGCTGGAGAAGATGCTTGAAAGGTGCTGGATGGTGGGATGCAGTAACCAGCTGCTGGTTTGCGATGGCTCAGACCCGGCGGCCGTAGGAATGATCCGCCATAACGGCGGTAAATGGCTGGATCAGGTGGAGGATGTGCTGGGTATTGGGCACTCTGGGATGCTGCAGCGATATAGGCTTCCTGTGAGAGAAATTCAGGAGGATTTGGACGACACCTATTTTGACTGGTTTACTCAGCATTGGTACCGCCCTGGTAAAGACCCTGACAGCTATTGGGACTGACGCACCAAAGGCCGGCGGCAGAGCTGTTTTGAACTCGTGAGTAAAGGAGTTTTTTTGTGTTTGAAGTAATCAAGACCGAGGGAAGGGCCCGCCGGGGCGTATTCACTTGCGCCCATGGCACAATTCAAACCCCTGTTTTTATGAATGTGGGCACGCAGGGTGCCATCAAAGGGGGCGTGTCGGCCCACGACCTAAAGGATGTGGGCTGTCAGGTGGAGCTGAGCAACACCTACCACCTCCATCTCAGGCCCGGCGATGGGGTGGTGCGGCAGCTGGGAGGACTTCACAAATTTATGGATTGGGATGGCCCCATCCTCACCGATTCCGGAGGCTTTCAGGTGTTCTCGCTGGCCGGCCTTCGAAAAATCAAGGAGGAAGGAGTCTATTTTTCCTCACATATTGACGGGCGAAAGATCTTTATGGGTCCCGAGGAATCCATGCAAATTCAATCCAATCTGGGCAGCGACATTGCTATGGCTTTTGACGAGTGTATGGAGAACCCGGCAGAGTATGGCTACGCCAAAGCATCCTGTGAGCGGACGGTACGCTGGCTGGAACGGTGCAGGGTGGAGCATGACCGGCTCAATGCCTTGCCCGGGACGGTAAATCCCCAGCAGATGCTCTTTGGTATCAATCAAGGGGCGACTTACCAGGATCTGCGTATTTGGCACATGGAGGAGATCAAAAAAATCGACTGTGACGGCTATGCCATTGGCGGATTGGCGGTGGGGGAACCCACTCAGGTGATGTACGATATCATTGATGCTGTGGAGCCTCATATGCCGGCAGATAAGCCCCGCTATTTAATGGGGGTGGGTACGCCCTCCAACATCATTGAGGCGGTGGCACGAGGGGTAGATTTCTTCGACTGCGTTATGCCTGCCCGAAACGCTCGCCACGGGCGGCTTTACACTTGGGAAGGGTCCATCAACATTAAGAATGAGAAATATAAGTTGGACGAGCGGCCCATTGATCCCACTTGTGACTGCCCGGCCTGTCGCAGTTTCTCCAGGGCTTATCTCCGCCATCTGTTTGCGGCGGGGGAGATGTTAGCCATGCGGCTGGCGGTGCTCCACAACCTGCATTTTTATAATGAGCTTATGCTGCGTATTCGCCAGGCGCTGGATGAGGGAAGCTTTGAAGCCTTTCGGGCTGAATACAGCGAGAAGCTGGAGCGGAAAATTTGACCGTTTCTCCGAGTTTATGGTGAGAAAGCCTTGCAATTTTTCGGTGCATACGCTATACTGTATATTACTGTTTTGTTCAGAAACAATTTTTTGGAGGGATTTTTGTGGAGAATTTTATGCCGCTTATTATGCTGGCAGCCATGCTGGTCATGATGTACTTTTTGATGATCCGCCCGGAGAACAAGCGCAAGAAAGAGAGTGACGCCATGCGGGCCAGCTTGCAGGTTGGTGATGTGGTCACCACCATTGGCGGTGTGGTAGGTACGGTCTGTGCCGTGAAGGAGAATACCATCGTCATTGAAAGCGGTGCTGACCGGGTCCGGGTGGAGTTCGTCAAGGCCGCCATTGGCAGCAAGGGTGCTCCCAGCGAGCAGCAGTGAGAAAATAAAAAAGAGACATGCCAAATACCCTTTCCACATAGGATGATTTAGAAATCCTTGTGGGGAGGGTATTTTTATGCGAAAGGGCGAGGAAGAACAGGGAGCGAAGGTCCTACAGTACGGAAAGGCGGCGCTTTTGGGGATCCTGACCGCATTTTCGGCGGGCTTTTTGTTTCTGCTTTTGGCAGCGGCAGGAGTCTCGGCGGGGCTGATTGCTCCAGAGCTGCGGTATCAGCTTACAGTGGTCGCCTGTGTATTTGGGGCCTTTACTGGAGGAGTTCTGGCGGTTCGCCAGTGCAGCGGTCGAGGGTTATTTGTGGGACTGACCGTGGGTGGTGGGCTGTTCTTGCTCATCTTGACCGTTGGGGTAGTTTTCTTTGAGGGGGTATCTTTTGAAAATGGAGGGCTGGGTTTGCTGTGCGGCGCCCTGTGCGGCGGAGCAGCTGCCGGTATCCTCAGTGGGGGAGGGAAGAGGCCGCCACGAAGAAGAGGGGGAAAAAGTCGTCGGAGCCGATGAGGGCTTCGACGACTTTTTTAAAAGGCCATACAAAAATGCAACATAGTGACAAAAGAAAGGTTGACACTTTCTTGGATATCAACACTTTTGATTTGTCAATGGAGACATAATTGAAAAGGGGAATATATGGGGTGACGATATCTGCCTCCTCCCTATATGTTGTGGTATCCATTGGAAGAAGGGGCTTTCAAGACTTTTTGATTTGACACAGAGTTTTTGAGGTTTACATAACGAGATTAACATAAGATTTTGAAATAATAAAAAAATTTAAAAAAAGACTTGCGTTCTGTGTAAAAGTAGATTAAAATAGGAGCAGACTCTTAAGGTGATATTTGGCATGGACTTGTCCGCTTCAGCATAGAGTGTGCTATGGAGGTGGGGGCCATGCGAAGAGCAGTTACTGGATTTTGGTGGTCGCCAACGACACAGGGCACCCCAGCTCTTGTCGTGACGGCGGCTTTTTTTACGTTTGGTGTTTTGGTGGGCTCACTTTTGGCCCTTCAGGTGACAGAGGGTGGGGCAGAGGCTTTAAATGCCTATTTGGAGCAATTTCTTGCCTTGGCCCAGGCCGGTGAGTTGACGCAGCCTTCCTTTTTTACGTTGATGTGGCGAGCGATCCGTTGGCCTTTGTTCGCCTTTCTTTTGGGTTTCAGTGCCCTGGGGGTGCTGTTTTTGCCCATTCTGTCCTCGATGAGAGGCTTTTTTCTCGCTTTTTCCATCGCCTCCTTTGCTCGCAGTTATGCCCGCAGAGGGGTGGCGATTTCATTTCTTCTATTGGGAGTCCCTGAGGCGGTCTATCTGCCTGTATTTTTTCTTCTGTGTGTGCAGAGCCTTGGAGCGGCCTGGTCTTTGGCTGGTCGTATACCGGGGCAAGGCAGACGGGAGCTGCCGTACGACAGGGGCTATTTTCTGCGCTGCGGAGTGTGTACCGTGGCGATGGCCGTTGGGCTTTTTATTGAGTGGGCCGCCCTTCCAACATTGATGGCAGGGGTAGCCGGCGGCCTTACCTAATAGGGATATTTTACAGGAGAAAGCGGAGGTGAGAGGATGGATCTGCTGGCTGGGTATCAACAGTATTTGGTAGAGGAGAAGGGTTCTTCTGCCAATACGGTAAGCTCTTATATGCGGGATGTGAGTCAGTATCACAACTGGCTGGTCACAGAGGACCTCTTGCCTGAGCAGGCTCAGCAGGAGGATGTGGATCGCTATACCAAACATCTTCTGGGCTTGGGAAAGAACTTGTCCACGGTCACCCGCTCGCTGGCCTCGCTGAAATCCTTCTACTCCTATCTGCAGGGGGAGGAGGTAGTTTCAGTCAATCCTGCTAAGGGGCTGGTGCTGGAAAAGAGCGAGCGCAAGCTGCCTCAGATTCTCACCAACAAAGAAGTAGAACTGTTCTTGGAACAGCCAGATCCCAGAGATGCCAAGGGCTGCCGGGACAAGGCTATGCTGGAGCTGCTCTACGCTACCGGAATCCGGGTCAGTGAGCTCATTGGTCTGAATTTGGAAAACCTGAATTTGAGTGCCGGCTTCCTTCGCTGTGCCACAAAAAAGAAGGACAGGATCATCCCTCTATATCCCACTGCCATTCGGGCTTTGAGTGATTATATCGACCATGTCCGCCCCAGGCTTATCGAGCAGCCCGATGAAAAGGCCCTTTTTGTGAATATGAACGGCTCCCGGATGTCCCGACAGGGCTTCTGGAAGATCATCAAGCACTACCAGGATCTGGCCGGCATCAAGAAGGAGATCACGCCTCACACGCTTCGCCACTCCTTTGCGGCCCATTTGCTGGAAAATGGTGCCGATTTGCACTCCATTCAGGAGATGTTAGGCCATGCAGATATTTCCTCCACACAGGTCTATACTCAGGTCATCAATCAGAAGCTGAAGGATGTATACAATAAGGCCCATCCCAGGACCTAACAGGACGGTTTCCCTTAATGGAGGGGACCGTCCTGTCTGCATTCTCGGAAAATAGTCAATTTTCCTGTTGAAAAAAGGCTATGAATGAGGTATACTATCGGTGTACTAAAGACTCTACTGTTTGGAGGTATATTTTCATGGTTCAGATCACAAAGGACACCATCATCGGCGATATTTTGGATATCGCTCCTCAGACTGCTCCTGTCTTTATGGCCATTGGCATGCACTGCCTGGGCTGCCCCGCCTCTCGGGGCGAGACCGTGGAGCAGGCCTGCATGGTCCACGGTGTTAGCGTGGACAGCCTGCTGGAGCAGGTCAACGGCGTGTTGGCCGCTGCTCAGTAAGTAAGTACAATAGGAGAGAGGGAGCGGCCTCTGCCGCTCCCTTTTTCTATCTATTGAAAGGTGGGAGACAATCACATGAAGCGCCCATTTTCTCTCTCTGCCAGATTGCAGGCGGTAGCGGAACTGGTCCCACAGGGGGCCAAACTGGCTGATGTGGGCACTGACCATGGTCGGTTGCCTGTATGGCTCATTCAAAATGGAGTTATTGACCGGGCTGTTGCCTCCGATCTGCGGCCGGCGCCGCTGAGCCGAGCCAAAGAACTGGCGGAAAAGTGGGGGGTGGCGGACCGGATCTCATTCCGACTTTGTGATGGCCTGGCGGCGATCCCACCGTGGGAGGCCCAAGTGGTGACCATTGCCGGTATGGGAGGGGAGACCATTGCCGATATTCTCCAGGCCGCCCGGTGGACCCGGGAACCGGGCCACTTGTTTATCCTTCAGGCTATGTCCGGCATGGACGGTCTGCGGCGTTATCTTTCGGGAAACCGTTTTTTCATCCGGCAGGAAACACTGGTCCAAGAGGGGAAGACCCTCTATGTGGTAATTCTGGCCCAACCGGGGGAGATGAAACCCTATACCGAGGGAGAGATTTGGGTGGGCCGGCAGAGCCGGGATATGGACGCCCCTTTGCGGAGTCTGTATTTGGAGCAAGAGCTCCATAAGCTGCGTCGGGCAGTGAAAGGACTGGAGCAGTCCCAACGCCCTGAAGATCAAGAGAAGCGATTGTGGTATGCTCTAGCCGCACAGGAGGTTGAACGGATGAAAAAGGAGTGGGATACATGGCAGTCGTAAATGATATTTACCGCTATTTAGACACCCAAGCCCCATTTCAAACCCAGATGGATTTTGATAATTCCGGTTTTTTGGTGGGGCACGGCGAAGCTGAGGTAAAGAGAGTGTTGGTGGCGCTGGATATTACCGAAGAAGTCATTGACGAGGCCATAGAGATGGGCTGCCAGCTCATTGTCTCCCACCATCCGGTTATCTTCCACCCGGTCAGAAGCATTACAGATGGGGAGCCGGTGGGCCGAAGGCTGTTGGCCCTGACAGAGAACCACCTGGCCGCTATCTGTGCCCACACCAATCTGGATCTGGCGACCAATGGGGTCAATGATGCTCTGGCTAAAAAGCTGGGACTAAAGGAAGTTGGCCCGCTTCAGCAAGCGGGATGGAACGAGGCGGGGGAGGCCTTCGGAATTGGCCGCATTGGGTTTGCAGAAGGCCATTCTGACCTGCGCAGCTTTGCATCCTTTGTCCGGGATACACTTGATGCCCAAGGGCTTCGCTTTGAGGATGCCGGGCGAAGTGTCCATAAAGTGGCTGTGGGGGGCGGTTCCTGTGGAAATATGCTGAACCGTGCTGCGGCAGAGGGCTGTGATACCTTTCTCACTGCCGATGTGAAGTATGATGTGTTTTTGGACGCCAGAGCCATGGACATCAATCTTATTGATGCCGGTCACTTCTCCACAGAGAATGTGATTTGCCCAGTGGTGGCCCGGTGGTTGGCAGAAGGTTTTCCTCAACTTGAGATTTTTTGCGCTCAAAAGCATAAAGAGGTGTTTTCTTGCCTTTGAGAGTTGCAAAAAGGTTTTTCTTGTGATAAACTATATACGCAATTTTTTCAGGAAGGGATAGATTCTATGTCGGGACATTCCAAGTGGCATAATATCCAGAAGACAAAGGGAGCTGCCGATGCCAAGCGTTCGGCAATGTTTACCAAGATCGCCAAGGAGATGATCGTGGCGGTAAAGGTGGGGGGCAGCGGCGATCCGGCCAACAACTCCCGTCTGGCCACTGTCATTGCCAAGGCCCGTGCGGCCAATATGCCCAATGACAACATCAAGCGTACCATCGACCGGGCCTTGGGCTCGGGCAATACTGATAGCTATGAGAGCGTTACCTATGAGGGCTACGGTCCCTCTGGCGTGGCCATTATCGTGGATGCCCTCACGGACAACCGCCAGCGCACCGCCCCCGAAGTCCGGCATCTGCTGGATAAATACGGCAAGGGCTTGGGTGCTACTGGCTGTGTGTCCTGGTCCTTTGACCAGAAGGGTGTTATCGTGATAGATCGGGAGGATCTGGACGAGGATACCGTCATGATGGACGCTCTGGACTGTGGCGCTGAGGATATGTCCGCCGAGGAGGAAGTCTTTGAGATCACTACTTCGCCTGACGACTTCGGGTCGGTGTTGGAGAAGCTGGAGGCCAAGGGGTATTCCTTTGTCAGTGCCGCCATTGAGATGGTCCCCCAGAACTACGTAAAGCTGGACTCTGAGGAGGACATCAAGAACATGGAAAAGCTCATCGATGCCCTGGAGGACAACGATGACGTGCAGAATGTCTGGCATAACTGGGATCAGGACTGACAACGCACATCGAGAAGGCCGGAGCTTTATAGGCTCCGGCTTTTTTTGATATAAAAACGGCACCGCAAAACTACGGTGCCGTTTTTATGTGCAAGTAAGCCTATAAGCCGGGTTCTGTCCTTTAAGACAGCCATCTATCTCGACGTAACGTTACCGCTGCGCTCAAGCCGCCTCCCCGGGACGGTCGGGCCGACCATGTGTCCCTCCACGGCGTTGCTCCGGATAGAGTTTACAGCGACGGACTGTTCCCAGCCGTCGGGCGGGCGCTTATCTCCGCCTTTCCACCATCACCGGCCAGTCGGCCGGCAGTTTATCTCTGTTGCCCTTTTCCTGGGGTCGCCCCCGGCGGGTGTTACCCGTTATCCTTGCCCTGTGGAGCCCGGACTTTCCTCATCTCTGGGCCTTTCGCCCCAGAGACGTGGCTGTCCAGCTTGCTTGCTTGACTATTTTATCCCATCTGACGGATAAAGTCAAATCTGTTTTCATTGAAATCTGGAGGGAAAAGCGATATAATACCCATAAGTGGCTATTATACTGAAATGGCCCCAATTTTTTCCTTTGATGGTGAGACAGCAGCGGATTATATCCAGTTGAGGGCTATGGCGATAGAATGAGCAAGGAGGCAAACAGGATGGAACAGACCATTCAACGCTATTTAGAGTCTGTGCAGGGAAAGCGGGTGGCCGTGCTGGGGATCGGAGTATCCAATACACCCCTCATTAAAATGCTGGTGCGGTCCGGTGCCAAAGTAACTGCCTGTGACAAGCGGCCCAGAGAGGCTTTCAATGGCTTGATCGAAGCCCTGGAAAGTCTGGGCGTTAAGGTATATTTGGGAGAGGACTATCTGGAGCATCTTCATGGCCAGGACGTGATTTTTCGCACACCTGGGATGCGCCCCGATTTGCCCCAGCTGACTGAGGCGGTGGAGGAGGGAAGTATCCTCACCTCTGAAATGGAGGTTTTTTTCCGGGTTTGCCCCTGCCCCATCATTGCTGTTACCGGCAGCGATGGAAAAACCACTACCACGACCATCATTGCAGAACTGCTCAAGGCGGCGGGGAAGAATGTTTATCTGGGGGGCAATATCGGAAAGCCTTTGCTGCCTGAGGTGGAGATGATGGAGCCCACTGATATAGCGGTAGTGGAGCTCAGTTCTTTTCAGCTTATGACCATGAAGCACTCTCCTCATGTTGCTGTGGTCACCAATATTGCGCCGAACCATCTGGATGTGCACAAGTCCATGGGAGAATATATTGGAGCGAAGGAGAACATTTTACTCTATCAGGGATCAGAGGATCGAGTGGTGCTCAATGGGGACAATCAAATCACCCGCTCCTTTTTGGCTACGGCCAAAGGGGAGAGCGTCCTTTTTAGCCGCCGTGAGGAGCCCAAGGGAAGGGCTGTTTTTCTCCGAAATGAGGCTATCTGGGTGCGAAAAGACGGAGAGGAGCGGCAGGTGCTGCCGGTCAAAGATATCCTTCTTCCCGGTGAACACAACATAGAAAACTATATGGCAGCCATCGCCGCTGTGGATGGACTGGTCAGCGATGAAGTTATTCGCACTTTTGCGCCTCAATTCAATGGGGTGGAGCACCGCATTGAACTAGTGAGACAGTTAAACGGAGTGCGCTACTATAACGATTCGATTGCCTCCAGCCCCACCCGAACCATTGCGGGACTTAGGTGTTTCCCGGAAAAGGTCGTTCTCATCGCCGGAGGGTATGATAAGCATATTCCTTTTGATGATTTAGGGTCTGAAATTATAGAACATGTAAAGTGTCTTATCTTAACGGGGGATACTGCAACAAAAATTCGCAGTGCTGTGGAAGCTGCCCCTGGTTATGAACCTGACCGACCCATGATTGAGGAATATCATGACTTTAAGGACGCCGTTTTGGCTGCTCACCGTCAGGCAAAGGAGGGGGATGTGGTCCTTTTGTCCCCAGCTTGTGCATCCTTTGATCGATTCAAAAACTTTATGGAGCGGGGCGATACCTTCAAGCAGATTGTTCGTGAACTCTAAGAGGAGATAATATTAGAGGTAAATTTTCTGTAACGGTAGTACTGATGTGGAACGTATAAAACCTAGGTGCAATTCCAGGAAAAGCAAGTTAAATAAAGGAATGTGAATAAATATGGCTTTACAGATAAGCGAAAAAGCACGAGCCTTGGCACAACGTGCTGAGGAGGATTTGAAAGAACAGTTTACATTTGTAGACAGTATTGCTCAAGCCAATGCTGAGAAGGTTCTGGATGCCTTTCAGACCCATCGGGTGTCGGAGAGTTACTTTGCCGGGACCACCGGGTATGGGTACGATGACCTTGGCCGGGACAAACTGGATGAGATTTACGCACACATTTTTCGGACAGAAGATGCGCTGGTGCGAATTCAGTTTGTCAATGGCACCCATGCCATTGCCTGTGCCCTTTTTGGAACGCTAAAACCAGGGGAGGATCTGCTTTACGCTGTGGGGGTACCTTATGATACCATTCAGAGTGCTCTCGGCTTAACGGGAAATGCCCCAGGTTCGCTGAAATCCTACGGGATCGGCTGCCGCATTACGGAGGTAACGCCGGAGGGGCGCCCGGATCTTTCTGCCATTGCCCGGGAGGTTGCTGATCCGAAGGTGAAAGCCGTCATGATACAGCGCTCTCGTGGATATGCTACCCGGCCCTCTTTGAGTGTGGCCGAGATTGGGGCAATCTGCGATGCTATCCACGCAGTCCGTCAAGATGTGAGTATTTTGGTGGATAACTGCTATGGGGAGTTTGTGGAGACTATGGAGCCCACTGAGGTGGGAGCCGATTTGGTAGTAGGCTCTCTGATCAAGAACCCTGGCGGTGGTCTTGCCCCCACTGGCGGTTATATCGCCGGCCGGCATGATTTGGTGGAAGGGGCGGCCATGCGGCTCACAGTTCCTGGCATTGGTAAGGAGTGCGGTTCCACATTGGGCAATAACCGTAGCCTCTATCAAGGACTTTTCCTTGCCCCTCATGTCACTGCTCAGGCGGTAAAAACTGCCCTTTTTGCGGCCAGGATGATGGAGCTTTGCGGCTACCATACCGACCCGCTCTCCACCCAGCGCCGCCATGATATTATCCAAATGATCCACTTCGGACAGCCTGAGCCGTTGAAGAAGTTTTGCCGGGGGATCCAAATGGGAGCTCCGGTGGACTCCTATGTTACTCCCGAACCTTGGGATATGCCGGGCTATGACACACCGGTCATTATGGCTGCTGGAGCCTTTATTCAGGGCGCTTCGATCGAACTTTCCTGTGACGCCCCCATGCGGGAGCCATATACCGCTTACCTTCAGGGGGGTCTGACCTACGAATCGGGCAAGCTGGGTATTCTGCTGGCGGTGGATGCCCTTTTGGGGCAGGACTGAAACAGGCCCTCTTTTGAATATGCTGACTGCGGAGGTGGTGAGCATTGAGAAGGGGAGCCTTGGGGCGATTTTGCCTGAGAAAAGGGATATATTGCCGAGTGGTAGGAGAAAAAGGGCAGCTTCTGCTGGCTGTTTTGCTGGGTCTTGGACTGGCGATAGCCCTGATTTTTCGCTTTGATGCTGCCATTCGGCCACAATTGGTGGCGCTTGCTACGGCAAAACTGCAAAATCAGCTTGTGCTTCTTTCTGAAACTGCACTGGAGGAAGTCATGTCAAAGGAGGAGATCTCCTCGGAGGAATTGCTTCATCCCTACCGGGAGATAGATGGAGAACTGACCGCTTTCACGGTGGATACCCTCCGGCTCAATACACTGCGTTCCTCCCTGATAAAGACCGTGGTGCAGTCAGTGGGGAATTTGGACAACCATGACCTGGGTGTCCCCATGGGAGCACTTACAGGGTTGGATTTCTTTTCGGCTATTGGGCCAAAGCTGCCGGTCAGAGTGATATCGGTGGCAGCGGCCCAGGGGGAGTATCGAAATGAATTTCTCCAGGCGGGGATCAACCAGACCCTTTACCGTGTGGTGCTGGATGTACAGGTCGCCGCTCGACTTTTGTTGCCCGGTGGTGTGGTGAGTATCGAGCTGTCCACACCGGTGGTGGTGGCGGAGACCCTGATCGTAGGGCAGGTCCCCCAGACATACGTAGGGCTAAACAAATGAGAGGGGGCAGGAGCCCTTGCTGCAAATACAATACTATCTGCGCAGGATGGCAGCAGCCGGTTTGATTGGGCTTTTGCTTTGGGCATTGCTCTACCCCTGGAGACGGGGGCGCAGACAGAGAAAAGGGCTGTGCCCCGGTCCCTGCCGGGAATGGGCCCTGCTGCTGTTCTATATGTTTTTGTCGGGCCTTCTTCTCCTTGTGCTCACTCCGCCGGCAGGATGGGGAAGCTCTGCCCCCTTCCAGGGAACGGTCAATCTGATTCCGGTGCGGGAAAGTGTGCGGCTGTTCCGTTTTTATTTGAAAAATGAGATGTGGACTGCCATCTTGGTAAATTTCCCCGGAAATATCCTCATGTTTATGCCTGTTGGCTTTTTTGCCGGCCTGCTTTCGGACAGGCCACGGTGGTGGAAGGGGACATTGTGGACCTTTACTTTGTCCTTATTTATTGAGACAGCCCAGCTCTTTGTTTGCAGGGGCACTGATGTGGACGATTTGATTTTGAATACGCTGGGTGGACTTTTGGGGTATGGGTGCTTTTACCTGTTGAAACAGCTCAGCCCGGGCTTTGTCAGACGATGCGCAAAAACACAGAAGGGAAGTGGCTGATATGGATCCTAAGCAGGAGATCGCACAGATTCGTGAGGAGTTGGTGCGGGCCAATTATGAGTATTATGTGTTGGACAACCCTACGATGTCTGACTACGACTATGACCACAAGCTGCGTCGGCTGGAGGAGCTGGAAAGCGCTTACCCCGAGTTGGTCACTCCCGATTCTCCCACCCAGCGAGTAGGCGGAAAGGCGGCTGAAGGTTTTGCCGAGGTGGTGCATCAGGTGCCGCTGGAAAGCCTTCAGGATGTGTTTTCCTTTGAGGAGTTGTCCGAATTTGATCAGCGGGTCCGGGAGGGCGTTGAGCGTGTCTCTTACGACGTGGAGCCCAAAGTGGATGGCCTTTCGGTGGCGCTGGAGTACGAAAATGGTGTTTTCGTCCGGGGAGCTACCCGGGGTGACGGCAGAGTAGGGGAGGATGTGACCCAAAATCTACGGACGGTCAAGTCCATTCCCCTTCGCCTGCCGGAGGCCCTGCCTCGTTTTATTGTCCGGGGCGAGGTGTTTATGCCCAAATCGGTATTTCACAAACTCAATGAGGAGCGGGAGGTCAACGGACAGCCCCTTTTTGCCAATCCCCGGAATGCAGCGGCAGGCTCATTGCGCCAGCTGGACCCCCAAATCGCCGCTGCCCGCAAGCTGGATATTCTGGTTTTTAATATTCAGTTTGCTGAGGGTAAGACCTTTGCCACCCATACGGAAACTTTGGAATATCTGAAATCCCAGCAGTTTAAGGTCATCCCATATAGTCTTTGCGACACCATTGAGGATTGCACCAGGCAAATCCAGACCATCGGGGATGAACGAGAGAAATATGAATTTGATATTGATGGAGCTGTCGTGAAGCTAAATTCCTTGTCGGACCGTGAAATTCTTGGCAGTACAGCCAAATTTCCCCGTTGGGCGGCGGCGTACAAATACCCGCCAGAGCAAAAGCCATCCAAGGTTTTGGACATTGTGGTACAGGTGGGGCGTACAGGAGTACTGACACCAAAGGCAGTGGTGGAGCCAGTCCGGTTGGCTGGGACCACAGTTTCCAATGCCACCCTGCACAATCAGGATTTCATTACAGAAAAGGATGTACGCATCGGAGATACGGTGCTGGTTCAGAAGGCAGGAGAAATCATCCCAGAGATCGTTTCGGTATTGAAGGAAAAACGCCCGCAAGGTACGAAGCCATACCATCTGCCGGATCGCTGCCCGGTCTGCGGTGCTCCGGTGGTTCGGGATGAAGATGGGGCCGCCTTGCGCTGCACCGGTGCTGAGTGCCCTGCCCAGCTGCTGCGCAATATTGTCCATTTTGCCTCCCGGGATGCCATGGACATTGAGGGACTGGGTCCAGCCAATGTGGAGAACCTGGTCAATGCCGGTCTGGTCAAGGCTCCAGGCGATCTATATAGTCTTCAGGCTGAAGATGTAGCCAAGCTGGAGCGAATGGGGAAAAAGTCGGCGGAAAATCTCATTTCTGCCATTGAAAAATCTAAGGGAAATGACCTGTCCAAGCTCATTTTTGCCCTGGGTATCCGCCAGGTGGGCCAGCGGGCGGCACAGGTGCTTTCCCGGCAGTTTGGGGATTTGGATGCCTTGATGTCGGCCAGTATCGAGACCCTGACAGCAGTTCCCGATGTAGGGGGGATCACCGCCCAGAATTTACTGTCCTGGTTTGCCGCCCCCCAGTCTCGGCATCTCATAGAGACTCTGCGTCAGGCTGGTGTGAACTTCAAGAGTAATGCCGAGCCGGTGGGGGATAAGCTGGCCGGTCTGACCTTTGTGCTTACTGGTGAGCTGATCGGATTTACCCGGAAAGAGGCGGGGGATAGAATCCAGGCTTTGGGCGGTAAGGTTTCCGGCTCGGTGTCCAAAAAGACCTCCTATGTGGTGGCCGGAGAGGCGGCGGGTTCTAAGCTGCGTAAAGCCCAGGAGCTGGAAGTGCCCATTTTGGATGAGGCGGCTTTTGTGACATTGCTGGAGGAATAGGAAAATAAAAAGACACCCTCACGAATTTTCGTGAAGGTGTCTTTTTATAGAAGGCTCAGTCGTCGATCCAGGTGACGTATTCCGCCTTGTACTGGTCCACACGGGGGGTAGGGGCCTTGTTGGTATGCCCAATGGCAATGACGCCCATGGGGATTTGACTATCAGGAATTCCGAAGTTGGCCCGGAAGTCCAGGATGTTCTTCTCAATGGGAGCAAGACCGCACCAGCAGGCACCAAGACCCTGGTTGACCACCTCAAGAAGAAGGTTTTCGATGGCAGCACCGCAATCCAGGTAAGAATGGCCCTCGGTGGCGGCAGCCTCCTGATCGGCCGAGACGATGATGGCCAAGGGAGCCTCCAACATCATTTTGTTGAAGGGAAGAAGCTCCTGAACCTTGTCGATCTTGGCACGGGCGGTAATGACCACAAACCGCCAAGGCTGGGCATTTCTGGCGCTGGGAGCATTCATGGCAGCGTGGAGCAGCTCTGTGATTTGCTCCCGGCTCACCGGCTCATCGGTATAGCTGCGGACGCTGCGGCGGTCAAAAATTTCTTTCAGCATAGTAAAGACCTCCTAAATCATTTATCAGAATGAGTAATTCTATGGTAATTATAACACAAATTCCCACAGAGAGCAAGAAAAACTGCCGACTGTGAACACTTTTGAGCCTAAAAGAGAGCTTGGGAGCGTTGACTTTTTTGACGAAATAGAGTACACTTTACTATGAAATAGATTTATCAACAGGAAGGGGTCATATCCTATGAAGCGTGAGAAGGTCTCCAGTGCAGTGATTCGCCGGTTACCCCGATATTATCGCCATTTGACCGATTTGCTGGCGGCGGGTACAGTGCGCATTTCCTCCAGCGCCCTGGGCGAGTCTATGCACCTGACGGCCTCTCAAATCCGCCAGGATCTGTCCTGCTTTGGCGAATTTGGCCAGCAGGGTTATGGCTATAATGTAGAGTCCTTGCGCAGGGAAGTGGCTGAGATTTTGGGCATGACCAACTCTCACACGGCGGTGATCCTGGGCGTAGGCAATCTGGGCCGAGCATTGACGGAGAATTTTCACTTCGATCGCTATGGCTTTCGGTTAACGGCGGCCTTTGACGTGGACCCTGCACTCATCGGAATGGTGACCTCGGGTCTTACTATCCAACCCCTGGAGGCTTTGGATGATTTTCTGAAAGAGAACCCCACCAATGTGGGAATACTGACTGTGCCTCGGGCAGCTGCGCTGCCCATGGCCGAACGGCTCATTGCTGGGGGGGTAAAGGGCATCTGGAATTTCACCAATTCTGACCTGGCATTGGGCCGTGATGATGTGATTGTGGAGAATGTCCATTTTTCTGATAGCCTGCTCACCCTTAGCTATCTTATTTCGGAGGCCACATGAAACGGAAACAGAAAATACTGATTTCGCTGACCCTCATCGGGGTGCTTTTGATAGGGGCCTGCGGAGCCCTGGCAGTCGAAGCCGGTTCATCGGAGGATCCGCTGATTTCCTTAGACTGGCTGAAAAAGACTCTGCTGCCCAATATGGAGGGTCAGATAGAGGAGCATATTGCAGATATCTATGTTCAGCAGGCGCAGCATCAGGCGCAGGGAGAGGAGCTGATGCTCAAGCGCAGCGACGTCCTCACGTTGGAGAGCGGGGCAACAGTGACTGTTTTTTCCGGCCAGGCTGCCTTTTTCGCAGATGGAGACATTGTGGATCTATCTACGGGAGAGGAATTGGCGGAGGAGAGGGCAGTATTGTCCCGCCACCGCTATCTGATTGCGGAAAAAGCCATCGGGGAGTTGACGGTCACAACAGAAACCGCCGTTTTACGTGTGTCAGGTCCCTATCACATCACTCCTGGTCAAACCATGGACTACAATGCTTTGGCCTGTGCCCTGAGGGAGCTGGGGCTGTTTCGAGGGTCCGATACTCCCTATGGCGCTGGCTTTGATTTGGAGCTAATCCCCACACGAATTCAGGGCCTTATCATGTTTTTGCGCCTTTTGGGCGAGGAGAGTGAAGCTTTGGCCTATCCCACTGACGGAGTGGTCTTTGCCGACGTACCCGATTGGGCCCTGTCTTATGTAGCTTATGCCTATCAAAAGGGATATACCAAGGGGCAGGGAATGGATTTGCAGCAGCGGGTGGTTTTTGGCCCTAATGTTGCTCTTACTGCGCAGGACTACACAACCTTTTTGCTTCGGGCACTGGGGCACGTTGAAGGTACAGATTTTCACTGGCTCACCGCTCTGGATGATGCTAAGACATTGGGGTTGCTGACCGAAGGGGAGAGGGCGTTGACGGCGGAGCCGGAATTTCACCGGGCGCAGGTCGCTTACCTATCCTACTTTGCTCTATTTGCAAAACCGGTAGGAGAGGAAGGAGTCCTTTTGGATCGGCTGACAACAAAGGGTGTAGTCGAGAAGGAAAAAGCAATGGAAGTTACGGCTTCTCTTGCGGTACAAAGACTATAATGGAAAATGGCTTGTCAAAAAAGGAACCATGGCATATTGCCATGGTTCCTTTTTTATGGACAAAGCATAGAATGAGAAGAAAGGAGGGGAGGGCTTTGGTACCCATGATCCCCTATGACCGAGCCCGAGCGGTGGCATATGCACATCGCTGGGCGTACGGCCGAAATCCCAATTTTTACGACTATGAAGAGATTGGCGGCGATTGCACGAACTACGCATCTCAGTGTCTCTATGCTGGAACGGGCATTATGAATTTTACGCCCACCTATGGATGGTATTACATTGATGCCAATAGAAAGGCGCCGGCCTGGACGGGGGTGGAATATTTTCGCAATTTTTTGCTGCGAGAGGGCGTATCACCTGGCCCTGTGGCGATCGAAACAGGTTTGGAGGAACTCCAACCGGGAGATTTTCTTCAATTCAACTTCCATGGAGAGCGCTTTTCGCATACCCCAATCGTGGTAGCTATTGGCAGGCCAGCCACACCATTTAATATCCTACTGGCCGCCCACTCCTACGATGCAGATTTCCGACCGCTGAGCAGTTATACCTTTCAGCAGCTGCGATGCCTGCATATTTTGGGAGCCTATCAGGAATCAATGTCCTGATCGTCATCTTTGGGGGGCGCTGTGGCTTTACCGGAGCGGATCTTACCCAATGGATTGGCCTTGGCGGCCAGGCGCAGATTTTCGTTGTCCACATGGGTGTAGATCTGCGTGGTATTCAAATGCTCATGGCCCAGCACCTCCTGAAGCGTACGTACATCCACACCATTTTGGAGCATAAGCGTGGCAGCGGTATGGCGTAGCTTGTGGGCAGAGTAAAGGCTTGGGTCCAATCCGGCGGCCAGCAGCCGTTTTTTCACCATATAATGTACTCCGTCCTTGGTGACCCGGGTGTGTTTTCTGGTGATAAACAGGGCGTTTTTGTCTGCGCTGGCGCTTTTGTCCCGGACAGCCAGCCAGTTTGCGATGGCCGTTTGACAGGCATCGTTCAAATAGAGAATACGCTCTTTGTTACCTTTGCCTAACACACGGAGTTGGTCGCCTCGAACATCTGTTAGATTTAAGCCCACAAGCTCGGAAATACGGATACCGCAGTTGAGGAAAAGGGTCAAGATGCAGTAATCACGCTCTTGGTTGGGCTGATCAATACTCTCCAACAGCTGGATACTCTCATCAAGGCTTAGATAGCGGGGCAGAGATTTCCGCAGCCGGGGCGAGTCCAGATCCTGCATAGGGTTATCCTGAAGGAGTTTGGCCTTGTTGGTCAGGTATTTATAATAGGAGCGAATGCTGGCGATCTTTCGAGCCCGAGCGCTGGTTTTTAGGCCGTATTCAGGCACAGCGGCGTTGGGATGCTTTACACGGTCCCGGCTGAGATAATTCATATAGGCGTATACATCGCTGAGGGTCACTGAACGTACCAGATCCAAATCTACATCATCAATGGCGATTTCGTCCAACTCAGCGGACCGAGGCGAGCGACCCTTCAGAATTTTGATATATCGGAAGAAGTTGCGCAGGTCCAAAAAGTACTCATCTACAGTTCGTTTGGAATGACCCTGAATGCTTTCCTGATAAGTCAGGAAATCTCTTAAAATGGGCGGCGCTTCTGCAATATGGTCCATATTAGCCGTTTTCACCTCCTCCCAACTCAACAAAATTTTTATTTTGTTGAGTTGGATATGTGAAATGTTTTTAGGTAACCCTTTGTCGATTTACCACTTCCCCAGTGGTCCTGCCAGTGATGGGCTGCTTTGCCGAGGATAAAACACGTTCTTTGTTGGAATTCGTTTTTGGCGCCTTTTCTAACTTTTTGTATTGATGTCAGAGTTTGTCCCCAATTTTATTGCAAAACGGCAGACAGGACTTCCCGAATGTTTTTCACCTTAATGAGTTGTAACCCGTCCGGTACAATGACCTTGCCGCATCGGGCCGGCACTACACACTTTGTAAAGCCCAGGCGGTGGATCTCGCTGAGCCGCTGATTGAGGTTGTTGACCGAGCGCAGCTCGCCGGTGAGGCCCACTTCGCCTACGGCGACCAGGTCACCGGGGACGCTCTTATCCCGGAAGCTGGAGGCCAGAGCGATAACCGTGGCCAGGTCCACGGCAGGCTCGTCCAATTCCAGACCGCCAACCACATTGACGTAGGCATCACAGGAATGGACAAGCAGTCCTCCCCTTTTCTCCAGCACAGCCAGAAGCAACATAGTGCGGTTGAAATCTACGCCAGAGACCATACGGCGGGGATTGTTGGCCACTGTGGGAGTCAATAGCGCCTGAATTTCAGCCAATACAGGCCGTACCCCCTCCATAGCACAGGTGACACAGGTGCCCGGGGTGTCCATGGGTCTACCCTCCAGCAGCATTTCCGAGGGGTTTGGAACCTCGCTTAAGCCGGTGTCAGCCATCTCAAAAACACCGATCTCGTTGGTGGCTCCAAACCGGTTCTTCGCTGCTCGAAGAATGCGATAAGGGGTCTGTTGCTCCCCCTCAAAGTAAAGCACACAGTCCACCATGTGCTCCAGTACCTTGGGGCCGGCAATAGAGCCCTCCTTGTTCACATGGCCAATGACAAAGACGGTAATCCCCATACCCTTCGCCACATTCATTAGCGCCAGGGTGCAGTCCTTTACCTGTCCAACACTGCCCGGAGAAGTAGTCAGATCTCCATTGTAGAGAGTTTGGATGGAGTCCACAATAAGCACGTCGGGCTTCAGTTCCTCCACCGACTCCAAAATATTTTCCAGATTGGTTTCGGCCAGAAGATAGAGCCCCTCCCCTCTCACCCGAAGCCGCTCAGCCCGCAGTTTGATCTGCCGCTCAGACTCCTCGCCGGAGACATAGAGTACATTGGCAAACCGGCAGAGATTGTCACAGATCTGCAGCATAAGAGTGGATTTGCCGATGCCGGGGGCACCGCCTACCAGCACCAGAGATCCTTTTACTGCTCCCCCGCCGAGCACCCGATCCAGTTCGCTCATGCCTGTCTCAAAACGGAGCTCGTCAGTGGTCTCTACCTCGCCGATGGGGCGGGGGCGGTTAAAGCCCAGCGATGAGCCCTCCCGGCGGCCAGAGGTGGACTTGGGCGTCCGGCTCTTGGGCTCGGCAGGACGTTCCACGATGGTGTTCCAGGCCCCACAGGCGGGACATTGACCCTGCCAACGAAGGAGCTCATTGCCGCAATCGGTACAATAGAATAGGGTTTTTGACTTTGCCATATCTCTCTCCCCATTTCGGGCGATTTTATTTTATTATATCATTTCTTTCACTGTTTTTCAACACTGCTGAAGCTATACACAGGGCGATTTGGGTCTGGTATCCCCCATCCCGGAGCCGCTCCTCCTCCCCTGCGTTGGTCAAAAAACCACACTCCACCAAAATAGCCGGGCAGGTAATGTTCTTCATGAGATAGACGGTGTTTGGGATCTTGGCAGCAGTGCGTTTGTTGTCGGGATCCAAGCCTTGGCACAGGCTCTTTTGTGTCAGATCGGCCAGAGCCTTGCTCTCCCCTTCCTCCCGGAAAAACACCTGAGCGCCATGATAGGCCGGATTGGGAAAGGAATTTTGGTGGATGCTTACGACCAGCGCATTCTCTGTCCCTTCGATAATGGACACACGATTGTGAAGGTCGGATACCTTTTTCTCTCGCAGCGTAGCGGCTGAAGGATCGTGGAGAGAAATATCCTCATTTCGCAAGAGAATAGGAGCCACACCGCAAAAGCCCAATAGGGTGTCCAACTTCTGCGCAATAGCCAAATTAATGGTGCTTTCAGCAACGCCAGTCAGAGAAACGGCGCCGCCGTCCTCTCCGCCGTGGCCTGCGTCTAAAATAAGCTGCTGCCGCTGCATGCGGATGGGTGTCCATACCACTCTATCCTTTTCACGGTCGGACCAGAACACAAGGCTGCCACAGACAAGCGCCAGGGCCAATACCAGGACAAAAATCTTTTTCCAGCTGTTCCGCTTCAAAACACATCCCCTCCCCCGTCAATTTATGCCCGATTTGGGCTGATATGCTTGTTCAGGAACGGATGGGCCGGCCTCGCCCGGCAAGGGGAACGCATAAGATGAGTTGGGGGGAGGTCGCCTCCCTCTCTCAGTCTATATGTAAGGAGGAACTGACCATTGGAAAATGATACTGGTATGCGCCCTGCCTGCGCCGATGGCTGCGGCACGCTGCCTGAGTGCGCCCCTTTGGCGGTGCCCTATGTTCCCTTTCAACAGATGAACCCAAAGAAATACAATCAGAATGATGCCTTGAATAACGGCACGCTGTTCCCTGGTCTCAACCTGCCCTTCCATCTGAAGGAGAACGCCCCCAACGCTGTAAAGGGGCCCCTGGGTGAACTGCGGGCCCTGGAGTTTGTCCTGTTGGAGCTTGGCCTTTATCTGGACACCCATCAGGGTGACAGTGAGGCCTTTGCTCTGTTTCAGCAGTATGCCGCCCTGGAGAAGGCCGGCCGGGAGAAATACGAGTCCATGTACGGCCCGCTGACTATGGCGGCTGCCGCCGGGGGTAAGAGCTTCTCTTGCTGGATCGCAAACCCCTGGCCCTGGGACTACACTGAAGGAGGCGAGAAGTAAGCCATGTTTGTCTATGAGAAAAAGCTGCAGTACCCGGTGAAGATCAAGAACACCAATCCCAAGCTAGCCTCTGTCATCATCAGCCAGTACGGCGGTCCCGACGGCGAGATCGGCGCCGCCATGCGGTATCTCTCCCACCGCTTTGCTATGCCCTATCCTGAACTGAAGGCCGTCCTCACCGACATCGGGACCGAGGAGCTGGGCCATATGGAGATGGTGGGCACCATTGTTCATCAACTGACCCGCAACTTGAGTGAGGAGCAGATCAGGACCGCTGGCTTTGACACCTACTTTGTGGACCACACTGCCGGTATTTATCCCCAGTTTGCCTCGGGCTACCCTTGGTCGGCTGCCACCATGCAGTCCACCGGCGATATTATCGCCGATCTGAGCGAGGATATGGCTGCTGAGCAAAAGGCCCGGCTGACCTACGACAACATCCTCCGCTTGTCTGATGACCCCGATGTCAACGATGTGATTCGTTTCCTGCGGGAGCGGGAGATCGTCCATTTCCAGCGGTTTGGCGAGGCTCTGCGCCTGGCCAAGGAGCGGATGGACCAGAAGAATGTCTACTTTGTCAATCCCGCCTTTGATGCGTCAAAGGGCTGATAATCCCTCCGGTGCTCAAAAATCTTCTCTAATTTGGATGGCGCAGCGCAAATAGCTGTAAAGTAAAATAACATGCCCCCAACTCCAAAATAGGAGCTGGGGGCATGTTATTGTTCCGTCATATGACAGGGGTCAAGCATTTTAACTTAGGGTCATAGCTATCGCATTAGTTTCTCGATTTCCCGGATATTTTGATAGATCCCGGTGGGTGTGACCTGGAATTTCTCAATATCTTCCACGATCCCCTCACCAGAGAGGACAAAAGCAGTGTCTATTCCTGCGTTGACCCCACAGGCGATATCTGTATAGACCCGATCGCCAATGAGGACAGTCTCCTCCCTGCTGCAGCCGCAGCGCTCCATAGACAGTAGCACCATCTCGGGTTGGGGCTTGCCCACGAACTTGGGCCGCCGCCCGGTGGCCCGGAAAAGCATTTCGCATACCGAGCCACAGTCGGGCACTGAGCCCCAAGCAGTGGGACAGACCCAGTCCGGGTTGGTGGCAATAAAGTCCACACCCTTACCCAGCAGGATGCAGGCATCTTCCAGCTTCTGAAAGGTCAGTTCGGTGTCAAATCCGCACACCAGCAGAGAGATGCCCTCCTCCAGCCGGTCAGTGATGCGAAACCCAGCATCCGATAGCTGCCCCTGGAAGGTTTTAGTACCAAAGGCGTAGATGAGGGCATCATCGTACTTGCCGTGGAGATACCAGATCAGGGCATCGGTGGAGGTGAGAAAGTCGTCAGGGGTGGCATCAATGCCCATACGGTGCAGCCGCTCCACATAGGCGTTGACCCCACGGGAGGAGTTGTTGGTGCCAAAGAGATACCGTCCCCCCTGCTTTCTTATCTGGCGCAGAAAGTCCATAGTACCATCAAAAAGGTCATCGCCAAGATAAATGGTACCGTCCATATCCAGGAGAAAGAGCTTTTTCTGCTTGAAATCGATCATGGTTATCTCCCCCATCCCAGCGAGCCAGGCTCGTGGCCATAACCGGCAATCTATGGGTTAAAAATTGAATCAAAATGCCGCTGCAATACCCCTGGCAATTCGATTGTTCACATCGTTGAAATGTCCGCCACTTTCCGTGTGATAGCAGACCGGGATATTCTGTTGTCTCAGCTGCTCTACAATGATCAATGTGCACTCCTCCACCCGGGCCATACGCTGGTTTTTTGTTTTTTTCTCTCCGTCGCCCAGAGAGATGGAGACCTTGAGTGGGGTAGCTTGAGGGGGATGGTGGATGAAAAAGTCCAGAAAATCGTCGTACCACACCGAGCCGGACATAGAGGCAAACCGCTGAAAAGCTCTGGTCTGGCCCATAGTCCACAGGGTAAACAATCCTCCCAGAGAATAGCCTGCTAAGCCCCGACTTTCCGGTGTAAAGCCCAATTCCTGTTCAGTCACTGGAATGATTTGATTTTCCAATACATTCAAAAATGTTGCAGCATCCCCGCCAAAATCATTCCCACCCTTGAAGGCTCTTGAAGCCGGCCAAGGAGACAATTCTCGATCCCAATCGATCCCATTGATGCAGATCAGCGTTGGCCTGGATAGAGGAAGAGCGGCAAAGATGGCCTGCCCCTCCTCCTCTGAACCGAGAAGATAAAAAATATCAGGCCGCTCTCCCGGAAAGAAAGTTAGCGTATATGGCCCTACTGCCATGGACATTTCCGTCACTCCTTTTTTGGAGGGATATGCCCATTTTATCACAGTTGAACGATCAGGACAAGACCTCCTTGAGCCGGTCCAGTGCCTCCAGTGTATTTTCATGGCTTCCGAAGGCAGTCAGCCGGATATACCCCTCACCGCTTGGACCAAAGCCGGCGCCAGGGGTGATGACCAGCCCGACCTGCTCTAAAAGTAGGGTGAAAAAGTCCCAGGAGGGGACTTTGTTGGGGGTTTCCACCCACAGATAGGGGGCATCTACCCCGCCATGGGCCTTCAGGCCCAGCGTGGTGAGACCGTCCCGCAATACGTCAGCATTGCGCTGATAATAGACGATATTTTTCGCCAATTCCTCTTGTCCTTGCTGGCTGCAGACGGCCTGTGCCCCACGCTGCGTGATATAGGAAACTCCGTTGCTCTTTGTGGCTTGCCGACGGCGCCAAAGGTCAATCAGGGAAAGCCCTTCCCGCTTCAATTCCTTTGGAATGATGGTATAACCGCAGCGCACGCCGGTAAAGCCGGCCGTTTTGGAAAAAGAGCGCAATTCTATGGCACAGTCCCGTGCCCCGGGAATTTCATAGATGGAATGGGGCACGTCTGGAGCGGTAATAAAGGCTTCATAAGCCCCGTCAAACAGGATAATTGAGCCATTTTTCCTGGCATAATCTACCCATTTAGTGAGATTTTCTCGGTCAAATGCTACTCCAGTGGGGTTGCAGGGGGAGCAAAGATAGATCAAATCGGCCTTTTGAGTGGGAATTTGGGGCAAAAAATCTGTTTCTGACCGACAAGGAAGGTAGACCAGCGTCGACCATATCCCCTTTTTTTCGTCGTATTCCCCTGCCCTGCCTGCCATTACACTTGTGTCAACGTATACAGAATAGGCCGGATCGCAGATGGCCACCAAATTTTCTCGACCAAAAAGCTCTCCAAGGGCGCCACAATCGGTTTTGGCTCCGTCGGAGATAAAAACCTCCTCCGGATGTACCTCTACTCCACGCTCTTTATAAGTCTGTGTAATGGCCTGTCGTAGGAAAAGATAACCCTGATCCGGGCTGTAGCCGTGAAAGCCATCCGCCGTTCCCATTTCACGGGCCGCCTGAGCCATAGCCCCTGCAACGGACGGAGGCAAAGGGCGGGTTACATCACCGATGCCTAGGCTGATGATTCTCTTTTCCGGGTGGGCGGATTTGTATTTTTCCACCCGGTGCCCGATTTCAGAAAAAAGATAATTTCCGGGGAGTTTGACGAGATTAGAGTTCAATTTGACCATAAAAAGAAGCCCCTTTCTAATGCTCTGGCCATTCGCCTTCAAACACGGTGACGGCGGGGCCGGTCATATGGATGTGTCCGTCATCGGCCTGCCAGTGAAGAGAAAGTGTCCCTCCGGGAAGGTCTATCACAGCTTGGCGTTTTGCCTGGCCGCAGGTCACGGCGGCAGCTAAGGCGGCGCAGGCCCCTGTGCCGCAGGCCAAGGTCTCTCCGCTCCCTCGCTCCCATATCCGCATTCGCAAGTGTTCCGGGGAAAGAACATCAACAAACTCTGTGTTGACCCCTTCGGGGTAGCTGAGGTGATGTTCAAAAAGCGGGCCGAGCTCTCTCAACTTCAGGGTCTCCGGTTTGTCCAGAAAAACCACCAAATGGGGATTGCCCGTGTTAACCGGGGTCACAGTCCAAGCACTGTCCCCCACCCACAGTTGCTGTGGTGCATCAACTACTGGCTGGCCCATATCCACAGAGACCGAAACCACCTGGTGACCAATGATTGTCAAGGATAATTCCTTTATACCAGAAAGTGTGTCAATTTGTAAGATGGTCTTGTTTGTCAGCCCTTTATCGTAGACATATTTGCCTACACAGCGAATTCCATTGCCGCACATCTCTCCCTCTGAGCCGTCAGCATTATAGATGCGCATGGAAAAGTCGGCTTTGGTTGAAGGACCGATGGTGATGAGGCCATCACTGCCTACGCCGAAATGCCGGTTTGACATCTGCCGTGCCAGGCTGGGCAAATCGGATGGATATCCGTTAAGACAGTTTATGTAGATGTAATCGTTACCCAGACCCTCCATTTTAGTAAAATGCATGATATACCCCCCTTTTGGCTCAAAAAAGGGCGGCAGTCAGAGCAATCTGACTGCCGCCCGGGGTATTCTATGACTTATTTCTCTGGGTTGTTCAAAATTTGTTGGGCTACCTGGACCATTTTTAGTCCTGAGCCCATACTCTCCCGCTGAAGGTAGCGATGGGCTTGTTCCTCGCTCATGCCACGGTCCATCAAAATGACCTTGGCCTGCCTGATGAGGGTCAGTTCTTCGTTTTCCCGGCGTGGGTGGATGTACCGCTCTGCCCGTTGGCTGCTTTGGATCAGACGCCGAACAGCGGCAATGAGTTCGCCACGGGTCGCAGGGGCGGGAAGTTTTTGAATATCACCGTCGCTGATGAGGTCCAAAAGACTTTTCATGGCAACCACCAGCATAGAGCATGTGACGGGAAGATCGGAAAACAGGAGCTCGGCGCTTTCATCAATGAGCTTATGGGAGCAGATGACAGCGCCGATGCGCTGTTCATGGACCAGCCGCTTGACTTCAGCCGCTGAGTGACAGAGGATACAGTTGGCTACGCCGGCAGTTTCAATCACATCCCGGATACGCAGACCGTTTTTTTCCCTCTCAAAGGCTAAAATCACCGATTCCAATTTCCATCACCCCTTCCAAGGAGGAACGGTGGAGTATATGCGGATCAATAGTTGATCATGTACTTCTCGACTTCCCAAGAGGAGACCCGGGTGCGATACTCGTCCCACTCTTTCATTTTACCCTCGATGAAGTTCTCGGCCAGATGCCCGCCCAAGGTATCCATGATGAGCTGATCCTGCTGCATGAGCTCAAGTGCCTCAGCCAGAGAGCCGGGCAGACTTTCCACGCCGGCGGCCCTCCGGGCATCCTTGTCCATTTTATAGAGATTTTCCTGAATTTGAGCCGGAGGGGTCATACCCTTCTCAATACCATCCAGCCCGGCGGCCAGACAGACAGCCAATGCCAGATAGGGGTTACAGGAGGGGTCGGGAGAGCGCAGCTCGATGCGGGTGCCCATACCACGGGAGGCGGGAATACGAATCATAGTGGTGCGGTTGGAGGCGGCCCAGGCGATATAGCAAGGGGCCTCATAGCCGGGCACAAGACGCTTGTAAGAGTTGACCAGGGGATTTGTGATGGCGGTGAAGCCCTTCACATGAGCCAGAATTCCGGCGATGAAGGAATAGCATTCCTTGGACAGGCCGTCAGGACTGGAGGGGTCGGCAAAAACATTTTTTCCGTCTTTGAAGAGAGACATATTGGTGTGCATACCCGAGCCATTGATGCCAAAGATGGGCTTGGGCATGAAGGTGGCATGGAAGCCGTTCTTCTGAGCCAGTGTCTTGACAGCCAGCTTGAAGGTCATGATGTTGTCGGCAGTACGCAGGGCGTCGGCATACTTGAAATCGATCTCATGCTGGCCGGGGGCGGACTCGTGATGGGCGGCCTCGATCTCAAAATCCATGGCTTCCAGAGCCAAAACGATCTCCTGCCGGGTTGCCACACCGTGATCCAGAGGGGCCAGGTCGAAATAATCGGCCTCATCATTGGTCTTGGTGGTAGGCTTGCCCTCATCATCGGTCTGGAACAGGAAAAATTCAGCCTCAGGGCCTACATTGAAGGTATCATAGCCCATGGCTTTGGCTTTCTCCAGCACCCGCTTCAGCACACTGCGGGGGTCGCCGATAAAGGAGGTGCCATCGGGATTGTGTACGTCACAGATCAACCGGGCCACCTTGCCATGGGCGGAACGCCAGGGCAGAATGGAGAAGGTGTCCAAATCGGGATAAAGATACTGGTCAGACTCATCAATACGGGTAAAGCCCTCGACGGAGGAGCCGTCAAACATCATCTGGTTATTGACGGCCTTTTCAATCTGGGAGGCGGTGATGGCCACATTCTTCAGCTGACCGAAGATGTCGGTGAATTGGAGACGGATAAAGTCAATATTTTCCTCTCGGACGATGCGAATGATATCTTCCTTGGTGTATGACATAGGGTCCTTCCCCTTTCTTTTTTGTTGAGGGATTTATAAAAAAAGACGCCCCGCCCCTACGGGTCGGAACGCCTTTGTCCTCAACTGTTATTGAGTATACTTTTTTTCCCAGACGATGTCAAGTTTTTTTCGCAGTTTTGTATGGCGATGGAAACAAAAAGTTTACAAATACAATATTGACTACCTGGTCTGTTTTTGTTATCATACAAAATAGACCAAGTGGTCAATTATTGGGGGTGTTGCAATGAAACGAGAGGAAAAGAACCAGCAGACCAGGCGGCGTATTTTGGACGGTGCTTTGGCTGAATTCTCCAGGCAGGGATATGGTGGCAGCTCGATCAATACCATCTGCGCCGCTCAGAATATTTCCAAGGGGATTATCTATCACTACTTTGATACCAAGGATGCCCTGTTTCTGGCCTGCGTGGAAGAGTGTTTTGATCTGCTCACCGACCATCTTCGGAAGCAGACGCAGTTTGTACAGGGGGACTCAGAGGAGCGGCTGGCGCAATACTTCGGCGCCCGTATGGCCTTTTTCAAGGAGAAACCCATTTACCAACGCATTTTTTGCGAGGTGATCATTTCACCGCCGAATCATCTGAGGAATGAGATACAGACGTGCAAACAGGGGTTTGATGCGCTGAATATACAGATTTTAGAGCAACTATTGGCTCCTCTTACCCTGCGGCCACAAGTTACCAAAGCGGAGGTTATTGATACCTTCCAGCAATTCCAGGACTTTATCAATGCCAGATTTCGGGCGTCGGAGATGTCCTTGGAGGAATTTGAGGACAGGGAGAGACGCAACTGGAAGGCGCTAAATATTTTACTCTACGGTGTTGTAGAGAGAAAGGAAAAGAATAATGTCTGATACAGAGCACTCACTTTCTGTTTTGGAGGGAATCACCCCCTCCAAAGCCATTGTAAAGTTGGCAGTTCCTGCAACGCTGGCGCTGCTGGCCAAGGCGGTTTACAACATTGTGGATACTGCCTACATCGGAATGCTGCATTCTGATATTGCGCTGACGGCGGTGGGGGTCACCCTTCCGCTGCTGCTGATTATGGTCTCTATTGAGAATATCTTTGCCGCCGGTGCAGCCGTACTGGCGGGCCGTCAGCTGGGGGCGAAAGACGAGGCCAGAGCCAGCAGTACGGTCACCACTATTGTGGGTATTTCTGTTGCCGTGGGTCTTGTCTTGTGTGTGGGAGGCATCATTTTTATAGAGCCACTCCTGCGGGCTTTTGGCGCCTCGGATACCTCCCTGCCCATGGCAAAGGATTACGCTTTTTGGATGTTTATTGCCGCCCTGGCCAATCTGCCTGCCCAGAGCATGAACTGTGCTGCCCGGGCAGAATCCTCGGTAAAGATCTCCTCTGTTGCCGTAATCGTAGGAGCGGCACTCAATGTGATATTGGATCCCATTTTTATGTTTGACTGGGGATTTGGGATGGGAGTGGAGGGAGCCTCTCTCGCCACCACAGTGTCCCAGTTTGTTACATTTTTCATTCTGGCCTGGTTCTATCTCAGCGGTAAGTCTGTAATCAAACTGAATATAAAACGTTTTAAGTTGAGTTGGGACTTCCTCAAAGTAGTCACGGTGATCGGCATTCCCACTGCAGTTATTCAAATCTGTCTATCAGTGGCCTCCTCCCTGACCAACATTGTAGCCGCTTCCCTGCCTCAGGCTGATGAGATCATTGCCGCCTATGGTGTGGTACAGCGGCTTATTCTCATCGGGTGTTATGTGGTTATGGGGTTTATGCAGGGATACCAGCCGGTGGCCTCCTACGCCTTCGGTGCCGGAGAGGAGGATCGATTTCGCCAGTCGGTGCGCTTTGCTCTGAAGGGCTCCTTGCTGCTGACAGTTTTGGTGGCAGTGATCTATATATTGCTGGCTCGCCCGCTGGTAATGCTCTTTAATCGTAATCCGGTGATCATTGAGTATGGAAAGAAGCTGCTGATTTCCCAGGTGGTTATCTATCCGGCCTTTGGCCTGTGTTATATGATGACCATTACCTTCCAGACCATTGGAGCTGCTCAATATGGGCTGTTTCTGTCCATGATCCGTCAGGGACTGTTTTATCTTCCCTTTATCCTGACACTACCCAAGCGGTTTGGGGTGATGGGCGTCTATCTCTCCCAGCCCGCCGCCGATGTGCTGACTATTTTGGTCTGCATTCTTTCCATTCCGGCTATGAAACGGATCGCAGCACAGAGCATGGAAAAAGAAAAAGTTTGATATTTTACCAATGCGGAGGTTTTTTATGATGCGCACCCCTAAACAGATTCCCGCCGGACTGCTGGCAGCAGCAATGCTGACCCTTCTCTCCGGCTGTGACCGTACAAACACAAATGTAGAGCAGCCCTCTCCATCGCCGAGCGCTCCCGTGCTGACTACTCCGGAACCTGTGCCTTCGGCTACCGAAAGCCCAGAGGTTGTTCTCCCCATTCCTATTGTTGCTCCGGAGGATATTCAAACAGAGCTCTACGAGGCGATCTGCCAGGTGCGCCAGCCAGCACCTATGGAGGTATCCAGCCTGGAATGGCAATACACGCCGGACATGGATGTGAAAAACCTCTACTACGGACTGTTGTCACAGCACTCGGATCTGGGCTACACTTACGATGTCTCCGCTTTTGAAGAAGGTGGTATTCTGACCTGTCAAGTCTCCTATATGCCCTACAAGACAGGAGAATACCCGGAGGGCAGGGATTATCACTCTGTCTCCACATTTGAAGAGCTGATCGCTCTGGCCCGGAAAAGCATGGGCACTGAGCCCACCCCCATCCGCCTTACAGACAGCAGCTGGACCCCCGACCAAGTCAACCATGCCCTGGCCCAGGCGGGCGGCGGCTATATTCTCTGTGCTTTGAACCGGGATGGGACAGAGATTACCTATACCCCACCTGTCGGCATGGAGATAGCGGAATGCCTGTCCGAGCTGGAGGAGGTGGAAGGATTGGCAGATAATGTGGTAGCCCAAGTCCTGTCGGCGGATATGAGCGAGCGTGAAAAGGCCCTTGCCCTTTACTCCTATCTGACCACCCGTGTCACATACGACCAGCGGTACTACACCAATATGGCCCAAATGCCCTACCAGTCCCGGACGGCCCTGGGTGCCCTGCGGGACGAGACGGCCATCTGCGGCGGGTTTTCCAATGCAGTCCAGATCCTCTTTGAAAAGGCGGGTATCCCCTGCTACAATGTGAGCGGCAGCTCCATGGGAGAAAATCATATGTGGAACATTGCTCTCCTTGACGGTCAATGGCTCTGGTTTGACGCTACCGTTGACCGGGGAAATTCGGGCGAGTATGGATTCCTCCGTTTTGCGCTGGAGGAACTGGATCCAGTAAAATACCACTGGGATAGCAGCGACATCAATATGCTTGTAAACTAATTGACCGGCGGTTGAAAACATCGGCACAAAAAAGTGGCACAGTGATTTCAGCAAAATCACTGTGCCACTTTGGTCCGAGTGAAATTATAGGACTTGAAAAAAACACTCATATTAATGCGTTCAAGACAGCCATATGCAGTATTTACAACATAATAAATAATCGACTTTCGGCTACCTCTTTTTTCTTAGCTATTTCTTCAAATAAACTTTAGGATAACTTTTGTCTTTGATGCGCAAATCTTTTCTGATTGACTTTATAATATCGGTAAGATATTCATCGTGTAACTGGCTATCTTTACCAACAGCCTCGTTTTCATACCGTAGAATATTCTTAACGACTTCTTCACTTGCTACAATAAGAAGCTTGTCTCGATGGTAGGTATATTTTTGTATAGCACTTTGGCTACTGTTATCTGCAGCTAAGTTATGTAATGCTTCTACATAGGAAATGTAATGATCTTCTTTTAACTTTCTTAGCTGAAGGGTATTACTATTCTTGTTCGATAAAACTGCACCAATAACAGCGACCATTATTGCTGATATGGCGCCCAAAATGGAAATGACAATTTCCACTAAAATCCCTCCCGAAAATCTTGCTTCAACTTCAACAAGTCAGAAATGCGATGTTTATGTTATGATAGCGGCTATCCACACAAAGAGGAGGCCATTATCATGCCAAAACAATACTCGCTAGAGTTCAAAAGCCAAGTTGTTCTTGTTGTTCAAAGGGGCCTACCTATTGAACAGGCCAGCAGAAGATACAAAATAGCCCAAAGCATGCTTTACCGCTGGATGAAAGAATATGGACAGCCTGATACTGACTTTTCTATTGCAGATTATACCACACTTCAACGAAAAAACCAACGGCTTGAGCATATTTTGCAAATTATTCGCCTATCCGACATCGTTGAGGAAGTGCCGCAGCAAAAGCGATTGGCGATTTTGGCACAGCTTCATGAACAGTTTGAACACTACAGCATCCATGAATTATGTGAGGCTTTGAATATATCCCGTGGGACGTTCTACAATCATATCTTCCGAAAGACAGACCGCACTAAGTACATAGAAGAACAGCAAGCCCTTATGCTACAAGTCCAGCAGATTTTCGATGACAGCAAGCAGAGATACGGTGCGGAGAAGATCCGGATTGTTCTGGCCGAAAACGGTATCCGTGTCGGTAAAGAGCGCATCCGAAAAATCATGAACGAGCTGGGGCTGGTGAGCATTCGAGAGAACGCTAAGAGCAATTATAAGAAACGCCAGCAGTATCAGAAACGCAACTTACTCAATCAGGAGTTTAAGGCGAAGCAACAAAATGAAATATGGGTCAGCGATATTACCTATTTCAAAATCAAGGACTATGCTATCTACCTCTGTGTGATTATTGACCTATTCTCCCGGCGAGTGGTGGGCTACCGTGTTTCAAAAAAGAGCAGCACCCATCTTGTGACGGCGACATTCAAAAAAGCATTTGAGGATCGAGGGCAACCTGCGGATTTGACATTCCACAGTGACCGGGGCGGGCAATACATATCTGATACGTTTATGTCTCTACTCCGTTTCTACGGTGTCAGGCAGTCCTTCTCTAACTCGGGCCGTCCCTACGACAATGCGGTGGCTGAGACGTTCTTTTCCACATTCAAAAAGGAGGAAGCCTACCGCCGGGATTATTCCTCGGAGGCAGACTTCCGCAAAAGTGTAGACGAGTACATCCGCTTCTATAACGAGGTCAGACCACACCAGACCTTGGCCTATAAGTCTCCGGCACGATTTGAAGAACTCTACGGAAAAGAAAAGGCACAGGACATATGAGAAATCCTGTGTCTAAAAAACCAACCTCAATAAATATTTCCTTTTTATTTTTTGCGTTTTTTCGGACAGGCCATTATTACAGCTCAGATGGAAAAGCAAGTCATTGCAAGGCTTACAGATAGAAAGCAGCTCTGCTTTCCGATAAAAATGTTCGAAAAGCAGAGCTGCTTCACATGGTCCGAGTGGCGGGATTTGAACCCACGGCCTCATGGTCCCGAACCATGCGCGCTACCAACTGCGCTACACCCGGATATTATGTTATTCCATCTTTTCAGCACCTTGCAAAGGCAAAGAATATTATAATGGCGTTGCCGGTAATTGTCAAGACAAATTGCCGACGGTGGGAGAAAAAGGGGCGACGAGGTGTGTTGGCCACTCCCCTGTCTGCGACAAAACAAGACAGAGAAAATGAAAAAAAGCCCTTGCCTTTTCTGCTGCTCTATGCTAAAATATAGAAGCTGTTCTCCCCGAGAGATGCAGGTGTAGTTCAATGGTAGAATGTCAGCTTCCCAAGCTGAACACGGGGGTTCGATTCCCCTCACCTGCTCCAACAAGCTGAGAAGTTTCCCATGGGGAACTTCTCAGCTTTATTTTTTACCACAATGGCAGGAGGCATTTTCTATGTTTTTCTTTGTTCGCCACGGCCAGGCCGACAATTCCACACGCAACTCCAAGATTTTTAAGGGCTTTGGCACTGAGCTGGCCCCTCTTACCGCCGAGGGGATCGCCCAGATCAAAAAGACGGCCAAGCACCTGTCCCTCATCGGCACAGACCTGATTCTCTCCTCCCCCTATACCCGGGCGGTGCAGACAGCGGGCATTCTCTCCAAGGAGCTGGGAGCCGAGGTGGTGGTGGAAACTGACCTCCACGAGTGGTTGCCTGAAAAGCATTATCAGTGGCTCAATGATGCCGAAGCCGAAGAGTACGCCGTAGACTATATCACCAACCGGGGCAAGTATCCTGAGGGTGAGGACTGCCCTTGGGAGTCTGCAGAGGCTATGAAGCAACGGATCCTCTCCGTGCTGGAAAAGTATAAAGTCTATGAAAAGGTCATCGTGGTGGGACATGGTATGATGATCCAGGCGGTGACAAATACTCGTCATGTGGAGAACGGGGAGATCGTCCCTTTCATCTTTTAACAAGGAGGAAGTATCATGAAATTTTCTGATTTTCCCTACACCCGGCCGGACCTAGACCAGCTGAAGCTGGAGATGGGGTCCCTCACCCAACAGCTGGAGAGTGCTGATAGCTATGACCAGGCTAAAGAGACCTTTTTGAAGTGGGAGGAACTGGGCAATCACCTGTCTACCACCGCCACCCTGGCCTCTGTGCGCCACTCCATTGATACCAGAGACCCATTCTATGATGGCGAGGAGCAGTTTTGGAATATGGCCATGCCCGAACTTCAGGAGTATGACCAGGCCTGGACCATGGCTATGCTGAAAAGTCCTTATCGGGAACAGTTTGCCCGGGAATACGGAGAGCTTATGTTCCTCAATGCCGAGATCGCACTTAAAACCTTCTCTCCTGCGATCATTCCCCAACTGCAAAGGGAGAATGAGCTGACCCAGGCTTATGAAAAGCTGTTGGCTTCGGCTCAAATTCCCTTTGAGGGTAAGACCTATACCCTGTCTCAGCTCACGCCGTTGAAAACTGATTCTGACGATGCCCGCCGCCTGGCAGCCTGGAAGGCAGAGGGTCAGTGGTATAAGGATAACCAGGTCGAACTGGACCGGCTCTATGACGAGCTGGTGAAGCTGCGGGACGAGATGGGCCGCAAGCTGGGCTATGAGGGCTACACTACCTTGGGCTACTACCGTATGGGTCGTAACTGCTATACCAAAAAGGACGTGGAGAAATTCCGCTCTGCCGTGGTCAAATATCTGGTTCCTGTGGCCGATGGTATTTACCGGGCCCAGGCCAAGCGGCTGGGCAAGGCATATCCCCTCTCCTTCGCCGATGCTGAGCTGGAGTTTCGGTCCGGCAATCCCCGGCCGGTGGGCTCTGCCGATGACATTCTGAAGGCAGGCAAGGAGTTTTACACCGCCCTCTCCCCGGAGACTCGGGAATTTTTCGACACCATGCTGGAGGGGGAGCTACTGGACGTGCTCTCTACCGAGGGCAAGCAGTCGGGGGGCTATTGCACCTCCCTGCCTGACTATGGTGTACCCTTCATCTTTGCCAACTTCAACGGCACGCAGGGCGATGTAGAGGTGGTCACCCATGAGGCCGGCCACGCTTTTGCCTACTGGATGAACCGTGACCGGATACCCGGGCAGTACTGCTGGCCCGGTATGGAGGCCTGTGAGGTCCACTCTATGTCCATGGAGTTTTTTGCCGAGCCCTGGTCGGAGTCCTTCTTTGGCTCCAATGCCCGAAAGTTCCTTTACAGCCATCTCTCCGGTGCCCTTACCTTCATCCCTTATGGCACTATGGTAGACCACTTCCAGCATGAGGTCTATGCCCATCCCGAGATGACCCCGGAACAGCGCCATGGGGTCTGGAAGGAATTGTTGGGGGTCTATATGCCCTGGCTGAAACTGGACGGAGATATTCCCTTCTACGCTGAGGGACAGGGCTGGCAGCGGCAGCATCATATCTACTCTAGCCCCTTCTATTATATTGACTACTGCTTGGCGCAGACGGTCTCCCTGCAGTTCTGGGCCATGATCCAGACTGACCCGGAGAATGCCTGGAAGCATTATATGGCCTACACTTGCCAGGGTGGCAGCAAGGTTTTTACCGAATTGCTTGCCAATGCCGGGCTGGAAAGCCCCTTCGGAGATGCCTGTCTGCGGGAGGTCTGCGCCAGAGCGCACCAGTGGTTGGAGCAGTTTGACATGACGGGTATCGCCTGACAAGTTGCACAAAAAATAGGCACCAGTTTTATGCACTTTCGATAATAAGTTGGATTGACCTTCTTGGAATACCCTGCTAAAATGAAGGCGTCACAGATAGTGACAACGTTTTAACAAAGTATGAAAAGGAGGAGATCACATGACGAAAGAAATCGACATTAAGGACGCCCGCCAGGTTGAGCGGATCAACCAACTGGCTTGTGAGGCTCCTTATGAGGTCTGGCTGCACACCGACACGGTAATGCTGGATGCCCGTTCCCTGCTTGGGCTGTTTGCCCTTATCGGCAAGCGGGCTAAGGTGGTGGCCAGCGAGGACCAGGTTGACGCTCGCCAGTTTGATAAGCTGGTAAGCAAGATGACCTGAATTGCAAATTAAAATGCCGGAGCTTCCAGTTGGAAGCTCCGGCAACTTTTTTAGCGCTTGGCGTATTTCTCGGCTGCATCCCGAACCCAATTGAGACGGTCATCGTCAATGTCTGTGGGGACGGTGCAGTCAGCCCCCAGCATGACGCCCACCTGTCCGGCCTCATCCAGGATACGGAAGGTGGCCTGCTCCACCTCTTCCCTGCTGCCTTTATAGATCACATCGGCCTGCTCAAAGCCACCGCAGACAGGCTTGCTGTGGAAGAAGGCCTTGCCTTCGCTGAGGCTGACGCCCTCGGCGTGGACAGCCCAGTTATAGCTGGCGGTGTCGAAGTCGGCAAACAGACTGAGGTCGTTGGCTTTACCGTGGTAGCCGCAAATATGGAGCATATTGATGGAGCTGAGCTGGTTGGCCGCATCCAGGACAGCCTTGTCCCCGGCGGCAATGTATCTGCGGAACAGATCTCCGTCAAAGAAGCCGGCCTGGTTGTTGACGCTATAATAGACGCCTTCTGCGCCCCCCTCGGTGAGGAGCAGCTTGTTAAATTCGATGATGCCCTCCCCCACGATCTGCACGGCCTCCGAGAGGGCCACAGGATCCTGGGCCAGGAATTTGCGGGTGACCTCGCCGTCACTGTCGCTGCTCAGCATTTTGCCAATGGATACCCGAAGGGTAAAGCTGGGAGAAAAACTGGTGATATAAGTGGGGGCATCAGAGCCCTTGTAGAATTCCAACACACGGCGGGTCAGCTCCAGACTTTTCTCCACATAGAGGGAGCTCATGGCCTGGGGCAATACCTTGGGCAGGTCAGCGGGAGTGCTGACAGCGGAGATGTCTAAGGGCATGATCATCAGGGAGTCATTCATGACTTTGATCACATCGGGGTCAAAGATCTCACGTGCTCGCTTATGGCCCATAACATTCAGTTCAAATTCCTGTGGGTCGGCCAACCCCCGGCCAAAATCATTGCAGAAATGGTGGAAAAAGGCCACAGGAACCCGATCTACCGGCTTGTTTGCGAGGAAATTTTGAAATCGTTCACGCTTTGTCATCATCATAATAATAACCTCATTTCCATTTCAGATTTAGATAAAGGCCACCTTATCCTCTATTATCATACTATATTTTATTTGGGGAGTAAAGTATTGTTTTCCGCTTTTTTGATTTTTTCAAAATTACCCTTGACAAACATCTGACGCAGGTGTATCATCATTATATAAGTTAGCCAAAGCTAACTCGAGGAGCCCATACCTCTCTTTTGATCCGGGCTCACAGGTCAGAGTCCGGGATCAAGGCCTTGCCAAGCCTTACCTCCTTTTCCTCTTACCTCTGAATGTATCCACAATGGGCTTCTGCATAGGAAAAATCCCCGTTTCTCCATGGCAGAGAAACGGGGATTTTATTGTATCAGCAGGGTGACTTTTTTATATGCTACCACCCACGATGAACAGTGCACCATTTAGTTCTTTGAATGTGGACGGGTTGTCAGGAGTAAAGGCAATTGTGTCCATATTTTGATACAGTTCCTTACCGGTGATTTGGAAAATGGACATAAGATAAAGTTTTTCATAGAGTTCTGGCCAAGGGGATTTGGCATCCAAAAACCATAACTCCAAAAAGCCAAATTGCTGCAGTCCCCAGGTACCCACCAAAGAGGTTTCCCCCTTTTGCCCACTGCGGATGCTGATCCATAGCGGAGCGGGGAAATATTCAGGATTATCCCGGTTTTTCTCCAGTACAGCAGTATTCTGAAGGTAGAGCCGGCGGCTGATCAGCAGCTCGGCGGAGGGCAGGAAGAAGCCTATCGCCCCCTCCAGCTCCATCAAGGCGCCAGTTAAACGGGTAAAGAGGCGACAGATTTTCCGCTTTTCCTCCAGTGAGGTCCCACCTCCCTGCTGTGACAGTACTAGAAAGCATTTGTGGGATAGCAGTTTCTCCCGCTCCTGCGGAGAGAACAACCCCACTTGGAGGGAGGACAGATCATATACCTGAGCCGGGTAGGGCATGGCGAAGTAGCTGCAGAAAAACTCCTTTCCCTCCAGGGTGAAAGTCATAGCAGGGGCATTGGGCGCATTGAGGGCGTTGAAGGCCAGAGCCTGGTCATCGAAATGCACCGCTACTGTTTTGGAGACAGCAGTCCAGTCAATTTCCCGGTCCAGCAAAATCACGGCTTTTGTATCTGGTTCTGGAAGGGCCTCTGGGGCAGATATGGACAGCGCCGGAGCAGCGGGCTCAGGCACTTTTTTGCGCTTGAAACGGTCAAACAGGCCCATTGATGATTACTCCCACTCAATGGTTCCGGTGGGCTTGGGTGTCAGGTCGTAGAGGACCCGGTTGACGCCCTTGACCTCATGAATGATGCGCTCCACGATCTTGTGGAGCAGAGCATAGGGGATCTCCTCAATGGTGGCGCTCATGGCATCCCGGGTATTGACCGCACGAATGATAACGGGCCAATCCCAGGAGCGCTGGCCATCAATAACACCGGTGGACTTATAGTCAGGCACGATGGTGAAATATTGCCAGACCTTGCCCTCTAAACCGGCGACGGCAAACTCCTCCCGAAGAATGGCATCGGATTCCCGTACGGCCTCCAGCCGGTCCCGGGTGATGGCTCCGGTGCAGCGCACCCCCAGTCCGGGGCCGGGGAAGGGCTGGCGGTAGACCATGTTGTCAGGCAGACCCAGGGCCTTGCCCACCACACGGACCTCGTCTTTGTAGAGCAGCTTCACTGGCTCTACAAGCTCAAAATTCAGACCTTCGGGCAGTCCGCCCACGTTGTGGTGGGCCTTGACTCCCTTATCCGACTCAAGAATGTCGGGGTAAATGGTCCCCTGGGCCAGGAAGGAGATACCATCCTGCTTGGCAGCCTCCTCGGCAAAGACCTCGATGAACTCCTTGCCGATGATCTTTCGCTTGGTCTCAGGGTCGTCCACCCCAGCCAGCTTGTCCAGAAAACGGTCTACGGCATCCACATAGATGAGGTTAGCATCCATCTCGTTGCGGAACACCTGGACCACCTGCTCGGGCTCTCCCTTACGCAGCAGGCCATGATTGACATGGACGCAGACCAGCTGTTTGCCCACAGCCTTGATGAGCAGGGCGGCCACCACCGAGCTGTCTACGCCGCCGGAGAGGGCCAGCAGCACCTTCTTTTCGCCGATCTGCGCCCGCAGGGCAGCCACCTGCTCGTTGATGAAAGCCTCTGCCAGGGCCTGGGTGGTGATTCGCTCCATGGTGTCGGGACGCTTGTTACTATCCATCTTTGTTTCCTCCTGTATATTGAATTTTCTTTCTTAAAGCTGAAATTGTGCGCTGATTGAAATATAGGCTTATTATACAATTTTCTCCCGAGGGATGTAAAGAAAAAAATACCACAGAAACATAAAAATATGTTCTGTGGTATTTTATCTTCTTTTGGGACAAATCGAAACGTCGAGTAAGGCAAGGTGGATATATTTTATTCCCATTCCACCGTGGCGGGAGGCTTGGAGGTAATGTCATAGACGATACGGTTGATGTGGGGCACCTCATTGACGATGCGCACGCTGACCCGATCCAGCACATCATAGGGGATGCGGGTCCAGTCAGCCGTCATAAAATCGCTGGTGGTGACGCTGCGCAGAGCCAGTGTATAGTCGTAGGTCCGGCCATCCCCCATAACTCCCACCGAGCGCATATTGGTGAGCACAGCAAAATATTGGCTCATGCTGTCCTCCAGGTTTGCCTTGGCCACCTCATCCCGAAAGATAAAGTCAGCCAGCCGCAAGGTGTCCAGCTTTTCCTTAGTCACCTCGCCAATGACACGGATGGCAAGGCCGGGGCCCGGGAAGGGCTGACGCATGACCAGATATTCCGGTAGGCCTAACTCCCGGCCCAACTGGCGAACCTCATCCTTGAAGAGCATCCGCAGCGGCTCGATGATCTCCTTGAAGTCCACATAGTCAGGCAGCCCGCCCACATTGTGGTGACTCTTGATGGTGGCCGAGGCTCCCAAGCCTGATTCGATAACATCGGGATAGATGGTCCCCTGACAGAGATAGTCAACCTGACCGATTTTCTTGGCCTGTGCCTCAAAAACCCGGATGAACTCCTCCCCGATGATCTTCCGTTTGGCCTCGGGCTCACTGATTCCGGAAAGCTTGGAGAGGAACAAATCTTCGGCGTTGACCCGGACAAAGTTGATATCCCACTTGGAGAAGGCCTGTTCCACCTCGCCGCCTTCGTTGAGACGCATCAGGCCGTGGTCAACAAATACGCAGGTGAGCTGACGGCCTACCGCCTCGGCCACAAGGGCGGCGGCCACCGAGGAATCCACCCCGCCGGACAGAGCCAGTAAGACTTTTCCGGCGCCAACTTTTTCCCGGATCTGCCGGATGGCGATGTTTTTGTAGTCCCCCATGGTCCAGTCTCCTTTGGCCTTACAGACCTCATAGAGGAAATTGCGAATCATTCCGGTGCCATACTGGGTGTGATTGACCTCGGGATGGAATTGTACCCCGTAAAAGCCACGCTTTTCATCACAGATACCCACATTGGGGCAGGCATCAGAATGGGCAACCAGAGAGAAGCCCTGGGGCACCTGCTCCATATAATCCCCATGACTCATCCAGGTCACGCTTTCGGTGGGGAGACCACGGAAAAGCTTACAGTTAGGGTCAAAAAACGTCTCTGTTCGGCCGTATTCTCTGGCCGTATCAGCCTGAGCGGCCGTGACACGCCCCCCCAAATGGTGGGCCAACAGTTGACAGCCGTAACAGATCCCCAGAATGGGTACGCCAAGAGTAAACAGTTCCGGGTCAGCATGAGGCGCATTGGGATCATAGACACTGTTGGGCCCGCCGGTGAAGATGATTCCGATGGGGTCAAGCTCCCGCAGCTGGGCGATAGGTGTGGTATAGGGCTTTACCTCGCAGTAAACTCCGCACTCTCGGACCCGCCGGGCAATCAGCTGGTTATATTGCCCGCCAAAATCCAATACGATAACCACTTGATGATCCATATTCATCCGACCTCTCATGTTCTTGTGTTCCAAATCAATTCGTCTACTTCACCCTGTTCAAAATAAAGGTTTTCCTCCCCTTTTTCCATATCCCGCACAGGGAGGAAAACAGACAACAGCACAGCACGATGGCCGCATTCAGGGCATCGAAAAGCCGTGACCCCACAGGCATACATGCCTGTGGGGATCTCAGCCTTTTTCTCAACAGGGACCATGTGGTCTATGTAATAGGATGCCTCCCGATGGGAAACATAGTGACCCACCTGCTGGTCGGGCATCGCATAAAGCTGACGGCGGACGACCTCCATTTGAGATGTGCACTGGCTGCACCAGTCATCGTGAAACTTTTCCCGGAGCTTTCGAAACAGTGCCATCTTATTTCGCCTGTGCCCCGGCAGCCAGCAAAGACTTGACCATGACATCGGCCTTAGAGATGGCAGTGAGGATATAATCACTATCCATCCGCCAGCGACGATTGGATGTAAAGGTATTTACCTTGATGGTAATTCCCTCAATGGAAAATAGAAATCTGACCCGACTGCTGCCCTCCATAAAGCCGGCGCCACCTCTGCCGTCATCCACCTGAAGCTGGGAAATGGCAGAGGCAGGACGGACATAGACCTTTTTGGGGTTCCAGCGAAACAGCAGTGCAACCTGACCATGGGCAAGGTCCACCACCAGCGTGCAGCCATCTGCATTGAAGGTATGGTTCGGTGTGAATCCCTGCCCGGCAAGCTCGCCCAGTTTAGAATCCCGCTGTTTTTCGAAGAGCTTACGGCTGAAAACAGTCCACCACAAGATCATTAGCAGCATGGCCAGAGAACAAATGATGGCGCCAATGCCGGAGTTTTCAATCAAAACAATGGCCAGAGTCACTACACCCAAAAAAATCAGGACAGGGCCAAAAATTGTAAGCAGAAAATAGATCGGGTCAAATTTTTTGATGGGTCCCATAAATCATTTCCTCCCTTACTCCCACTGGGGTTCCTTTTTCTTCTTCGAGACAAAATAAGCTGGCCACAGCCCGAGCTTAGAGCCAATCATATGGAAAATCGGGGCAAAAATTACAATGGTGATCAGTTGGGTCAACAGGGTGGATACCTCATTGACCTGATCCTCTGCCAGCATGGCGGTCTCCCCTACCATATCCACGTAAAAATCGTGGCGACTCAAGGGTTCACTATATTCGATCTGGTCCAAAAAGGTCTGATTTTCCTCCAAATCGACATAGACCAGTCGGCCCACAGGGAGAATCTTATCCGAGGAATAGTAGTCGTTGCCCCCTTCCTCCTGGATGCTGTCAGAGTTGATCCAGGCGGCCACCAGCTCCCCTGACGGCAGGGTCAGGGCATGAAAGTACTTGCCTTCATAGTACCCGCCGCCCCGGTTGCGAAACTCAATACCCGGGGATACTACGGTGAAGGTGTCGTGGCTTAGCAGTTCTTCCACACTTTGGGCCCGGACCAGCGTCTCCCCTGCTGGGCCGCCGATCTCTCCAGCTATGGGCTGGTGTTTTTCGGCCGCTTTCTCATACTGAGTCTGGGCCACCACCTGGGCCACCTTCCCGGTCCCCATGGAGATCAGGAAGGCCAGGGCCAGACAGAGCCAGATGTCAAAGGGTAAAACACGTCTTCTCATAGGCTTTATTCACGCTTTCCTCAAATTTCAGTGATATCGATGGGCCGCAGCTCGGCAGAGCGGCTCTGGGCCCGGACGGTAAGCATGGCCCGAGCGGTGTCAATAGCGGTAACGCAGGCCACCGAGTGCTCCACTGCCATACGCCGGATCTTGAAGCCATCGCTCTCATGACGGCGACCGTTGGTGGGGGTGTTGATGATGAGGTCCACCGTCCCCGAGGCGATCATATCGGAGATGTTGGGATGGGCCTCAGACACTCGAGCCACCGGCTTACAGTCAATGCCGGCATCTACAAGTACCTGACAGGTACCGGCGGTGGCGTAAAGCTCAACACCCATCTGGGCAAAGCCCCGGGCAATGTCTACAATTTCGGCCTTGTCCTCATCCTTCACGGTGATGATGGCTCGGCCTCCCTCCTTGGGGGCCTTGAGCCCAGCCCCCTTGAAGGCCTTGCGCATGGCGTGGGGGAAATCCTCGGCCAGGCCCAGCACCTCGCCGGTGGACTTCATCTCCGGGCCAAGACCGGTATCCACATCGGTGAGCTTCTCGAAGGAGAACACGGGCATCTTGACAGCGAAGTACTTGCTTTCCTGATAGAGCCCGGTGCCGTAGCCCAAATCCTTCAGCTTCTCCCCCAGCATGACTCGGGTTGCCAAATCAATGACAGGCACACCAGTGACCTTGGAAATATAGGGAATAGTCCGGGAGGAGCGGGGGTTGACCTCGATGACATAGACCCCATCGTTGTAGATGATAAACTGAATGTTCACCAGGCCGATGACCCCCAGCGCTTTGGACAGGTCACGGGTGTACTGGAGGATGGTCTGGCGGTGCTTCTCCTCAATGTGCAGGGGCGGATAGACCGAGATGGAGTCACCAGAGTGAATACCGGCCCGCTCTACGTGCTCCATGATGCCGGGGATGAGAATGTCCTCTCCGTCAAAAATGCCATCTACTTCTACCTCACGGCCCATGAGGTACTTATCCACCAGAATGGGATGCTCTTGAACAGTCTGATTGATGACCTTCATAAATTCCACAATGTTCCGGTCACTGTAAGCGATCTCCATTCCCTGGCCGCCCAGCACATAGGAGGGGCGGACCAGCACCGGGTAACCGATCTCATGGGCGGCATTCAGGGCTTCCTCTGTGGTAAAAACAGTGCTGCCCTTGGCCCGGGGGATGCGGCAGTCATTCAGAATTTCGTCAAAGCGTTCCCGGTCCTCGGCGGCATCCACGCCGTCGGCAGAGGTGCCCAAAATGAACACTCCCATGTCGGTGAGGGCCTGGGCCAGCTTGATGGCGGTCTGACCGCCGAACTGGACCACAGCGCCCCAAGGCTTCTCCTGCTCCACCACAGCGGCCACATCCTCAGCGGTGAGGGGCTCAAAGTAGAGCTTATCGGCCACATCAAAGTCGGTGGAAACGGTCTCAGGGTTGTTGTTGATGATGATGGTCTCACAACCCAGTTTCTTCAAGGCCCAGACTGAGTGGACCGAGCAGTAGTCAAACTCAATGCCTTGGCCAATGCGGATAGGGCCGGAGCCCAACACCAGCACCTTACGCTTGGGTACGGGAGGCAGGTGATAGCCACCCTGGTCAGCGGAAGACTCGGTGCTGTCATCGGCCTCATTCTCTTCATCATAGGTAGAATAATAATAGGGCGTGTCAGCATCAAACTCACCGGCGCAGGTGTCCACCTTCTTGAACACAGGCCGGATACCGTGGGCTTCCCGCAAGGCCCGGATATCCCCAGCTGTACTGCCCGAAAGCTGGGCGATCCACTGGTCGGAAAAGCCCATGTCCTTGGCCTGGCGCAGCACATCGGCATTGGGGACGCCCTTTTCCAGTTTCCCCTCCATCTTTACGATCTGGAGCAGACGGTCCAAAAACCACACATCATACTTGGTGATGGCATTGATCCGCTCAGGAGAGAAACCCCGGCGGAGCGCCTCAGCCACAACAAAGAGACGCTGGTCGTCCACATTTTTCATCCGATCCTCGATCTCCTCAGTATAGAGCTCGTCAAGGCCGTCCATTTTCAGAGATTTGACGGGCAGTTCCAGAGAACGAATGGCCTTAAGCAGCGCAGATTCAAAGGAGTTGCCGATGGCCATGACCTCGCCGGTGGCTTTCATCTGGGTGCCCAATGTCCGGCTGGCAGTAGTAAACTTGTCAAAGGGCAGACGGGGCAGCTTGAGCACACAGTAGTCGATGGTGGGTTCAAAGCAGGCCATGGTCTTGCCGGTGATAGCGTTGGGGATCTCATCCAGGGTATAGCCCAAGGCCACCTTGGCGGCCACCCGGGCGATGGGGTAGCCCGTGGCTTTGGAGGCCAGGGCTGAGGAGCGGGACACCCGGGGATTGACCTCGATAACGGCGTACTCGTAAGAAGCGGGGTTCAGGGCAAACTGGACATTGCAGCCGCCCTCGATCTCCAGCGCCGAGATGATTTCCAGCGCTGCGGAACGGAGCATTTGAAACTCTTTGTTGGCCAAAGTCTGAGTGGGAGCCACCACGATGGAGTCACCAGTATGGACCCCAACAGGGTCAACATTTTCCATGGAACAGATGGTAATGACATTGCCCACACTGTCCCGCATGACCTCAAACTCAATTTCCTTCCAGCCCGAGATGCACCGTTCAATGAGAACCTGTCCCACCCGGCTCAGGTTAATGCCACGGTCGGCGATCTCTCGGAGGGATGCCTCATCATAGGCGATTCCGCCACCGGTGCCGCCTAGAGTATAGGCAGGCCGGACAATGACGGGATAGCCAATGCTGCCGGCAAAGGCCACGGCGTCGGCCACGCTCTCCACCACATCGGAGGTAACACAGGGCTGGTCTATGGACTCCATGCAGTCCTTGAAGCCCTGCCGGTCCTCTGCCTTGCGAATGGACTCGGGAGACGTGCCCAGCAACCGCACGCCGTACTTGGCCAGGGTACCATCCTCATGGAGGGCCATGGCCAGGTTCAAGCCAGTCTGACCACCCAGAGTGGGTAGGATGGAGTCGGGCCGCTCCTTTTCAATGATCTGGGTGACGCTAGCTACATTCAACGGCTCGATATAGACATGGTCGGCAATATCCTTATCTGTCATAATGGTGGCGGGATTGGAGTTGACCAGCACCACCTTCAGGCCCTCTTCCTTCAAGGCCCGGCAGGCCTGGGTCCCGGCATAGTCAAACTCGGCGGCCTGACCGATGATGATGGGGCCGGAGCCCAACACCAGCACCTTTTTGATCCCACTGTGCATCGGCATTACTGCTCACCTCCCATAAATTCGATAAAGCGGTCGAAGAGATACTCCGTATCCTTAGGGCCGGCGTTGGCCTCAGGATGGAACTGGGTGGAAAAGCATTTGGTACGTTTGTATATCAGCCCCTCGCAGCTTCCGTCGTTGACATTGACATGGCTGATTTCAGCAATGGCAGGATCCACCGTATCGGTAAGAACCGCATAGCCGTGATTCTGGCTGGTAATGAACACCCTTCCCTTCTCCAGATCCCGGACGGGGAGATTGCCGCCCCGATGGCCGTAAGGCAGCTTGCCCGTCTTGGCCCCGGTAGCCAGAGCCAACAGCTGATGCCCTAGACACAGGCCAAAAATAGGAAGGTCACTGTCATAGAGCTTGCGAACCTCCTCAATGGCGACAGTATTCTCGGCAGGATCTCCGGGGCCATTGGAGAGCATGACCCCGTCATAGCCGCCGGAAAGCACCTCCTGAGCAGGGGTCGAGGCAGGCAAGGCGGTGACCTTACAGCCCCGGCGGCGCAGACAGTCGATGACGTGCTGGGTAACGCCGTAGTCCATTACGGCAACGTGGAAGCGCTGGGTACCAATGGCCTCAAAGGTCTCGGAAGCCTGACGGGTGACCCGCTCCACAGTCTTTGTCACCCGGTAGCTGCGCAGCTTTTCCAGCACCTCAGAGATATTAAAATGCTCCGCACAGGTGAGCATACCATTCATGCTCCCCTGATTGCGGAGTATCTTCGTTAGGGCTCGGGTGTCCACACCCTCAATGCCCGGGATATTATGTTCTTTTAGAAAGTCGTTCAGCGTGCCCTCACAACGAAAGTTGCTTCCACGGGGAGAAAGATGCCGAACCACCAAAGCTTCTACCCAGGGCTGCCGGGACTCGTTGTCTTCACTGTTGACCCCGTAATTGCCGATGAGGGGATAGGACATCACCACACCCTGCCCCGCATAGGAGGGATCGGTCAGCAGCTCCTGATAGCCGGCCATGGAGGTGTTGAACACCATCTCACAGACCTTGTCCACCGTGGCACCGATGCTCTCGCCCCGAAAGACCATTCCGTTTTCCAGAATGAGCGTTGCTTTCATGCCATGTTTCCCGCCTTTCTTTCCAGATTTTATCCTTTTAATTTTAACGCAAAGAAAGGTCAATGACAATATCAAATTTTTTATTCTGGGGGCAGAAAAAGAAAAATCGGAAATTTGGACAAACCAACCCCTGCACCACTTTTCTCCTCTTGGCGTTTCGACAGGGTCAGACCAGCTCCACTACCACCACTTCGGGGGGATCAAAAAAGCGTGGGATACGAGTAGAGTTCGTGGAAAGCCCACGGCCCACTACCATTATCCCACCATCGGGCAGGGTATATTGTCCGCCGGCATACTTTGGAAAAAAACCTTGATTTGGGGCGTACAGACCGTTGACCAGACCGGGCAGCCGCCACTGTCCCCCGTGGGCATGGCCTGCCAGAATGAGGTTAAATCCGCTGTAGTTCTCAGCACGCTCCGGTCGGTGGGTCAGCAAAAGGTCAAGTTTATTCTCTGTCAGTCCCTGCTTAATGTGAGCCAGCTGCTCCTGCCACAGCCCCTCCCCCACATCGGGATCATCCAGACCAAAAAGCCGTATGGGCGTCCCCTTCAGTTCTAAATCAGCCCACTCCCCCGCCAGTACAGTGACACCGCAGTCGGTCAGCCGCTCCTTGATTTCATCTCCATGGCCGCTCCACTGTTCATGGTTGCCCAGCACATAATACGTAGGGTAGTGCTCCGCCAACCCCCGAGCAGCCGTATAGGCCAGCTCCGGGCTTCTGCGTCCAAAGTCGTCATCCACCCAGTCTCCACCCAAAAGGACCAAATCAGGTTCCTGGGCTGCAACCAGGTCCAGCAGCGCCCGCTGCCCATCGCCGTAATCGCTGGAGTGCAGGTCGGAGAGAAAGACCAGCTTCAACGGCCGGGCCACATAGTCACTTTCCAGGGTATACCTGCGAACGGTCAGCTCTGTCCGCAGGCCTGCCCATAAGAAAAGAACTGCCAGCAGCAGAATACAGAGGATTGCCCGCTTCCAGATCTTTCCCTTCATACCGAATCACCTCTTGCCTAAGTTTAGCACAGCCTAAATGAAATGATATAAATTTTTCCTGACATTTTCCAGAAAAAAAGGCGCAAACTGACCATATTGAATGAGAAAACCCGGAAGGAGGTCTCAGTGTGGTCATCGCCTTTGTCCGAACCATTCTTCTCTATTTACTCATCATTGTTGGTATCCGGCTTATGGGGAAACGCCAGGTGGGCGAGCTGGAGCCATCTGAGCTTGTGTTGGCCCTTATCATCGCTGACCTGGCGGCCGTACCCATGCAGGATTTCGGCATTCCGCTCCTTGCCGGTATTGTGCCTATCCTGACCCTGCTGTGTGTTACTATGCTTATCTCGGTACTCTCCATGCGCAGTGTCAAATTTCGAGCCATTATCTGCGGCAAGCCCTCCATTATTGTGGAAAACGGAGTCCTCCACCAGCGGGAGATGTCCAAAAACCGCTTCACTGTGGACGAGCTCATGGAGGAGCTGCGTATGAAGGGCTACACGGATATTTCCGCCATAAAGTACGCTATTCTGGAGACAAACGGCCAACTCTCTGTCCTCCCCTTCGCCAACCAGCGTCCGCCCACGGGCCAGGAAATGAAGATGACCCCTCAGGAAAATGGCTTGCCTTTGATCCTCATCAATGACGGACGGGTCATGGAGCAGAATTTGCAGAGCCGTGGATATGATCGCAAGTGGCTGGAAAAGCAGCTGCGTACCCATGGTGCTAAAGAGCCTGGGGAGGTCTATCTGCTTACCGCCGATGAGCGTGGGCAGGTCTATTTTGCCCCCAAGGAGGAACGAAAATGAAGCGGGTATGGGTAGCCCTTTGCATTTTGGGGATTCTGTTCGGCGGTACGTTGGCCCACAGCTTTTATATGGAACACTTTGTCCGTGAGCTAACAACCACACTGGAGGAGTCAGAGACCCAAGCCGAGCAGGGCAATTGGGACCGGGCGGCCCAGCTGACCCAAACCGCCCGGGAACGCTGGGAAGAACAGCGGTGCTATCTTCATATCACCCTGCGCCACAGCGATACTGACGAAGTTTATACCGGCTTTCGGGAAGTGGCTGAATTCATCCAATGTCAGGAGGGCGGTGAATATTCAGCAGCCAATGCCCACCTGATCGCCAAGCTGGAGCTGTTGGCTGAAGCGGAGCAGTTCACCATAGAGAATATTTTATAAAGGAAACGTGACGCTTGCCACTTCCCTTTTGTCGTTGAGCAAAGAAGTCCCCCGCCTGATTTCAGGCGGGGGACTGTTCCTCATTTCTCCTCCAGCAGTTTGCTCAGCTCTGCCATGAAGGTGCTGATGTCCTTGAACTGGCGATAGACCGAGGCAAACCGGACATAGGCCACCTCATCAATGCCCTTGAGCCGATCCATGACCATCTCTCCAATACGGGTGGAGGGAACCTCCCTGTCCATATCGTTTTGCAGGGTCTGCTCGATTTCCTCGGCGATCTTCTCCAAAGTGCTGAAGGTAACCGGCCGCTTTTCACAGGCCCGGATCATACCGTTGAGCAACTTGCTGCGGTCAAAGCTCTGGCGGCTGCCATCCCGCTTGATGACCACCACAGGCAGGCTTTCCATGATCTCAAAGGTGGTAAATCGCTTGTGACACTCCAAACACTCCCGGCGGCGGCGAATACTGGTGCCGTCTTCGGCGGGACGGGAGTCTACGACCTTGCTATCCAAATAGCCACAAAAAGGACATTTCATAATGACACGCTCCTATGTATATATCTTGTCCAAAGTATTTTAGCACAAAATATGGAAAAGGTCAAACATCGGGATCAAAGAGATCGTCATTTTCTTCCTTTGCTCCAGCCTGTTCAATGGCCTGACTCCGCTTTTTAGCTCGACGCTGGTTGACCCACAACCTCCTGGGGTCCTGGGGGCGTACCAACCGAACGACCAGGGCGGTTCCGGCTACTAAGAAAATGCCAATGGCCAACACCTGACTGACCCGCAGGCCAGTGGAGAAAAAGTAGAGACTATCGGTGCGCAGGCCCTCGATCCAGCTGCGGCCCAAGCCGTACCAGGCCATATAGCCCAAAAAGATCTCTCCGTCAAATTTGCGGATCCGCTCCACCAAAAGGGCCAGCAGCAGAAAACCGGCCAGGTTCCATAGCGACTCATAAAGGAAAGTGGGATGGACCTCCATATACTGATAAACGCCGTCCACCGTGTCATAGATACCCATGCGCCAGGGCAGATCGGTGGGGCCTCCGTAGGCCTCTACATTGACAAAGTTGCCCCATCGACCCATGATCTGCCCAATAAGCACCCCGAAGGAGCCCAGATCGGCAAAGGCCCAGAAGCTGATGTGCCTGTGTCGACAAAACAGGAACAGCACCAAAATGGCCATGAGGATGGAGCCATAAATGGCCCCTCCCCCATCCCAAATTCGAATCATCCGGGCAAAATTAAGGCTGCCGTCCGAATTGCGATAAAGATCCAGATAGAAAATCACATAGTAGAGCCGGGCCCCTACGATGCACAGAGGGACAGCATAGAGCAGCAAATCCATGATGTCGTCCTCCTCAATGCCGTATCGAGGGGCTCGGTGGGTGCAGAACAGTACGCCGATCAAAAAAGCCAGGGCAATGATGACCCCATACCAGTGAATGGGCCAGCCAAATACCCGGAAGGCAATTTCCTTTACATGAAAGGCCATGCCAAAGCCGGGGAAGCTCACAATATTCATGCTCTCTCTCCTTTCGGCCAGATGACAGCCAGTGTATTTCGCCCTGGCTGTACTATTTGGCGGATACAATCTTCAATATCGGCCTGTTCGATCTCGCTAAAAACCTGGGGGAATTCCAGATAGTCGTGGCCCTGGAAATGGGAGGTCGCCAGTTCGATGCAGATATTTTCAAAGGAATTGAGCCCTCGAACAAGGCCGCCGTAGGCCGCCAGCTTAAGTCGCTGGAACAGCTCTTTATCCACACCTTCCTGCCCAATTCGCTGGGCCTCCTCCAGAATGGCCTGCCGCAAAGCGGCTGGGTCTCGGCTCTCTCCGCCAACGCTGAGGAAGGCTGCCCCCGAGTAGGCCTCACAGCCATAGGCATAGTTGTCATTTACCAGCCCTTGAGCGTAGAGTTTGTTGTAGAGTGGGCTGGAAGTACCCAGCAAAGCCTCCAGAGCCAAATCGCCCACCAAAGCCCAACGCAGCCATTCCCTCCCCTTTTGAGGAGGCGGACACTTGAAACCAAGCTGAAATATGGGGGTGGAGACCTCCATGTGCAGCTCCCAATTTTCCATGGCCACCTGGTCAGGCTCGGCGGGGCCATAGTCCCGCTCTACTGGCAGATGACTTGTTTTGGGCAGGATCTCCTGGGCAATGCCGGCGACCTGCTCCGGGTCCACGTCGCCAACCACACACAGTACCATATTTCCCGGGGCATAGAAGGCCCGATGGCAAAGGTTCAGGGTATGGGCCGTAATGTGGGAGATGGACTCCACCGTCCCACCTACGTCTCCTTTGACGGGGCTATGGGCAAAAAGTCCCTCCAGCATCCCATAAAAAACCCGATAGTCGGGCTCATCATCACTCATGCGAATTTCCTGCCCGATGATGCCCTGCTCCTTATCTACGCTCTCCTGGGTGTAATAGGGCACAGAGACAAATGAAAGTAAGGTCTTTAGGTTCTCCTCGAACTTTTCCGTACTCTCAAAATAGTAAGCAGTCATGGAGGTGGAAGTAAATGCGTTGGGCGAGGCTCCATTGGCCGCCATGAGCTGAAGCGCATTGCCCTCAGCAGTATCGAAGGTCTTGTGCTCCAGATAATGGGCCACGCCGGCCGGAGTATCCTGCCAGACGCCATCCAGGAAAAAGCGGGTATCCATGCCACCGTAGTTGGTGGCAAAAAAGGCATAGCTTTTTTGGAAACCCGGTTTGGGGTCAACATAGATATGCAGGCCATTGGGGAGCACAGTGTGAAAAATGGTCTCTCCAATACGTGAATACTCTCTTTTCTCCATGCTCACCCCTCCCTTCCGCTGAGAAAATACACTGTATCAAGGCACAATGCCTGGGCTGTCTGGACCACCTGGGCTACATCCACGGTCTCCAGGGCCTGGGCCAGTGTTTCAGGCCCCTGGTCCAGCCCTGCGACAGCCTGACCCAGCCACCAGTCCTCCTGGCGGCCCTGATTGTCCAGCACAGTACGCAAGGCACTGATGGTAGAGCGCCGGGCTCCGTCCATCTCCCAAGGCTCGATCTCACCCCGGCGGCAGCTCTCCAGCTGAGCCATGATCTCATCCTCTGCCCGCTGGCGTTGCTCAAACTCCACGCCGGAGGAGATGAGCATCAATCCCTTGAACTTATGCAGTCCGGAGTCAGCATAATAGCACAGAGAGAGCTTTTCCCGCACATGGAGAAAGAGCTTTGATGTGGTGGTGCCGCCAAAAATGGCATTACACAGCATAAGTGCGGGATAGTCCGGACTACTGGCAGTGATACCACCGGTGCGCAGTCCCATAGCCAGCTTGCCCTGCATCACATCCAAATGCTCCTCTACCCGGCGAACGGTCTCGGCCTGAGGCAGGATGAGGGGCCGGGGCAGATCATAGCCGCCCTCCCTGGGAAGCTCCTGTAAAGTATTCAAAAAGATATCTTTTACCTTCTGGGCAGGGGCGGAACCACAGTAATAGAGTTCCAATCTGCCGTGGCTGAGCAGATCCCGGTAGCATTCCCAGGTCGATTGTGGAGTGATGGCATCCACATCGGCCTCCCGGCCCAATGTGCTGACCCCATAGGGCTCATCTTTGCACATCTCCTCCACCACCCGCTGGGTGGCGTAGAGCCGCTTTTCATTGATCTCTGAGCGAATACGGTCAGCCAGATTTCCCTTTTCCTGCCGGGTGTAGGCCTCGGAAAAAACTCCGTTTTCAGTATAGGGCTGCAGCAGCAGCTCCCCCACGAACTGAACCGCCTGCTCCAGGATCCCATTGCCGTCCAGGGTGTAGGAATCGTCCAAAAAGCTGCCCAACAAACCAAGGCAGTGAACTTCTCCTTTTTTTCGCACCACAGGGCTTACCGAACCGCCGTAGAGCTGATCCAACTGGGTCGAAATGGACTGCATATCCGGGTGGGCCTCACTGCCCCGAAGAAGCAGAAAAGGAATCAGGGCCTCGGTGGCCGCACGCTGGGCTCGCAGAGGGGTGAGCAGGGTCATAGAAAACATGGAGGACTTGAATTTCCCGGTGTGGATGGCAGTCAAAAACACACCTGGCAACAGTTCAGTTCGGGTCAGGGTGGACATGGAGTCACCCTCCTTTCTTTTGAAGCATATAACGTGTAACGTACCACCCTCCACCAATGGTGAGAGGAAAGGCGGTTACACAAAGTATCCTCGGACATTATACAACACTTTTTTCCTATTTGCGAGAAAAACTATGCTTCTCCACTTATATTTTTCTCTCTGATAGTGACAGACAGGCGGTGTTCCCCTTTCAAGTTTGACAGGTCAATTTCCTTTACGGATATTCCATCCAGGAAAGTTTCATCCTTTTGGCCACGAGTGACAGTGATATTCAATGTCCATCCACTCCCTCGCCACAGTGCTGACCAGCCTGGCCAAGCCTGAGGTAATTGTGGCGAAAGGTTCAGCCGACCTTCCTTGATTTTTAGCCCTAAAAGCCCCTGGACAACCGCCTGATAATACCACCCGGCAGCGCCGGTATACCAGCTCCAACCCCCTCGTCCGGTGTGGGGCGGTACGCTGTAAACATCCCCGGAGAGTACATAGGGCTCGGCCTTATAAATTTCCTGTGGATGCCCCTCAGGAAGGAGGGCGTGAAGAAGCGCATAGCCTTCCTCAGTCAGGCCCTCCTCCAGGCATGCCAGAGCCAGCCAGGTCCCGGCGTGGGTATACTGGCCGCCATTTTCCCGGACCCCAGGCGGATAGGCACGAATATAGCCTGGCCGCTCCAAACCGTCCCCAAAGGGGGGATCAAAGAGCTGAATAAGCCCATTTTCCCGGTCAAAAAGCTTGTTAAACGCCGCTTTTAGCCCCTCTAAGGCCCGGTTTCCCCCGGCAAATGCAGCCCAACTTTGGGCAATCGAGTCGATTTGGCATGCGTTTGAACGGTGACTGCCCAAGGGAGACCCGTCATTATACCACCCCCGGAGATACCATTCCCCGTCCCATGACTCCTCAGCGGCCTGTCGGAGCGCTTTCATCCAGATACGGCACAGCTCAGCCATATCCTGGTCGTTCTGCTTATCTGCAAGAGGGGCAAAATGCTCCAGGATCCACAGGGCAAACCAGGTGAGCCAAACGCTCTCCCCTCTGCCCTGCCGACCGACCTGATCCATTCCGTCATTCCAGTCCCCTGTTCCCATTTTCAATAGTCCGTGGGGGCCGACACCCCGGTCCAGAGCACAGCGAATGGCTCGGCAGCTGTGGGCGTAAACACTTCCTGTTTCTTCGGCAGTCTGAGGGAGAAAATATCGTTCCATTTCCTTTTCTCCCAATGGTTCTGCCCATAGATAGGGCTCCTCTTGCCCAAGAATTTCTTCCTCGCCGGTCGTCTCTACATAACGGATCAAAGCATAGGGCAGCCATAACAGATCGTCGCTGATCCGGGTGCGGACTCCACGGTCAGGCTCACCCTCCACCTCATGCCACCAATGGAGTACATCCCCCTGGGTAAACTGATGGCGACAGCAACGCAGGACCTGTTCTCTGGCCCATTCAGGGGCTACAGTCAGCAGTGCAAGGGTATCCTGCAGTTGGTCCCGGAAACCGTAGGCACCGCCATTTTGATAGCGTGAGGTTCGTCCCAGAATCCGGCAGGCAATGACTTGATAGAGACACCAACCGTTGAAATATCGGTCAAGAATGGGGTCCGGTGTCTCAATGGTCAAGGGCATGACCATGCTTCGCCACTGTTCTTCCAATGCTTCTGTTTCCCTGTCTAAATGGGGAAACGCTGTTGCCCGAGTACCCATGTTGTTGGTGATAAGGCACAGCTCTTTGGCAAATGTGTGACAACACTCCCCCTGGCCCAGTGTGATATGCCGCACCTCTCCCGTGCCTGCTGGCAGCTGCACTGTCAACACTCGCTCTGCCCTGCCCCAAGGGGTGAAGATTGTGGTGACCACCTTGCCTGCCAGCCACTGCTTTTCCCACCTGGCCCAGCTATAGGCATAGGTCACATCGGTGGGAAGGCCATCTCCATCTGCAAAAAGGCTGTGGGTCTCACCGGCAAAAGTGAGTAAAAACCACTCTGGTCCCCCGATGGCCAAGGGGTCGTTGTCCCATCTGGTGAGAGCGCTCTCCCGAGGGTTGCCCTGCCACAGGTGACCGCAACCAGTCTCATCAACACAAAAGCCAAACCCTTTGTTGACCAGAAAGTGGCTCCAGCCAACAGAAGGCAAATTTCCCGATAAGTGCAACGTGATATGGCCCTTCGCATCTTGCTCCCATAAAACGGGAGCTTTTGAAAGAATACAGGGAAGGGACGGTGGCTGGATAGGTTGCCTGCGGCGGTCGTTCCACTGCCCGTTTCCGTCCAGAATTACGGCACACCAGCTCTCCCAAAGTGCCATACCACCCTCATTGGGCAGCTCTATGAGATGGATGCCCCCCTTTTTTCCCAGCTGCCCCTCCATGTGCAGGGCTTTGATCTGCTCCATAGCTTGTATTCTCTGGGGCTGGTGATAGTCTCCGCCGTCCTGCAAGAGAAGGATCAGGTCAAAGGGAAAGCCACATTGACTTAAAAGCCCGTGGGCCTTCAGAGGGAAAAGATCACGCTCTTTTTCCTTATTTTCTGGCAGCACCAATGCCATTGGTAAATCTCCAGATACCCCGTAGGCCCACAGGTCGGACTGGGTGTGTTTTTCTTGCTCCCGGGCAGAAAAGAGCAGGGCGGAGAGCAACTCCATCGCCAGCCTGGCCTGTTGGGCGGAGAGCTGCAATGCACGAAGCAGTCCCTCCATCCGCCCAGTGACCTGCCCGCCGCAGCCTATCGCACTCCTTGCCCCGTGAAGTGCTTCTGCTTCACCTTCATCAAAGCCCAGCACCAAGTGGAGTCGGACAGCACCCTTCTTTTCTATAGGGAAACGCACCAGCAAACAGGGGTCTACCACTGCTCCTGTAAAGCCATCACTGGGTTGCTCCAGTGCCTGTTTCATTCGTCGCAGGCCCCCTCGGCCCAAAGCGGTCTCTCTGCTTGTAGTAAAACCGCTGGCTGGCCGGTCCCACAGCAGGGCCAGAGTTGCCTGTCTCTCCCCTGATTTGGGGCGGCGGGTAAATGTGACCCCATGGTTACAGGTTTTACTCACAAGAGACAGTTTTGAGTAAGCGGGATGGGCAAAGTAGTCCGCCTGGCGGGCAAGCATGGGCTCCAGATAACAGACCAGCTCTCCCTTTCCGTCTCCTGTCCACTCTACACTCCACAAAGCGCCTCGCTCCCCTTTGGGAAGGTGCAGGCTGACCTCGGCATTAAAGCTGGTGCCATGGCATTTCCAGTGGGCTTCACTGCCGGAAAAAAACCAGCTCCAATCTCCTTTCGCCCCCAAGGGAGCATGGGTCAAGCTATGGAGTCGCCCCTCTCCATCCCGATAGAAGAAGCTGACCCCAGCTGGGGCATAGTTTTCCTGCAGATGAGTGCGGACAGGGCTTTCTCCACGGTCATCAACAAGACGGACAGCCCCGGTATCCGTACATAGCGCAGACACAAGACCATTGGAAAGCAAATGGCAAGCGGGTCGGGCCAGATCACAGCCGGAGCCCTCCCTGTAATATTGCTCCTGTTGGCGGAAGAGCCGGGGAATTTCCTGTTCCTCGTGCCGAACGACCTTCATAATGGGCTCGCCTACGGGGACCTTTTCCTGCAGCAGCTCCCGAAACGCCGCTATGGAGCGGTTCCGAAAAAATCTCTCCTGCATGATGTTGTGCTGCAGAGCGTTGTCGATGGCCACCAAGCTCATCCCCTGGTGATGGGCCATGACAGAACATACAACGGCCCATTCCTCTCCTGCCGGCACTCTTCCGGGAGTGAAATCCACGGCTTCATAAAGGCCATATCGGCCCTCTAATCCCATATCCCGAAGCCTTCGCAGGTTACGCCCGGCGCTGTCAGGCGCAAGCAGAAGGGCCAAAAAGGAGGCATAAGGTGCCACTACGGTCTCCCGGTCCAGATCCCGGCGAAGCCCCAGGGCTTGAACACCGTGAGCCTTATACTGATAGGCCATAGCGGGGTCAAAGGCGTAAAAACCTGACTCAGAGATCCCCCAAGGGGTCCTTGTCTGGGCACCCCGCCGCTTCTGGGCATAGATGCAGTAGGCAAGTGACTCGTACATCAGGCTCCCCGGCTCGCAGGGCAACAGCAGCTGGGGCATGAAATATTCAAACATGGTCCCGGTCCAGGAGGCCATGCCACAGTAGTTGTTCTCCCCCACCAGTCCCCGGCCAAGCCGCCGCCAATGGCGGGGTTCCACCTCACCCAGCGCCACTGCCACATAGCTGGTGAGCCTTGCCTCGCTGGCCATCAGGTCATACCAACCCGAAGTGTAGCTCCCCTTATCCGGGTCAAAGCCAATGCGAAACAGTCCTCTATCCCTGTCGTAGAGTGGGGATAGATCCATGGCCTTTTCCAGGATCTCCACCCGCCGGGCCAGGGGCTCCTCTCCCCACTCGATCAGGGCCTCCCGCAGCGTGATGAGACAGCCTTTCAGGTTTCCGCTGTCGACCGTGGAAATATAACGAGGGTGTAGCGGAGTACAGTCGGCGGTATCATACCAGTTGTAGAGATGGCCCTTCCACTTCTCCAACCCTTCCAGCACATCCACCATGTGAGCAATACGGGATGTGGCCTCCGGGACACTGGTAAGCTTCAGATCCACAGCGGCCACACAGCTTAAAAGGGCCATGCCGATGTTGGTGGGAGAGGTTCGTCGGGCAGGGCCCAGCCAAGGCTTAAGCTGCACATTGTCCGGGGGCAGCCAGTGGTCCTCGGGGCCCAGCCAGTCCCTGAAATAATCCCAAATGAGGGTGGCCTGGTGCAGCAGAAAGGGACGGTCATCCTCTCTGGCGCCCCCTTCGGTCTGAATGGGACGAGATAGAGCCCAGGAAAATAGGGGCGAAATGGCCCAGATCATCCCTGCAGCTGTTCCAGTGGGGAAGCGGGAAAAGAACAGGGCAAACAGACCAATGGCCGCAGCAGGCCATTGGCGGGAAAGGTCCGATCGCAGCCCCCCATTTTTTCGCTCAGCATCTGCCGCTGTCACCCACTCCAGCATCTTTTTATGGCTTACAAAGCTTCGCCATAGGGCGGTTAGGATCGCACTGGCACTGATCCAGGCCTGATAGGGAAGAAAAATGAGCTGGATTATGGTCTGAAGCAGCATCCCGCCAAAGCCGGCAATTACGGTGGCGTGGTAACGTCGACGTAGCCCCACGGCTCCCCGAAAGGCCAAATCAGCACCGGTGAGCAGCAGATTAGACCAGGCGGCGACAATGGCGAGGGCGGCCGCCACGCCAAAGACAGGTGCAGACAAACACATCCCTAACAAAAGGGATAGCAGCGTTGCCACTGGTGATAGGCTTCTGCGCAAATTGTCAAATATCTTCCATTTGTCCAAAGGGGCGATGGGGGTTTTGACCCGCTCCCCCATCTCGTTGGTAACATATCGGCCCAACCAGGGCAGGAGTTGCCAATCCCCACGTACCCAACGGTGCTGCCGGGCGAAGTAGGCCGATAGGCGGTGCGGATATCCGTCTGTCAATTCCACATCTCCTAAAAGCCCAGCGTGGAGATAGGCCCCCTCCAGCAGATCATGGGAAAGAATGCGCCCCTGGGGAAAGCGACCATCCAGACACAGAGAAAAGCTCTCTACATCGAAAATGCCCTTACCGGTATAGCTCCCCCGGTCAAATAGGTCGTGGTAAACATCACTGCAGGCGCCACCATAGGGATCAATCCCCCCCAAGCCGGCAAAGATCCGGGAGAACTGGGAGCGGTTCGCCGCAGAGAGCTCCACCCCGATCCTTGGCTGGAGAAGACCGTAGCCCTGAACCACCACCCGGCGTTCCAGGTCGACCTTGGGCCGGTTTAAAGGGTGGAGCATAGCTCCCACCATCTCTCTGGCAGCGCCGACATTGAGGGTGGTGTCCGAGTCCAACGTAATGACAAACCGAGTCCCGGACAGATCCTCTCGCTCTCCTGCGAGGACCTGCAGGCTGGTTTCGTGGCCTCGCAGCAGGCGGGTCAATTCCAAAAGAGCGCCCCGCTTTCGTTCCCAGCCGCCATAGTGCTCATCCCGGACCTGAAAAACAGGCCGGCGAAAGAAAAGGTAAAACCCGCCCCCATATTTCTCGTTGAGGGCATTTAGGGCGGCTTGGGTCGACTGGACCCATTGCGCTTCCCTGTCCCCCATGGGAGTTGATCGGTCGGGTAGGTCTGCCAACAGGCCGAAGCGCAGGTTAGGGCCACTGTCCCGGTTGGCCAGACGGTAACGCTCCAGCATTTGGGCATATTGCGCTCCGCTGTCATCACCAGTGAGCAGTCCGGCAATGACGCACAGGGTTTTTCCCTCCAGCGGGATCCCCTTTTCCAGCTTCAGCCGATGAACGGGTCGGGGTTGGAAAAGACGGACGGCGAGGAAGTCCACCAAATTTTTGCACAAATCGGAAACTGGTAACAGCAAAAGGAGAGAAAGGGCAAGATGGTCAAGCAAAAAACCCAGATAGAGGGACAGCAAAAGCGTTGGGAATATAATAGCGCCAACATAGGCGGCACCTGTGGGTTCCCTTTTGGCACTGCCCAGAGGGCATTGAAAGAGGTAATAGCCAATATGCCGCTGGTCGCCCTCTCCTTTTTGGGCCAGCTCCAATGCCCGGCCAGCGGTTTCAGCTTCTGACAGGCCCCGCTTTTTTGCCAGACGGCATACCTGTTGGCGATAGCGATATTTTGTGGCCTCGTCCATACGTCCGTAGAGCTCTGCCGGATCCCGAACCAAGATCTGCTCCACCGGAGAGGCCCAGTTCAAAATTTGACCCAACTCCGGGCTGGCCAGGGAGCGTAGACCGGAGAAAATGGCCTCCAGCTCTCTGGGCAGGATCTCCCCGGCCCAGTCCACTTCAGCATTTGCACACAGAGCGGCCAGCCGTTGGCACAGTTCTCCACAAAGGGCGGGGAGCAGCAGGGACAGATCCCGCTCTGACAGAGGTCGGGTATGCTGTACGCCATCCAGATATAGCTCCAGGTCTCCCGGATCCATTCGGGGTGATTGGTCTGCAAAGCTGGCAGCGACCTGCTGGAGATAGGGGCCCTTCCGGCAGCGATACAGCCCTTTGGACCGACGCAGCTCCTCCTGGGCCGCAGCACCCTCCCGCCGGGCCAAATAGGCGTTATCTAGCAACCATTCCACTGCCGGAGATGTATTTTCTCTGGGCAGTTGGTCAAGCTGTCTCCACTTGCCCTCAATTATCTGAAGGGAACGGCCAATTTGCCGGGCGAGACCTTTTCCGGTTGTGGTGCCTGTGATGTTGACACTTTGGGCCACCAGGGCCCCTGCTTGCATCAGATCCATAGTCCGTCTCACCTCTCTGCCCAAGTTTTGACCTTTTGGAGATATTTCATACAGGATAGGCGATACATGCAACTTTCTCTTGCTTTTTCTACCGAAACCGGGGATAATAAATAAGCAGATAAATACGTATGGGAGGGAGTTGCGATGGGACAGTATATCCTTACCTTGGATCAGGGCACCACCAGCTCCAGAGCTATCCTCTTTGATCGGGAACAGCGTATGGTGGCTGTGGCACAGAAGGAATTGCAGCAGATCTATCCCCGGGAGGGTTGGGTAGAGCATGATCCCATGGAGATTTGGTCCTCCCAGTACGCTGTTATGATGGAGGCAATCGCTCTGTCGGGAATCAAGGCCGGCGAGGTGGCCGCCATCGGCATTACCAATCAGCGAGAGAGTACCATCGTGTGGGATCGGACCACCGGTCTGCCTGTTTATAACTCCATTTGCTGGCAGTGCCGCCGAACGGCGGATATTGTAGACGACCTCATTCGTCAATGTTTGGCAGAACACATCAAGAAGACCACAGGGCTTATCCCTGATGCCTATTTTTCTGCCACCAAGCTCAAGTGGATCCTGGATCAGGTAGACCCCCGGCGGGAGCGGGCCAAACGGGGCGAACTGCTCTTTGGTACAGTGGACAGCTGGCTTGTGTGGAAGCTGACAGAGGGTTCCGTTCACGTCACAGACGCCACAAATGCCAGCCGAACCATGCTCTATGACATCCACAAGGGGTGCTGGGATGATACCCTGCTTCAGGCGCTGGACATCCCCAAGGCCGTGCTTCCCAAGGTGGTAGAGAGCAGCCAGGTGGTAGGTTTTACCGATATTTCGGGGGTCAATGTGCCCATTGCCGGCATTGCCGGGGACCAGCAGGCTGCCCTTTTTGGTCAGGGATGTTTCCAACCCGGCGAGGCCAAAAATACATATGGTACAGGGTGCTTCTTGCTGATGAATACAGGCACTATCCCCTGTGAGAGCCAGAATGGTTTGCTCACAACGGTAGCCATTGCCCGGGGTGGCCAGGTCCAGTATGCGCTGGAGGGTTCGGCCTTCACCGGAGGCGCTGTTATCCAGTGGCTCCGGGACGAGCTGGGCTTCCTCACCGAGAGTGCCCAGGCAGAGGCTATGGCCCAAAGTGTAGCCGATACCGGTGGAGTCTATCTGGTGCCCGCCTTCACTGGTCTGGGCGCTCCCTATTGGGATATGTATGCCCGGGGCTGTTTGGTGGGATTGACACGGGGCACTGGTCGGGCCCATATCGTTCGGGCGGCTCAGGAGTCCATCGCATACCAGGTCCGGGATCTGGTGGTGGCCATGGAAAAGGACACAGGTCTGGCATTGTCCTCTCTCTACGCTGACGGCGGAGCCAGCCGGGATGCCTTCCTACTTCAGTTTCAGGCTGATATTTTGGATAAAACGGTTCGCCGCCCGGTAATTCGAGAGACTACGGCCCTTGGAGCGGCCTATTTGGCCGGTCTGGCCGTTGGGATTTGGCGAGATACCGATGAGCTTAAGGGCTTGTGGCAACAAGATACTGCTTTTGCCCCCCAGATGGACGCTGAACGTCGGGAGGCTCTTTTGGCCGGCTGGCAAAAAGCGGTGGGCCATAGCTTGGGTTGGGCAAACAGGAGCTAAGGCACCCTGTCCCCTACCTTGTCATAGGATGGGATGTGGCCAAGGCCACACACTAAGAGTGGAGGGATCCCATCATGTTTTCCTGCTGTAACTCTGGATGCGGGTGCCGTCGCACCTGCCACTGTTCCTGTGACTGCGATTGTGGCTGCGGAGGCACCGGCGGGGGCACGACCACCCCTGAAACCCCCGTTGTCCCGGCGCTGAGCCAGTTTCCCGTCTATGTTTCCTATCCCGCTTTCTTTACCGGAGACAGCGCCATCACCGGGGCTAACCAGTCCATTTTTGTCCAGCCCTTCAACGCCAGAAGCTTCTGGCTCTAATGCAAACGCCGCCCAACTGGGCGGCGTACATAAGTGCCCCAGGTCTTGGAGATATGCGTTTCCCACATCCACTCTTTCAAATGCGGAATTGTATACAAAATCCCTGCTTTCTTGGGAGGAATGCCCATATGCGTAAGTTGTTCTGGGTTACGCTTTCCTTCTCTGCCGCCATCTTTTTATCGGTCTATCTCCTGCCGGAACCCTATCTCCTTCCAGCGGGCATTTTTTGTGCTGTCACAGGCATTACTACCCTTTTTCTTCAAGAGAATACCCGAAGGAAAGTGGCCTTAGCGGCCTTTGGCTTGTGTGCAGGCTTTTTGTGGACAAGCTGTTATACCGCTCTTTTTCGTACTCCGGCCCACGCCATGGCAAGCAAAGAAGCTCTTGTCTGTACGGTAACCGTGCTGGATCACCCCTCCGAAACGGATAACGGCTATTCTCTTCCCGTTCGACTGACCGGTCCCAACGGTCGCCCCTATAAAGTGCTTCTCTATGCGGATGAGGCATACGCCTCTCTTGGTCCCGGTGATGAGATCAGCCTGCCACTTCGGCTGTCCAAATCAGATGTTCTCCGGGGTGAGCGTTTTGACTACTACGATGCCAGGGGCATTTATCTCATCGGTTATCCGAAAGGCAAGATCCTTACGCTACGCCACCCGGATACACTGTCTCTGCGATTTCTACCCCAGCAGGCCGCCCACGCCCTAAAGACTTCCATCACTCGTATATTCCCCCAGGATGTCGCTCCCTTTCTGATTGCACTGACTACCGGAGATAAAGGTAGTCTGCCCGCCGGGCTCTACGCTGCCTTTCAGCGTGGAGGGGTGGCTCATATTGTGGCGGTTTCCGGCCTTCATGTGAGTTTTCTTATCGGCCTGCTCTCCGCCCTTTTCGGAAAGCGGAGCAAGCTCACCTTTGGGCTGGGCGTCACTTTGATTTTCTTTTTTGTACTGCTGACAGGGGCCTCTCCCTCCGCACTTCGAGCAGCTTTCATGATCTTTTTTGTGTTATTGGCTCCGCTAACGGGGCGTGAAGAGGACAGGCCAACAACCTTTACAGTCATTCTGACTCTTCTGCTTTTTCTCAATCCTTATTCCGTCTCCAGTGTCAGCCTTCAATTATCCTTTGCCGCTGTAGCCGGCATATACAGTCTCACGCCTATCTTGTACTCCCGTTGGGTTAAGGCCCTGCCCGAGGGAGAACATCAGCTTACCAAACTATTTTTTGCTTTATGTCGGGCGGCTGTCGGTGTTCTTGCCACAACGCTGGGTGCGCTCCTGTTCACTACACCCCTCATAGTTCTGCATTTCCGCACGCTTTCTCTGCTGGGCCCTGTCACAAACCTGTTGGTGATGTGGCTGGTTCCCCTTCTTTTCGTCGGTACATTGGCGCTCAGCCTTGTGGGATTGCTTTTCCCCAGGCTTGCCCTTCCCTTTGCCTGGCTGTTGGCTTTCCCCGTCCGTTGGGTCATGGAAGTGGTCAAAGCCATTGTCCGGCTCCCTTTGGCTTCTCTTTCCCTCAACGCTGCCCTGCTCCTGATCTGGGCTATGATAGCCTATCTTATCCTTTTGATCTGGTTCTTTCTTCGTCGGGAGATCCGGCCGGCCATTCCCCTTTCTGTCCTTGGTCTAACACTCTGTCTGGCCCTGCTTTTCCATATACTACCGGCTTATATAAGCGCTCTCTCCATCACCGCCCTGGATGTGGGGCAGAGAGCTTCTACGCTGCTCTTTTCCAAAGGCAACAGCGTTCTGGTGGACTGCGGCGGCAGCGGAGCAGAGGATCCGGGAGACGTAGCTGCTGACTATCTTCAGTCACTGGGACGCTCCCAGCTCGATTTGCTGATCCTCACCCACTATCACTCCGACCATGCCGGCGGTGTTCCCCAACTGTTCAGCAGGGTAAAGGTGAAACACATCCTGATGCCGGATGTAGAACCCTCCTCTCCTCTGCGCCTGGAGATTTTGAAATTGGCCAAAGAATACGGCTGCGATGTGACACTGCTTTCAAAGGATGTCACCACTGACTTTGGGGCGGCCAGCCTTACCATTTTTGCTCCCCTCGGAGATGGAGGTGCCAATGAAGAAGGTCTCTCCCTGATATGCACCAGCGGAGAGTTTGACGCCCTTATCACCGGCGATATGAACGCCATGGTGGAGCGGATGCTTGTCAAGTATAAATCCCTGCCAGATATTGAATTGCTTTTGGTTGGCCATCATGGTTCACGCAATTCCACTTCAGAGGAGCTTCTTCTTGCCACCACTCCAGAGCAAGCAATCATCTCCTGCGGCTACAATACTTATGGTCATCCCAATGAGGAGATATTGGAACGGCTCGGGGCTGCCGGATGTGAATTATATCGTACCGACCAGATGGGCAGTATCACCCTTACAGTAAAATAGAGGAGAGAAGCAATATGAAACTGATATCATGGAACGTCAATGGACTGCGTGCCTGCCTGGGAAAAGGCTTTTTGGACAGCTTTGCTGCACTGGATGCCGATGTATTCTGCCTGCAGGAGACAAAAATGCAGCCGGGACAGGCTGAGATCGACCTGCCTGGTTATCAAGAATTCTGGAACTCCGCCGAGAAAAAAGGCTACTCTGGCACCGCTATCTTTACCCGTATTCCCCCACTTTCCGTCTCTTATGACATCGGTCAAGAACGGCATACCGGGGAAGGTCGGTCCATCACATTGGAGTTTGAAGATTTTTATCTGGTTACTGTCTATACACCCAATTCCCAGGATGGACTGAAGCGGCTGGAATACCGCATGGACTGGGAGGATGCATTTCGGGACTACCTCCTCTCTCTGGACGCCTGCAAACCGGTGGTGATCTGTGGAGATCTGAATGTGGCCCATCAGGAGATCGACCTGAAAAATCCGAAGTCCAACCGACAAAATCCCGGCTTTTCTGACCAGGAGCGGGAAAAATTTACCCAGTTACTTTCCGCCGGCTTCACGGATACCTTCCGTTACCTCAATCCCGATTTGGAAGGGGCCTATTCCTGGTGGAGCTATCGCTTCCATGCCAGAGAGAATAACGCTGGCTGGCGTATCGACTATTTTCTTACCTCGGACAGACTTCGGGAGTACATTCTTGACGCCTGCATCCACAGCGACATTTTTGGCAGTGACCACTGCCCGGTGTCCTTGACACTTAGCAAAATAAAGGCGACAAATCAATAAAAAAACACCGCCGGTTATTGCCACCGGCGGTGTTTTGGATTATGATAGTGGTAATCATATTTGGGAGGCCGTACGCCATGACACAACATTTACTTTCCCGCTGGACTGCCGTGGGCCTTTCTCTGGCCCTTCTCTCCGCTCCAGCGGCCCAGGCCCTCACGACAGAGCAATGCGCCCAGCTGCTGCAAGAGATATACATTGACCAGGTGCCCCAGTTTGTGTTGGAGCAGCCCACCGTTGAGACCATGGTTGAGGCCCTTGGGGACCCCTACACGGTTTATTTTACCCCCGAGGAATACAAGGCCTTTACAGCCAGTATGTCGGATACTTCTCTTGTGGGTATCGGCATCGTCTACGCCCAGACCGAGGACGGTATCTTAGTGGATCGGGCTCTGGAGGGCTCTCCCGCCCAGAAGGCCGGCCTGCAAGGTGGGGACCGTATTCTGGCCGTAGACGGCAAGAGCATACAGGGCATAGAGATCAATGCTGTCAGCAAGCTGATCCAGGGTGAAGAAGGCACTGAGGTCAATATCACCTACAGCCGGGAGGGCCGGGAAACAACAGTCACTCTGACCCGGGCGCTGGTAGTGGTTCCCGCTACCACCAGCCAGCTCATCGACGAGCACATCGGCTATATTTCCTGCACCACCTTCGGCAGCGAAACAGTGGGGCATTTCAAAGAAGCGCTGGAGCAATATGGCGATAAGGCTACTGTGTGGATCGTGGATCTGCGCTCCAATACCGGCGGGCTCACCAATGCCGCCACCGATGCGGCCGGTCTCTTCACTGGCGCCGGTGACATGGTCTATTTTCGGGATGGAAGTGGAAAATATGGCGCTTTTCCCTATGGTGAGCGGGCCAGCACGATCTATCCTGTTATCGTTTTGGTGGATGAGCACTCGGCCAGCGCTTCGGAGATTTTCGCTTCGGCCATTCGGGACAGAGGTTCGGGCATTGTGGTGGGCAGCCGCACCTTCGGTAAGGGAGTGGCCCAGTCTCTGGTGGACAAGACCTATCTGCCCGACTACTTTGCCGATGGAGATGCCATTAAAATCACTGCCTACCGCTTTTTCTCTCCCAATGGCAACACCACCGACCAAGTGGGTGTCATTCCCGATCTGCTGGTTGCGCCTGAACTTATCGACGGCGTGGCCTATCTCCTGGCTGGACGCTCTCCTGTTGGCTCTACGGCAGGAACCCTGCGGGTGGACCTCTATTGGCAGTGGTATGTTGATCTAAACAAGGCCAAGGAGCAGCCGAAGGCATTTCAGGCACTTTTGGAGGCCATTCCCCAAGGGAAAAAGATTTGGCTGGGTACTGACGGTATGAAATGGCGGCTTTCTGACTTGGAGGAAGTAGTCCGGGAGACCGGCGCTACCTATAACAGAGCGGCTTTTCCCGACGGTAACGAGGGCAATCATGGTGCTGCCCTTGATATTCTGAAAACCTATCATCTGATCCAGGGTAAAGAGGATGGCCTGTTTCATCCTCATGATACCCTTACCAGAGCTGAACTGTGTCAAATGCTGTTTAATGCATTGAATTGCAAGGACTCTGATGTTCCCAGCGCCTTCTCTGATGTGGCACAGGATGCCTGGTATCAGAAGGCTGTATCCGCCATGAGCGCTATGGGGCTGATAGAAGGGGTTGGCGACGGTACCTTCCACCCCGAGGATACGATAGATCATCAGCAGCTTATCACCATTCTGGCCCGGTTGGCACAATGGCTCAATCTGAGTTTTTACGACCTGGCCACCGACACCACCGAGACGGTGGCAGATGTGGTAGGACTGGAGGAATATGCCCCTTGGGCCAAAAACAGTGCCTGGCTGCTGTCTTACAGCCAGGTGAACTACTTTGGCAAACCCATTTCCCTGCTTTGGGCCCCAGCTCACGACATTGACCCCACCGCCTATGCCACTCGGGAGGAGGCGGCCTATGCCCTTTACCGTCTGCTCTCCTATACTGATATCCTACCAGCCTAATGCAAGCCTTTACTTGGAGGTATTTCCCCATGAAGTCCACTCTTTTTTGCCGCACTGCTGCCCTTTCTCTCTCTGCTCTTCTATTGTTAACTCCCTGTGCCCAGGCCCTTACGCCAGAGCAGGCCGGGGAATTGCTGAAAAAATACTATGTGGATGATATTCCCGCAGGTGCCTTGGAAAAGCCCACCATCCAGGAGATGGTGGATGCCCTGGGTGACCCCTATACCGACTACTTCACGCCCATAGAATACGCCCTCTTCACTGCCAGTATGTCGGACACTCAGGTAGAGGGAATTGGCGTGGCTATGACCATTAACGAAGAAAAACTTGCTGTCCTCACCAAGGTTTACCCCAACTCCCCCGCCGCTGCAGCAGGCCTGCAGGTGGGAGATGTGCTCCTCTATGCAGATAAAACCGATTTACGGGGGCTGACCATGGATGAGATCGCCCAGGCAATTCGGGGCACTTCCGGCAGTAAGGTCATCCTTTCCTACCGCCGGGGTGGAAAAGAGTACACCGTTCCCGTTATCCGAGCTCAGGTGGTTATTCCTACGGTCACAGCAGAGGTCGTAGATGGCCATATTGGCTGGATCGAGTGTACCTCCTTTGGTGCGGAGACGGCCCAGCATGTTCTTGAAGCCATAGCAGCCTATGATAAGGCCGTGGATGTGTGGGTCTTTGACCTGCGTGGCAACGGAGGCGGCTATGTCACAGCGGCCCAGGATGCTGCCGGGGCCTTTGTCGGCGCTGGAGATATTGCCTATTTCCGCTATGGTGATGACAGCATGGAGGTTGCCGCATATCAGGGGAAAGCATATACAACAGACCCTGTCATTGTTCTGGTAGATGAAGAGACTGCCAGCGCTTCAGAGCTTTTTGCTTCAGCCATTCAGGGCTACAATGCCGGTATTGTCATCGGTACCCGTACCTTCGGTAAGGGAGTGGCACAGACCCTCTTTGACCGGTCTATCCTGCCCGACTTCTTTCCCGATGGCGACGGCATGAAGATCACCACCAGCCGCTTCTATGGCCCCACAGGCAACACCACCGATCAGATGGGAGTCATCCCCGATCTGTTGGTGGATGATGCCCATATCGAGGCTGTGGCCCGGCTTTTTCATGGCCCAGACCGGACAGAGGAGCCCGGAGCAAACTGGCTCATGGTAAATCTGACATGGTCCTTCCTGATTGACCTGCGCAATGCCCAGCCCCCCGCCGGCCTTGCCCCCTTTTTGAACGCCTTGTCTGAGCAAGTACCCATGGCCTTGATTACCGATACAGACGATCTTGAGCCCATCACGCCTTCCGAGCTGGCCCAGCGCTATAAATTAAATTATGCCGGTGCCCTGTTCTCCGACCATGATGAGTCCGTCTACGGTGTTGACCTGTCCATCCTCAAATCCTACGACCTTGTCCGAGGTAAAGGGGACGGCCGCTACCACCCCCAGGACACCCTTACCAGAGCTGAACTGTGCCAGCTTCTCTCCAACGCATTGAACCTCTCTGCCGCCCCCGGCACATCAAATCCCTATACTGATGTACCCAGCGACGCCTGGTATACGCCTGCCGTTTTGGCCATGAGTACCAGAGGACTGGTCAAAGGAGTTGGCGGAGACCGATTTGCCCCTGAAGCGCCGGTGGATCACCAACAGTTCATCACCATCATGGGCAGGCTTGCCCAGTGGATCAATCTGAGCATGGACTTGGAGGCCGATACCTATTCTGAGCGGCTCTATGGCTCCCAGTTGAGCAAATTTGACTCCTGGGCCCACTCCTCAGTCTGGCTGCTATCCCGCTCTCAGAAGGATATAAACGGAGAGAGCATCAATCTTTTGTGGGATGAGTTGGAGCAGATCGATCCTGCCGCCCCCACCACCCGGGATGAGGCCGCCTTCCTGCTCAGCTCTCTGCTCATCTATATTGATGTATTGACCATTGGGTAAATGAAATAATAGACAGCAGCGCAGGATATGGGATGGCCCCATATCCTGCGCTGTTTTTATTCTTTTCAAAATTTTTGTGATAATCAGGGCTTGTGAAGTGTTATATAAGTGCCGGCAGTTCAAAAGAAAGAGGGTGAATGGATGGAGAAGCGCACATTGGCAGAACTATTTCAACGCCACGCAGACGATGTGTTTCGGCTGGCCTACAGCTATCTGGGCCGCCGGGCCGATGCGGAGGACATATGCCAATCGGTTTTTCTCAAGCTGGTGGAGAGCCGCAAATGGCCCGACGAGGGCAAGGAAAAAAGCTGGCTTCTCACCTGCACAGCCAATGCCTGTAAAAGCCATCTGCGCAACTTCTGGAACCGGAACGTTGGGCCGTTGGATGAGGCCCTTCCCTTCCAGGACAAGGAGGATCGGGAGCTACATCGGGCGGTGACAGCTCTGCCGATAAAATACCGTGTTGTTATCCATCTTTACTATTTCGAGGGCTATGACCAAGGGGAGATCAGCGCCATCCTGCATATCTCCCGCACCGCCGTCCAAACCCGGATGAGCCGGGCCAGAGCCATGCTAAGAAAGGAGCTGAGCGAAGATGAAGTCACGATATAGCCATATGATGGGGCAAATTTCCCTGGACAAACAGGCAAAAGAGGTAATGTTGGACCGATTGAACCAGGAAGAACAGCAAAAAAATGCAGAAAGGATCGGACACATCAGAAAATTGACCTCCATACCGAAGCGGGCTATTTTAGCGGCTTGTTTGGCTGGAATACTGGCAATTGGCGCTCTGGCCGCCAGTCTCTCCGGCGGCTGGGCCCAGTTTTTCGGCGGTGTGCCCGAGGGTGTTTCCACTCCTGTGTGGGTAAGTGCCAAGAGTGGGGACTATACCATTACCCTGGAGGAGACCATTGTAGACCAGGATGGAGCCGCCTTTTTGATCTCCCTAAAGCGTACCGATGGCGGGGTACTGGAGGGTGAACCCCAGCTTTATGGTATGCGCCTGGACATCGCAAATGAGCTGGCAAGTATGGGATTTGATTACCAGGCCCCCATTCTCAGTGAAGATGGTACCACCATCTATTACTGCTTCCAATTTAAGAATTACAATAAAGATATTGAAGCGTTGGTAGGGCATGAAATCATCATCGGCTATCAAGGCGTAATAGATAAAAATTGGACAGAGGAGGAATTTGAGCAAATCAAACTGGAGACAGTCTCCCTGGCTCCTCTGGCTTCTGTCCTCAAGCAGTCCGACGTAAATTTCAGCCTTTATGCCGATATGGAAGATCCTAATTTTGTTACCGCCATGGATCAATTAAATGCCATTGTCGTCCCTGGTTCACTCCCGTTGAGCAAGCATGGCGAAAAAGGCTTTTCCTTGGCCGGGGGTATCCTCTCCCAAGACGGCATGACCTTGGCGCTGGCGCTGTATCAGCCTGAAGGAGAGATTCGAGAGGAAAACTACTTGACCAAATGGGCCGATATTGCTGTCCTCTCCGATTTCCGTACAGGGAAAAGCGTTGGGACCGGTGCTCAGTGGGGATGTGATCCCGGATATGGAATCACCCTCTTTAAGCTGGACCGATCCATGACCACGGAGGACCTACCTTATCTGGAGGCTACCGTACAATACGATACGGTAAAGCTTCTCTCCGATAAGCCCTTTACTCTTGCCTTTACCGTGGCCGAAAACGGCTATATCAAGGAGTATATATTAAATCAGCAGGTAGAGGTCGCTTTCCGTGGATTTGGGCACCGCTATGATTTTCATGCAACCGCCCTGCATATTTCCGCACTGGAGCTGCAGCTTTTTCTTGACACCATTGAGAGCACAGAAAAGGAACTGTCGGAGGAAACCTCATGCAAGCTTATCTATGACGACGGTGAAGAAGTTGCACTAAAGGGCGGAGTCAGTCTATCTGTTGTAAACCGACTGGAAAGGGACCGCTATCTGACATTCCGTCCCGTAGAAAATGTCCTTTTTGAGCCCGACCGGGCCGTTGCCCTCCAGATTGGTGACAACCGCATTGACCTAAAATAAGATCCAGTTCCCTGCACAAGGCATAAAAAGAACGGCATGACTTTTGTGGTCATGCCGTTCTTATACTTTTCCTACGCTCCCCTGCTCAACCCAATCCCAGATCCCGGTTGGCATAGGCGTTCAGGGCACTGTCGGCGGTATGGCCGGCCAGGTACTCGTAGTAGCCCTGGCTACCCACCATGGCCCCATTGTCGCCACAAAGGGACAGCGGAGGCAGATAAAGGGCAATGCCCTGCTCTTTGCAAACCTTTTCCAAATCGGAGCGGATGCGGGAATTGGCCCCCACCCCGCCGGCCACAGCCAGCTTTCCATAGCCTTTCTGCCGGACTGCCTCCATGACCCGGGGAACCAGAATATCACTCACTGCCCGCTGGAAGGAGGCTGCCAGGCCGGGGCCATTCAGATCTTCCCCCTTCTGCTGGGCATTGTGGAGAAGATTGAGCACTGCCGTTTTCAGCCCCGAGAAGGACATATCCAAAGGATGGCCCTCCACATGGGAGCGGGGCAGCTCATACATGGTGTCGTCTCCCCCCTGGGCCAGTCGGTCCATGGGAGCGCCGCCGGGGTAGCCGATGCCCAACACCCGGGCTGCCTTGTCAAAACACTCCCCTGCCGCATCGTCCCGGGTGGCTCCCATAACGGTCATATCTGTATAACTGCGTACATCGGCAATGAGGGTATTCCCCCCCGAGACACAGAGACAGACAAAGGGCGGCTCCAAATCTGGGTGGGCAATATAGTTGGCCGCAATGTGCCCCCGTATATGGTGAACAGGGATCAACGGGACCCCCAGGGCCAAGGCCACCGACTTGGCAAAATTGACTCCCACCAGAACCGCCCCAATGAGACCGGGGGCATAGCTCACCGCCACGGCATCTACATCTGCCCGTGTCAGTCCAGCATCAGCCAAAGCCCTGTCGGCAAGGCCTGCAATGGCCTCCACATGCTTGCGGGATGCGATCTCGGGCACTACGCCGCCGTAGAGAGTGTGCATATCCACCTGAGAGGCGATGGCGTCAGAGAGAACCGTCCGTCCATCCCGGACCAGAGCTACCGCTGTCTCATCACAGGTGGATTCAAAGGCAAGGATATTCACTTACATCTCCTCCGGGACATAGGGAATAAAAATATGCTTATCATAAAACTTGGTATCAGGAAATGCGCTTTTGTAAATTTTTCGATCGATCTCCGCCAGCTCCTCATCGGAGATCTCCGGCCCATAGGCGATAATGATATAGGGTACACCAAAGACCTTAGTCCGGAACCCCATGGTCCGCATACCTGCACGGTTGTAAAAGCCAAGCCTGCGCCGGCGCAGATCATCCACGGCCTCGTCACCGCTATCGGGGATCTCTACCTCACCAAAGACGCCGCCTCCATCCTGGCAGAACTGCTCCAGCATCTCCCGAAGCAGCTGACTGCCCACGCCCTGATTACGGTATTGCGGCAAAACGGCAAAGTAGTCCAGCATCACATAGGGGGCACCATTATAACGCCAATAGAAGGCATAGGCCATCAAAACCCCGTCCTCCCAAAGGCCATAGGGGTCATAGACCCCATCCTCCGTCATCTTGAGCAGGGTGGAAAGGGGCTTCAATTCATCAGGGGGAAAATCCCGCTTCATATGCTCGCTGTAAAGCTGCTTCAGCTCCTCAACAGTGAGGAGGCGAAAGGTCCGCTCACTCATTGCTCTGGCCCTCCACTCCAAACTCCAGGGTCATGATAATGGCATCTTCCCTGGGGTTTTCGTAATAATTCTTTCTCCTGCCCACCTGGGCAAATCCGTGCTTAAAATAAAGCCCGATGGCTGCCTCGTTGGAGGGGCGAACCTCCAGGGTCAAAAAAGCCAGGTTGACCCTGCCAAACCTGACAAACACGTCCAGAAGGTCATCGGCGATCCCCTGCCGGCGATAGTCCTCCCTGACCGCCACATTGTCAATATAGCCCTCGTCGGCGGCCACATGGAGCCCTGCATAGCCCAACACCGCTCCATCTGCCCGCTGGGCCACGATGAAGGAGGCTTGGGGATTGTAGAGCTCCTCCTCCAGTGCACGCTCCGACCAAGGCATAGAGAAGCACTCCCGCTCAATTTGAGCGATTTCCTTAATGTGGCCCCTGTCCATAGGGACCAGCTTGTAGTTTTTCATCCCTTGGCTACCCCCCAGCTGCGCCCGGCGGCGGCTTCCGCCTTCAGCGGGACACTGTAATTGACCACGTTCTCCATCTCTCGGCTCAACAGCTCCTTGACCTTATCCTGCTCCCATTCGGGGCACTCCACAATGAGCTCATCGTGGACCTGAAGGATGAGCCGGCCTACCATACCCTGTTCCCGCAGGGCATTGCGTACCCGGATCATGGCCAGCTTGATGATGTCGGCAGCCGTACCCTGAATGGGCATATTGAGGGCTACCCGCTCCCCAAAGGAACGCATATTGTAATTGCTGGACTTCAACTCAGGCAGCCAGCGGCGCCGCCCCATAAGGGTGGACACATAGCCCGTCTCTCTGGCCTGCTCTACTACTTGGGTCATGTGGTCCCGTACTCCCTGGAAGGTATCCAGATAGCGGTCCATATACTCCCTGGCCTCGGCCCGGCTCACGTGAATGTCCTGAGCCAGCGAAAAATCAGATATGCCGTAAACAATGCCGAAATTCACTGCCTTGGCCCGACGGCGCATTTCTCCATTGACCTCCTCCGGCGAAATACCAAAAACTTGGGCGGCGGTGGCCCGGTGGATATCCACGCCACTCAAAAATGCCTCCTGCATTGCCTTGTCATCGGCAATGTGGGCCAACAGCCGCAGTTCGATCTGGGAGTAGTCGGCATCCACCAGCACGTTGCCGGGGGCGGCAACGAACATATAGCGCAGCTTGGCACCCAGGTTGGTACGCACCGGGATATTCTGCAAATTGGGCTCGGTGGAGCTAAGCCGCCCGGTGGCCGTCACTGTATTTTGGAAGGAGGTGTGGATCCGACCATCGGAAGCAATGACCTTGGTCAGCCCATCCACATAGGTGGATTTCAGCTTGGCGTACTGACGGTACTCCAGAATGAGGTCGATGATATCATGCTGACCCCGCAGCTTTTCCAGTACCTCAGCGTTTGTAGAGTAGCCCGTCTTGGTCTTTTTCTCCGGAGGAAGACCCAGCTTATCAAAGAGAATCCGGCCCAACTGTTGGGTGGAATTGATATTGAAGGTCTCCCCTGCCAGAACATAGATGGCCTCTTCGTCCTTCAGCAGCTGCTCGTCCAGCATGATGCCAAACCGGGCCAGCGCATCCCGGTCAACCAGCACCCCTGTCCGCTCCATCTCGGCCAGTACCTGACACAGGGGCAGGTCGATCTCATAATAGACCTTATCCAGTTCAAGCTCTGTGAGCCGCCGGGACAATTCCTTGTAAAGCGCATCCACAAGAGCAGTATGGCTGATAAGGACATTTATGGCCGCTTTTGTCTCCTCCGGGCTCACCATGGGCCCGAAGGCCCCATCGGTCAGATAGCACTTAGCAGAAGGAATTTCCCTATGGAAATAGGTCATGGCCAGCTTTTCCAGGTCATAGCTGCCATCAGTAGGGGCTAGCAGATAGGCGGCCAATGCCGTATCAAAAACAAAGCCGTCGGTGGAAAATTCCTCCCCCATTAGCGTGTTCATCAGATCCTTGACGCTATGGGAGACCTTTTTAATGTCAGGAGCAAAAAAGCCCCTCAAAAAGTCGTTATAGCACCCTAGCTTGTCCGGGAAAAAGAGGGCCGCCCGGCCCGTATCCTCCTCCCA